>JANOKD010000029.1:0-45916 GCA_031419075.1 Lysobacterales bacterium
GGCAGATGCGAGGCGTCGGCGTTCTGTACGTCTTTCGGCAGATCGATCAACACCGGGCCGGGCCGGCCTTCGCGCGCGAGACGAAACGCTTCGCGCACCACGTTCGGCAGATCGTTGACGCTGCGCGGCAGGAAGTTGTGCTTCACGATCGGCATGGTCATGCCGAACACATCCAATTCCTGGAACGCATCGGTGCCCAGCAGCGGCGTGCCCACCTGACCGGTGATGCAGACCATCGGCACCGAGTCCAGCATCGCATCGGCGATGCCGGTGACCAGATTCGAGGCGCCCGGCCCCGAGGTTGCAACGCAGACGCCGACGCGGCCGCTGGCGCGCGCATAACCGTTCGCCGCAAACGCGGCGCCCTGTTCGTGCCGCACCAGCACATGTTTGAGCGGCGATCCGTGCAGCGCATCGTAGAAGGGCATGATCGCGCCGCCGGGATACCCGAACAGCGTGTCCACGCCCTCGGCGCGCAGTGCTTGCACCAGCCAGCGGGCACCATTCATTCAGGCGGTCTCGGCAATCGGATGGGTGGAGGGCTTTGCGGCCTGCGCTGCGTCTTGCGCTGTCGCCGCCTGCGGTGTGGATTGCTGCAGCCACTGCATCTTCGCGCGCAGCTGTTTGCCGACCGCTTCGATCGGATGATCCAGATCGGCCTGCTGGAATTTTTTGTAGTTCGGCAGACCGGCGTCGTATTCGGCCACCCAACGCTGGATGAAGGTGCCGTCCTGGATCTCGCTCAGGATGTCTTTCATCCGCGCCTTGGTATCGGCATTGATGACCCGCGGTCCGCTGACAAAATCGCCGTATTGCGCAGTCTCCGACACAAATTCGAGCATGCGTGTGATCCCGCCTTCGTAGAACAGATCGACGATCAGCTTCAGTTCGTGCAGCACCTCGTAATACGCGATTTCCGGCTGATAACCGGCTTCCACCAGCGTTTCGAAACCGGCCTGCACCAGCGCGCTGGCGCCGCCGCAGAGCACCGCCTGCTCGCCGAACAGATCGGTCTCGGTCTCTTCCTTGAACGTGGTCTTGATCAGATTGGCGCGCGCTCCGCCCAGGCCTGCGGCGTAGAGCTTCGCCAGTTCTTCAGCGCGGCCGCTGGGGTCCTGGTGCACCGCGTAGATGCAGGGCACGCCGCGGCCGATTTCGTATTCGCGGCGCACCAGCGCGCCCGGACCTTTGGGTGCGACCAGCGCTACGTCCAGATCGGCGCGCGGCGAGATCATCCCGAAATGCACGTTCAAACCATGCGCGAACATCAGACAGGCGCCCGGTTTCATGTTCGCGGCGAGCACATCGTTGTAGAGCTTCTTCTGCACCATGTCGGGCGTCAGCACTGCGACCAGATCGGCGTTGGCCGCCGCTTCCGCGGGCGTCTTCACCGTGAAGCCGTCGGCCAGCGCTTGGACTTCAGTCGGCCCGCCCGGACGCAAGCCGACGACGACATCGAAACCCGAATCGCGAAGATTGAGCGCGTGCGCCCGGCCTTGGCTGCCGTAACCGATGACTGCGATGGTGGGTTGAGTAGAAGCGTTCATGGAGATGGTCCTGTTAGGAAAGACTGGTAGGAGGGGCTTGTAGGAGGGGCTTCAGCCCCGATGCTTTTTCTGAAAATGGAATGAAAGTTTTCGGTTCAATTTTTCTGTCATCCCGAACCCGTTTTTTGGGGTGAGGGACCTGTTGTTGATTCGCTGTAATTCAAAAAAGCAGGTCCTTCGCTTTGCTCGGGATGACAGGTTTTTTTGGATGACAGTCGTTTTCGTCAGGCATACACCGCGCTTTCACTGTCTGCATCAGTCCTCAACGCCACATCGATCCGACGCGTGTCGTCCAACAGCCCCGGCGACGTCACAGCCCCTTGCGATGCCGAACGCACGTCGCGCGCGAACTTCGCCAGCACCCCGTGGCGCACGCGCGGTGCGATGCGCGCGGCGATGCGCGATGACATATCGGCGGCCACATCCAGCCGCCGCGAAGCGACATCGATCGTCACCACATCGCCTTCGCGCAGTTTCGCGATCGGTCCGCCGTGAGCGGCCTCTGGCGATACGTGGCCGACCATGAAGCCGTGGGTCGCGCCGCTGAAGCGGCCGTCGGTGAGCAGGGCAACATCGTTGCCCAAGCCCTGACCAACCAACGCAGCAGTGACCGCGAGCATTTCGCGCATACCGGGGCCGCCGGCCGGGCCTTCGAAGCGAATCACGATGATGTCGCCGGCGTTGATCTTTCGCGCCTGCACTGCGGCGAATGCGGCCTCTTCGCTGTCGAACACGCGCGCGGGCCCGGTGTGTTTTTCTCGGCCGTGGCCGGCGAGCTTGACGATGCAGCCCTCAGGCGCGAGATCGCCGTAGAGGATCGAATAGCCGCCGCGCGGCTTGATCGGATCGCTCACCGGGCGCACGACATCCTGCGTTTGGGAAGTGGTCGCAGCATTTGATTGCCCAAAAAAACTTTGGCCGGCGACCGTGGGGATATCCTCGATCAGACCGGCCATTTGCAGTGCCTGCACCACTAGTGCGGTGCCACCTTGTTCGAACATTTCTGCCGCGGTGTAGCGGCCGCCCGGTTTGAGATCCGCGATCACCGGTGTATTGGCGCTCGCCGCTTCGAATTCTTCCAGATCGAAGCGCACGCCCGCTTCATGCGCGATCGCCAGCAGATGCAGCGCGGCGTTGGTCGATCCCGCCGTTGCCGACACCGCGCGCGCGGCATTGCGCAGCGCGGTCAGGCTCAGCAGCTGGCGCGGCGTCGGTCCGCCGTCGCGGAGCAGCTTCATCACCAGCTCGCCGCAGCGCTCGGCGGCGTTCGCTTTCTCGGGATGCGTGGCCGGAATGTCATTCTCGCCCAGCGGCGACAGCCCTAAAAAAGTCAGCACCATCGCCATCGTGTTCGCGGTGAACTGGCCGCCGCAGGCGCCCGCGCCGGGGCAGGCCTTACGCTCGATCTCGTCCAGTTCGGCATCATCGATTTTGCCGGCCGCGTGCGCGCCCACCGCCTCGAACACGTCCTGCACGGTCAGCGCGCGTTCGCTGCTGGTTCCATCAGTATTTTTTGAGTTGCAGCGACCCGGCATGATGGTGCCGCCGTACAGAATCACTGTAGGGATATCCAGCCGCGCCGCCGCCATCGCCGCGGCGGGGATGGTCTTGTCGCAGCCGACCAGCAGCACCATCGCGTCGAGGCAGTGACCACTCACCGCCAGTTCGATCGAGTCAGCAATAGTTTCGCGCGACGCCAGCGACGCGCGCATGCCGTCGCTGCCCATCGCGATACCGTCGGTCACGGCAATCGTGTTGAATTCGAACGGCGTACCGCCGCCGGCGATGATGCCGCGACGCGCGTCCTGGGCCAGATCGCGCAAGGTGATATTGCAGGGCGAGACATCTGACCAGGTGTGGATCACCGCCACCAGCGGTTTGGCGATGGCCGCATCGTCCAGCCCGGTGGCGCGCAGCATCGCACGTGCCGGTGCGCGTGCGGGTCCATGTTTGATCGCGTCGCTGTGCATGTGTCTCGAATCCCTTGAATCAAATTGAGTTGAATAAAACTGATCTGAATCACGTTGAAAAAACAAAGCCCCAAAAAGCGAAAAACCCCCGCACCTTCTTCAGGGGCGGGGGTTTTTAGAAACCCGGGTTGTCAGTCGCTCAACCCTTACCCCGCACCTGTGAAGGGCGTAATAAGTACGACGACTACGACGACGACGAGCGCGGCCAGCGCGACGTTGAGGGCAGAGATCTCTACACGCTTGGATTGCGCGATCACGGCGCTCCGCACCACACGATGTCCGGAGGTGTTTTGCGGTTGCTGGATGCTGCGCTGCGTCATGGATGCAGAGAACCACGACCTTTCTGGCCGTGTCAAGCCTTACGCTACTGACGATTGGGAATAAGCCACGGAATGGATCTGGCGCAGACTGGTAATTCTTTTCAGATCAATGCGTTGGCGTACGCCGTCAGCCCCCCGTCAATGTCCGCACATCGCCATTCTCTCGTCTATTTACAGGCGATGAAACCGTATGCAGTGCCAATGATGCGCCGAAGCTCTGCTGCCCGGCGCATCTAAATTCGTTTGGATCGGATGCGACAGCAGTCCTGGGTCAGCGCACTCAGTCTTACCTCAACACAATGCCTGATCGTGATGAGCGGCGACGGGATGACGGGCTGCGGCGGAGCGTCCTCCCAGTCCCTCGTTCCTCAGGAGCTGCCTGCAATACTCAAGAATCGGACCCTAGCTATGCGTGCGACCCACGAACGTCTTGCCGTGAATGCAAGGGAGAACACATGACACCGCTCAGACTGTTTTTTATCCGTCACGGCGAATCAGCCGGCAACCTCGACAAGCGGAAGCATTTTGAATTGGGCGATCATGCGACACCACTTACCGAGATGGGAAGGCAGCAGGCCTACGCGTCTGGAGTATGGCTTGGCCAGCATTTCCTGGACCACAATACCGCCGACACCAAAACTCGAGTCTGGGTCTCTCCTTATGCAGAACGAGACAAACCGCCGACGAAGTCATCCGCAGCATCGAGACGGTGGCGTCGGAGTCCGATGCCGGTCATCGCCACAAGTTTGACTTTGATCGCAGGGAGCACATCAACCTGGTCGAGCAGCAGTTCGGCTTGTTCGACGGCATCCCTGAAGAACAGCTGCCCGATGTGTTCCCGCATGAGGCCGCACACTACAACAAGCAGGTCGAGTTTGAAGGCAAGTTCTGGGCACGAATGCCGCTGGGCGAGAGTCGGTTCGACGTGGCTGTGCGGGTTCACCAGGCATTCGGCACTTTTCACCGTGATTACGACAAGAAAGGCATCAATCAGCTGGTGATCGTCAGTCATAGCGTGAGCATACGGGCCTTTCTCATGCAGTGGCTGCATCGCCCATACGATTGGTTTGAACGGGAGAAAACGATGGAAAATGCCTCCATCCATTTGATCCACGGCCAGACCGATATGGGGCGCGTCTTCGTTCCGCCCCAGCAAGAGACAAGCCAGCTAACCATGACGGATAATTGAGATGGCATCCGACACTCTAATTTCAGGCAAATGCCTGTTTACATATTACCTTGGCATGTCAACGGGATATTCTGGATTTACGGACTATCACGCCATGCGCTGCGATCTTAACAACTGGCTTCTTGAGGAAACGGACGACATGCAATATTGGCTTGCAGGCTTCGGAGCTGGTTTCGTGCATGCAGCAATATGCTTCTGCGAAGAGAAAAGCCTCGTTGGTGACATACATCGATTGATGATCAGCACTGATGACTCGAAGATCATTGAATCAGTGGCTTGGCTTCAGCGTCTTCAATTATCCGGGATCGATACTGGCTTACCTTCAACGGCCAACTTATCCAATGCGCTGGATGCAATGTTACCGAGATTAGAAAGTGAAGGGCCGGTTCGACATGAGTATTGGGAAAAAACCGAAGAAGATAATTTGATCGCTGCTGACAAGAGAGACTGTCGTGCTGAAAAAATACGTGATGCACGACAGCGCGGACTTGATGTTATTCTAAGTTTTCGATGATTTATGTCACCCATCGCCAGCGCCGGCCTTCTTAAAACTGACCCGCCCACGATGACCAGCCTCGCACCGGAAGCCAGAACCATGACGATACCCCAACCCATCAGCGCCGAGCTGAATGCCAAGATCGACGCGCTGCCAGAAGGCAGCGTGAAGAAAAGAGTTCTTCGCGCACTCACCGGACCAGGGATACGGACGGCCAGTAACGAAGAAATTTTCGATAACATCATGCGGTCCGTTGCGAAGACTGAGGCGCAGCGCGCGGAGTGGCGCAAGTGGCGCGATGACGAAGTGCTGGCCTTCGTTGAGTATTTCAAACAGCAAATGCCCGAGGATTTTGCCGAATTCCTAAGGCAGGAAAGCAAAAACAACGAAATTGATGACGAGCTTTGGTGGAGAGTCGGTCGTCTCGCGGATATGTGGATTCCAGACCTCGATTTCCATGATTGCACCAGCCTGCTTGGCAAAGTCCGCAATCATTTTCGTAGTCTGCTGAAGTAAGTTCGGAGATGTCGCAATGAGCAACGGATATTTCCTCGCTGACACCAACAGCCTCGTCTACGCATACCGAGCAGGTGGGCCCGAGCTACTTGACGAATACATCAACGTTGCGGACGGGCAACAACGTGAATTCGCTATCACAAGAACGATTGAACGTGAAATTGAAAAAGGCCCGCTCGGCGAAGAGATCCTCCACCACTTGACCGACAGAGGCATTACGATCCTGTCTGCACCAGAAACTGAACAACGTCTGCGTGCAGGCAGTCTTTCGACAAAGAGCGCTGGCGAAGTCTCGATGCTGGAAGTGGCCGCGCAAGAACACGCTGCGGGCCGCGGCACACGAATCTGGTCGGACGATAAATATTTCGATTCCCAGCAGATCATGCGCAAGGCGCCCGGCGCGGAGCCCATCACCAGCGCAGGCTTGCTCAATGAGGCCTACGAACAGGAATACATCGACGCTGCAAACCATCGAATCTATCGTGCAGGCTACGAAGCGCAGGCGGATTTTAGTCCGGGGCATAGTGCGCGGCTGAACACCTTTCTCACGCTTGACCCGAGTGTGCCCGAGCCTGATGCGCAGGCAGCAATCGCTCAGGAGCGCACCGGATCGCTCGGCATGCGTCGCGCTGGCGCTGCCCTCGGCATCGCCGGCCTCGCGCTGGAAGTCTACGATGGCGTCGAGAGCGTGCGTACCGCGCAGCGTCTGCAGGGTGAAGGCAACGCCACGGCAGCCGAATCGGAATTGATCCACTTCGGCGCACGCAGCGTCGGAGGATGGACGGGCGCTGGTATCGGCATCGGCATGCCTGCGGCTACGGCATCGAGTGTATAGAATGCATGGTCCAATAAACTCATTCGTCAGACAAACCCCTTTTGCGGAAAAATCGACATGAGCGCGCATAAAAAGACATTCGATTGGGTGCAATTCCCTGAGGGGCTGGCGAGGTTTGCTGGGACATTCCGCTGCTGGGATGAGCAAGGGCGCAAAACATTCGCCCTACATCTTCGCGGGAATGAATATTTCGGCGAAATTAAAAGAATATACCTTGAAAATCAGAACGACTACAGCATTGTTGTCGACGCTTTTGGATACGGTCGAGGAGAAGATGTTGGTATTCCCGGAACAGGGGCCCGTAGAGTTTTTACATCCGATGAAGAAGCTATCGCTCGGTCCCTAGTAGTGCGTCTTATTCAAGCAGGTCTGGAGTTCGACGATCCTCCTACAATCCTAGATCAGACAGAATTTTCTCGGTTTATTGGCGGAATTACGTTCCTTGACAAATGGATGCTTGTCGAATTGAAGCTTTCCGGAGAGACAAGATGACTGACTACTCCAGTCAAATCGATCAGATCAAGCAGGCGAAGTCTCTGGAAGAAATCCGGGAGATCGCCCGATAATTTTTCTGCCGAGGCGACCGGCGAGGGGGGGCTCTACAGCCGCCCTGTCGGCAGTGTCAGTTCCGATCGAATTGCTTTTGAACTTGCAGAAGAAACTGGTCTTCCGATCATCACGTAATAGGAGAATAAAGTGAGCAATCACAAAAATACTTTTGATTGGCTAACATTCCCAGAAGGACGCGCCCGATTTTCCGGTGAGCGGCGCGGATGGGACGAAATTGGTCATGAGACGTTCGCTGTAGATATTCATGGAAACGAATATTTTGGTGAGATCAAGCGATCGTATCTAGAAAATGAAAATGACTACAACATCGTAATCGATTATTTCGGCTACGGTCGTGGTGAGGATGTTTGCATGCGTGGAAATGACGTGCGGGAGGTATTCTCGCCAGAAGATGAAGTCATATCTCGTGCCTTAATCGCTAGTCTTATTGAGGCTGGTCTCGATTTCGAGCGTCCGCCATTTCCTCTGATTCAGACTGAAATCTCTCACTACATGGGGCAATTGATCTTTCGGGATGGATGGATTCTTGTCAGATCACACCACGTTGGAGCTGCGCAGTGACCGACTACTCCGCTCAAATCGATCAGATCAGACAAGCGAAATCCATCGAAGAAATCCGAGAAGTTGCGCGTCAGTTCTCAGCCAAGTCCACTGGCGAAGGCGGCATTCTCTACAGCCGTCCTGTCGGGAGCGTAAATTCCGAGATAATTGCACTCGAACTTTCAAAAAAGACCGGTCTTCCGATCATCAATGAGACGCCACGAGCGGAATTTCTCTCGGACCTTGATGTCCGTCTGACGATAAAAGAGTCTGCTATAAGAATTTTCCAAGCCCAAGGAAAAACTGTTGCAGCAGCTGAAGAGCTGGTCTCATATTTTCAATATGGCGATCCCAAGGCCGCCGCCCGCTCGCTCACCTCGTTGGACGGTTGCCTCTGGGGCGACGCGTCCCGGGAATTCGCAGCTTCACTACGCGGCGATATCAGGGTAGTTGCCACTGCCGCCAACATGGAGCGGGTCTTTGGCAAGGTCGAACTGACGACAATCCTCGAAAATCCCAATGTCAAGACGCTTGGAGGGCAACCAATTGCATTGCTTCGAGACATCGCTGCGAAGGATGGCATTGAGGCGTTACTGAATCCGGTTCAATCGCAATTCGTCGAAGCTGCTCCCCGGGGTATTTACAAATCTCCGGACGTGCTCTTCAACAAAGAAGCTCCCGTGGTGCTGTCCCGAGAGTTCGCCAGTGTCATGGATGTCGACTCCAGCAACTTTTCTCCGGCGGCCAAGCTCTCGGCTTCCGGCACTCTGGTGCGCGCTGATATTGGCATGGCTGTTCAGATCGCGCAGGACGAGGTCAACATTGCACGTACATCGACACTGCGAGAAGCTGTTGTAGCCGAAAATATTCGCAGACCGGGGGCGTCAGTTCCTGATGCTTTTCCTGACCTTGCCGCTGCGGAAACGCGACTCTCCGCCCTACCTCCAGCCGCGCTATCAAAGTCGGCGGCGCCCTCGGCGTCGCTGGCCTCGCGCTGGAAGTCTACGATGGGGTCGAGAGCGTGCGTACCGCGCAGCGTCTGCAGGGTGAAGGCAACGCCACCGCAGCCGAATCGGAATTGATCCACTTCGGCGCGCGCACGGTCGGTGGCTGGACAGGCGCTGGCATCGGGATGGCGGCTGGTGCAGTTGCAGGCGTCCAATCGGGGCCTGGCCTTTTGGTGACCGGGGCGATCGGCGGCGTAGCGGGCGTGTTTGCTGGCGACAAGATCGCCGCGTGGAACGACAACCGCGGCATCTACAATCAGGATCTCGGCGGTAAAACCTGGACCTACGATCCGGACAATCCTGCACTGGGGTGGCGGAGCAAGGCGCCGATCGACAATAGCAATGACGGCATCGACAACGCGCGGCGCGGCGATCTACGCGCGTCGCCGGCAACCGAAAACATCCTCAACTACCAGGCAACCCGTCGATCGGTCGAGCTGGTGCTGGGCGGTCCGCCCGCACAGCGCGATCCTTTCTCGCTTCTGCCTGGAGCAGGCGATACGCCCAGCAGCCGGCTGTTGAGCTGGCAGCGCGATGCCGGGAGCGGGCAATGGCAGCGAGAGGTCTATGGTCAGTTCGTCGAACGTGGGATGACGCCGCATCACACCGAAACCGCCGACGCCACCCGCGCCGCACAGTTGGACCGCCAAGCGGCGCAGATCGTGCTGGAGAACGCCGCGAACAGCCCGGCCTCGATTGCAGCACGCTTCGAAGACACGTATATCCGCAACGGTTGGGCGGCGTTTGGGAAAATGCCGGATGCAGTGGTCAACGCCCGTACCGATGTCGATATGCTCAAAGCATCCGATGGCGAACGCTATCAGCGGCAAGCGAATGGTCGATGGCTTAAAGAAGACGGCATCGACGCCATTGCCAGCGGTCGCCTGCACGATGAACTCGAAGCGACCCGCGACGTGCTTCAAGCGCGCCTGCCGCCGCCGCGCGAGATCCTGCCGGTGCCACCGATGGATGCCGATGCGCGCTTGCGCGATACGGTTGCGGGCGCTTATCGCAACACAAATGTCGATGCGAGCGCCGAGCAGATCGCCGCCGCTGCAACCGCCGTGCGCGCGACTTGGGACGCGAACGGATTGGACCCGGCCACCACCGCATTGTCGGCGCGGCCACAGGCCGACGGCCAATCTGCCATTGCCAGTTTGCGTCTGGATTCGGACGGCAAGACATATGTGATCGCCGCAGTCACCACGGTCGATGAGATCGAACGGGCACGGACGGCAATGACCGCCGCACCGCATGCGATCGAACGCACATCGGAACAAGACCGCGACGTGCGCGAACAAGCCACGCGCGAGGCGAACCGACAGGGGCTGTCGCAGGACGCTACGCAGCAGGCCGCACAGGCTGCAGTCGCTGGCGCGTCGATACGCGGGCCATCAGCAGGCAGCGCAGCAAGCACAGCTGAACGCGATACCGATGAAGCCTCCCCGCAGGGCCGCCGTGAGCCCACGCAGACAGCACCTGCAGTCTCGCCGCTGCCACCGGACTTTGCCCCGAGCCAACAAGGCCTGCGCGATCTTCGCGATTCGCAGCATGAGGGCCAGCACGCGTTGCGCGAGATGCAGTACCGCGCGGCTCTGTTCGAAACGCAGCAGAACATCCCGCATGGCCCACACACTGAACGCTTGGGGGCATCGATGCTGGCGTTCGCGGTGGAGAATAAATTTCAGTACAGCGATGTGCGTTTGATCAAGGATCAGGACACGGGTCAGGTTCAATTGGAGCATGCGCGGTTTGGGCACCCGACGCAGCGCTTCCCTGTCGATTTGGCGGCCATGTCGTCGCAGCCGATCGAAGCGACATCGCAGCGAATCAATGAAGCCGTTTCGAAGCACAACACCAACGCTGCACCGGCGCTGGAACGCACACACGCGCAGGCGCAGGGGCTGAGCGCGTACGCGTTCGACGATAAAGTGCTGTTCGCGCACATCCGCAGCGGCACGCCCGGGCATATCTCCGACGATCACGTCGCCGCGGCGACGCGGATGGCGAAGGAAAACGGTATCGATGCGAACAACATCGCCCGGATATCGATGGTGGGCGATCAGATCCGGATGCTGAGGTCGGGGCCGGACGAGAAAACCGTGCTCGTCGATGTGAATCAACCGGCACCGCCGCTGCAGGCATCCGTCAACGCAGCGAACACGCTTAACCAGCAGCAGGCGCAGACTCTCGCGCAACAGCAGGATCAGCCGGCGCAGGACGGCCCGGGGCGCGGTCCGAAAATGGCGTGATTCCATTCATCGGGCATAGACGACGGTGTTTGATTGCCTGCAGTTGTGGGCCATGACCGATGCTTCAGCCGGAACGTGAAGGGATTCCACGCCCCCGCAGTGGCGGTGGGCGGCGAGGAATGGTTCAATGTCGGCAGAAGCGGGGGTATCGCCGGGCAGCCGGCGATTGAGACAGACCCTTCGAACCTGATCCGACTGATATCGGCGTAGGGAAGCTTCGCGATACCGCAGGCCGACAGGTCTGTCGCACCGCGTCCCGCTTCGTCCAACACATGCGCCACCACAGGACGAATGCCGATGAATGCTCTGCCTTCCACGCTGCTGCAGCAGACCGACCAACTCTCCGAATCCGTGACCCGGCCGATTCCGGGCTCGCGCAAGATTTTCGTCGAGGGCTCGCGCCCCGATATCCGCGTTGCGATGCGCGAAGTCGCACTGGCGCAGACGCCGACGCTGTTCGGCGGCGAAGTCAACGCGCCGATCACCATCTACGACCCGTCCGGCCCGTATACCGATCCGGATGCGACCATCGATCTGTCCGCTGGCCTCGCCGCGCTGCGCGCGAACTGGATTGAGGAACGCGGCGACACCGAGCGCTTGTCGGCGCTGAGTTCCGAATTCGGCCGCGGTCGCGAAGGCAACGCCAAGCTCGACAGCGTGCGTTTCCCGAACCGCGCTTTGCCGCGCCGTGCCATCGCCGGCGCCAACGTGTCGCAGATGTATTACGCCAGACGCGGCATCGTCACGCCGGAAATGGAATATGTGGCGATCCGTGAAAATCAGCGGCTCGACGCGGTGCGCGAACTGCATTTACTGCAGCAGCATCCGGGTGAAGCCTTCGGCGCCAATATCCAGAAGATCATTACTCCTGAATTCGTGCGCGACGAGATCGCCCGCGGTCGCGCGATTCTGCCGAACAACATCAATCATCCCGAAAGCGAGCCGATGATTATCGGCCGCAATTTCCTGACCAAGATCAACGCGAATATCGGCAACTCCGCCGTCAGCTCCGGCATTGCCGAGGAAGTCGAGAAACTGGTGTGGGCAATCCGCTGGGGTGGCGACACGGTGATGGATCTATCCACCGGCAAACACATCCACGAAACCCGCGAATGGATCATACGCAATTCGCCGGTGCCCATCGGTACGGTGCCGATCTATCAGGCGCTGGAAAAAGTCGACGGCCGCGCCGAAGAGCTGACGTGGGAGATGTTCCGCGACACCTTGATCGAACAAGCCGAGCAGGGCGTCGATTACTTCACCATCCACGCCGGCGTGCTGTTGCGCCACGTGCCGCTGACCGCGAAGCGCGTGACCGGCATCGTCTCGCGCGGCGGTTCGATCATGGCCAAATGGTGCCTCGCGCATCACAAGGAAAATTTCCTCTACACGCATTTTGAAGATATCTGCGAGATCATGAAGGCCTACGACGTGGCGTTCTCGCTGGGCGACGGTTTGCGCCCCGGCTGCATCGCCGACGCCAATGACGCCGCGCAGTTCGGCGAGCTCGAAGCGCTGGGCGAATTGACCAAGATCGCGTGGAAACACGACGTGCAGACCATGATCGAGGGCCCCGGCCATGTGCCGATGCAGCTCATCAAAGAAAACATGGACAAGCAGCTGCGCGAATGCGGCGAGGCGCCGTTCTATACGCTGGGGCCGCTAACCACCGACATCGCGCCGGGCTACGACCACATCACGTCAGCCATTGGCGCGGCGATGATCGGCTGGTACGGCTGCGCGATGTTGTGTTACGTGACGCCGAAAGAGCATCTTGGATTGCCGAATCGCCAGGACGTGCGCGACGGCATCATGGCCTACAAGATCGCCGCGCATGCGTCCGATCTCGCAAAGGGTCATCCCGGCGCGCAGATCCGCGACAACGCGCTGAGCAAGGCGCGCTTCGAGTTCCGCTGGGAAGACCAGTTCCATCTTGGTCTGGACCCAGAAAAGGCCCAGGAATTCCACGATGAAACCATGCCGAAGGATGCGCATAAAAGCGCGCACTTCTGCTCGATGTGCGGCCCGCATTTCTGTTCGATGAAAATTACCCAGGACGTGCGCGATTACGCAGCGGCCCACGGCGTCGATGAAGCGCAGGCCCTGGAAGCGGGGATGGCGGAGAAGTCCGCAGAGTTTCTGGCGCAGGGCGCGCAGGTGTACCGCAAGGAGTGAAGTGCGTTTATTCCGGGTGAGGCGATGGCCGCACCCGGAATGCGCTATGCTCAGGCTGGATTTGACACGCGTCCGCACCATGCGTCGGTGCTGATCACTTCGCTGAGCAGCATCTGCTGTGCGCACAGTATCGAGCGCTGAAGCTCGTCCGCGGTGACGGCGCCCGCAGCGTTATCCAGCGCCAGCGTTCCGGTGGCATCGCCGAGAAATTCGACCGTAAACCCGCGATGGACCGCTTCGCGCGCGGTGGTGTCGCAGCACATATGGGTCATATAGCCGGCGATCGCGACGGTGTCGATATCGCGTTCGCGCAGCCATGCTTCCAGACCTGTGCCGGTGAAGCTGCCCGGCATGGTTTTCTCGATGACCGTTTCGTGCGGACGCGCGCTGATCTCTGGATGCAGTTCCCATTCGTGGCTGCCACGCTTGAAAAAAGGTTTATCGTCCTGCGGGAAATGGTGTTGAATCACGACAACAGGCACCGCTTGTGCAGCCGCAGTGTCCATTGCCTTCAGAATATTCGAGAAATGCGCATCGGGATGGGTGATGGGGAGCATGCCCGAAAAATATTCGTTCTGTACATCGATGACCAAGAGTGCGCGGCTCATTGCATGATTATCCTTATCGATATTGCTGTGGGTTGATTGTGTTGAGCTGGTGCGAAAACGGCTGATGGAGTCTTTGCCCGTCACCGACTGGCTATATTGAAATCATGTTTTAGCGATATCGAATGTCAATCCCGCCCGTTCCTGCAGCCGCTTCACCAGCGTCATGCCCATCGCCGCGCCCGGTGTCCAAACGCCGCCGGATGTCACCGTGTGATCGATATCGCGCACGAGACACAGCGCGCTTTCGGCAATCATTTTGCAGGTGGAGCCGTAACCCGGGTCGCGGTCGCCGGCGACGCTGGCGGTTAGTTTTTTGCCGTCGGCGGTTTCGCCGAAGAACAGCACTTCATACCTTCCTTTTTCGCGCTGCTCCTTGTTCGGGCCTTCGCCGGGCTTGGGCAGCGAGAATCGGCGCAGCAGCGCGCGGGTCGGGGCGAAGGCGAGCAGCATGGTCTGCAGTTTCGACGCACGCGCCATCTTATTCGCACGCTTCTCGCCGCCGGCGCCATCACCGGTGAGCATACGTTCGCTGTAGGCGAAATCCTTGCCCCACGGGTGGCCCAGCAGGAAATGGCTGCGGTGCACGTTCTTGGTGTTGATCGGCGCCATCACGAACGGCGCGGTCCAGCTTGTTGCGAGGTCGTCGTAGGCGGCAATATTGTCGTCGGGTTGGCGCGGACCCTTGAAGCCCGGGGTGAGCGCGAACGGATTGCCGAGGGTCTTGACCAGTGAGGGGTCGCGGCCGATCGCTTCCATCGTTGCAAGCATGCTGGCGACGGTGCCGCCGGAGAACGTACCCTTCATGACTTTGACCCGACCATGCACGCGGGTGAGCGGCACGCCGAACTGCTGCTGGGCTACCTGTTGCGCGTAGACCACGCCGAGGTCGAACGGAATCGAATCGAAGCCGCACGAAAACACGATACGCGCGCCGCTGGCGCGTGCGGTGTCCTGCAATTGCGGAATCATCTGCGCCATCCAACCGGGCTCGCCGCACAGATCGACATAATCGGTGCCGGCCGCGGCGCAGGCGCGGATCAGCGGTTCTCCGTACATCTGATAAGGGCCGACTGTGGTCAGCACCACGCGGGTTTGTTTGACCAGCTTGGCCAGCGCTTGCGCGTCGCTGGCGTCGGCGACCAGCAGCGGTAGCGCAGGGTCAATGCCCAGCGCATCGCGGACTTCAGCGAGCTTGCTTGCGCTGCGTCCGGCCATGGCCCAGCGCACGTTGCCGCCGATGCCGTAGGTGGTGTTGAGATATTCGGCGACCAGCCGGCCGGTGAAGCCGGTGGCGCCGAAGACGATGATGTCGAAGGTTTTGTTCATCCTCCTATCTTGTCAGACTCCGGCCGAGTTCGGACAGATGATGTGCCGGCCGCCCCGGTTGATCGAGGCGGTCGGCATGGGTTGCTGTCTCAGAACGGCGTGGCTTCGGCCGCGGCGCGCAGAATGGCGCCCGCGTTCGGGGTCGGATGACTGCACGAGGCTGTGTTGATCTCGTTGTCATCCAGGTTCAGCGAGATCCCGGATGCGGGTGCGCGTTGCGCGCACCCGCTGGGGCATTACTCGAGCACCACCGACCCGCTGCGCGGGTAGATGCGGTAGATGCGGTTGTAGCTGTTGTTGCGGACGCGGATTTCGTCGCCGGCCACGCCGTCGAGATTCGCGTAGTTCAGCAGCGACCACCAGGTGCCGAAGGTGCTGCTGCCGTTGATCAGCTGCACGTTGCCGCTCTGCGGACGGATGATGTTGATGTTGCCGTCGCTGCGGGCCACCGCGATGTCGTTGCCGGTGACGCCGTCGAAATCGCGCACACCATCGGACAGGATCGCGTACTGGGTGCCGATGTAATAGCTGTTGATCGAGCCCGTGACGTAGCTGACGATGCGGATTTCGTTCGGCAGGATAAGCGCCAGCTCAGCGCCTGCGCTGCTGTTCATGTTGCTGACGCAATGACTGATGCCCGGGTCGTTGCAGATGGCCCAGTCGCCGCTGCTGACGGGGTAGCTGTTCATGCTGCGCGTGCGGTCGTTGTAGATCCGCAGCGCCGAACCGTTGGCGATCGGGATCTCTGCACCGGCGATGCCGTCCAGGTCCTTGATGCCGTAGACAGCGATCGCATACGTACCGGACATGGGCATCGAGTTCGTGCTGCGGGAGCTATGGTGGACGATGCGCAGCGCGTCGGCGGCCACGATGGCGATCTCGGCCCCGGCGATGCCGTCCAGATCGACGATGCCCCCGGGCGATGCGGCCCAGGACCCGCCCATCGGATAGCTGTAGCTGCTGCGCGAATTGTGGTTGATGACCAGCAGGGAGTTGCCGCGGTTGATTGAGATCTCGGCGCCGGCCTGGCCGTCCAGATTCGCCACGCTGCTGAAGTTGCCGTACAGCAGGGCCCACGAGCCCGTACTGACCTGGTAGTTGTAGCTGCTGCCGCTGGTGTTCTTGACGGTGATGTAGGAGCCGTTGTTGTAGACCTGCTCAGCGATGTTGTCGCCGTCGAGGTCGGCGCTGCCCATCAGGGCGTCCTGAGCGGACGCGGTGCCTGGCAGCCATGCGCAGGCCATGAGGGCCAGCGCGAACAGTGCGGTGCGGAATGAATGTGTCATTGGTGTGCTCTCCTTGAGCTGGGATCCAAAATATCGATGTGCCGGGGGTGGCGCATCGACCGGGACGAATGATGCAGCGGCTTCCCGCAACGGCTGATACCGGTGGCTTCGGTATCCCGATGAGTGGTCGGGCATCGGTGCTAAGCGGGGCGCAGCTTCGCGTCGAACCCATCCGATGTACATCGCGGGTGCACTTCCGCACCGTCGCCGCGCCTCAGCTGGCATAGCTGTAGATGAAATAGAGATGCATCAGCGCCAGCGCCGCTAGCAGGCAGCCGGCGCCGATGTGCAGGGCGGTGGTCCACTGGCCCCACGATCCCAGCCGATGGCTGGGCAGCAGATTCAGCAGTGCGCCGGCGACCACGACCAACATGGTCACGGCGAAGGTGGCGTTGAGGAAGCCCTCATGTGCGAAACCCGCGTGCAGTATCAGCAAGACCAACATGCTCAGACCCAGCACGCGATGCGAGAGCTGCAGCGCACGCAGCGAGGATCCACGTATGAGCCGTCGTTTGATGAGCGCCAATGACAGGTCGAATGTGAGCAGGCCCACCAAAATATAGCCGGTGAGCTGCTTGTAGACATCGAGCCGCTGCAGCGCCACGAGTGAATTCCACTGCGGCGGCCACAGCCATGCGATACAGGAGATGGCGACCCCGATCAGTCCGCACCATGAGGCCATCGTCAGCGCGCTCTGATAGGCGGATTTTGGCGCTGCATTGAGTCGACGCATCGGCGCGCTCATGGTTTGCTTCCGGCTTTTTCAGCGGATTCGCCTCCGGCTGCTGGTATTGGTGATTTGCGTGTTGCGGCTACCGCTCGCGTCGGCGCTGCTGAAGTCTGCAGCAACGCGTTCAGCGATGCGGCCGAATTGCGTGCTTCCACGCGCTGGCGAAAGGTGTCGGCATCCGGCAGATACAGCCCGTCCTGCGGCCAGCGATCACCCAGCGCCGGGCGCTGGTCTTCGGCGAAGCGTTCGGTTTTTTTCAGATATGCGCCGTAGGTGTCCAGTGCGGCAAGACGATACGCGCCGAGAATCTGCACAAGCTCATCGGTGGACACCTGCTTGCGCGGAAACGACCATGTGGTCGCGCCCATCACATCCTTGAGCTTCCAATTTTTGCGCGGGCTGGTCGGGTGATCGTTGTGGCAGGTCACGCAGGCGGGCGCGCCAGCGATATCGGCGAACATCGCGGTGTAGCGTCCGGTACTTTCATCGAGAAAAAACTGCGGTTCGCGGGTGCTCTCGATCTTGTCGAAATACGCCAGCTGCTTGCCCTTGAATTGGTTGGACGCTTCGATTGGAAAGGTTGAACCCAGGAACAGGCTCAGCTCTGGAACGCGCTGCTGCAGCCGGTTCGCGGTTTCGCGCAGTACCAGCGCCGGCAGCGGGCCGGCATGCACATCTTTGTTCTTCCAGTCTTCGCGATATTTCAGGCCTTGTTTCAGACCGGGGGTGACGATCTCGGCGGTGTACAAGCTACGGATCGAAGCGTTTTCAGCGTCCAACATCCGGAACAGCGTTTCCACCGGCACATCGCGGCCGCTGCCGGTCGCATCGTCCAGAGTTGCTGGCGCGGTCGCGAACAGATAAATACCGATCACCGCGAATGCGCTCAGCGCGATCACGGAGCGGGGGATTTTCGGCATGGTCATGGCGTCACCTCGGGTTTCTTGGCTTTCACCACCGGCTCGCCATAGGGCGATGGGCCGGTGCGCAGATACTCGGCGATCGCATCCGGCGCGATCGCAGCTTTCAGATCTTTCGGCGGTACGTATCCATGATTGCCGTGGAAGTCGTGGCAGGTCAGACAGGTGTCCCAGCGTTTGTCGCGGATCAACGCATCGTGGGTGGGTCGTGTGGGGTCGTCCTTCATCTTCATGTCGCTGTGGCAGGTGGCGCAGAACGCGACGTTGGTTTGGCTCAGGCGCGTGCCGGTGTGTTCGCGATGGCAGCTCACGCACTGCTCAGGTGCAAGCGTTGCGCGCGCGGCCTCGAAGCGTGGTTCGAGGAAACGATGCGCAGGATGGCGGTCATCGGGATTGTCGTGGCAGCCGATGCAGGCCGCGTTGTTCACCGGCCGCATGCCGAAATCGACATCGTCCGTGCGCAGGCCCAATAGATGTTTCGCCTTGGCCTGCAGCTGTTGCCGCCCGGTGCCCGGTGCCTCGCGATGACACTCTGTGCAGGCGAGATCGGCGTGCCCAGGGTTGTGTGCATCGTTCGGTACGAACTCCGCCAATGCCGGCGCCAGCAGCAGCAGCGGTAAAAAGGCCATTGCGATGCCGGCCGCATAGGCCAGGCGACGAATACTGGGCCGTCGCCGTGAGCCGGATTTCAGAAAAAATGCTTCCACACGCACGTCGCTTTCGGGCACGTCTGCCTTGAGCAGACCTTCCTGCAGATGTCGGGTGAATGCGGGCGGCCCACAAATATAATGCCGCGCACCCGGATACTGAGTCACTGTTTCGAGAATGTCTTCGCTATCGATGTAACCGTAAATGTCGTTGGTGCGTAGTTGGCAGCTGACATCGCTGTTGCTCTTGGCGATAGCCTCGATCTGATCGGCATAGACCATGTCGCCGCGTCGCGATGCGCTGTAGTCGATGTGCAGATGTTGGCCTGCACGTCGACCGTGCAGCAGCGACAGCGCCAGGGTGACGCCCACGCCGGCGACGAAGCAAATCACCGGACGGCCATCGGCGGAGTCGGCCTCGCCGGCGGGCACCGCGATGCGCATCGGAATCGCGGCGAACGTCGCATCGTCGGCATCCAGCAGCCGCATGCCCAGTTCGCCGCCTTCGATACGACGCATGGCGATGCTGACCGTGTTGCCGTCTTCCGACTGGCGCACCACCGTGTAAGTGCGCGTCACCCAAGTCTCGTCCAACCATGCCTGCAGCACGACATGCTGCGCGGGCAGCGACTGCGGATAAGGCGGAAAACCCACTAACTGCAGATCGAGCTGAACGATGCGGCGCTGTGGGTCTTTACCGTCGGTCAGCGTAGTGCGTGTGGCATTGGCCACTTCGTACCAGGGCGATCCACCCAACAATTCCTGCAGCAATGGGCGACAGCATCCACACTGCACGCCGCAGCCCAGCTGCGCGCCCAAGGATTCGAGCGTTGAAGCAGGCGCAGTAGCGATCGCAGCCTTGATCCGCGCGCGTCCGACGTTGGCGCAGTGACAAACCAGCGTGTCCTGGTCCTGAACCTGTCGAATCGGTATCGCGTCCATGCCACTCCTGCCGGCGAGCGCCGTCTTATCGGCGACCGTTCTGGTCGCCGGAATCCATTCCACGTTCCGCAGTCGCACTGCCGAACGCCGCTCGCGAGCCTCCTGTTGATATCCAGACCCCATCCGGTGCCGGGCTATCCCTCGCTGACGCTATGCTTATCAGCAGCGCACGTATTTTTCAAGCATCGGTATACCCATGATGTCGGCTGACCTGCAGGACCATGACGGATGCCCCAGAAGGCGCATCCGCCATCGTCCCGTTCGCACTGCGCGGGTTCAGATATTGATGCTGTTCGGGATGCTCTTCGGCAGCAGGAAGGGATAACCGATGCGCGTGGTGTTGCGCGCCTCGATCTGCGCCTGCACATCGCGCAGTGACTGTTTGAACCGCTGCAGCGGCCCGCCGCTTTGGGTGATCGCCCGATCTTCAAACCATTCCAGGTACGGGAAATCGTTGCTGCGATAGTCGCCCAATGCACGGAAATGCACCGAGCCCAGCAGGTGCAGCACATTCAGTTGTTCCATCGCGTATTGGATCGGAGAGAGCATCGCGAGCCACTGCTGTTGACTGTGGCCGCTCTGCTGCGCCGGCGCGTCCTGCCAGCCGGCGCCGGTGAGCGCAGGCACATAGGTCATCAGCGGTTTCTGCGGAAAATTCACCGCCGCATGCTGCGCGGTCGCGGTGAATACGATCATCGTCAGCACATCGACCAGCTGCGCGCGGCTGGTGATCGGCGTGAAGCCTTTGATTTTGCCGTCGGCGATCAGCGATGCGCACCAGTCGGCCAGTTCGCCATCGCCGGTCACGGCGGCCTCATCCGCGTAGTACACGTCGATATAGTCCTGCATCCATTGTTTGATCGCTGCCCACACCAGCAGCGCATCGTCTCGATATGGATACTCGGGCAGCCACACCGGGTTGTTGACGTGGCGTGCGGCGAGGTCGGCCGGCAGCATGTTCGCGTAGAAATCAAAGCCCAGCCGGTCGGTGCCTGCGGCCTGCTGCGATCGACTGATCGGCGCACCGAAGAAATGATCGATGGGGCTTCCGGGCGAGATCAGCGAATGTGCAGCCGCGTTGTTGATGAACAGGGTGCCGAGGCAGTGCGGCACCAGCAAAATATTGACCGGGTGCGCATCGGCCAGACAGCGATGCGTTGCCACCGCGAACGCTTCCAACATCAGATGGGTGCGCGCGAGATGCACGAATAATTCGTGATAGTTGCATTCGGCCACCTGCACCACGGTCTTCGCCATCAGCCAGCCCCAACCCAAGGTGCTGCCCTGCGCCGCGGGAAAGAACAGCGGATGCTTCGACGGATCCTGCCCGCACTGGATCGCCACGGGCACGATGCGCGTACCGCCTTTGCCGATCGCGAACAGCGCGATCGGCGCGAACACATGCTTGGTCAGCCCATCGGTCTGGCCGGGCACGGCGGCGAGATAGTCGAGTTCCCGGTAATCGAGCAGATACACGCGGTGCTCGGCCAGCGCGGCGGCCAGGCTGTCGTCAGCGCCCATCACCGCGCGGTACTGCGCATCGCTCAGCGGCAGCGTGGCGGGCAGTGCGTCGATGCCGCGAATCAGCATTGGATTCGGGCCCGCGACGCGGTAGCGCGCGAAGCTGACATCGTCCATGAAGTCCTGTGCGATCACCGGCAGCGGAAGGGTCTTGAACAATGCTTCGTAGTCGGCCAAGGTCTGGCCCTGTGCGGTGTCGTGCTCGAATTCCATCACCAGCGATTTGAATTCAGCAAGCATCTCTTCAAACGAGTCCGCATGCTGCACCGCGATATGTTTTGCGGCGAACACGATTTCCTGGGTCACGCTGGCCTGCGCTTCGTCCGGATGGTTGGTTTTCATCACCTGCGTCGCGGCGAGTCGCGTCCGCACTTCGGCCAGACGCTGCTGCACGGCCGCATCCTCCACCATCCCTTTGCTGCGATGGCTTTCCAGCTTCACGACCAGAAAATTTTCGGCAAGCTTCAGTCCGGTCTCGGCCACCAACAGCAGCCACGGCAGACTCGGTTCATCGGCATACGGCACCGACACCGCCATCGGCACACCCTTCACGTTCTCCATCTCATCGGTCCAGCGATAAACCGTTTGGCTTTCCTGCAGCTGCTTCCGGCGATGTCGCCGGCCGGCGGCGGAGTCGTTCTGCGGCAGGGACGGGTGCAAACGGGGGAACAGGCGCGAAGCGATCGACATATGCATTCCTTGGCATGAGTGATGGGGTAAGCAGGGCAGTGGATCACGGCGGGCGTGACGCTACGAGCATAAACCGAATTTCGGCGCGCGAGTCCGGTTAGCATGGGTTTGTTTTCGCGTATCGCAATCTGCATGCGCTGATCCAAACCAAGAGGCCCGCATGCCGAACCCGCTTTACGACCGACTGTTCGCGCCGCTGGCCGACATGGCTGAGCCTTTCCTCACGCTGGTCGACGGGTCCACGATCTGCGGCGTCGAATTCCTGACGATGGTCCATCGCGCCGCCGGTGCACTTCGCACACACGGCATCAGTGCAGGTGACCGGGTTGCCGTACAGGTCGCGAAGACCCCGCAAGCTTTGGCTGTTTACGGCGCGACGGTGGCGGTGGGCGCAGTGTTCCTGCCGCTCAATACTGCCTACACCGCAGCGGAAGTGGATTACTTTGTTGGCGATGCCTCACCGGCGCTGCTGCTGATCGATCCCGCGCGTGCAGAAGCGCTGGCGTCCATCGCCGCCGCACATGGGGCGACACTGTTGACGCTGGATGCGAATGGGCGCGGGACGTTTCGCGATCTGTGCGATGTGCAGTCGAATCTGTTCGACGTCGAAGATCGCGACGCCGACGATCTCGCCGCGCTGCTCTACACCTCAGGCACTACCGGGCGCTCGAAGGGCGCAATGCTCACGCACGGCAACCTGCTGTCGAACGCCGAAGCGCTGGCGCGCGAATGGCGATTCACATCGAAGGACGTGCTGCTGCATGCGCTGCCGATCTTTCACATCCACGGGCTGTTCGTAGCGACGAATGTGGCCTTGCTCAGCGGCGCGTCGATGCTCTTTCTCCCGGGGTTCGATCTTGGCGCGATCCTGCGCCTGCTGCCGCGCGCGACCGTGCTGATGGGCGTGCCCACGTTTTACACGCGTCTGCTGGATGCGCCGGGTTTTGATCGCACGCTGTGCGAACGCATGCGCCTGTTCGTGTCGGGCTCCGCGCCGCTGCTTGCGGACACCCACAGTGCGTTCGAGGCCCGCACCGGGCATCGCATCCTCGAACGCTACGGCATGACCGAAACCAATATGAACACCTCGAACCCCTACGACGGCGAGCGCCGCGCCGGCACCGTCGGCCAGCCGCTGCCGGGCGTCGACGTGATCGTTACCCATCCCGAAACCGGCGCGCCTTTGCCCGCAGGCGAAACCGGCGCGGTCGAAGTGCGCGGCCCCAACGTATTCAAAGGCTACTGGCGTTTGCCCGATAAAACATTGGAAGATTTTCGCGACAACGGTTTTTTCATCACCGGCGACCTCGGCTGTTTCAGCGATGACGGTTATCTGACATTGGTCGGCCGCCAGAAAGACCTCATCATCACCGGCGGCTTCAACGTCTACCCGAAGGAAATCGAGCTGTTACTTGATGCGCAACCCGGGGTACTTGAGTCTGCGGTGATCGGCGTCGCGCACCCCGACTTTGGCGAAGAGGTGATCGCAGTGCTGGTGGCGCATCCGGACGCAACGCTTGATCTCGTCGGGATCGATAATGCGCTGCGCAAACATCTTGCGCGATACAAGCAGCCGAAAGCATTGGAGATTGTTTCCGAACTGCCGCGCAATACGATGGGCAAGGTGCAGAAGAACCTGCTGCGTGATCGTTTCGGTACAAAATTCGCGCCTGCAATCCCTACGAATTCATAGTCGCGTAGCCCGGGTTCACCGGCTGCGCCGTTGAAAACCGGCTTTGCCTCTACCCGGGCTACGAAGGCATGGGTAACTTAATACTCAATCGCGCAGCCAGCGCAGCATCCTTGGATACGCCACCGGCCCGCAGTCGGACGTGAACCCATGCGCTGCCGCCATTCCGCTCTCGCAAAGCCCGCGCAGACCGGGATACACGCCGAAGGTGTACATCAGCAGCAGATCCCGCGCCTTGCCGTGGTAGCCGCCATCGTGGATCAGCACCTCAATGGGCAACGCCAGCTCTATCGCCGCGGCATACGCCCACGCCATCGCTTCCAGCTCGCCGGCGAATGCGACCTCGGCGTGATTCGGCGCATCGTCGTGCGCATCATTGCGCAGCGCAGCGGGCAACACCGCCAGATGCCCGGCCTCGTGCAGCAGATCGCCGGGCCACATGAGTTTGTCGGCATCGACCACCAGCCCGCCGGCGCGCAGCGTGATGCCGGGCAGAAACGTATCCGCAGCCAGCGTCTCCTCCGCGATAGGCAGACCGATGCGGGCAAGAAAAGCAACAATGACGGAGTAGTGTTCGGCGTGATGCATCCAGCAACCCTAACGGAACCGGGAGCGTTTGCGTAGGGTGGCGGTGAGCGCAGCGAACCCCACCATGCTCGCACGCCATTGGTTGTGTGTTTCAAGCGGTGTATACCGCTCTTTTTACGGGACACCCACAATGTAGGGAAACCCTCAGCCGATATCCAGACTTTTCCGATACCGCGCCGTTATTGCGGCTGCCAATATAGACGCATGACCCAAGCCCGATCACAGCTCATCCCACCCGGAACCGGCGGCAGGTTCCACTGCGTACAGCGCTGCGTACGTCGCGCGTTCCTGTGCGGCGTCGACCAGTACACCGGGCGGTCGTTCGAGCATCGCAAGCCCTGGATCGAAGCACGCATCCAACGACTTGCGGAATGCTTCGCGGTCGCCGTGCATGCATATGCGGTGATGAGTAATCATCTTCATCTTGTCGTTGAAATCGACCCGACACAGGTTTCGCACTGGTCGAATGATGACGTTTCCAAGCGCTGGGTTAACCTGTTTCCGCCGCGCGAAGATACAGACGCAGCGCGGTCGCACAAATGCGAGCGACTGATGTCGAATCCCATGCGCATGGCGTTGATCCGCGCCCGGCTCGGCAGCCTGTCCTGGTTCATGCGCTGTCTCGCCGAGCCCATCGCACGGCGCGCCAACCGTGAAGACGGCTGCACAGGGCGATTCTGGGAAGGTCGCTTCAAGTCGCAGCTCCTGTGCGACGAACGCGCGCTGCTGGCGGCGATGGCGTATGTCGATCTCAATCCGATCCGTGCGGGCATCGCCAAGACCTTGCAGGGATCACGGCATACCAGCGTGAAGCAGAGGATTGCGGATGCGAAATGCGACCGGCATATGCTTGATCGGCGCATGATGCCGATTGCAGGTTCGATCAATCATGCCGCATCGGTGACGACAGCGGATTATCTGCACCTGTTGGAGTGGACCGGAAGGCAGCTCGCGCCGGGCAAGAAGGGGCGCATCGCAATCGACATGCCGCCGGTGCTGCAAACGCTGGAGCATCGGCCCGAGCGGTGGGCGACGCGGGTGAAGGCGGTTGGTTCTGGCTACTGGCGCGTGATCGGTGAAGTGGACGACATGATCGAGATCGCAGAGCGCATGGGGCAGGCGTGGATGAAGGGAGTTGGACTAGCGGCGAGGTTGGCTGGGGTTGAGTGAAGGCACGTGTTCGGAGGCATGACGCCCGAAGCTGGGGGATAGTCTGTGGGTGAAGGTTTGGATTTTATCGGCGATTCGAATGACGGGGCACTGCGTTGGCAGTGCCTTTGCTGATTCTGGCGGGCGGGGCAGAACTGTGGGTGTCCTAGTTCTCAACTGGTGTGCTGTGCTGGATTGTGCCGGTCGCTGCTGGTTTGGGTCTGATGGACGGTTCCAAATAATTGTGGGTGTCCTGGATTGTCCTTGGCAGTGCCTTTGCTGATTCTGGCGGGCGGGGCAGAACTGTGGGTGTCCTAGTTCTCTCTAGGATGGTTAGCTCTCGTAGCCCGGGTAGAGGCGAAGCCGAAACCCGGGGCTGTTCGCGTCAAACCTACAGTCTGCCATCTCTCCGATACATATCAAATCCAACCAAAGCTATCTCAGGGTCATTCCAGAAAAGCCCCGGGTTTCGGTTTCGCCTCTACCCGGGCTACGGTGCTATTTCCGTTCCCTTTTTATCCTGCGTTTTGATTGTGATTTTATTGTAGTGAATTCTAAACTTCGACCTTCTATTAACTTTCTAATAGTATTTTCTGGGAATGAAAATAGTTGTTCTTGAAGCAATGATGAGCGGTGAAAATATTCTTTAGCTTTTGCTGGATTTTGCAGCTGATCTACGAGCTCGTACATTCTTGGATCGCCAATTTTTTTACGAATTACAGTTTTTACTTTTGGGTTTTCAAAAAAATGACGCATCCTTGAAATGAATTGATCAATACTAAATTGATCTTCCATTCTAAAATAATTTATGTATCGCCAAACGGCGATTATAGGGTCGATTTTGTCTAATGCATAAGCAAATCTATGAACGGCAGAATCTCCGGATGCAAATTCCATGTACTTGAGCATGTTGTCGCGTTCCGTTGGTTGCAAATACATCGAAATAAAATTGTTTACTATTTTTTCTGGTTCTCCATTTGGTAGTCGAGATAGCATGTTCTCGGCAACGACTCTGGCGCGGTTTCTCTTTGTTTTGTTCAATGCTGTGTGTTGAGGGATGTCGCCAATTATGACTTCGCATAAATCGTGGTAAGCAATTACGCGAGCTAAGTCAACTCTGTCGTTTTCATATATGTCAACATCTATTAGTGGCAAGAGACAGTCCGCCGTGTGAGCTACTGATAATGTATGGTCATAGATAGACCTTATTGGGAGTATGGGCGACATGCCTTCTAAGCGTAAAAGCTTTCCGGACCGAGGGATTGATTTTAGCGAATTTATGATCTTAAGATTTCCAATGGTAGGAAATGGTATCTGAGCATCATCTAGGTCTCTCAAAAATCCCTTTGTATATTCAGTTATTGAGCAAGATATGTCGGCAGGCGCCGCCTGATAATCGTGCAGATTTTGTCTGCTAAGCGTCCTCATCAAAGAAGAAAATCCATCATTGAAAGAAAGTCTAAAGTCGGCATATTTTTTATCTAGTAAAAAAAATGGGACATCGCATTCTTCAGCTAAAAGAGGCAATACAGAAACTTTTTTTGTTGAAATTTCAACATATATTTTTGTTTGCCACTCCTTTGCTACCCAGCCGGAATTGACGGAATGTTTTGTGAGCCAGACCGCGACAAAGTTTGCTTTTGCCAATGCGTCTTGAATCTTCTCGCTTATGTTTTCACCGACATCAATTTCCCATTCATCTAGCCAGACTGAAATATTTCGTCTGCGAAGTTCTTCTGCAAGCCTGATGACTGATGGTTTGTCGCGTGAAGAATGGCTTAGAAATAGTGTCAGCATCCTGCCCCCTAACCAATTTTAAAATTTCAGAATTGACATTTGTGCAACTTCTGATCGATCTGACTGTCTCATATTCCGAAAGCATGCATGCTTAGCCGCGAGCCGACAACCCAGCCAACTCAAACCTCCCACGGCCGCTCGCTGCAGTGATGAGTGCCAACACCCGAGTCGCCTCCCCATCCACCATCTCCCAATCAAACCGCCAAGTCCAATTGTGGTCCCCCACAGTCCCCGGCCTATTCATCCGATGCTCCAACCCTAGCCCCAGCACATCCTGCAACTGACACACCGCCATATTGGCCACAGAGTTGCAGCACGCCCGGATCATCGCCCAGTGCACATCGCTCTGGTGTGCAGGTAAATAGCTTCCCGCATAGGCACGTTCGTGTTCTGTAGCGGTGTCCCACCAGCCGCGCACGGTGTGGTTGTCGTGGGTGCCGGTGTAGGCGACAAAGTTGCGGCTCCAGTTGTGCGGAAGGAAGCCATCGCTGGCGTCGCCGCCGAAGCCAAACTGCAAAATCTTCATGCCGGGAAAGCCACAGTCGTCGCGCAGCGCGATGACATCCGGTGTGATCAGGCCGAGGTCTTCGGCGATGATCGGCAGCGGGCCGAGCACGCGTTCGATGGCATCGAATAATGCTTTGCCGGGGCCGGGTTTCCATTCGCCTTCTTCGGCGGTGGGGCAGGATGCGGGGATGTCGTAATAGCCAGCGAAGCCGCGGAAGTGGTCGATGCGGAACACGTCGGCCTGACTCAACGCGCGGCGCAGGCGTGCGGTCCACCAGGCGAAGTCTTCTTTCGCCATCAAGTCCCAGCGATACAGCGGGTTTCCCCAGCGCTGGCCGGTGGGCGCCATCGCATCCGGCGGGCAGCCGGCAACCGAAGTAGGCTGATGTGCGTCGTCCAACATGTACAGATCGGGTCGCGACCAGCAGTCGGCGCTGTGGTGAGCGATGAAGATCGGCAGGTCGCCCATGATCGCGACGCCACGCGCATTCGCGTACTGCTTCAGCGCGTGCGATTGCGTATCGAAGCACCACTGTACGAAGGCCCAGAAGGCGATGTCGTCCGCATGGGTATTGCGCGCAGCGGCCAGCGCAGCAGCGTCGCGCGTACGCAGCGGCGCTGACCACAGCCACCACGGCGCGCCGTGGTGTGCAGTCTCCAACGCCATGAACAAGGTGTAGTCGTCCAGCCAATCGGTCTGCTGCGTGGACCAATGCGCGAATGCAGCGTGCTCGCCCGCATCTTTCTTTGCGACGAAGCCGGCGTACGCACTGCGCAGCTGCGCGTGACGCCAGCCGATGACGTGGTTGAAATCGACGGTGTGCGCATCGAAGCCGGCTTCGGGCAGTGTCGGCGTGCTCAACCAGCCGGCCGCGATCAGCGGTTCCAGCGCCACCATCAGCGGACTGCCGGCGAATGCGGACACGCTTTGATACGGCGAATTGCCGGGGCCGATGGGGTTGGTGGGCAGCCACTGCCAGACGCGCTGTCCGGCCGACTCCAGCCAATCGACGAAACGATAGGCGTCCGGACCGAAATCGCCGATGCCGTGCGGCCCTGGCAATGAAGTGAGATGCAGCAGTACGCCTGCCGAGCGCTGATCGAGATCGATCATGAGTGACATATCTCCTGGGGATTCTGATCGCGACGCAGCAACAGCAGCGTGCGGAACGGTACTTCGAACATGAGGTCATCGCTCTGCGCAAGCGGCCCGGATGCGTGCGCGAGCGTGCCGCTGCTGTCCACCGCCAGCCGCCACGGGCCGTTGGGCAGGCGGAAGCGTGCGGGCTGCGCACCGGGATTGAACACGATGCACCAGCGCGGCGGCGATGCGGCGTTGGCGGCGAGCTGGCAGGCGAAGGCGTGCGCGTGCGCATCGTGCCAATCGTCGACCTGCATCGCTTCGCCGTCGGGCCGCAGCCAGTGCAGCGCGGGTTCGTTCGGATCGGGTGTGGTTGCGAACCAGCGCGGGTGACGCAGCAGTGGGTCTTCGCGACGCAGCGTGATGAGCGATGCGACAAAATCGATATCGTCATCGCCGACGGATTGCCAATCCAGCCAGCCGATGGGATTGTCCTGGCAATAGGCGTTGTTGTTGCCGCGCTGGCTGTTGCCGAACTCATCGCCAGCGCAGAGCATCGGTGTGCCCTGTGCAAGCAATGTTGTCGCAAGCAGCGCGCGGCGCACGCGGCGACGGATGTCGATCACCAGCGGATGATCGCTGGGGCCCTCGATGCCGAAATTCGCGCAGACTTCATGCGAATGCCCATCGCGGTTATGTTCGCCGTTGGCGAGATTGTGTTTGTCGCGATAGGTGACGACATCGCTCAGCGTGCGGCCGTCGTGCGCGGCGACGAAGTTGACGCTGGCGGCGGGCAGGCGATGGCCGTGATGGAACACATCGCTGGACGCGGTGAAGCGGCGCGCGAATTCACTGCGTCCGATCGCCGCGCCGTGATGCGCATCGTGGCCCAGCCAGTAGCTGCGCACGGCGTCGCGGAAGCGGTCGTTCCATTCGATGAAACGCCCGGGCAGATGCCCGAGTTGATAGCCGTCGTGACCGAGATCCCAGGGTTCGGCGATCAGATGCACCTGCGACAGCGTCGGGTCCTGGCGCAGCGCGACCCAGAACGGCGCCGAAGGATCGAAGCCGTGCCGGGTGCGCCCAAGCGTAGGCGCGAGGTCGAAGCGAAACCCATCGACGCCCATGATGTCGACCCAATAGCGCAGCGCATCCAGCACGAACTGGGTCACGCGCGGATGGATCAGACGCAGGGTGTTGCCGCAGCCGCTGGCGTTTTCGTAGCGGCTGCGGTCGTCGGTTTTTAGGCGATACCAGCTGGGGTTGTCCAAGCCGCGGAAGCTGATGGTCGGGCCTTGTTCGTCGGCTTCGGCGGTGTGATTGAACACCACGTCCAGCACCACTTCAAAGCCTGCGGCCTGCAGCGTGGCGACCATCGCGCGGAATTCTTCGATGACGCTGCCGATGTTGGCATCGTTTGATCTGCGCGACGCCGCATAGCGTGCGTCCGGGCAGAAGAAACCGATGGTGTTATAGCCCCAGTAGTTGCCGAGGCTGCGGTCGCTGAGGTGCTGTTCGTCGATCGCGGTGTGCACCGGCAGCAGCGACAGCGTGGTCACGCCGATGCGTTTGAGATGGGCGATGGCCGCTGGATGCGCCAGCCCGGCGTAGGTGCCGCGCAGCGCATCGGGGATGCCGGGCAGCGTCATCGTGAAACCTTTGACGTGCAGTTCGTACAGCACCACCTCCGACAGCGGCCGACGCACGCGCTGCGCCGGCCGCGTGGCGTGTGCCAGCGGCGCAGTGACCCGTGCTTTCAGCGCGAACGCGGCGTTGTCGCGGGTGTCGAGCACGCGCGCGCCTTCGGGATGTCCGTGCGCGTAAGCGAAGTGCTCCGGCCGCCACTCGAAACGGCCGACGATCTCGCGCGCGTACGGATCCAGCAGCAGTTTGTGCGGGTTGAAGCGATAGCCGGACTCGGGCTTGTAGCTGCCGTACGCGCGATAGCCGTAAATCAGTCCGGGCTGCGCGTCGGGCAGTACGCCGGAAAACACGCCGTCCTCGTCTGGATGCAGGGCGTAGCGCTTCAGTTCGCGGGTGCCGCTTGCGTCGAAGACGCAGAGATCGATTTGTTTGGCGCGCTGCGAGAACACCGCGAAATTCACTCCAGCAGGATGCGCGTTGCTTTCGACAACATGCGCGCCCAATGGTGCGGCGCGGCCAGGCAGCAGATGTTCGGGGGGCGGGTCAGTCATGGTGTGTAAGTACGACATCTGAGCAAGCTGCATCTGTGGGAGCGACGGAAGTCGCGGCAGGCTTCGAGAAGAGGGTCGGCTGTTTATCGCGGCTTCCGCCGCTCCCACAAACAGCATCACCATCGCCTCCGGCGAGATTAGACATCCGTCTATCGAAAGCGACAGGAATGACAGCCGAGGCGATTGAAAAAACGATGTGCATAGGGTGTGTCAGTACGACATCTAAGCAAGCTGCATCTGTGGGAGCGACGGAAGTCGCGACAGGCTTCGAGAAGATGGTCGGCTGTTTATCGCGGCTTCCGCCGCTCCCACAAACAGCATCACCATCGCCTCCGGCGAGATTAGACATCCGTCTATCGAAAGCGACAGGAATGACAGCCGAGGCCATTGAAAAAACGACGGGCATGTCCCTCATGCCGGAACCAGCATCAGCGTCGCCAACGGCGGCAGCATCAGCAACAGCGATTGCGCGCAGCCGTGTGCCGGCACTGCGTCCACGTGCAGCGTATGCATGCCGTTGCCAAGGTCTGCACCGCCGTAGTGGCGCGAGTCGGTGTTGATGGCTTCGCGCCACTGCGCTGCCGTATCGTCGGGCACGCCGAGCCGGTAGCCGTGACGCGGTACCGGGGTGAGATTGCAGATCACCAGCGCGGTGTCGCCGTGGCCGTCGCGACGGATCCATGCGAACACCGACTGTTCGCTGTCGTCGCCGCTGATCCACGCAAAGCCGGCGCTGTCGCAGTCGAGACGGTGCAGCGCGGGTGTAGCGCGATACAGCGCGTTGAGATCGCGCACGAGATTGCGCATGCCCGCGTGGTTGGGGTGGTCGAGCAGATGCCACGGCAGGGCTTCGTCATGGCGCCATTCGCCCGGCTGCGCGAACTCCTGGCCCATGAACAGCAGTTTCTTGCCCGGATGGCCCCACATGAAGCCCAGATACGCGCGCAGATTCGCGAACCGCTGCCACTCATCGCCGGGCATCTTTGCAAGCAGCGATCCCTTGCCGTGCACCACTTCATCATGCGACAGCGGCAGTACGAAGTTTTCGCTGAAGGCGTAGACCAGACTGAAGCTCATCTTGTTGTGATGCCAGCGCCGATTGACCGGATCTTCGTGCATGTAGCGCAGCGTGTCGTTCATCCAGCCCATGTTCCATTTGTAGTGGAACCCCAGGCCGCCGACATCGGTGGGCGCGGAGACGCCGGGAAAACTGGTGGATTCTTCGGCCAATGTGATCGCGCCGGGCACGTCGCCGCCGACGCGGGCGTTGATGGTCTGCATGAGCGAGATCGCTTCGAGATTCTCGCGGCCGCCGAACGCATTCGGCACCCAGTCGCCGGCGTCACGCGAGTAGTCGCGATACAGCATCGATGCGACCGCATCCACGCGCAGGCCGTCGATGCCGAACTGTTCCAGCCAGTGCAGCGCGCTGCCGGCGAGGAATGCGCGCACTTCGGTGCGGCCGAAGTTGTAGATCAGCGTGCCCCAGTCGCGGTGCTCGCCCTCGCGCGGATCGGCGTATTCGTACAGCGCAGTGCCGTCGAACTGCGCAAGGCCATAGGCATCTTTCGGAAAATGCGCGGGCACCCAGTCGATCAGTACGCCAACGCCATGCGCGTGACAGGCTTCGACGAAACGGGTGAAGCCTTCCTGCGTGCCGAAGCGCGCGGTGGGCGCGAACATGCCCAGCGTCTGGTAGCCCCATGAGCCGTCGAACGGATGTTCCGACACCGGCATCAGTTCGATGTGGGTGAAGCCCAGATCCGCTGCGTAAGCAGGCAATTGCGCGGCGAGGGCGTCCCAGTCGAGAAAATTGCCGCTGTGATCGCGTCGCCACGAGCCTGGATGCACTTCGTAGATGCTGATCGGTGCATGTCTGTCGTTGGCGGCGGCGCGCTGCGGCGGCAGTGCGCGCGTCGGCATGGCGGCGGTGACTTTGCTGGCGGTGTCCGGGCGCAGCTGTGCAGCGCGTGCGAACGGATCGGCTTTCGTCGGCAGCAGACGGCCGTCGGCTGCGACCAATTCGAATTTGTAAAGATCGCCCGCTGCGGCGTGCGGCACGAAGATTTCCCACACGCCGGCGGTATGGCGCAGCCGCATCGGGTGACGGCGACCGTCCCAGGCGTTGAAATCGCCGACCACGCTGACCCGGCGTGCGTTCGGCGCCCACACAGCGAAGCGCACGCCGTCGACGCCGTCGACGGTGCTCAGATGCGCGCCGAGAAAATGCTGCGGACGCAGGTCGCGGCCTTCGCGAAACGCAAGCAAAGTGCCTTCGTCGAGCTGCGGGCCGAATGCGAACGTATCCGCGTACACACCCTGGCTTCCGTCGTGCCATCGCACGTTCAGCCGATAGTCGAAGCGCTTGCGCCGCAGTGGGATGCGCGCTTCGAAAAAGCCGTCGCGGTGATGCAGCAGATCGGTCAGCGATACTCCGCTGGCGGTGTCGAGCACTTCGACCGACGCGGCGCCCGGCAGCAGCGCGCGCAGCCACAGTTTGCCGCCTGCATCGGCGTGCAGGCCCAGCACCGCGAACGGGTCGGCGTGCCGCGCTTCCAGCAGTGCATCAATATCCCCCTGATTGAGCATAGTCAGCCGCGCGGCTCATGTTGTTTCAGTGCGGCCCACACCTGAGCAGCATATTCGCGCACGGTGCGGTCGGTCGAGAAAAAGCCCATGCCGGCGATATTGCGCAGCGCACAGGCGTTCCACGCGTGTTGATCGCGATACAGGGCATCGACGCGCGCCTGGGTGGCGACGTAATCGGCGAAATCGGCGACCAGCAGATAGGGATCTGCACCAAGTAGGCCGTCCATCAGTGCGCGATAGCGCCTGGGTTCGCCGGGGCTGAAGCTGCCGTTGCCGATCGCGTCCAGCACCTGCTGCAGCGCGGCATTCTGGCTGGCGATCCAGCGTGGGTCGTAGCCGACCGCGCGCAGCTTGGCGATATCGTCGGTGCGCAGCCCGAACACGAACATCTGCTCCTCGCCCATCGCCTGCGCCATTTCAATGTTCGCACCGTCCCAGGTGCCGATGGTCAGCGCGCCGTTCATCGCGAACTTCATGTTGCCGGTGCCCGACGCTTCAGTGCCGGCGGTGGAAATCTGTTCGGACAGATCGGCGGCGGGGATGATGGTTTCGGCGAGGCTGACGCTGTAATTCGGAAGGAAGACGAGTTTGAGTTTGCCGCCGATGCGCGGGTCGCTGTTGATCACGCGGCCGATGTCGTGGGCTAGGCGGATGATCTGCTTCGCGGTGTGATACGCGGATGCGGCCTTGCCGGCAAAGATCACGGTGCGGGGTGTCCAACCTTGTCCGTTGGAGCCTTCAGGCTGCGCCAGCATCGCCTGATAACGCGCGACCACGTGCAGCAGATTCAGCAGCTGACGTTTGTATTCGTGGATGCGCTTGATCTGCACGTCGAACATCGACGCCGGATCGACTTCAATACCCAGTTCATGGCGGATCAGCGCGGTAAGCCGCTGCTTGTTCGCTTGTTTCACCTCGGCGAGGCGCTGGCCGGTGGTGCGGTCGTCGGCGTGTTCGCGCAGATGGGCCAATGCGCCCAGATCGCGGCGCCAGTCGCTGCCGATGGTGTCGTCCAGCAGCGACGACAGCCCCGGATTGGCCTGCTGCAGCCAGCGTCGCGGGGTGACGCCGTTGGTGACGTTGATGAAACGCTCGGGGAAGAGTGTTGCGAAGTCGGCGAAGATGGTGTCGACCATCAGCTCCGAATGCAGTTTTGCGACCCCGTTGACGCGGTGCGATGCCAGCACCGCGAGTGCGGCCATCTTCACCCGACGTCCCTGGGTTTCGTCGATCAGCGACACGCTCTGTACCAGCGCGTGGTCGCCCGGATAGCGTGCGCGCACGTCGGCGAGAAATTCGTGATTGATGCGGTAGATGATTTCCAGATGCCGGGGCAGCAGCGCTTCGAACATCCGCAGCGGCCACGTTTCCAGCGCTTCGGGCATCAGCGTGTGATTGGTGTACGACACCGCCTGACGGACGATGGCCCAGGCGTCGTTCCATTGCAAATGATGCTCATCGATGAGCAGACGCATCAGCTCGGCCGGCGCCAGCGCAGGATGGGTGTCATTGAGATGGATCGCATTGCCCTGGCCCAATTGATCCAGCGCGCGGCCTTCGGCGAGATGGCGTGCGATAAGATCCTGCAGCGAGGCGCTGACCAGCAGCGCTTCCTGTTTCAGCCGCAGTTCGCGGCCGGCGTCGGTGCTGTCGTCGGGATACAGCACCCAGTTCAGCGCGTCGGCGGCGACCTGGTGGCGTGCGGCGCCGGCGTGATCGCCGCGGCAGAATGCGGCGAAGTCGATCGGCGCATCGGCGCTGGCCTGCCACTGACGCAGCGTGGAGACGCGTTCGCCGTGATGCGCGGGAACCACGAAATCGTAGGCGCGTGCGATCACCCGTTCGGCGGGCTGCCAGCGACGGCCGCCGATGCCGTCGGATCCGACCCGACCGCCGAAACCGACGACATATTCCACGTCCGGACGTTCGATATCCCATAGCGCGCCGTGGCGCAGCCAGTCGTCGGGACGCTCGATCTGGCGGCCGTCCTGGGTCGCCTGCGCAAACATGCCGTAGCGGTAGCGCAGGCCGTAGCCGAACGAGGGCAGGCCGGTTTCAGCGAATGAATCGAGAAAACATGCGGCAAGCCGACCGAGGCCGCCATTGCCCAGTGCGGCGTCGGGCTCGGCTTCCAGCACATCGGCCAGCGACAATCCGCGCGCGGACAACTCGTCCGCAAGCGCAGGCTCCAGCTGCAGTGCGGCCAGCGCGTTGCGCAGGGCGCGCCCCATCAGGAATTCCATCGACAGGTAGTGCACGCGGCGGCTGGACGGCGCGCGGCGCGCGTCTTCGGCCTGAGTCGTGGCCCAGCGCTGTGCAAGCGTGTCGCGGCAGATGTCGGCGGCGGCGCGCAGTGCGGCGCGCGCGGCGGGCATCGCCTGGGTGTCGCTGCGGGTCATCGCCAGTGCGCTGCGGAAGGCCGGCACCAGGTCGGCGGTGGTGGAGCCGGCGGCTGTGCTGCGTGCTGTGTGGTCAGTGACTGTCATGCGTGACTCGACTCCTTGGAGCATTGCGAATGGCCGGTGCCGATGATGCAGGCAGCGTGTAAACCTTCGGAGCTTAGGAGCGGCACCGGCAGAGAGCGAGCCCGCTGTAATCGTATTCATCGCGGGCACCAGCGTGGGCGGGGCTGCGACAGGCGTGCATTCGTTTTCACGCACGCGCGCCGATGGGGGCGTGGCGGTGGCCCGGATGCGAACTGCGCGGCTGCATGTGGCTGATGATCCGGGTTATTTTGCTTCGATGGATGTGATGTTGAGCGACATCGGATGTCTTGAGAGCACAATGCGGCGTTGCAGCATGTGCAGTGCAGCAAATGATTCGAATGGAGTTGAGCGCAATGCGACGCCGTGAATTTCTGTCTTTCTCTACATTCGGCCTGGGCTGTGTTGCAGCGCCGCATGCGGTGCGCGCAGCGCTGCGAGACGGTTCGGTTTTCCAGCAAGTCTTCGCGCGAATGCCGCCGGCGCTCGCTGCGCTGGTCGATGATCCGCAGCACGCGGTGCAGCTGCGCTGGATGCGCATGGCGCGCGATGCCGACGGCGCGCGGCGTTTCGTCATTCACGACCACGGCTTGGCGCCAAAGCGCTGGTTCCCCGCCGCCAGCGTGAGCAAACTGCCGATGGCGCTGCTGATGGCCGAAGCGGTGCAGGCCGCGGGCGGCGGTGCGAACAGTGTGCTGCGTCTGGACGCTGCACCGGCAAGCGGCGAATGGGGCGACGAGCCGCTGGACGATAGCTTTGCGCGCGGCGTTGATCGCACCTTCGCGGTCAGCGAGAACCGCCCGTTCAATCGTTGGTATGAACTGCTGGGCGGTGAATACATCCATCGCCGGCTCGCCGAACTGGGCTATCCGCACGTGCGTTTGATCGCGCGCTTGGGTTCATCCAATCTGGAAGCGAATCGGCGCAGCGGCGGCGGTGCATTGTTGTCTGCGGATGGACGCACGCTGCGGCGTTTTTCGGCAGGCATCGCGAAGTCGCGACAGTTTCCGTTCGGGCGCGTATTGGTTGGCGATGGGTGGCAGAACGACGACGGCACGCTGCTGCCGGGCCCGCACGATTTCTCGCATGCGAACTTTCTGCCGCTGGCCGACAGCCTGCGCATGCTGCAGGCGTTCGTGTTGCCGGAATCGGTGCCGGCGGCGCAGCGCTGGAAGATCGACGGTGGCCTGCGCGCGCGTTTGCTGCGTGCGCTGGCGATGCGTCCGCGCGAAAGCACATCGCCGGTGTATCCCGAAGCCGAGTATCCCGACGGCTACGCGCGCTGGTTCTTTGTCGGCGACGGTGCTGCACGTTATCCCGATGGCGTGAGTGTGTTCGGCAAATCCGGCATGGCGTATGGTTCGATCAGCGAAGTGGCTTATGTGGTTGATCGCGAATCCGGCGCTGAATGCATGTTGGCCGCCAGCATTCAGGCCAACGCCGACGGCATCTTCAACGACAACCGCTACGAGTACGACACCGTCGCCGTTCCGTTCATGGCGGCATGGGCGCGTACGGTGCTTGAAGTCGAGCGGGAACGGAGTGCGAAGTCGCGATGAGAAAGGATGTATTGAAAGCAATTGCGGTGTTGCGCAGGCACCCGGCGGGTTTGTTGTTGGCGGTGCAACTGCTGGCGGTAGTGCTGTACCCGGTACTTGAGGATTCCAGCGGCGGGCATGCGGCGTTCGGTGCCTTCGGCATTCTGGTCCTCGCGCTGGCGATGTGGGTGGTCAACCGCAGCCCAACCGTCAACTGGGTGGCATGGCTGTTGGCGGTGCCTGCAGTGATTCTGTCGCTTTTGGCGGATTTTGGAGGTTTCCGTGTGCTGCTGCCGTTGGCGCAGATGCTGGAATCCGCACTGTATTTTTATGCTGCAGTCGGGCTGATCATTTATATGTTCGGTGATCATCGGGTCACGCTGGACGAACTGCTTGCGGTAGGGGCAACATTTACGTTGTTGGCTTGGTCGTGGGCGTTCGCATATTCCGTTTGTCAGGCTTGGTATCCCGGCAGTTTTGCCGCGCTGGGGACACCCGATGTTCAGCGCACCTGGATGGAGCTGCTGTTTATGAGTTTCAGCATCTTGTCCGGTGTGGGTTTGAGTGACATCGTGCCTTTGACGCCGCCTGCGCGTGCGTTGGTGATGCTGGAGATGTTTGCTGGCGTGATGTTTATTGCGATCGTAGTCTCGCGTCTGGTTGGCTTGTCTGCGGTGCGCGCGCGCGCGGGTTGAGCGCGCGACTTTGCCGAGTTTGTCGATTCGGGTTGCGCCGCGCGCAGCGGATGCGCTTTGATGGCCTGCTAAGCTGTTGCCATTGTCGCCGAGCGCGATCGCGCCCTCCCAATGTTGAAGTCGCACCACAACCTGCTTGAACCGCGGCCTTCGGATCGCCTGCGCATCGGCGACTGCATCGTCGAGATTCCGCTGCGCGAGATTGCGCCCGTGCAGGGCGGTGATGCGACGCGTGTGACATTGAAATCATTGGGTGTGCTGCTCACGTTGGTCGCGCACACCAACAAACTGGTCAGCCGCGAGGCGCTGCTGGAATGGGTGTGGCCGGACACGCTGCCGGGCGACGACGTGGTGACGCAGGCGATCACCCAACTGCGCCGCGCGCTGGGCGATGACCGCGAGCAGCCGCGCTATATCGAAACCATCGCCAAGCAGGGCTACCGGCTGATTGCGCCCGTCGAATGGCTGATCGAGCAAGCGGCCGATATGCCTGTCGAGGCGCAGATCGAACCTCCGATCGCGGTGCCTTCACCGTTGCCTGCGACGCGCGCGCGCTGGCCGTGGGCGTTGGCCGCTGCAGTGTTGGCGGTCGCGGTGGCGGCCGTTGTGATGCTGGCCTACTGGCGCGGCCGCGACGATGCGCCGCGCACGGTGCAGGACAAGCCGGCGACGATCCAGCGCGTGCCGATTCAGCGAATCGCCAGCTCGCCACAGCGCGAGGTGACGCCCAGCCTTTCGCCGGACGGCTCGCTGCTGACCTATGCCCTGTATCGCGCAGATCTGCAGGCGGCCTCGCTGGTGCTGCAGACCACATCGGCAGTGCCGCCGCGGCCGTTGACCGTACTGGTCGAAGGTCGATGGGACCAGTTTCCGTCCTGGTCCCCGGACGGCCGTGAGATCGTTTTCCATCGTTCCACCAACGACGGATGCCGGATCATGCTGCTTCCCGCGACAGGCGGCGCGGCGCGCGAGATCGGTCACTGTCTCGACGACACCATGCCGGTGAGCTGGTACCCAGACGGCAAGTCGCTGATCGGAAGCGGCTGGCTTGACGAGGACTTCGCGAAGGGCCACGGCAGTGCCCTGTATCGAATGACCGTTGCCGAGGGCCGCTGGCGCCGGATCAATTACGAGCGTATCCACGAGGACATCGACGTCCAGCCGAGGGTCTCGCCCGACGGCCGCTGGATCGCGTTTCAGCGCAATCTTTCGCTGGGCGATCTGTGGCGGATCCCTGTCGCCGGCGGCAAGCCGGAACGGCTCACCACATTGCGCACGAATTTCAACGGCGTGTCATGGATGCCCGACAGCCGCGGCGTGGTGTTCTCGCGTTACCGCAGCGACGGCGTGGTGTTGGGCAGGCTGGATATCGCCAGTGGCGCCATCAACGAATACCGCAACGCCGACGGCGATGGATTGAGCGGGCCTTCGGTCGCACTCAACGGCGATGTAGTCGCGTTTGCCATCGACAACGCGCAGTCGCAGCTGCGCGAACTGCGGATCGCGGACGGTGAGCGCGCGTTCGAGCGGGCGAAGATGCTGTATCCGTCGTCCCGTTCGGACATGCAGCCTTCCATTTCACCCGATGGCCGGCAAATCCTGTTTGTCTCCGACCGCGATGGCCAGAGCCGGCTGTGGTGGGCGGATCTGGATCAGAAAGATTCGCTGCGTGCGATCGAGGGATTCTTTCCGATGCCGCGCTTCCCGGCGCTGTGGCATGCGGATTCGTCCCGCGCCTTGGTGATTGGCGACAGCATCGATGGACGCAAGACCGCGTATGAAATCCAGCCGCGCCAAGGCCGTATCGTGCGTCTGGAGGTGCCCGATACGGTGCCGGTGAATCTGGCGTATCACCCCGATCCGAAGCGGATGCTGGTGATCGCCGAACGAGAGCAGGGTCGGCTCGCGCTGATCCTGTACGACCGCAGCGTGCGGCCGTGGCGCGCGCTCGCACACATCGACGATGCGGTATTGGCTTTGCCCGATGCCACCGAGCCACGGGTGGTGTTTATCCGCACCTACAAACCATCGATCTGGCAGGCGGATCTGGACCTGTCCAACGTCCGGCAGATCGATCAGGTGCAGCTGCGTCCGCGCATCCGTACGCTCACCTCGGCCAGCGATGGTCTGTGGATCATGGACGTCGGACCGTCATGCGAATGGCTGTGGCGACGCGTGAACAGTGCACAACCTGCGCAGTCGCAGTGTCTCGGCAACGGCTCGTATATGCCCAGCGGAGTGAGCTTCGATGCCCGCAGCGGACGTTTGTTCGCATCCACCCCGAATTTCTCCGGGGTCGACATCGGCCTGTTGCCGCTGTCGGTGTTCACCTCGGCGGATGAGGCCAGCGCGTCGAAGCGATAGCGGAAAAAGTTTTTGCGTCATGCCGAATGAGGACGAAGCAAGCACGTGTCATGCCTAGCGAGTGCGAAGCAAGCGCATATCATCCAGAACGAGTGCGAAGCAAGGACATGTCATCCCGAACGAGGGCGAAGCCCGAGGAGGGATCTGCTTGCAGCCGGTGCGCACAACAGCAGATCCCTCCACCCGCTGCGCGGGCGTTCGGGATGACAGATGGCTTTGTTGATGTCATCCAGCATGATGATGAAGCAAGAAAGTGTCATCCCGAACGAGTGCGAAGCAAGCGCATGTCATCCGGAATGAGTGCGAAGCAAGCGTATGTCATCCCGAACGAGGGCGAATCCTGAGGAGGGACCTGCTTGTAGCCGGTGCGCACAACAGCAGGTCTTTCCACCCGCGGCGCCGGCGCTTGGGATGACGGATGGTTTTCTCGCACGCAAGCAATTGATCCATAAGGTTTCGGAACAATTTCGGAACCCTTTCGCGCCGATTTAAGCGAAATCTCCGCGCAATTTCGGATGTCTCCGCCGCGATTGCGTCACACCGGAGCCCTCATTCGGCACGGAGCGGAGACATGCACAGCAGCGACACCACGACCTTTGCCGACCGCGGCAGTGCGGTCGACTTCGAACCCGATCCCGGCGCATCCACTGCGCGTTGGCTGGCCGTCGCCCGCTTGGGCAGCCTGCGCATGGCCGGCGGCGGTTTTTCGATCTGGATGCAGCTGCGCGGCCGCACCCGCGTGGTGGCGCGCGAAGGCAGCTTTCAGCTGCGGCCCGGAGAATGGCTGGCGCTGGATCGCGATTCCGCGCCTGAGCTGCAGGCCGGCCGACATGGCGCGACCTTGGGCGTGCTGTTTCCCGCCGATACCGGCGGACGCGGGCGCGGTGAACTGCTGCCGGGCTACGGACGTATGCCGGCTCGCGATCTGCGCATCGCGATGCGGCTGTGGCGCAACGGGGCACGTGCGTGCAGCGGCGACGAAGCCACCGGCCGCGCACTGCAGTCGATGCTGCTGCATCTCTCGGCGCTGCAGCGCGAACTCGACGGCGGTATTTCGCGCAGCCCCGGGCGCTCGGTGCGCCGCAAGCGCCAGGTATTCGGCCGCCTGCAGCGCGCGCGGTTGTTCATCGAAGGCCATCGCCATCGCGTCGTGCGTCTGACCGAGCTGGCCGAACTCACCAGCTTCTCCAGTTGGTATCTCTCGAAAACTTTCCACGAGATCTATGAAGAAAGTCCGCAGGCCGCATCGGTGCGTTTGCGGTTGGAGCGGGCCTGCGAACTGCTGACCGGCACCGATTGTTCGATTGGTGAAGTGGGCGCGGCCTGCGGTTTCGACAACAGCTGCAGTTTCGCGCGCGCGTTCCGTATGCGTTTTCGCACCACCGCCAGCGCGTATCGCGAATCGACGCGGCTTGGCGCCAAGGTTGGCATAGCCACAAACCCCGGCGCGCAAAGCCCACGCGGCGCACGAAACGTAATGTTGTCGAGCCTTTAACAGCGCAGTAACAAGCCGTCGCACGGTGCACGCAAAGCGTCCCATCGAACGCGGAATGTCATCTCGAAAGCAGCGCGGCCCGGGTTTTCCCGCGTCGCTCAAACACTACGGAGAGAATCATGAGCTACCCGAAAAATCACTATCAAATCAAACAGGCGGCCCTGCCGCTGGCGGTGGCGGTCGCGCTGATGCCGATGATAGGTTTGGCACAAGAGAGTCCATCCCAGCAGACGCCGTCCGAAGACGAACTCGACGTTGTGACCGTCACCGGTTCGCGCATTCCGCGCAGCTCCGAAGTGGAAGGTACTTCGCCGGTGCTGACCATTGATCGGGCGGCGATTGAGGCCACCGGTCTGACTTCGGTTGGCGACATTCTTTTCAATATCACCGCCAGCGACGGCGGCGCACTGCGCAACATCACCACCAGCACCAATGGCAGCGACGGCACCCAGAACATTTCGCTGCGCGGCCTCGGCTCGGGCCGCACCCTGTTACTGGTCAATGGCCGGCGCTGGGTCGCACAGGGCGGCGGCGTCGTCGATCTGAACACGATTCCCATCGCGGTCGTGGAACGCATCGAAGTGCTCAAAGACGGCGCTTCGGCGATCTATGGCTCCGACGCCATCGCCGGCGTGGTCAACGTCATCACCCGCAAGAACTTCGATGGCGCCGAAGCCAACGCCTATCTCGGCGGCTATACCAAGGGCGACGGCTTCCAGCAGTCCTACGATTTCACTGTCGGCGCCAACAGCGACCGTTGGAATGCAGTGCTCAGTCTGAGCTATCAAGATCAGAAACCTGTATTTGCAGGTGATCGCGAGATCTCGGCGGTCCCGCTGTTCGGCGGCGGCGATCTTGCTTCAGGTGGTTTCTTCGGCTCGGGTAGCATTGCCGGCGCCAACATCACGCGCTGTGCGAACCCGATCAGCGCAACGTCTACAGGTTTCCGCACATGCACGCCGGTTGCCGGCGGACCGTTCACGCTGCGCCCCGGCGAAGATGGCCGTCAGGCCACCGACTTCCGTCGTTTTATCAGCTACACGCTGGACGGTTCGGGCAGCTCCGACCGCTACAACTTTGCGCCGGTCAATTATCTGCTGCAGCCGATCGAGCGTTTCAATGTCTACGGCCAGAGCACGCTGCGCCTGACCGACAGCATCAACGCCAACGTCCAGGCCGTCTACACCAAGCGCGATTCCAACCAGCAGCTGGCGGAAGTGCCGCTGACGATGGATATCCGCGGGACTTCAGGCCCGCAGTGGGCGTTCGCGCCGACCGCCGGCAATGTCTTCAACCCGTTCGGACAGGATCTGCGCGGACTGAACTTCCGCTCGATCGCGGTGGGTCCGCGCAAACCGTATTACGACAATGACAACACCGCGGTCACGATGTCGCTGGACGGTACCTTCGATCTGTTTGGACGCACCCTGTATTGGGACGCGGGTTATTCGTATCTCAATTCGCGTATTTCGCAGCGCGGCGAAAACTACATCAATCTGTTCAATCTTCGCCGTGCCGTGGGCGATTCGCGCCGCAATGCAGTCACCGGCAGTCTGGAATGCATCGACGGCAGCGGCGCGGTCATTTCCGGCTGCGTGCCGTTCAATCTGTTCGGCGGCGCGGATCTTGGCTTGGCGGCAGGCGTCGTTTCTCAAGCTGAGTACGATGCGATGATCCGCTACGTCAGCTACACGCTCAACGATTTTCAGGAAAACACCACCAAAGACTATTTTGCGAACCTGTCGGGATCGTTGATGGACCTTCCGGCGGGCGATCTGGGGTTCGCGATCGGCGTCGAGCATCGCCGCGACAGGTTTCTGTTCTCGCAGGACGCGCTGGTCTCCAGCGGTGGATCGTCCAGCAACTTTGCCGAGCCCACCGACGGCAGCGTCAATGTCGACGAGATCTACGCCGAGTTGAACGTGCCGATTCTGGCCGACATTCCGGGCTTCAAATTACTGGAAGTGAATGTGGCCGCGCGTCGCTCCGACTACGCGTCCTCGGGCTTCTTCGGCGGCGAACCGGTCACCGCGGATATCGGTGCCGATACCGCCAAGAAAGTCGGTCTGAAATGGCAAGTGTTCGACGATCTTCTGCTGCGCGGCACGTTCTCCGAATCGTTCCGCGCACCAAGCGTCGTGAATCTGTACCTGGGCGGCACCGAAAGTTTTCCGGCCGCCGTCGATCCCTGCAATACCGCGATCATCAACGCCGCGTTCGTGAATCAGGCGCAGTGCGCAGCGGACAGCGTGCCCGCGGTAGGCGTGGTCCAGCCCAATGCGCAGATCCGCTCACTGACCGGCGGCAATCCGCAGCTGAAGCCGGAGTCCGGTACTACCAACAGTCTGGGCATCGTGTACAGCCCGAGCTTCGTCCAAGGCCTGAACTTCACGCTCGACTGGTACAGGATCGAGCTTGAGGACGCGCTGTCGGCCCGCACTGCACAGGGCGTTCTCAACGGCTGCTACCACAACATCGGCGCAACGCCGACCGCGCCGGTGGATGCGGCGCAGCAGGCGTTGTTCTGCAGTCTGATCACCCGCGATGCCACGGGTAACATCCTCGATCTGCGCCAAAGCCAGTTCAATCTGCTGGACGGCGAAGTAGAAGGTTACGATTTTCAGGTGACCTATCAGATCCCGGAAACAGCATGGGGCCGGTTTTCGTTCCAATGGGATAACACCTACACCACCGAAAACAATCTGGCCGGCGCAACCGCTCGCGGTATCACCGTCGGCAACTACACCGGTGCTCCGAACTGGCGCCTGCGTTCGAATCTGACCACCTCGTGGCAGAAGGGCGACTGGGACGCGACGTGGGCGATGCGCTATTACTCGGGCATGGATGAAGCCTGTCCGATCGGCAACAATTATTTCGAATACGGCATTACACCCACCGAGGTCTGCCCCCAGGAAATCAACGACGCCAACGGCAACTTTCTGCGCAGCGAAAACAGGATCCCATCGGTCACGTATCACGATGTGCAGGTGGGCTGGCAGACGCCGTGGAATGCCAAAATCACCGCCGGCGCGCGCAATGTTTTCGGCAAGGAGCCGCCGATCATTCTGGGGTCGTTCGCGCATTCGTTCGACGGCGCCTACGACCTGCCGGGCGGCGGCTTCTTCTACCTGCAGTACAAGCAGAAGTTCTGAGAATCTGTTTCAAACCGCTGATCTGGAAAAAATATGTCATCCCGGATGAGTGCGAAGCAATAACTGTCATCCCGAACGAGGGCGAAGCCCGAGGAGGGATCTGCTTGTGGTTGGAGGCATCACAACAGCATATCCCTCCACCCGCTGCGCAGGTGTTCGGGATGACAGATGGTTTGTTGATGTCATCACGAATGAGGGCGACGCAAGAACTGTCCTCCCGAATGCGTGCGAAACAAGCACATGTCATCCCGAACGAGGGCGAAGCCCGAGGAGGGATCTGCTTGTGGTCGGAGGCATCACAACAGCAGATCCCTCCACCCGCTGCGCAGGTGTTCGGGATGACAGATGGTTTGTTGATGTCATCCCGAACGAGGACGAAGCAAGGACATGTCATCCCGAACGATGGCGAAGCAAGGACATGTCATGCCGAACGATGGCGAAGCCTGAGGAGGGATCTGCTTATGGCTGGTGCGCACAACAGCAGATCCATCCACCCGCTATGCGGG
>JANOKD010000030.1:0-14315 GCA_031419075.1 Lysobacterales bacterium
GTCAGACGAAGCCAAAGTCTGGATATCGATGGGAGGATGTAGATTTCGTGTTTTTTTGACAACAAACAGTGAGCCGCACGACATGCTGCAGCTGTGATGCTCGAAAGGCTACGAAAGCGACAGAACTATTGTTTGGATGACAGCAGAGGGTAACGTCCCGATGATCTTGCAAACGCGGCACACTATCCCCTGATCGGAGACCCGGAGGGCGATGCACAGGATGTGCATCGTTTTTCGACGAGGCAGGATGCCTCATCGGAAAATGTCGGCCACATTCCAGTTGGCAGTTTCGAATTGGACTTGAAATGTCTTCTTTGGTTACTTTCTTTGCGCCAAAGAAAGTAACTCGCGCACCAGCGCGAAAAAGGCTCCAAGCCTTACCCGCACACCATCACTCGCAAGCAATTACTCGTAGAAAGTAACTCGCGCACCAGCGCGAAAAAGGCTCCAAGCCTTACCCGCGCAGCATCCACGGGCCGACATCCGGCTTTGCTGCAAGTAAAGATTGGCGGCTTAAGAGCAGCGGGCTGAAGCCCGCTCTACCGGGCCAAGAGTCGCTCGCGAAGCGCACCATCATTCGCCGCCAACGCTTCGCCGTGTGCAGGCCGCGCCAGACACGCCGCAAGCGAAGGCGGTACTTCGACGGTATGCCCCACCAACGGCTCAACAATGCTGTCGAACTTCGCCGGATGCGCGGTCGCCACCACCGTCCACGGCCGTGTATCGCCCTGCAAGCGCAGGGTTTCCAGCACATGCAGACCACACGCGGTGTGCGGGCATGGCACGATGCCGTGACGTTCCGGCGCAGTGGAAATCGTCGCGCGGATGGTCGTGTCATCAACCGCATGCGCGGAGATCGCTGCGCGCAGCGCCGCATCGTCTCCGTGCCAATACCGCAGGCGCTCGAAATTGCTGGGCGCGCCCACGTCCATCGCGTTCGCAAGCGTCGCCTTGGTCGATTCCGGCGCGTAATCGCCGCCGGCGAAAAAGCGCGGTAGCACATCGTTGGCGTTGGTAGCCAGCACGATCTGACCGATCGGCAGACCCATGCGTTTCGCGAGCAGCGCAGCGGCGGCGTTGCCGAGATTGCCGGTGGGCACGATCAGATTCAATACTTCGCCGTGCTGTGCGTGGAACTGCAGCGCGGTGTGCGCGTAGTAGGCGACCTGCGGCAACAGGCGGCCGAGGCTGATGCTGTTGGCTGACGTCAGCGCCATGCGTTCGCGCAGATCGCGGTCGGATAGCGCGGCCTTCGCCATGCGCTGACAGTCGTCGAAACTGCCGTCGATGCGGAACGTGCGCACGTTGTCGCCCCAGCATTCCAGCCCGTGCGCTTGTCGCGGCGAGACGCGGCCGTGGGGATACAGAATGACCACCTCAAAACCCGGGCGACCATGAAATGCACCGGCCACTGCCGCGCCGGTATCGCCCGACGTTGCCACCAGGATCGTGGTGTTATTCGGAGATATTGATAGGGTGCGCCCGGGCGCACCGGCTTTTAACGCACGCAGCCCGGCCAACGCTTCGGCCAGAAAACGCGCAGCATAATCTTTGAACGCCGCGGTCGGCCCGTGAAAGAGTTCCAGCACCGAATCGCCCGCGCCGCGCATCGTCAGCAGCGGTGCATCGAAGTTGTAGGCGCGTGCACACATTGCTTGCAGCGCATCGCGCAGCCGTGATTCGGCGAAGTAGGGTACCAACACGCGGGTTGCAGTGTCGGCAAGCGATGTGATTGGCGTTGATGCGTTGTCGAATGCGGGAATCCGCTCCGGCACGTACAGTCCGCCGTCGGGCGCGAGCCCGGCCATCAGCGCATCGTCGATGCTGGTCGGTGGCGTGTCGCCGCGGGTGCTGACGAATTTCACACCAGTATCTCCGCGCGCGCGGCCGCGACTGGCGAGACGTAGGCACGCGCGCCGTAGCCGGCGGCGACAAACGCCGCGCGCATCGCGGGTGCAGCGACTTCCGCTTTTTCTTTCGATGCAAACCACGCGAACACGCTGGGGCCTGCGCCCGAAATGCTCGCGCCCAGTGCGTCGTGATCCAGCGCCGCTTGCTTTACCTCGGCAAAGCCGGGAATCAGCGCCGCGCGTCGCGGCTCCACCAATACATCGCACAGGCCTTCGCGAATCAATCCGATATCGCCGCGTTGCAGACCGGTGAGAAACAGCGCGAGATGCGTGCTCTGTTCGACGAACTGCGACAGCGGATAGGGTTCGGACAGTGCGGCGCGCGCGCGGCGGGTTTCCAGCACTTGATCGGGATGCGCGACCACGCAGTGCAGCCATGCCGGCACCTGCAGCGGAATCATTCGTGACTGCGTCGCCAAAACCACGCCACCGAGCAGCATCGGTGCGACGTTGTCGCCGTGCAGGCTGCCGCTGGCGACCGCTTCGCCCTGCAGTGCGAATGGATACAGCGCATCGCGCGATAGCGGTGCATCGAGTACGGCGTTCGCAGCGATCAGCGCTGCGACGCACGACGCCGCCGAACCGCCGAGTCCCGAACCAAGCGCAATGCCTTTTTCCAGTGTGATCTCAAAGCCATACGGCAATTGCAGCGCCTCGCGCAGTGCGATCAGCGCACGGCCGGCGGTGTTGCGCTCGGCTTCCAGCGGCAGCGCCTCAACGCCAGCGACATCGCCACGGATCGCCGTGATATGCACTTCGGGCGTATCGATGCGGCGAACGACGGCGACATCGCGCGGGCCTTCGATGGCGTGACCGAGCAGATCGAAGCCGACGCCGATATTGCCGACGCTCGCAGGCGCGAAGGCCCGCGCTTCTTTTCTGACTTGCTGCTGCGGTTCGGCGTCGGCCGAAGGTGAACTCATGCACCGGCTCCAAAAGGACGCGCACCCAGGGTGCGTGAGATCGCAAGAATATCGCCGAACACGCCGGCCGCGGTCACATCCGCGCCCGCGCCTGGGCCCTGCACCACCAGTGGATTCTGCGCATAGCGACGGGTGCGGAACTGGATCAGATTGTCGGTGAGCCGGCTAGACAGACTGGCGTGGCCGGGTTCGGGCATCGCCAGGCCGACGCGTGCGCTGCCGCTGGCGTCGAGCATCGCCAGGTAACGCAAACTGCGGCCCTGCGCGCGGGCCGCGTCCAGCCGCGTCTGCATCGGCGCGTCGAGTTCGTGCATGCGCGTGAGAAATTCATCGCGCGACACGTCGCGCAGTGAGGCGGGCACCAGACTTTCGATTTCGACATCGCTCAGCGACAGCGTGCCGCCCGCTTCGCGGGCAAGAATCACCAGCTTGCGCGCGACATCTGTGCCGCTGAGGTCGTCGCGCGGATCGGGTTCGGTGTAGCCCAGCGCGCGCGCCTCTGCGACCAGCTCGGAGAATGGCGCGCTGCCGTCGTAGCGATTGAACAGCCACGCCAGCGTGCCGGAGAGCACGCCCTCGATGCCGGTCAGCGTATCGCCGGTATCCAGCAGCGAGCGCAGAGTTTGGATCACCGGCAGGCCTGCGCCTACGCTGGCTTCGTAACGGAACAAGCCGCCGTGTTTTTCGGCGTCGCGGATCGCGCGATAGCGCGCCCAGTCGCCGCTGCCGGCATGTTTGCTTGGCGTCACCACATGGATGCCCATCGCCAGCCATTCGGGATAGCGCGCAGCGACCGCATCGCTGCCGCTGCAGTCCACGATCAGTGCATGCGGCAGATGTTCCGCGCGGATATGCGCGGCGAAAAGGTCGAGGTCGAGCGTGTCGAGATCGAGCGCGTCGGCGTTACCGGTTACGAGTGCATCGATCGCAGCGGTGGGATCGAGATGCGTTTGGGCAAGATGCATGCGCTTGCTGCTGGCGACTGCGCGCAGGCGCAGATCGAGGCGATGCTCCATCTTCGGTTCATCGGCGAAGCGCGGCAGCGCATCCGCGAACTGTGCGAGCAGCGCACGGCCGACGTTGCCGGGGCCGATCAGCCCCACCGAGAGCGTGGCCGGCGACAGCCAGAACGCGCTGTGCGCGGCGCGCAGACCGCGCACGGCATCCACATCGGCGATGGCCACGGAAATGTTGCGTTCGCTGGCGCCCTGCGCGATCGCGCGGATGTTCACGCGTGCGCGGGCCAGGCCGTCGAACAGCCGTGCGGACACGCCGGGCATGCCGACCATGCCGTCGCCGACCGCTGCGAGCACCGCGATACCACCGGTTGCGTCGACGCCTTCCACTTGGCCGTCTGCAATGGCTTCAGCGAATGCGGCGCGTACCGCATCGCGGCCACGGTCGGCGTGCGCGGCTGGGACCAAGCAGCAGATCGAGTGTTCGCTGGAGCCCTGCGAAATCATGGTCACGGAAACGCCGGCCTCGCGCAGCGCGGCGAACATCCGCTCCGCGGTGCCGGGCACGCCGATCAGTCCAGCGCCGCTGAGTTCCAACAGCGCCATGTCGCGCACCAGACTCAGGCCTTTCACGGGCGAGCCGGCGAGCGACGGCAGATTGTCTTCGGCGATGCGCGTGCCCGGTGCGGACACATTGCGCGAGTTGCGGATCATGATCGGCAGCCTGGCCTGCATCGCCGGCGCCATCGTCTGCGGATGCAGCACTTTCGCGCCGAAATAAGCCAGTTCGCAGGCTTCCGCGTACGACATCGACGGCAGGCAGACCGCGTCGGGCACCAGGCGCGGATCGGCGCTCAGCACGCCGTCGACGTCGGTCCAGATGGTCAGGTCTTCAGCGTCGAACAGCACTGCGAAGATTGCGCCGGAATAATCGCTGCCGTTGCGGCCGAGCGTGGCGCTGCGTCCTTCGCTGTCGCGTGCGACGAAGCCGGTCACCACCACGTCGCGCTGCGGATGCTGCGCGCGCCATGCGGCGAAATAATCGCGGGTGCGCGGCCAGTCGATGGCGACGCCCAGCTCGCCCGGATGCGCCACCAGCACCTCACGTGCATCCAGCCGCGCCCAGCCGGCAGCTTCGCCGCCGAGCGCAGCCTGCAACAGACGCGAGGACCACACTTCGCCCAGACCCTGCACCGCAGCGAGGTCGTGATCGGTTAAGAGACTGGCGTCGGCGATACGGCTGAGCTGCGCAGACAGCGCGGCGCATTCGGCATTGAGCCATGCGCTGAGTGCATGCGTGCCCTGCGGGTCGAGCCGATCCGCTTCGGCAAGATGACGGTCGCGCAATCGCGCCCATGCGGGCTGCCAGTCGTCGCCGTTGCCGGCGGCGTGCGCAAGTGCGGTCAAGGCATCGGTGACGCCCTGCATCGCGGACACCACGACCACGCGCGGCGCCGGCGAGTCCTGCAGCAGCGCGGCGACATGGCGATAGCGCTCGGCATCGGCCACGCTGCTGCCGCCGAATTTATGCGCGCGATAAGCACTGAAAATGCTGTCGTCCATGGCCTTGCGGTCTCCGGTGCTGGCCGAAGCCGCGTTTGTGTGAAGCGAATCCATGTGGAACTCCTGGTCGGAGCCCTGTGCCTTGGAGCGTTGCGGTAGGCCAGCCTCGCAACCCTGTCTGGGCGCGGGGCAGAAGGGGAATAATTAAACCATCTCGCCGTCGCAGCCCGCACCACTGGTTGTACCGGCAGTGGTAATGATCATCGTCGATGTCCATGCATCGCAGATGCGGCAGGCGCGGGTCTTGATGTCAAAGGTTGTGGTGGTATGTGATGGCATTGGGCAGATGTAAACGATCCGGTGATGGGGCGTCAATGGTTAGTGGGCGGTGGTGAGTCGCTTGACCTGTGTAAGCCTGACCTGTGGGAGCGACGGAAGTCGCGATGCTCTTCGGTGACGCGCGCCGTAATCCATCGCGACTTCCGTCGCTCCCACAGAAGCAAGTCGCAGACTGTCGCCCGATGCCTCAGTCGCGCAGTTCGACAGCAACGCAATCAATCTCCAGTCGCGCAATCACCGCTGCTGCCATCGCATCGGTTCCGATGGCGGTGCCGGTGGGCGCCAGATCTGCGGTCAGCGCACCGCTGTCGATGGCGTCCGCGACTGCGCTTTCGATGCAGCGCGCTTCGGCCTCCAGCCCCAGTGAATGCCGCAGCAACATCGCCGCGCTCAGAATCGCACCGACTGGGTTTGCGATGCCGCGCCCGGCGATGTCCGGCGCGGAGCCGTGGATCGGTTCGTAGAGACCTTTGCGACCTTCACCCAGCGATGCCGACGGCAGCAGTCCCATCGAGCCTGCGAGCATCGAGGCTTCGTCGGTGAGGATATCGCCGAACATGTTCTCGGTGACGATCACATCGTATTCGCGCGGCTTTGCGATCAGGTGCATCGCCATGCTGTCGACCAGCTGATGGTCAAGGCGCACCTCCGGAAATTCATCGCGCGCAATGCGGGTCGCGACCTGACGCCATAGTCGTGAGGTTTCCAGCACATTGGCTTTGTCCACCGAAACCACGTATTTGTTTCGCCCCATCGCCAACGTGCAGGCGCGGCGCATCACGCGTTCTATTTCGGCGACGGTGTACTCGCACAGATCGCTCGCGGAGGTCTCGGTACGCGTGCGCTGGCCGAAATATACGCCCCCGGTGAGTTCGCGCACTACGATCATGTCGACGCCGGTGAGCAGATGCGATTTGATCGGCGATGCGGTCAGCGCAACCGGATGGGTTTTCACCGGGCGCAGATTGGCGTACAGATCAAGCGCTTTCCGCAATTTCAGCAGGCCCTGCTCCGGACGGATCTCGCCATCGGACCATTTCGGCCCGCCGACTGCACCGAGCAGGATCGCATCGGCCTTGCGGCATGCGTCCAGCGTGGCGTCGGACAGTGCGGTGCCTTCGGCGTCGATGGCCGCGCCGCCGATCAGACGCGTTTCGAAGTGGAAATGGTGGTGATAGCGACGGCCAGTTGCCTGCAGCACCGCAACCGCAGCGGCGGTCACTTCGGGGCCGATGCCGTCGCCCGGCAATACGACAATGTCAGCGCGCATGACGTGAGTCCTCGAACAGTTGAATGGAAGCAGTGTGTTTCAGCAGATAGCCGAGCTGATCGACGCCTTCAAGCAGACAGGTGCGCGCGAAGCCGTCAATCGGGAATGTATAGCTGCGGCCGTCGGGCAAGGTCACGGTGCTGGCGGCGACATTGATCTCCAGCGTGATGCCCGGATTCGCCAACAGTTCGTCGATCACTGCTGCATCGAGCACGATCGGCAGCAGCCCGTTTTTCAGCGCGTTGCTGCGGAAAATATCGGCAATCTCTGCACTGATGACCGCGCGCAGCCCGAAGTCGCGCAGCGCCCACGGCGCGTGTTCGCGCGAGGAGCCGCAGCCGAAATTACGCCCGGTGACGAGAATCTCTGCGCCCTGTGCTTCGGGTGCATTCAGCGCAAACAACGGATCGGGGCTGCCGTCTTCGCGATAACGCCAATCATTGAACGCGAACTTGCCAAGACCTTCGCGCGTGGTCGTGGTGAGGAAACGCGCCGGGATGATGCGATCAGTGTCGATATTGCTGTCCGGCAGGCAGGCGGTGCGCGCGCGGACGTGGGTCAAAGGATGTGCGCTCATGCCGCATCCTCCTGCAGGTAGCTGCGCGGATCGACCACGTGTCCGGCGACGGCGCAGGCGGCGGCGGTATACGGCGACGCCAACACCGTGCGCGCGTCGCGACCCTGCCGCCCCTCGAAATTGCGGTTGCTGGTGGAGACCGCCAGCTGGCCCGGGGCGACCAGATCGCCGTTCATCGCGATGCACATCGAGCAGCCGGGTTCGCGCCACTCGGCGCCGGCGGCACGGACGATGGTGTGAATGCCTTCGGCCTCCGCCGCGCGCTGCACCTGCACTGAGCCCGGCACCACCAGCATGCGTACGCGCGCATGCACTTGATGACCGCGCAGGATTTCTGCGACCTGACGCAGATCGCTCAGTCGCCCGTTGGTGCAGCTGCCGACGAACACCACGTCCACCGGCTGTCCGGTGAGCGATTGGCCGCCGGGGAATTTCATGTAGTCGAGCGCGCGCTGAGTGTCGGCATCGTTCGCGACAGGCAGTCTGGCGTCGATGGCGGCCACCTGGCCCGGATGTGTGCCCCAGGTGACGGTGGGCGTGATCGCGCGCGCGTCGAACTTCACTACACGGTCGAACTGTGCGCCGTCGTCGCTGCGCAGCGTTTGCCAATGCGCGACCGCTTGCGCGAACGCCTCGCCCTGCGGCGCACGCGGCGTTTTCGCAAGATAGTCGAACGTGACGTCGTCCGGCGCGATCAACCCGGCGCGCGCACCGGCTTCAATCGACATGTTGCACACGGTCATGCGCTCTTCCATCGACAGCGCGTGGATCGCGCTGCCGCGATATTCAATGACGTGGCCGGTACCGCCGTCGACGCCGATCGCGCCGATCACGTGCAGGATCAAATCCTTCGCGGTGACGCCAATACCGAGTTCGCCTTCGACTTCGATCGCCAGCGTCTTCGGTCTGCGCTGCAGCAGACACTGGGTCGCCAGCACGTGGCCCACTTCGCTGGTGCCGATGCCAAACGCCAGTGCGCCGAACGCGCCGTGCGTGGCGGTGTGGCTGTCGCCGCAGACGATGGTCATGCCCGGCTGGGTCAGGCCGAGTTCGGGCCCGATCACATGCACGATGCCGCGATAGTCGCTGCCGAAGTCGAACAGCTCCACGCCGAAACGTGCGCTGTTTTCGCGCAACGTGCGCACCTGTTTTTCGCCGTCGGCGGTGAAGTAGTCGAGTGTGCCGTCGGCATTCGGCGGCGTGGTCGGCGTGGAGTGATCGAGCGTGCCCTTGGTGCGCTCCGGCCGATGCACCGGCAGGCCGCGCGCATCCAGTTCGGCGAACGCCTGCGGTGAGGTCACTTCATGGATCAGATGCAGATCGACATACAGCACCGCCGGTGCATCGGTGGTTTCGGGCACGACGATATGCGCGTCCCACAGTTTCTCGAACAGGGTCTTGGGTTTGGACATGGGTGGCTCGAAGGTCATGCGTGGATGTCTGCGATTGAATATGTGCGATTGAAGATTGGGAGTCGTGCCGGCGCGATCAGGTCATCAGGCAATCGCGGCCAGTGCTTCGACAGGCGATGCCTCTGCAATGGCGTCTGGCGTGCGTCTGCGATGCATGCGGTTGACGATGTCCAGCCACGCCAGTGCGCTGGCTTCGAGGATGTCGGTGCTGGTGGCGGAGCCGGTGACTTCTTCACCATGTACACGTGCGGTGAGACTCGCTTGGCCCTGCGCGTCCTCGCCGGTGGTGACGCTGGACACCTGATAACTTTCAATCTCCAAATGCGTCTGCGTGCCGCGCGCCAAAGCTGCGAACAGCGCGTGCACCGGACCATCGCCGGTTGCCGCTTCGGTCACGCGCTCGCCTTCGGGAGAACACAGTTCGACGCTGGCTGTGGGCAGAATGCCGTCGCCGATGCCCGTGCTGACATGCAGACGACTGAGCCGCCAGCCGCCGATGGCGCGACCATCAATACCCAGCGCCAACGCTTCCAGATCGGCGTCAAACACTTCGCGTTTCTTTTCGGTCAGCGTTTTGAAATGGCCGAACACCTGATTCAGCTGCGCGTCGTCCAGCGCGAAGCCCAATGCGCGCAGGCGGTCGGCCAGCGCGGCGCGGCCGCTGTGGCGGCCCATGATCATCTGTGATTTCGCCCAGCCGACCGATTCGGGCAGCAGGATTTCGTAGGTGCCGCGATGCTTGAGCATGCCGTGCTGATGGATGCCGGATTCATGCGCGAACGCGTTCGCGCCGACGATGGCCTTGTTGCGCTGCACGTTCATGCCGGTGATGCGCGTAAACAGACGGGATGTCGGCACCAGGCGCGTGGTCTCGATGCCGGTGCTCGCATTGAAATAGGCGCGGCGCGTTTCCAGCGCCATGACCAATTCTTCCAGCGCGCAGTTGCCGGCGCGCTCGCCGACGCCGTTGATGGTGCATTCGACCTGACGCGCGCCGCCTTCAATCGCAGCGAGACTGTTGGCGACAGCCAGGCCCAGATCGTCGTGGCAGTGTGCGCTGAAGATTGCTTTGTCGGCATCACGAACATGTGTGCGCAAATATTCGAACAGTGCGCGGATCTCGCCCGGCGTGGTGTAGCCGACGGTGTCGGGAATATTCAGCGTGCGCGCGCCTGCGGCCAGCGCCGCGGAGCAGATCTCAGCGAGAAATTCGGGCTCGGTGCGCAGCGCATCTTCGGCCGAAAATTCCACGTCTTCAACATAGCGCCTTGCCAGGGTCACGCCCATCACCGCGCGCTCCAGCACTTCGGCCTTGCTCATGCCCAGCTTGTGCTCGCGGTGCAGCGGGCTGGTGGAAATAAACACGTGGATACGCGGCAGATCCGCGCCTTCCAGCGCGCGAGCGCAGGCTTCGATATCGCCGACGTGGCAGCGGGCGAGTGTGGCGAGGGTGGCGCCGCGCACCTCGCGCACGATGGCGGCGCAGGCCGCAAGCTCGCTCTCTGAGCTGGCCGGGAAACCGGTTTCGATAATGTCGACGCCGAGTTCCGTCAGTGCATGCGCGAAGCGGAGTTTTTGATTCGCGGTCATGCTGCAGCCGGGCGACTGTTCGCCGTCGCGCAGCGTGGTGTCGAAAATCGCGATGCGCGCGGGCGATTCGCGGCAGACGTTGGTATCCATCAGTCGGTATCCATCAGGCGAATGCCTCCAGGGCGGAAACAGGTGTGGTGCTGTGTACGACGGGGGATGTGGCCGGAGATGGCACTGGCCGGGCGACGACGGGAGAGAGCGCCGTGACCCGGCCGGTGCGCGAAGCAGGTTTGGCGATCGCCTCTTCATGCGCGCGGCGCCGCGGTTTGCGCGGTGCGCGTGGACGTACATCGGCAAGCAAGCCTGCGAGGACTGCAGCATCGATATTGCCGCCCGAAACAATCGCGCATTTGCGTTTGCCGACCACGCGGCGGCCGGCGGCCAAGGCCAGCGCGCCGGCGCCTTCGGCGATGACGTGTTCTTCCAGCGCCAGCCGTACCAAAGTCTCGCGCAGTTCGGCTTCGCGCACGATCACGATATCGTCGAGCAGCCGCGAGAGGATCTCGCGGGTCAACAGGCCGGGATGACGCACGCGCACGCCGTCGGCCAACGTCGCGACGGGCAGCGCGCCTTCGGTTTCGCCGCGCAGCACGCGATGCATCGCGTCCACATGCTCGACCTGCGCGCCCACGATGCGCACGCCCTGCGCATGCAGCGCCAGCGCGACGCCCGCGGCCAGACCGCCGCCGCCAATCGGCACCAGCACCACGTCGGGCGCGAGCGACGCGATTTCCATGCCGACCGTGCCCTGGCCGGCGATCACGTCGGGATCGTCGAACGCGGACAGAAAGCGATAACCGTTGCGTTCGGCCAACTGCATCGCGAATTCGCGGGCCTCGTCGAAGGTGTCGCCATGCAGGCGCACGGTGGCGCCCCAGTGCGCGACGCCGGCGATTTTATTTTTAGGCGCACCGTGCGGCATGACAGCGATTGCCGGTACGTTCAACCGATACGCGGCCCACGCCAGACCCTGGGCGTGATTGCCGGCAGAGGCGGCGATGACCGGGCGGTGATCGCCGCGTTCGCGCGCAGCGAGCAGTGCGTTCAAGGCGCCGCGCACTTTGTACGAGCCGGTGCGCTGCAGATTTTCGAGTTTCAGCCAACAGCCGAAGCGTTCGGCGTTGTGCAGCGGTGTCGGCGGCAGATAGCGACGCAGCCGCGCCTGCGCGGCGAGAATGTCGCCTGCGCCTACGCTGACAATGCGGTGAACTTCGCCTGCAACATCGCTTTCCATCGGCTTAGACCTCGGTCAACCAGCCGGAGGACCAACTGCTTTCGCCGCGCACGGTGCGCGCGTAGACGGCAGAGATTTCACGGCTGACCGGGCTGTCGTCATCATAGGTGCGTGTACGGCCCTGTGCTTCGATCTCGGCGATGGGCGCGACTTCAGCGGCGGTGCCGCAGGCGAAGACTTCGTCGGCGTCCAGCAGTTCTTCGATGCTCATCGTGCGTGATTCCGCACCCAGCAGCCGCATCAGCGTGTCGCGGGTGATGCCCGGCAGCGCGTCGCGGTGTTCAATCGCGACCACATGGCCGTCGCGCACCGCGAACAGATTGGCGCCGGTGCACTCGACTACGAAACCGTCGTCGTCGATGAACATTGCTTCATCGTAGCCGCGGCCTTTCGCTTCGCGCTTGGCCAGAATCGAATTGACGTAACCGCCGCACAGTTTCAGCGGCGGCAGCGCACTGGCGGGATTGCGGCGCCACTTCGACACCGCCACCCGGGTGCGGTTGCCGCCCAGATGCAGGTTGGTCGCCGAAGTGGCGATCATCATGTGCTGCGGATGGCCGGCCACGTCCAGGCCGAAACTGCCTTCACCAAACCACGCCAGCGGACGCACGTAGGCGTCGCCCAGCCGGTTTGCGCGCAGCGTCGACAGCACCGCTTCAGTGGCCTGCGCAACGTCGAAGGTCATGCCCAATAATTCGGCGCCTGTGCGCATGCGTTCGAGATGTTCCGGCAGACGGAATACCGCCGCGCCGTGGCGCGTGGCATACGCGCGGATGCCCTCGAACACGCCGCTGCCGTAGTGCAGTGCGTGCGTGTTGAGGGCAGCCTGCAGACGATTGGCGTCGACGATGTCGCCGTCGAACCACAGCTTCTGCGGTGTGTCGTTCGCAGGCGTTGCGCTGCGCGCGGAATCGACCTGCGCTGCAGGACGTTCAAGCGTGGCAGAGGCGCTCAAGGACATGGCTGCACCTGCACGTCCAGACAATCATAGAGTTTCGCCAACTGCTGATGCAGGCCTTCGGCGGAGCGGTCGCCTTCCACGGTCATCTGCAGATGCCAGCGATCGCCGTCGGCGCGGGTTTCGCCCTCGATCGCAACCGGGCTGAAGCCACGACGTTCAGCGGTGCCGAGCACACGGGACAGCGCGCCTTCGGCTTGGCGCAGGGTCAGATCGAGTCGGTAGCGCATTGGGGCAGGGCTCCTGCAGTATTCGTGGACGTGGAGGTGGATGTGGATGGACATGGAGAAGATGGCAGCAGCAGCGGTTCGGCGATCTGCACCAGCACGAAGGCCTCATCGGCATCCATCATTTCGGTGTTGTTGCGGTTCGGCGGCACCAATGGCCACACGTTTGCGGTCTGATCAATCGCGACGTGCAGCAGCATCGGGCCGGGTGCGGCCATCAGCGCCTGCAGTGCGGCTTCGACATCGTCGGCGCGATCGACTTTCATCGTCTGCAGTCCGAACGCCAGCGCCAGCGCGCAGAAGTCCGGGTTGTCGCTCAGGTCGACTTCGGAATAGCGGCGCTCGAAGAACAGCTCCTGCCACTGCCGCACCATGCCCAGCGCCTGATTGTCCAGCAGCACGATCTTCACCGGCAGCCGATAGCGCGCCACGGTGGCGAGTTCCTGCACGTTCATCAGAAACGAACCATCGCCGCTGACGCAGATTACCTGCGCGTCTGGCTTGACCATCTGCGCGCCGATCGCTGCAGGCAGGCCGAAGCCCATCGCGCCCAGCGCACCGCTGGTGAGATGGTTGCGCGGATGATCGAAACGCCAATGCTGCGCCACCCACATTTGATGCTGACCCACGTCGCAGGTGACGATGGCCTCCGGCGCAAGTTCCGACAGCCGCCGCAGCAGCGCCGGTGCATACACCGTTTCGCCGGGGGCGTCGTAGCGCGGCGCACACTGCTGTTTCGCGTGCAGACAGGCGTCGCGCCACGCGTGGCGGGCAACGCCGTGACGGCCGTGCAGATGCGCTGCCGACGCCGCCATCATTCGCTCTAGGCTGACGCTGAGATCGCCCTGCACCGGCGCGTCGGCAGTGCGCAGCTTGCCGATTTCGCAGGCGTCGATATCCAGATGCACCACGCGCGCGTTCGGTGCGAACTCGGCCAGCTTGCCGGTGGCGCGATCGTCGAACCGCGCGCCGACCACAAACAGCAGGTCGCTTTCGTGCACCGCGAGATTCGACGCGCGATTGCCATGCATGCCCAACATGCCCATATTCAGCGGGTGCGCATGCGGCAGCGCGCCCAGTGCTTTGAGCGTCAGCACGGTCGGGATCTGAGTGGCGTCGACGAAGGCGCGGAACGCTTCCACCGCATCGCCCAGCGCGATGCCGCCGCCGGCATAGATGATCGGCTTCTGCGCCAATGCCAACTGCGCCAGCGCCGCATGCAGCGCGGCGTCGCTGGCAGCTGGCATCGCATCAACGGTTGCCGGCACATGCGCGGGCAGATGCGAGGCGTCGGCGTTCTGTACGTCTTTCGGCAGATCGATCAACACCGGGCCGGGCCGGCCTTCGCGCGCGAGACGAAACGCTTCGCGCACCACGTTCGGCAGATCGTTGACGCTGCGCGGCAGGAAGTTGTGC
>JANOKD010000031.1:0-17177 GCA_031419075.1 Lysobacterales bacterium
CTGTCCGGTCGATACGTTTTCCACACCGCCAGGATCACGCCGGCGAGAAGACCGTCGAGGCGGTTCCAGGTCGGGTAATAAATATTCTCGACGAACCAGTTGCGGTCGGAACCCATCGCGTCGAAATGCAGCCAGGTGCCACTGCGCAGCGCGATGCCCGCCGCGACGATCAACACGCAGACCGCGATGAAGACTTTCACCGAAGGTCGCCGCAGCAGCGCCAACGCCAGCAGCGGAAACAGCAGATAGAAATGTTCTTCCACGCACAACGACCACGCGTGCGAGAAGGCGGCGTTATTCGTGTAGTCGATCGATAGGTTCATGAAGAAACCGGCGAACTTCCACCACGGCTCCATGCCCGGCGCCTCGCGGAACCCCGGCCACAGCAGATACAGCGCGAGCACGGCGAAGAACGCCGGCAGGATCCGGAACGCGCGGCGCATATAGAAATCGCGGAACGAAAAGCGGCTGCCGTTGGCCAGCGGTTTGAGCACCTGCGAACCGATCAGAAACCCGCTGAGCACGAAGAACAGATCGACGCCCATCCAGCCGTAGCGCGACAGCCATGACCAGTCTTCGCCGAGGCCACCGACCAGAAACGAATGGAAGAGCATCGTCCACACCACCGCAACAGCGCGCAGCAGATCAAGACCAGGCATCCGCATTGATGTACTCCAGACTTGAAGCGCGATACCGGCACTGCAGTCGGGATGACGATGCGCGTCGCGAGGTGAAAGTGTAGTGCGTCCGCACGCGCCCGGAATCGCCCCGGACGCGATGTGACATGCGTTACGACAGCGGCTCGTCACTCAAATAGGTGTACGCAGTTAGGCCATTTTCCAGCGCTTCGTTCAACCGCGCGGCTTCGCCCTTGCTCAGATCCACCGCGCCGACCTTGGCGCGATAAATGCGGCGCAGGTCATCCAGCTTGTAGCCGACGTAGTCCAGCATCACGTCGGTGGTGTCGCCCTTGCGCTGCTGGGTGACTTTGAAACCGTCGTCGCCGACCCGCACTTCGATCGCGTCGGTGTCGCCGAACAAATTGTGGATGTCGCCGAGGATTTCCTGGTACGCGCCCAGCATGAAGAAGCCGATGCGGTAGCGTTCGCCCGCGCGCAGCCCGTGCAGCGGCAGCGAGCTGTGCAGATCTTCGCTCACGACATAGGTATCGATCTTGCCGTCGGAGTCGCAGGTGAGGTCGGCGATCACGCCGCGGCGGTCGGGCCGCTCGTCGAGCCGCTCGATCGGCACGATCGGAAACACCTGATCGATCGCCCACACGTCGGGCATCGACTCAAACAGGCTGAAATTGACGAAATATTTGTCGACCAGCCGCTCGTTGAGTTCGTCGAGCAGATCGCGGTGACTTTTCTCGTCGTAGGTCAGACGCGCGCGCACCGCATGCGCGATCGCATAAAACAAATCATCCAGGCGCGCACGCGCGACCAGATCAAGCTGACCCAAGGCATACAGCGACAGGCCTTCGCTGTGGTGATGCTGCGCTTCGTGAAACAACTCCACCGCCGGGCGCGTGTCGATCTCCGCATAGATCTCGCGCAGGTGGCGGATGGTCGCGACTTCGTCTTCGTGCGCAGGCGGCACGCGGCCTTCGGGCGCGCGCTCGACTTCGGACACATTGGTGACCAGCATCGCGTGATGTGCGGTCATCGCGCGGCCGCATTCGGTAACGATGCGCGGCGGCGCGATCCTGTTTTCTTCGCAGGCCTCGGCGAGCGGCTGCACGATGCTCGACGCGTACTGCTGGACACCATAGTTGATCGAGCAATAGCTGCGCGAACGCGTGCCTTCGTAATCCACACCAAGGCCGCCGCCGACATCGACGTGGGTGACGGTCGCGCCCAGTTTCGACAGCTCGACGAAATAACGTGTGGCTTCACGCATGCCGTTGGCAATGTCGCGCACGTTGCTGATCTGCGAGCCCATATGGAAATGCAGCAGACCGAGGCAATCGCCCATGTTGCTGTCGCGAAGCGTTTTCCACAGATCCAGCACCTGACGCGGCGACAGCCCGAATTTGGCCTTGTCGCCGCCGCTGTTCTGCCATTTGCCGGCGCCCAGCGACGCCAGCCGCATGCGCACGCCGAGGCCCGGCTTCACGCCCAAAGCCTTCGCTTCTTCCATCACCAGCGGCAGCTCGGACGGCTTCTCCACCACGATGAAGGTCTGCATGCCGAGCTTGCGCCCGATCAGCGCGAGGCGGATGTATTCGCGATCTTTGTAACCGTTGCAGACGATCAACCCACCGGGCCGCGACAGCGCCAGCACCGCCATCAGCTCAGGCTTGCTGCCGGCTTCCAGACCGAAGCCTTCACCCGCATGCGACGCCAGCGTACCGGCGACCGCCGCATGCTGGTTGACCTTGATCGGATACACCGCGGTATAGCCGCCGGCGTAATCGTATTCCTGCTGCGCCTGCGCGAACGCCGCCTGCAGCTTGCCCAGACGGTCGCCGAGAATCTGCGGAAACCGCACCAGCAGCGGCAGTTTCGCGCCGCTGGCCTGCGCCGCATCCACGATCTCCGACAGCGCCGCGCCGGGTGCCTGCGCACCGTTGGGATGCACCACGATACGGCCCTGCGCATCGACATCGAAATACCCTTCGGCCCAGTGCGGAATCGAATAGGTCTTGCGGGCGTGATCGATGGACCAGGCGGTCATGGGCAGATATCCGGCAACACAGTGGGGACGCGCATTGTAGGGCGGGCTCAAGCCCGCCGCTCGCCTTACACCATCGCACCGTCTCAAGCCCGCCGCTCGGCTCACACCATCGCACCGTCCCAAGCCCACAGCTCGCCTCACACCATCGCACCGTCTCAAGCCCGCCGCTCGCCTCACACCATCGGACCATCTCAAGCCCGCCGCTCGGCTTCGCAGCCCGTTCAGTTTCCCCGCCGATACACCGGCTCGCCGCACGCTGCACGCACCCGCCGCGCCTCGGCCTTGTGTTCGCTCTCGGTGAACACGCTGACGCTGCCCGGCAGGCGCAGCGCGGCAACGATCCGCTTCAGTCCCGGCGCTTCGCTGGCGACCGAGCCGCGCCACGTCACCAGCAGCGCGTAGTGAGCGGGTTCCTCAGGCAGGTCGAAGCGCTTACGCGCCAGCCACGCCTGACCGACTTGATCCATCCGCGCCAGGGTTTCGCACAGACTGTCGAGCGTTGCGGCATCCAGATCATGCGCGATCAGATCGTCGTCTTCGGCCACACCGTCACGGGCTTCGAGCAACTTCGCGCGTTCGGCGAATGCATCGCGCAGCGCCGCAAGTTCGGCCGCTACGCTGGAACTGATGGTCCCGTCGCGCTGATAAGCGCGCAGCTTCTCGAACGCCGGACGGATCGCACCCGCATCCAGCGTCATCGCGTGGCGAAGTTGTTCGACACCCGCAACGTCACCGGCTTCGATGCGCAGCAGCGCAGCGCGGTACTGCGCTGTCGCGCTGTCAGGCGCACGTTCGACCGCACGTTCGTAGAACCGCAGCGCGTCGATATCAGGACGCAACGACTCCACCAACTGCGCGTACTGCAGGGTTTCGGCCGGATCCAGTTCACCGCGAAGCTCCAGTGCGTCCAAGCGGTGACGGTCGGGCTCCGCCGCCGCGTAGTGCGACGTCCAGGTTTTTTTCCGCTCATCGCGCCAGGCGGTATCGAGCTTGCGTTCGATCTTCGACAGCGACTCGCCCAGCATCGCAATCGCGGCGACGCCCTGTTCGCGCAGCGCAGGCACCGCACCCACCGCCGACACCCGCTGCGGCAAGGTGGGATGCGTATCGGTGAGGTCGTTGTCGCGCGCCTCGCTGACCAGCAGACGCGCGATGTCGATGGGCGGCAGTGCGCGCAGCGCCGCCGCAAACATCGCGTTGAACTGCACCGGCGGCTGCGGCTGCGCGCGCATCCGCGTCTGCAGGTTCGGCAGGAACCGCTGTTCGATCCATTGCGATGCGTGCGCGATCCGCAGCAGTGCCGATACCCGCGCCGACTCGCCTGCCACCCGCGCGCTCACCGCATCCGCCTCGTATTCGTCCTCACGCGCCAGCACGAAGCTGTAGGCGTTGAAGTACGGCACGTACCAATCGAAGAATTTCAGAAACAGCCGCGACAGTACGCCGCCGCTGCGCGCCATCGCATCGACCATGCGATACCAGCTCACCCGGACCCGGTAGATCCAGGCGGAAAAACGGCCGTGTCCACCGCGGAAATGGCCGAACTCGTGCGCGATCACCGCCGACAGTTCGGCGCTATCCAGCAGACGCATCAGCGGCAGACCGATCACCAGATAGTGACGGTCGCCCAGCAGACCGAACAGCCGCGGCAGACTGGATGCACCCGCATTCAAATCGCTGTCGATCACCACCGCCTCCAGCGGCGGCGCGCCCGCAGCGATACGCAGCCGCTCGATCTCGGCCTCCAGCGCGGGCGCCTCACCGGGCGCAAGGCGATAGCCCGACGGCGCATCGAAGCGCAGCCACAGGGCGTGCACCACCATCGCCGCAAACAAGGCCTGCGGCAGCAGCAGGTAAAGCGCCCGCGGATCGAACTCACGCCCGCTCACCAGCAGCGCAATCACGATGCCGATGGGCAGGCCCACCGCGACCAGCAGAATCAGCCCCAGTGCCGCATAGCCCAGCGCCGCCAACAGCGCCACCCGGGTGCGGTACGCCTGCGGGGTCTCGCGCGCCTGCGCCTGCAGCCGCTCGATCATGGCCTTGTACCGGTGTTCCGAAGCTTTAGCTGCCATTCGCGCCTCCTGTGGCCGGCTATCGTAGCGGAAGCGTCCATGAGGCTCCGGTACAATTCGCGCCCCAGACCGCTTCCGGACCGCCGCGATGACCGACACCACTTGGCACTACGAGAACTTCGAGCCCGCCGGCTCGGCCATCGGCTACCGCATCACCCGCAAACTCGATGAAGTGCAGTCGCCTTTCCAGAAGATCGAGATCTACGAGAGCACCGACTGGGGCAATCTGATGCTGATCGACGGCGCGATGATGCTCACAACCCGCGACAATTTTCTGTATCACGAAATGATGTCGCATCCAGCGCTGTTCACGCATGCCGACCCGCGGCACGTGGTCATCATCGGCGGCGGCGACTGCGGCACGCTGCGCGAAGTGCTGAAGCATCCGGGCGTGCAGAAAGCCGTGCAGTGCGATATCGACGAGCAGGTCACGCGCATGTCCGAGAAGTGGTTTCCGGAGCTGTGCGACAGCAATCACGACCCGCGCGCCGAACTGCTGTTCGACGACGGCATCGCTTACATGGCGAACTGCGCGCCGGGCAGTCTCGACATCGTCATCGTCGATTCCACCGACCCGGTCGGCCCGGCCGAAGGCCTGTTCAACAAAGCCTTTTACGCCAGCTGCTTCCGTGCGCTGAAAGACGACGGCATCCTGGTGCAGCAGTCGGAATCGCCGCTGGTGCTGCTCGATCTGATCAAAGAGATGCGCGCCGAAATGGGCAAGGCCGGCTTCACACATTTCCAGACGCTGCCGTTCCCGCAGCCCTGCTATCCCACCGGCTGGTGGAGCTGCACGCTGGCGAAAAAATCTGCCGGCTTTGACTTCCGCGAAGCTGATGCGCGCATCAAAACCTTCGCAAGCAAGTATTACAGCGCTGACATGCATCGTGGTGCGTCGACGCTGCCGCCGTTCGTGGCCGAAGCGTTGGGCGAAGCCTGACTGCCGAAAAAAAGCGGGCCCGACTTGCGCCGGGCCCGCGAAGCGGCCGCTACCGGCCGCAGTATTCGAAAACGTGATCGCGCCGTCAGCGGAACGCCGCCATCGCCGCAGCACGTTCGCGCATGACCCGCTCGTTGTCGTTCGTACGGCTGGTGCCCAACGTCCCGCCAGTGAAGGTCTGGTCGATCGTCGAGAAGTAGCCGATCCGCGGCTGCGGGTTCGAATTCACCGCCATGATGGTGCGGAAGTTGGCGCCGGCATTCACATAACCATGACCGTAACGGAACGGCGTGGTGGTCCGGTCGTTGTCATGGCGTGCGCCGAACAGGTGCGCCGCCTCGTGCACGAAAGTGAACGACGTGCAGACATGGTTCTGCACGAAAAAGCCACCGCTTGCCACCGCACCGATCGAAGTCGCCTGGCCGCACAGCAACGAACTGCCGGAGGCCAGGCCATCGCGGACCACCAGCGCGACCAGATCGGCCCCGGTGCTGTTGCGTTCGGTGGTGGAGTAGGCGTCGAACCAGCCATCGGTGGTGCCTTGGATCCGCGACACCAGCGTACTCGAGTCGTTGGTCGACTGCGCCTGCGCGGTGAACTGCACGCCGGCGCTCTCGAACAACACCGCCAAACCGTTATTGGCGAACGTCGTGTTCGACTGCGCGATGAAGAACGCGGCACGGTCGTTGGCGCCGTTCTGACCGCCCAGTTCCGTCACCGCTTCCGGCGTGTACACCTGCAGCACGCGGATGACCGTCTCGCCTGCCCGGTTAACCGCTTCTGTCCTTGCCGAGACCCTGCGCGAATTCTCCGGCTGCTGCGGAATGCCGACATGGGCGGGGGTGTCGTCTGCGCCCTCCAGACTGGCCGGATCGCGCTTGACCATGATCTGCTGTGCGCCGTCTTCGGAGGTCAGCAGTTCGTAGACCTCGCCGTTTGCGGTGGAAATCTGGCCGACGATGCGCTTGCCGCGAACGACGAACAGCGCGGTGGCGGGCGCCTTGCCCGACAGATCCATACGACCATCCAGCGTCAGACGGTCCGCGCCCGACCAGACAACGTCACCATTGCCCGTACGACGGAACTTCGCCAGACGCATGCGCAGACGCGGCCCATCGGGCATGTCCAGCATCATTTCGCGCTGCGCGCCGGTCAGCATTTCGCGCTTGACCGAAACGCGTGCGGCCCATTGCGCGCTTTTGCCGCGAAGCATGTTGTTTGCAGCCGCCGGCAATACATCGCCGGACTTGACGGAGGAAACCTCGAACAAGTCGGGCGTGCGCATTGATTGCGCACCGACGACTCCTGCGGCCGCGATCGCGGCGGCGACGGATACTGCAATGACTTTCTTCAACATTGACCCTCTCTCCCGTGGTGTGTGTTGCCGATGTGGAAAACTGTAGCGTTGGAAAATCGCCTGCTTCGCGAATGCGCGCAGCAGCCATTCCCTTGATGACCGCGCCGACGATGCCGCCACACTACACCCGACAACTCTCGTGCGGCGATCGCTCCGGCAGAGGGACGCCCCGTACCCTGTCCCTTGCGAAAACATGCTGCGCGGAACAGTGCGTGAATATAGCCACTGCTCAAACCGAAATTGCGCAATACGTCTCGAAAGGCAAGCGGCACATCATTCCGATTTGAAATTTGAGCGCAGCGACGCGCTTCGCCACCGCAGTCTTATTCAGGGGGCTTGCGCACGCATTCGGCGCGCGCTGTGCGTGGTGCAATGCAGCATAGCCCTGCACGAGGTCTCAACCGCCGCGACAGTGCGCTCACCCGGGCGATCCCTCGCTCAGCTCGGTGCCGGCGACCTACAGCGCATCCCCATCCATCTCGCCGGTGCGGATGCGCACCACTTTCTCCAGATCCCACACGAAGATCTTGCCGTCGCCGATCTTGCCAGTGCCAGCGGCTTTCATGATCGCTTCGACGACAGTCTCGACCTGTTCGTCGACCACCGCGACTTCGAGTTTGATCTTGGGCAGAAAGTCGACCACGTACTCGGCGCCGCGATACAGCTCGGTGTGACCTTTCTGGCGACCGAAGCCTTTGACCTCGGTGGCGGTGATGCCGGCGACGCCCGCCTCGGCCAGCGCCTCGCGCACGTCGTCGAGTTTGAACGGCTTGATGATGGCCATGACCATCTTCATGACGGGGCTCCGGTGTACGACTGGGAATGCGGCTGAGGATAACGCGGCGCCAGGCGGCTGGGGCAAATGTAGGTCTTTCCTTACGCCGGCATGCGGCATTGCCCGATGGTGTCACTCGAACAGGCGCGGGATGCTGGCGACCACGCTACAATCCCAACGGACATGCCCATGATCGACCTCAGCCAGATCGACGAACTCGCCCGCCGCCTCAGCGGTCTGGTGCCCCCTGCCCTGCGCGAGGGCCGCGACGAGATGCAGGACAACTTCAAGTCCGCACTGCAGGCCGGCCTGGCCAGACTCGATCTGGTCACGCGCGAAGAGTTCGACGTGCAACGCGCGGTGCTCACCCGCACCCGCGAACAGTTGGAAAGCCTGCGCAGCCTCGTCGAGCAGCTGGAAGCACAGCTCGCCCCGCGCGACGACAGCCGCAACACCCCGCCGCCCCAAGCCTGAGGGCCGCCACCATGACCCTTGCGCTCGTGCACACCCGTGCACGCACCGGCGTGCGCGCGCCCGCCGTGAAAGTCGAAGTGTTTCTCTCCGGCGGACTGCCGCGCATGTCCATCGTCGGCCTGCCCGAAGCCGCAGTCCGCGAAGCCAAAGACCGGGTCCGCGCTGCGATCCAGTGCGCGCAGTACGACTTCCCCGCCCGCGTCATCACCGTGAACCTCGCACCGGCGGATCTGCCCAAAGACGGCGGCCGTTTCGACCTGCCGATCGCGCTGGGCGTCCTCGCCGCCAGCGGGCAGATTCCGCTGCAGATTCTCAACGAATACGAATTCCTGGGTGAGCTTGGCCTCACCGGCGAACTGCGCAGCATCGACGGCGTGCTGCCGGCCGCGCTGGCCGCTGCCGCGCACGGCCGCAAGCTGATCGTACCCACCCTCAACGGCGCCGAAGCCGCGCTCGCGTCCGAAGTCGAGGCCTACACCGCGCGCACCCTGCTGGAAGTCTGCGGGCATCTGTGCGGACACCGCTCACTGCCGGCCGCAGTCGCTCCGCCCAGCGCCTACGACTACGGCCCGGACCTGCGCGATGTACGCGGACAGACACGCGCACGACGGGCGCTGGAGATCGCCGCCGCCGGCAGCCATCACCTGCTGCTGGTCGGCCCGCCCGGCTGCGGCAAAACCCTGCTGGCCTCACGCCTGCCCGGCCTGCTGCCCGAAGCCAGCGAAGCCGATGCCTTGGAAACCGCCGCCATCGCATCGATCAGCGGACGTGGCCTCGACCCCACCCGCTGGCGCACACGACCGTTCCGCAGCCCGCATCACACCGCAAGCGCGGTTGCGCTGGTCGGCGGCGGCGCCGAACCACGCCCTGGCGAAATCTCGCTCGCCCACAACGGCGTTTTATTCCTCGACGAACTGCCCGAATGGGACCGCCGCGCACTGGAAGTGCTGCGCGAACCGCTGGAATCCGGCGTGGTCACCATTTCACGCGCCGCGCGGCAGAGCGAATTTCCGGCGCGGTTTCAGCTTGTGGCTGCAATGAACCCCTGTCCATGTGGCTGGGCAGGAGATCCTTCGGGGCGATGTCGCTGTCATCCCGAAGCGATCCTGCGTTATCGCGGGAAGATTTCAGGGCCGCTGCTTGAGCGCATCGACCTGCATGTGGAAGTGCCGCGATTGCCGCCGGCGGAATTGCGACCTGATGCGCCGCCGGGTGAATGCAGCGATGTGGTGCGTGCACGTGTGATCCGTGCGCGTGAAGTTCAACAGCAGCGCGCCGGACGCTGCAACGCGCATCTCGATCAATCGGGTACCAATGCGGTGTGCCGCCTCGCACCCGAGGATCAAGCGATGTTGGAGAACGCGATTGATCTGTTGCAGCTGTCGGCGCGTTCGATGCATCGCATTTTGCGGGTGGCGCGGACGATTGCCGATCTTGGTGGCAGTACGGATATTCTTGGGCCGCATGTGGCTGAGGCGATTGGGTATCGGCGAGGGGAACGGGTGGTGGCGGCGCGGGTGGTATGAGCGAACGCCTAGAATTGCCTTAAAAGACCACTCTGACCCGAATGGCACTTACTTAAGCCCTTGTCGCCGAATTTTCTGATTTCTGCAAAATTTTAAACTCAGTGATTCCAGTCGTTTACGGCTAACAAAGAGACTGGATCCCCGTCTTTTCTGTAGTGGCGAGGCTTAAGTAAGTGCCATTCCACTCTGACCCCTGTTTTCTGTTTTTCATTGCACGTGAGAAAGGTGACGCAGGGGGCGTCATTTATGTGCGATATTCAAACTGACCTCTCAACTTGACTGGCGTAAAGGCCAGAATAAAGATACATCATGCAACTTTTGTCCTGTCCCCGATGCGTTCTCGATGCTCTATTCGATCAATCGCTTGTTGTTCGCTAGATCTTTCTATAGGGTCTCGCATGTAGTCGTTGTGTTTTTTGATCTTTTCTTGCAACTCCTTCTTGAACTTTGTAACTTCCGCATCCTCTTTGAAGGAGTCAATGATTTTCACGACGGCCTTCTTGACAACACCGAAAAAAACTTTTGCCAGAATCTTTTGGGCAAAACTCAGTGCGGCGCCCGCGCCTGGGGGGGAGATTTGGAATATGGCTGGCTTGACGGGCTTATCATATTCGCGGAGTCGCTCCATTCCGCGCTCACGAGCCTGTTCTTCAGTTTCAGCCGCATATTCCACTCCAGGGGTGATGGCGGGCACTCCATCAGTCGCTACCTGTGAAAGAATAATATTGGGCACGTAGCCATCGCCCGCAATCGGGGCGTGTTCACCTACTAATCCAGACCCGATCTCGAAGATTCGAGGCATTCGCTTTCGATATGTCATCACGCACTCTCTCGTTCATTATGTGCAAGCGCTAAACATAAGACTACATCAGTGTAGCCAAATCCCAAGGAGTCATAGATGCCTTTCATCCTATAACTTGCCTGCGACGGAGCCCAAAATCCCTGTACCGTTTCTGGGCCAATTTGGATGCGCCAAACGCCATGCGGCGAATGATTTCTCATTCGATCTGGATTGCTGGGCTGCAACTGCATTGAAACTGAGTCATTAATTATTAGATGTACTAGTCCCAGCGAAAGGCTGGCCTGCTCAAGCCTGTCTTTTTGTTTTGGGCCAACAACTGTGCAAGGAAAGTCCAAGGACCTGCCGGCAACAGTCATATTATCTATAAACTTATTTGCTGCATCTATTTTTTTTATTTCCTCTTTGTCGCTACCATCACTATTGTAGGACTTATTGAACCATCTGCCTAATACAGGAGAGACCCCAACGCCAACGATGCGCATGGGGGCGTCCTTATCTACCAGTTTTGGGAAAAATCTCAACACAACATCTTCTGTTAACTCAAATTCGACAACGCCTGTTTCCATGAATGAAAGCCAGTCACTGGATATCTTGATGAAGTCTGAAAAAGGCAGGTATTTACCTCTGAAAATAGGAATATAGGCGATTGAAATCGTCTCATTTTTCTCCATGCGCTCCAACGCAGATACCACGCCTCTTAGCCACCACACCATTCGTTCAAGATCGTCCGTTTGATCACGGGCTAAGGGCATTTCTGGTAGCACATCCGGAGCGATCCCATAGCAAATCATTAATCCGCGACTTATGGCGGATGCGCGCTCAATCAGATTTCGGATATTGTCTGCGTATACTGATCGCATAAATGAGACCTGTTCGCCGTAGTTCAATGAACTTCCAGTCATGTTGTGAAGCGCGATGCGCGCCTGCAGCATGCCCGCGCGCACGCTAGCTTGCTTACTCAAGCCATTTTCGATGGCAGTTGTCATGGGCTGAGATGCCAATGCCAGATTGGCTTCAGCCTGAAGCCGAGCCAGATCCGCCTCGCTTGATGCCAACTGCAATTCTTGCTGATAAGTAATCGCAGTTTTTAATGCAATTGCCTCCATGTCATAGATCTGTGTCCGCCTAGAAAGACATCGGTTGATAATGTCATTGGCTACTGACACATTCTCTTGCAGTGAGAACACTGAATATTGGCTTTCCTTCGGCGGAGAATTTATTAATGAGGAGCACACAAATTCCGCAAGGGTCATATCGACAACTGGTTTCAGCCAAGCGAAATCCACCTCTTCGGCTACTGGACGCAGTTGCGCCTTGGTTGACGCCACATCGTTTTTTCTTGCGAAATCGAAGTTCATTGATGGCTCCATCCGGGTTGTTTTATTTCCTTCGGAATCAATCCTGAAACGCTGGCATTTTTCCTACCACAGATAAGTCGACTGCATTTCGGCAGCATTCAATCCTCCACAATATCGGGGTCAGGTTCACTTCCCAGCGGTCAAGTGAGACGGCGCACGACCCCGATATTTCCGGGGCTTTCCCTAGTGCGACGTTCCACTTGTATATGCATGGGACAGCAGGCATGCCAAACACCATCAGCCTCGCAGGTCACACGACCAGAAGGCGTCATACACCGCCTCACTTGACCGCTGGGAAGTGAACCTGACCCCGATATTGGATGCTGTAAAACCGCCCTTCGTTCTACCTACTAAGCCTCATTCATCGCTTGAAGATGCAACCTGCAACAGCATGAAAACTATTGGGGATAACGATATGAAAATCATCAACAAGCAAACCGCTATCGCATATATGTTTAATACAATCAAAATATCCCCATTGACTGTCGTTACCATAAGCATCGAAAGGACAAAGCCTATCGCGAGTTCGGCCATAGTCAAACTGACTAACCATAGCTGAACTGTAAGATACCCGCCCTTTCGATATTCTTGAAAGGCTTTCGTCTGAGTGATAGCGACAGATATTGCCAAGAATGCGGCAAGAAAGCCGAGCATCGAAAAGTGAAAAGAGGCAGCAATTTCTGGAAAATTACCCGGATTTTCTGCCAGCTTTCTTACCAACTCCTCCCCTTGTATTTCCATTTTTGGTAGCCACAGTCTCCGCAGACTCAGGAGCGGCGACGGCAGGAGTATTCCTGCCGATGCCAAGAGTAGAAATATCAGCCACTTTCTTGTGAGAGGCATTTGACTTGTATTCCTTTACTTTCAGCTGGAGTGACGAGTTATTGATCGCTCGACTTGGAATCAATGTTTGGAGGTCTGATTCTTTCTTGAAGTCAATGAAGTCTCTGATGCCGCCCTCACCGACTATGAAAATATCTGTCATGTGGTCGGCTGCTGTTGCTTTGGCACGAGCTTCCAAACTAACCAGCCCTTTGGCTGGTACATTCTTTGCAATTTCAGAAAGGTCTGTACGGAGACTCTTTTTCCCCTTCCTTACTGGTTTAATCGTTATCTCAATGCTTGCAATGTCTACCAAGTTATCAGGCGTGCGATTTGTAAGTTGTTTCAGTAAATCCTGTCCGACTGTGTTCGCAACATTCATCTCTACCGTAACAGAACCGACATGCTCTAAAGTCTTAATAGCACTCACGGGGAGAGTTTCAGCAAGAATTGTCGGGACAAATGCGTAGTCAGTGCCACCGTAGCCAGCCACAACCTTCGTCATGAGCTCACAGAACGCTGTTATACGAGGCGATAAAACGCGAGAAGCAATTCCAAGATACGACTCGTCCATGTATACATACGAAGCAAACCCAACAGACTCATCCTGTAGAAGTTTGTTTCTAATGTCTTGGACGTTGAGCGTTTTCCTCTCGATTGCTTTTATGATTTCGTTAGTCTTGGTTTGGACAAATAAATACGTTGAAGTGCCAAACGGAAGCAAATACAAACGCTCGCCGTGATAGGTTACAGACGCCTTAAAATTTTGATTAGTGCTGTTGACAAACTTCTTCGTAAGTGCCCGAAGATCGACCAAAGATTTCTTGCCCGTAGGCACATGCAGAAGACAATATCCGTAATAGCTCAGTCGCATAAGCTCGCCCCTGTCCTTGAGTTGGTCCGGTTTTAGGCGACAAGCTCGTTGCCGCTTGATATTGAGACTAGCCCGTCTCGCCGGATGCGACAACCGGCGGCTGCGCGCACCCAGTCCTGGCCGAAGCGTCCAAATGCACGACGCTCCGCTCATCTGCCGCATCCCTGAGCAAGTCGCGAAGCTGTGGCGGGGGACTCTAAGAACACTCCCACCGCCCTCCTATGGGCCTCCCGCGTGATCCTTGCACCCAACTCCCACCCCGCCCAGGTGCCGGTGTCGATGCCAAAGGAGCGAGCCGCCTCCCGCTAGCAAATGACCGGGACACCCACATTTCTGCAACTGCGCGGGTGCAGGACTGGGACACCCAGTATTCCATTGGGCCATGTGGTGAGCGTCGCTCGGTAAGCTCTTCAGCACCCGTCATCGCAAAGCCCAAGGCAGCGGCGGATCACCGCGACCGCAGCAGTGATGCCTGTGAAGATGGCACAAAGACTGGGACACCCACTACTTCATTTGGCAATGTGGTGACCGCGTGAAAACAAAGTGGCGACACCTGTCTTAGAAGCGGCTAGCGGCATTTCGAGGTTTTCTAAATTGTGGGTGTCCCGGTCTCACACACCTTTTGACTGGCGCCGCGATCGCTGCTCACAAACCAGCGTTGATCGGTGAGGCCGAGGCGTATACTCGGGTTGCAGTGGCGATGGGCTGCCTGCCATCGCTCCGCCCCCGGGGAGACGCCAAGTGCCGCCATTTGCCAGGACCGCAAGGGTTATCTCGGACACACGCCGCAGCCATCGGACATGGCGCGATGTCACGACTGTGCTGGACGCGCTGGACATCGAAACGCGAAGCCTTGACCGGCTGGCGCTGCTGGGCAGCGCGGCTGGTGACGCTGCGATGAAGTCATCCGCGATGCCCAGGCTTCGCGTCGAAGTCGACAAGCTCCTGCGCCGGCCGTCTCGGCAGACGCTGCGGACCGCGGCAATCCTCGTGAAGATTCTCGAGGCCCATGACGAACCCGTCGGCGCGCTGCCTCTGACGATCGATGCGGCGGTGGATGCACTTCCCTCCAGCCATCCGGGCGTCGGTTCGTGGACGACGATTCCCGAGCTCGACGAGCGCGCATTCCGCGCCGCCCGGGCGCCGGGCGCGCTTATCGACTTCGCGGTAGTGCGCCTCGTGGGTGCCGCCGCGGGCCGCAGCTACTTTGTTCGGCAGGAGGCATGGAAACGCAGCGGCACGCCCGAGGCGGTGGCGTCGACGCTCGCCGCCTTGCCCGACCGTGCGGTTCGCGAGCGCACTGCCGCGCTGCGGCTGCTCGCCGACCTTCCGCCTTCGGAGGTGTCACTCGAAATCGTCAACGCCGAAATCCGCCGGACGCGAGGATTCGCCAGCTCCGAACAGCAGCTGGGCTTCGTGCTGGAAGCGGCGAGCCTGTGGCGCACGCTCAAGCCGGCGGGATCGCGCCTGGAACCCGCGTCAGACATTCCCGCGCAGCTGCGCCAGAAAGTCGAGTGGGCGGCCAACGACGGCCACGGAATCGCATCGCTGGAATGCGGGTGCGAGGGGACGGCGCGCTGCCATTGGCCAATGCCGGTCTACTCCCAGAACGACTGCAATATCGGTTCCGAATGGCTGCCCGATGGGCCGGGTGGCAGCATGCTCTGCGCACCGACCGCCGCGGCGATGTGCCTCGCAGCGAATCTTTTCGCGGCGCCACCGAGTGGAACGACCCCTTGGATTGACAACTTCCATTCGGAGGACATGATCGACCGTATCATCCGCATGGCGGAACTGTTCGGCACCGATCCCGACGGCGGCACGGATCGAAGCGAGACCATTTCCAACTTCAGCCCGCTGCGCGTGCAGATGACCTACAACGGTGCGACACCGAAGGCCTTTTCCGTCGAGCCCACGTTCAACCGCCATGCCAGGACGCCGCCGTCACTTCTGCGACACTGCCTCCAGACGACGCCCGGCATCCTCGTGCACTTCGGTCGGTACATCGAGCGCAAGACGATCATCCGGATGCCCGGTCTCCGGGTGAGGTGCGTCGAGTACGAACGCGATGGCGGGCACCTCATCGCGCTTCGCGGCCATGACGGCGATCTTTTCGAGTTCAATGACCCCTGGCAGGGCGACCATCGCTGGGACACGCTTGCCGAGTGTCGGGGCGGCATCGACGTCAGCGAGTCCGGCGGCGTGAAGCACGTCAACGCCGTGTTCCTGCCCAACGACAGCGCGGTGCGCTACTACTTCCCGAGTTGCGAGAAGCGGGGTGATGTGCCCTTCATCGACTTGATCGGCGGCATCTCGAACGCCGGGATGTAGCAAGTAGCCCAGGTAAGGCCGCAGGCCACATCTGGCTTTCGATCTTGAACGGTCGCGAATACATGGCGACTTGTGTTCTCCCGGGTGCGCGCTGCGCGCTTACCCGGGCTACTTGTTTCCTCACATATGCAAACACGCATGTCGTGCCCGCGATGGCAGGAACCGCCGGTCAGTCGATGTACGGGTTGCCGGAGATCTCGGCGATTTCCTTCTCGCTCATCGTGGAAAGAATGCAGACGAGCACGCCGAGGGTGATCAGATAGACCGGAAGTCGGGCACCTACAGACCGGAAGTCGGGGACACCCACTACATCATCGGACTACGGAACTGGGCACCCACGACTTAAAACAGGGGTCAGAGTAGACTTTCCGAGGTGCGCTCCGACTTCTTCGGCCGACCAATTTTTCGAGGACCCGCTGACCGGCCAAGCTGGGCTTCGATGGCAAGACGGAAGCGATTGGAGCCATATGCGTGTTGGCGTTGGACGTGCCGGCGAATGGCGTCCAGCTCGTCTTGATCGACGGTGTTCATGACCAGCGCACGGTAGACGCGCAGGCGTTCCACCGGATTGTCAGACAACAACAGATATCCGGCGTGGTGCGACACCAGCGGATCGTGGACGCCGAAAGCGTTACATTGATGGCTCGACCACGGATAGTCGCTGGGATCGGCAACCATGGCGGCCCGCAGCGGATTGAGTTCGATGTAACGATGGCATCGCATCAAGTGGTCGCCGTCCTCGATCAGGCAAGCCTTGTAGCGTCCCTCCCAGAGCGTACCGGTGCGATGGTAGCGATCGTTGATGCAGCGCACGTAACGCCGGCCCAGCGATTGCATCACCCGGCCAAGGACGCCCACCGTCATCGGCGTGATCAGCAGATGCACATGATTGGTCATCAAGACATAGGCATGCACCGCACATTCCTCTCGCAGTGAAATCTCGCGGAGATCATTGCGATAGCGGAGATAGTCCGTCTCGTTGAAAAAGCAGGGCTGGCGGTCGTTGCCGCGCTGGATGACGTGCTGCGGCACTTCGGGCAGATCGAGTCTTGTCTGGCGAGGCATCAGGGCATCCGATGAAAACAGCCTCGCCATGCTGCCTGCTTGTGCGGCATCGGTAGATCAGTGATCTGCGCGATGCCACGTAGGGAAAGTCCACTCTGA
>JANOKD010000032.1:0-46521 GCA_031419075.1 Lysobacterales bacterium
ATCCGCAGGCACGTAGTCCTCAAGCTTGCGCATGATGAACAGGGACTCGGTGAAGTGATCTGCGCCGCGCATCGGGGTTGCCTGTCGAAATCAGAACTTCATTTTACTGCTGGGCTAGGTATTTCAGCAGCCTGTTAGGCGAATCTCCCATCAGTTCCTGAATGTCATGACCCGGCTCCCAAGCTTCAAGCTCGAACTTCCCGCCAGAACTCGACCAGATTTTTCTTATCTTGAACTCGTTGTTATAAACGTGAGTTCGAATTCCTTGCTTTGCTCTATCCTCTGCTGTGAGACAATCGAATGTCAGCTCGACTTTGATAGGCCCGTTCTCGACTTTCTTCGCAGGGAAATGGTCTATCGATGGCTTGTTCTTATCCGTTTCCGGCAGTGCAAAAAGCAACGCTTCCAGAATCGACGATTTACCAGCGTTGTTTTCCCCGATGATTGTTACGAAATCTGCCGAGCCGAGACGTGCTGGATCAGTTTTCGGTATGAAGAGTTCAATAGTATCGATGCTCTTGAAGTTTTCAATACGTATCTTGGACAAACGCATTCCGCACTCCCTGTGGTCAGGTTACTCATAATCGGCTTGAATTGTTATTGAGCGATATTATGCTAATGCGAAATACGTAGCTCAGCCTTTTAGCACAGTGTTATGGGCTCACCTACCCCATGACTATTTTGAAACATGCCGTCCCAGCTCACCTGGTTATTCCGATCCAATTTTTAGGCAACTTTGAGCTCTCATGCATACCCTTCACACCTGTCAAATCTGACAGCTCAATCTATCCGGATGCCCACTCTCCCCATAATCCGCGGCGCCAATATTGCACAGTGGACCAAATCAACAAAAGGCCGTAAGTCATAATTTCTAGGCCAAAACCCGCGAAGCGGACGACCAACCCCGCTGTTAAAAAAACCGCCAAATCTCGAAGCAACGGGTGCGTTGTGATGGTGGAATCGCCTTCGGCGGTTCCACCCTACGCTGAAACAAGGGTCGGTCGCCTTCAGGCCGCTGAATCGCTCGCGCTGGGATTCGGCGCATAGGGTGGGGTGAGCGCAGCGATGCCCACCAGATCGCCACCAGGTCACCGCGATTTTCAAAAAAGGTGGGCATCGCTGCGCTCACCCCACCCTACGAACACAAGGTCCGTTGCGGGGTTCTTGTCTTGTGGCAGGACCCCCGCCGCGCCGACCGTCCGTCAGACCATCACATGTGAGCTGTTGACAAGCCTCACATGTGACATTTATCGTGCGCTCATGGAACGCCGATCCTCTGCCTATTACCAGCGCCGCCACCGCGAGCGATTGCGTGAGCAGGGGCTGATCAAAAAAGAGCTGTGGGTGTTGTTCGAGTACGCCGATGAGCTGACGGCGATCGAGCGACGGATGCGTCATGCCCGGGGCGAGATGCCGCTGACTGGACGTGAGGAAGGGGAGCCGCTGATGACCGAGGTATCGATGCAGTCTGCTGCGCTGTGGACAGGGTCCGCGCTGCACGCCGCGCTTGCGGCATCGGACGGCGTGCGCGATGGCACGATGTCGGTTGAATTGATCGACGGCGCCGAGCCCGGGCTGTATCTGACCATGCACGATTACGGCGACCTGCCGCTGTTCATGGCGGTAGTGGGCCGCCAGATTGTGGTTGAAGCCATGCTGTGGCCGGTGTCGCAGGTGCGCGACGCTGCGCGCTTCAACGAAGAAGTGCTGCGCACCCATAAACTGTTTCCGCTGTCGACGTTGGGCATCGAAACCATCGACGGTGAGGCGGTCTACATCATGTTTGGCGCGCTGAGCGCGGCATCGTCGCTTGCTGATGTGCTGTTCGAGATCGAGGCCTTGGCTGACAACGTGATCCGCGCCACCGAGGCCTACGAATGGCATCTGCGGGTGGCCGCATGACTACGACAGGCAAGTCCAGTAGTCGTCGCAAAACGGCGTCCGAGAAGACTTCAAACACAGCATCAGAGAAGACACCGCAAGCCGAAGCACCTGAGCCTTCGGCGCTGTGGCAGCGTCTGGTCACGGCGGTGCGCGGCGGCGTCAACGAATTGGGCGAAGCCATCGCCGATACACAGGCGCTGCGCATTCTGGATCAGGAAATCCGCGACAACGATGCCGAACTGCATCGCGTGCGCGCGACTCTGGCCGAGACGATGGCGCGCTACAAGGTTGCGCAGGAGCATCTGGCCGCAGCCAACGCCAGCCTTGAAATCTATGAAAGCTACGCAGCAAAGGCGCTGAAGGCCAGTGAAGATGCGCTGCTGCGCGAGATCGCGGCGAAGATCGCGCTGGTTGAAGTCGAGCGCGACGGGCATGTCGGCCAAGTACGCGGTTACGCCGACGGCATCGCCCACCTGCGCAAAGTCGTTGTGCAGTACGAAACCAGCATCAAACGGCTCAAGCAGCAGGTCGACACTGTGCGCGCCACCGAGAGCGTGCAGCGCGCGCAGGTGGCCGTCGCGCAGCGCCGTGAGAACTCGGACGTGCGCGTACGCACTGCGCTGGATTCGCTGGAGCGCATCAAGCGCCGTCAGGCCGAACGCGGCGCGCAGCTGGAAGCGGCCGAAACGATGGTCGATGACGACCCGCTCGACGCGAAACTTCGGCGGGCCGGCATCATCGCCGACGATGATCGCGCCGAAGCGGTGCTGGCACGGCTGAAGAAAAAGCACGATGGTTGAAAACTGTACTGATGTCATCGCGGCATTGATCAAAAACATGGGGCAGTGTGGCTGTAGTCGGCGCATTTTGGAGTATGGGGATGAATGAATTTCTAAGCGTGGCAACATCGTTTCCAACCGCCGTATACACCGTGCTGCTTTTAGTAGTGACGGTGCACTGGCTGCTGTCGGCGCTGGGCATTCTTGAGGTCGACACCATTGATGGTCTGATGCCGGATGGATTTGGCAGCCACGGCGCTGGCCACGGCATGGGTCACGATGTCGGTCATGGCCACGGCGCGCATCATCATGATGCCGATGCAGGCAACACCGGTGGTGTGCTGATGAAATTCGGTCTGCACGGCGTGCCGCTGATGGTGGTCTTCACCATCATCGCAATCGTTGGCTGGGCGTTCTGTTATTTCATCGATCTGCATCTGCTCAGCGACATGGCGTCGGGTCCGCTGTCGCTCGTCGCCGATATCGCAACTGCCATTGGCGGCCTGCTTCTGTCGATTCCGGTCGCGCGCATCGTGTTGACACCCGTGCGCCGGATGCTGCGTCGCTTCGAGCCGGTGTCGCAGCGGCCGATGCTGGGCCGCTACGCCGAAGTGCGTAGCCCCGAGATCACCATGACCCACGGTCAAGTGTGTGTGGACGACGGCGGCGCCGGTCTGATTCTGCAGGTGCGCGCCGATGTGTCGGGGCAGTTTGTGCGCGGTGATCGCGTGGTGCTGATCGAGTATCTGCAGCAAGAGAATGCCTACCGGGTCATTTCCGGCGAGGAATTCGAGCGTCTTTGAATATCAGAGTGCCCGGCCGACATCGTGCCGGGTGGTGATTCATGTTTCGATGAGGGAGAACTTGTAATGGGTGCTGCAAATATCATGGGTGTGTTGATGATCGCGGGTGTCGTGGTCATCTCCCTGCTGGGCATCCTGGGGATGTTCAAGGCCTTCTACAACAAAGTGCCGCAGGGCACCGCGCTGATCGTCAACGATCTGTCGTCGACGCCGAAGGTGCATTTCACCGGCGCGTTGGTCTATCCGGTGATCTACAAGAAGGAGCTGATGAAGATTTCGCTCATCACGCTTGAAGTAGACCGCCGTGCGAAGGACGGGCTGATCTGCCGCGACAACATGCGCGCGGACATCACCGTGGCGTTCTATCTGCGCGTCAACGAGACCGCGCAGGACGTGCTGAAAGTGGCCAAGGCCATCGGCGCCGAGCGCGCGTCCGACAAGGCCGCGGTGAACGAGCTGTTCAACGCCAAGTTCTCCGAGGCGCTGAAGACGGTCGGCAAGCAGATTGATTTCGTCAAGCTGTTCGAGAACCGCCAGGAATTCCGCGACCGCATCATCGAAGTGATCGGCAACGATCTCAACGGTTACGTACTGGAAGACGTGGCAATCGATTATCTGGAGCAGACGCCGAAATCGTCGCTGGATCCGAGCAATATCCTCGACGCCGAGGGCATCCGCAAGATCACCGAATTGACCGCGGCGCAGAATGTAATCACCAACGAGCTGGAGCGCAATCAGCAATTGGCGATCACCAAGAAAAATGTCGAAACCCGCGAAGCGATGCTGTCGCTGGAACGCCAGCAGGCCGATGCGGAAGCGCGGCAGAAGCGCGAGATTGCGACCATCCAGGCGCGCGAAGAAGCCGAGACCGCAAAGGTGCAGCAGGAAGAGCGGCTCAAATCCGAACAGGCGCGCATCACCACGCAGGAAACGCTGGATATCCGCGAACAGAACCGGATGCGGGAAGTCGAAGTGGCCGAACAGAACCGCCAGCGCGCGGTGGTGATCGAGATCGAGAAAGTGCACCGCGCCAAGGATCTCGAAATCGTTTCGCGCGAACGCGAAGTCGAGCTGCAGAGGATCGACAAGGAAAAAGCGCTTGAGATCCAGCGCAAGGACATCGCCAGCGTGATCCGCGACCGGATCATTGTCGAGAAGTCCGTCGCTCAAGAAGAAGAGCGGATCAAGGAAGTGCGTCAGGTCTCCGAGGCCGACCGCGCGAAGCAGGTCAAGATTCTTACCGCGCAGGGCAAGGCCGAAGAAGAGATGGTGCGTCAGGTCAAGCAGGCCGAAGCCGACGAAACGTCGTCAAAGCACCGGGCGGTGGAGATGACGGTGATCGCGCAGGCTGAGCTGGAAGCAGCGGGCAAACATGCCGATGCCAAGAAGCGCATGGCCGAAGGTATTGAGGCCGAGCGCGCTGCGCCCGGTCTGGCGGATGCGCGCGTGCGCGAAGTCACCGCAGCGGCGATTGAAAAAGAAGGTCTGGCCAAAGCACGCGTGGTAGCCGAAACCATGAGCGCGGAGTCGCGTGGCGCGCAAGACAAGGGCACGGTCGAGGCCAAAGTCATCAAAGATGTTGGTTTCTCGCACGCCGAAGTGATGCGCGAGAAATATCGCTCGGAAGCGGAAGGTTTGACCGAGAAGTTCGCGGCATTGGGCGCGATGAGCGACCAGGCGCGTATGCACGAAGAGTTCCGCATGCAGCTGGAGAAAAGCTTCGAGCAGGCCATCGCTTCCATCGAAGCCAACAAGGACATCGCGCGCGAGCAGGCCGAGGTGCTGTCGGCGGCGCTGTCCAAAGCCAATATCGACATTGTGGGCGGCGAAGGCGCGTTCTTCGATTCGTTCGCCAAAGCGCTGTCGGTGGGCAAGGCGGTGGAAGGCATTGCCGGCAAGAGCCCGATCGTGCAGGAAGTCCTGCAAAAGCTGCTGTCGATGCAGGTCGGCGGCAAGGATGCAGCGGCCAAGGACGCAGCAACCAAGAAGGCCGCGCAGGCTGAAGACGCCTGATTGCGGTGTGATTGTTTCGTAGTGTGATCATGCGCGTCGGCCGCGGGCCGGCCGGCGCGCTGCACTGCACGTGGTTTCAAGCAGGAACAGGAATCGATGTCGGACAACACCACTCCATCGGCGCAGAACACCACCGACGCCGGCAGCGTCCTAGATAAAGCGGTTGCCGAAGGCGGCGCTTACGAAGTCCTGCGTCGTCGTCTCGACGACCAGGGCGGTCAGCTGCGCGGCATTGCCGAAGCGCTGAACGCACAGCGGCTGCAGGAATTCGGCAGCAGCAAGATGGAGGTGGTTGGCCGGCTGCGCATTCGCAGCGAGCACAACTGCGTAGCGCGCGATATCGTCCAGGTCGGCGACTGTCTGCTGTTTGGCTACAACGTCTTTATCGGTCTGAAAAAAGAAACCCGTATCGAAGATATTTTCTCGCTGTATAAACTGATTGAAGGTCCGGAAGGCTACGACGTGACCCCGGTCGACGCCGCGACCAGCTTTCTGGGCGACGCGAGTTTCGTCAAAGACTTCACTGAGCTTCACGCCTATTACAAGAATGCCCGTCTGCTGCAGCTCGTGGTGCGCGACAGCAAACTGCTGGCGAGTTTTCAGATCGGCGAACGCATCGAAGACATCCGCGTGTTCCGCTGGCAGATCGAGAATGGCGGCGGCGCTCCGCAGGGTGTCCGTTACATCGATAATCGCGGCGAGCGCGACATCGCGCTGCCGGCGCAGTACGATTTCGAGTGGACGCGCGCCACGCGCGAGTTGGCGGTCAACGGTCGCTACCCGCACTTGAATATTCTCGATACGGTGTTCGTGGAGACCACGGGCGGCGACCTGACCGTCAAGATCGAGAACAACACCGAAGACGGGCTGGGCATTTACCGCGAGCCGGTGGACGACCAGACCCAGTCGCTCGACGATGCGCAGATCGATTTCGCGCGGCTGGGCAGCCTGATTCTGCTGCGCGTGCTGCCGTATCGCGAAAGCGAATGGCGGTATCTGGTCTACAACACGCTGTCGCGCAAAGTGCATCATATCGACGCGATTGGCCAAGCCTGCGTGCAGCTGCCGGAGGATCACGGCATCGTGTTTCCCGGCGGCTATATGCTGCAAAACGGCGAAAGCCGCACCTTCGATCAGGCAGTGCAGGGCATGCGCTTCAAGCGCACCATCCGTTCGCCCAACGGCGAGGATGTGCTGTATCTGTTCTACGAGCCGCTGGACGGCAAGATCGCGCTGTTCGTCTATAACATGATCCAGCGCGGCATGCAGCCGCCGGTGATCGGACATGGTTACGCGCGCCTTGAAGACGGGCGGATGGTGATCTTCAGTGCGCAGAGTAGCGAGCCCACGCGCATCCATCCGATGCAGGTCTGGCAGACACCGTTTGCGTTCGATGACTACGCAGTGCGCCAGCCGCCGGGCAACAGTTTCATGGGCCGGATCGGCAACCCGGATCTGGTCCGCGGTCTTTCCGATCTGCTCAGTCTGGCGCGCGAAATCGACGGCGGCGACGCCTCCGCACAGCGCTACCAGCTGTTGACTCAGACCACGCGCCGACTGTTCGATCAGTATCACTGGATCGAAGATCGTTACTGTGCCGAACTGGCGCCGCTGCTGCGCGACATTGTCGCCAGCAGCGAAGCGGTGCTGGACGAATACGAAAAAGTCGAAAGTATTCGTAAGCAGTCCGCAGAGGCGATGCGCGATGCGGCCCAGCGCCAGACGGCGCTGTTCGGTGGCCTTCACCCCGACAGCTGGGAACGGGTGCAGGACTGCGTGGATGCGCTGAATGCAATCACCGCGCAGCGCGGACGGCTGTTGACCATTCGCGAATATCGCTACGTGGATGTCGCCGCGATTGATGCAATGGAGGCCGAGCTGCTGGAAGTGCAGGCGCGCACCGGTGCGGCGACCGGCGAGTTTCTCGCTGGCGACAAGGCCCTGCAGCCGTATACCGAACGCACGCAGGTGCTGGATGTGCAGGCGCAGCAGGCCAACAGCGTCGCTGCGCTGCAGGTGCCGCAGCAGCAGATGCAGGTGCTGTCCGCGGATCTGGACATGCTGTCCGAACTGATGGCAACGCTGCGCGTGGACGACGCCACCAAGCGCACGCGCATTGTCGAAACCATTTCGGAAATCTACGCCAAGCTCAACCAGGCGAAAGCGCGCGCCGAACAGCGGCGAAAATCATTGGGGACAGGGGAAGCGGTTGCGCAGTTCGGCGCACAGTTCACGCTCTTCGGGCAGAGCATCACCAGTGCGCTGTCGACTGCGCGCGATCCGGATCGCTGCGATCAGGAGCTTTCGCGGCTGATGGTGCAGTTGGAAGAACTGGAAAGCCAGTTCGGCGAACACGAGCAGTTTCTCGGCGACATCATCGCCAAGCGCGATGAGCTGCTGGAGACGTTTGAAGCGCACAAACAGACGCTGCTGGACGAGCGTCAGCGCAAGACCCAATCGCTGGCGGATGCAGCGACGCGCATTCTCGATGGCCTGAGCCGGCGCACTGCGCGCTTGACCGGCATAGATGAACTCAACGCTTTCTTCGCTGGCGACGCGTTGATTCTGAAATTGCGCGATCTGGCCGAACGTCTGCGCACGCTGAAGGACAGCGTGAAGGCCGATGATGTCGAGGCGCGCCTCAAAGGCGTACGCGATCAGGCGGTGCGCGCACTGCGCGACCGCAGCGAATTGTTCGAGGCCGGCGGCGATGTCATCAAGCTTGGGCCGCGGCATCGCTTCAGCGTCAACACTCAGGAGCTTGATCTGACGCTCCTGCCGCGCGGCGACGGCTTGAGCCTGCATCTCACCGGCACCGAATTCTTTGCGCCTGTGCATGATGTTGAATTGAATGCGCTGAAAGCGTACTGGCAGATCACGCTGGAGTCGGAATCGCCGCAGCTGTATCGCGGTGAATATCTGCTCGGCGAACTGCTGACGGCTGCGGAGCGCAACACCGATGGACTCAGTCTGGATCTGCTGCGACAGCAGTCCAAGCAGCCGGAGCTTGTGACGCGAACGCTGCGCGATTTTGCCGCGCCGCGTTATCGCGAAGGCTACGAGAAAGGCATTCATGACCACGATGCTGCGCGGATGCTCGTCGCACTGCTGCCGCTGCGCGACAGCGCCGGTCTGCTGGTGCATGCGCCGGCCGCGCGCGCCTGGGCAAGCGTGTTCTGGACCTTGGTGCGCGAACGCACGGAGGCGGCGCTGTGGATCGATCGCGCGCGCAGTGCGCAGGGCATTGATCGCGTGTTCGCCCATCGCGGCGGTTTGGCCAGTCTGCGCGAGGATATCGCTGCAGCCATGCGAACCGAAGCAGAAGCGCAGTCACTGCCGATTGATGCAGCGCTGTGTGCGCCCGCCGCGGACTATCTGATCGCGGTGCTTGCCACGCCGCGTCAGCCGTTCGTCTACAGCAAGTACGCGCGGCAGCTGTTCGACGCCCTGCGTCAGCGGCTCACTGCAGAGCGGCTGTGGGATGAGCTGCAGACATCGCTGACAGCATCGCGTGACCACGCGGGCGCGCGCTGGCGACTGGCGACGCAGTGGTTCGAAGCGATGACCACCACGGCGGGCGCAGACCCGGCGTATGTCGCGCTCGCGGACTATGTGCCCGAAGCGGTGGCACTGCTGCTGATCGGCGACGATGCAATCAGCCGTGTCAGCGAAGCCGATCTGCGCGTAGCCGTGAGCGGATTGCTCGGCGAGCATCCGCGCATCGCTGCAGGCACCATGTCGCTGGGCGTCGACGATCTCGGCGAACGTCTGCATCGGCATCGCGAAGCGTTTATGCCGCAGGTGCGCCGCTGCCAGAGCCTGCGTCAAGCCTTGGTGTCGCGTGAGCGCGACGCGCTGCGGCTGTCGGAATTCAAGCCACGGCCGTTGACTTCGTTCGTGCGCAACAAACTTATCAACGACGTGTATCTGGCGGTGATCGGCGACAATCTCGCCAAGCAGATGGGCACCGTCGGCGAAAACAAACGCAGCGACCTGATGGGATTGCTGATGCTGATCTCGCCGCCGGGCTACGGCAAGACCACGCTGATGGAATACGTGGGGCACCGGCTGGGCCTGATCTTCATGAAGATCAACGGTCCCGCGCTGGGACACGAGGTGCGCTCGCTGGATCCCGCGCAGGCGCCGGACGCGACCGCAAAACGCGAGCTGGAAAAACTCAATCTCGCGCTGGAGATGGGCAATAACGTGATGCTGTATGTCGACGACATCCAGCACACCCATCCGGAGTTTCTGCAGAAATTCATTTCGCTGTGCGACGGCACCCGGCGCATCGAGGGCGTGTGGCAGGGCCGCACCCGCACCTACGATCTGCGCGGCAAGAAATTCTGCGTGGCGATGGCCGGCAACCCGTACACCGAGTCCGGTGAGATGTTCAAGATTCCGGACATGCTGGCCAATCGTGCCGACATCTACAATCTCGGCGATGTGTTGGGCGGCATGGAAGATGCGTTCAAGCTGAGCTATGTCGAGAACTGCCTGACCTCCAATCCGGTGCTCGCGCCGCTGGCCACCCGTGAATTGGCTGATCTGTATCGGCTGGTCGAGAAGATCGAGGGCAAACCGTTTTCCGCCAACACGCTCAGCCATGCGTACAGCGGTGCCGAGATCAACGAGATCACCGCCACGCTTGAACGATTGATGCAGGCGCGTGAAGTGGTGTATCGCGTCAATCAGCAGTACATCGCCAGCGCCGCGCAGGCCGATCAATACCGCACCGAACCTGCGTTCAAACTGCAGGGCAGCTATCGCAATATGAATAAACTGGCCGAGAAGATTTCGCCGGTGATGAACGCGGCGGAGCTGCAGCAGATGATCGCCGACCATTACGTCGGCGAAGCGCAGTTGCTCACCACCGGCGCGGAGGAAAACCTGCTCAAGCTCGCCGAACTGCGCGGTGTCATGACCGACGAACAGGCCGCGCGCTGGACACAGATCAAGCGCGACTTCATGCGCAACAAGGCGATGGGTGCCGGTGATGCCGATGTCGGCCAGCGCGTGGTCGCGCAGTTGAACGATCTGGTCGAAGGCGTGCGAGCGCTGGAAAAACCGCCTGCAGATACGCCGTTGCCGGCTCGGCGCAGCGAAAGCGACACACCGTGGCCGCAGATGCTGTCGGCGCTGGAGCGACTGTCGGAACGCTTGTCGGAATCGCGAACTACTGGCATCGCCGAGAGCGAAGTCGCAGCGACGACGTCGATAGCGCAGCCCGAATGGCTGCAGCGCCATGCCGAACAACAGCTGCAGCTGCAGCAGGTGTTGACGCTGCTTGCCGACAGGATCGGCGCGCAGACGGCGGCACTGCAGAGCGCGCCTGCGACCACGCCAGCGCCCGGCAAGCGCAGCCGTGCCGTTCCGACCGAAGGCCCGGCGTTGGCGGTTGCGCTGCGCGAGGAGCAGCTGAAGCAGGCCTTGGACGAATTTTCGGATCGCCTGCTTGGAAAGGCACCATGATCGATTTCGCGGAACTCGACCGGCTTCTGCGCGAAAGCGCGACCGACGCAGTGCTCGACGATGAAGAGAAATTCGAACTGCGCGCACTTGGCGAACGCTTGAGCCGCGACCGCATCCGCTATCTGCGCAATCGTGCGTTCGATCTGGTCCGCGAGCGCTGGACACAGCCCGATGTCGCGCCGTTGACGATGCTGCGTTGGCTGGAACAAGTGGTGAAGACCTTGGACGCCAGCGCCGATCCGCCGGCGGTGGAAGCGCAGGCTTATTTCGCGCCGGGCGAAGACTGTCTGCGTAAACTTCGCGAGCTTTGCCTCAGTGCAAAACGTGGCATCAATGTCTGCGTGTACACCATCGCCGACGACCGGCTTAGCGAAGCGCTGACCGACGCGCATCGTCGCGGCGTGACGGTGCGCATCCTCAGCGACGACCACAAGATCCATGACGCCGGCAGCGACGTGATCCGGCTGCGCGATCTTGGCATCGAAGTCCGGCTGGACGACACCGCCTTCCACATGCACCACAAGTTCGCCCTGTTCGACGGCGCGCGGTTGGCCAGCGGCAGTTTCAACTGGACCCGCGGCGCCAGCACCGGCAACGAGGAGAACCTGGTGATCACTGACGATGTGCGCCTGGTGCGCAGTTTCGGGGCCCAGTTTGAGCGGCTGTGGGCGAAATTCGCGGCTATTGCAGTCTAAAACCCTGCAAAACCCTGAGCTTGTAGCGCTGTGCGGTGCCAAATCAGAAGGCAGGCCTTATCCTTGACGGCCGCGTTTCGGGGCAGACCATCGTCTGTCCTCGCCGCCGGCCACGTCACCGTTTCCTGCAGACCCCGCACATGACCGTTCACAGCTATCCCGACTACCCGTTCACTCCCAAGCGCATCGAAGTGCGCCCGGGGATATCGATGTCGTATCTTGACGAAGGCCCGCGCGACGGCGAGATTGTGCTGATGCTGCACGGCAATCCGTCGTGGAGTTATTACTGGCGGCATCTGGTCTTGGGGCTGCGCGACAAGTATCGCTGCATCGTGCCCGACCACGTCGGCATGGGTCTTTCTGACAAACCCGGCGACGCCGATTACACCTACACGCTGCAGTCGCGGGTCGATGATCTGACCCGACTGCTCAATACGCTGGGTGTCGACGGTCCGCTGACGATGGCGGTGCACGATTGGGGCGGCATGATCGGTTTTGGCTGGGCGCTGACGCATGAAGCGCAGGTGCAGCGGCTGCTCATCACCAATACCGCAGCATTTCCGCTGCCGGCGGCCAAGCCGCTGCCGTGGCAGCTGAAACTCGGCCGCGACATGAAGCTGGGTGCGCTGATGATCCGTGGTTTCAATGCGTTCGCTGCCGGCGCCGCACGTGATGGCGTGATGCGCAAGATGCCGGCGGACGTGCGTCGTGCCTATGAGGCGCCCTACAATTCATGGGCAAACCGCATCGCTACGCTGCGCTTCGTACAGGATATTCCGATGGGTGAAGGCGACCCGGCGTGGACGCTGCTCAACGCCGCCGCGAAACGTCTGCCGGCGTATGCCGACCGTCCGGCGTTCATCGGCTGGGGCCTGCGCGATTTCGTATTTGATCATCACTTTCTCGAAGGCTTCCGCAGCGCGCTGCCGCAGGCCGAGGCGCATGCATTCGAGGACGCCGGGCATTATGTGCTTGAGGACAAGCACGAAATGCTGGTGCCAGCGATGCGCAGGTTTCTGGACGCGAACCCGATCTTGGCGGTGGAGGCCGGCGCGTCGACTTGAGTCGAGACCAACGTGTCCCGGATCGCCCCGACTCAAGCTGCAGTCTTGGCAGCGCACGCAAGGGCGCACTGGTTCATGGTGGTCTTCAATAGACTTTGAAAATGCTGTCCCACTATCACTTTGAAAGTGCCGCATGAAAAAACGCATCTATCCGTTCCGTTCTTCTGCTCTGGGTCTTGCACTTGCCGTTAGCGGTCTTGGTGGATGCGCGACTGTTTCCAGCGATGCGCCTGCTGCCGGCGCCGAAGACTTTTATGGCACCAATAACCGTTTTGCATCCGAAGCCGTTTATTTTCTGCTGACTGACCGCTTTGTAGATGGCGACCCAAGCAACAACCAGGTCGATCAAGGAAAGCCACAATTCAAAACATTTGACCGGCATTTGCCTGGGCCCGACGGCAAATATGACAATATCGGCTATCAGGGCGGGGACTTCAAAGGAGTCCTCGACAATGCCGACTACATCGCGGAAATGGGCTTCACCTCAGTTTGGACGACACCCATCATCGAAAATCCGGACGCGGCCTATTCGGGTAGCGAACCGGTCGAATACGGGTCCGGTTATCTGGATGGCGGGAAAACCGGATATCACGGCTATTGGGGCGTAAACTTCTACAAGGTTGACGAACACTTGCCCTCGAACGGACTGGGTTTCAGGGAATTCGTATCCACGTTAAGAGATCGGCATGGCCTGAAATATGTCCTGGATATTGTCGGCAATCATGGCTCTCCCTCTTATACGATGCCCGTTGCGCAGCCCGAATACGGCAGGCTCTATGACGAGAGTGGACGGCTCGTCGCCGATCACCAGAATCTGAAACCCGAACAGCTGGACCCGAAAAATCCATTGCACCGCTTCTTCAATCGCAGGCCAGGCCTTGCGACCTTGTCGGACCTCGATCCCGACAACCCAGAAGTGATGGATTATCTGGTCGGTTCCTATCTCAAATGGCTCGATCACGGCGTTTACGCCATTCGTGTCGACACTATCAAGGAACAGCCGCACTATTTCTGGAAACAGGTGGCTGACCGGCTCCGGGAGAAGCGCCCCGATATTTTCATGTTCGGCGAGAGCTTTTCCTTCGATGCAAAGTTCATTGCGGAACATACCAAGCCGGAAAATGGCGGCTACAGCGTTCTCGATTTCCCGGGCCGGGAGAGCATGATCAAGACGTTCGAAAATCCGGACAGCGATTATCGTGATATCGCAAGCTATCTCCATCTCGAAACCGGTATCTACCAGAACCCGTACGAGCTTGTAACGTTCTACGACAATCACGACATGTCGCGCATGAATGCGGCGGATGAAGGTTTTATCGACGCGAACAACTGGCTTTTTACGTCGCGCGGGATACCGGCCGTGTATTACGGATCCGAAATCGGCTTTATGCGTGGAACGGCCGAGCATTTCGGCAACCGGAATTATTTCGGGCAGGAAAGAATAAATGCCGCCCGGTCGCACCCGATCCGGCTGCAGATGATGAAAATAGCCAATGTCCGAAAAGAAAATGTGAGCTTGCAGAAAGGACTGCAGCTCAATCTGCAATTCGCCGGGAACATTGCAAGCTTCTATCGTGTATATCAGTACGCCGGAACGAACCAGACAGCGCTGGTGATGCTGAACAAGGGTAATGAGGCGGCGCGTATCACCCTGAATACCATGTTGGAGCCCGGCGAGTGGCGCGATGCATTCAGCGGTGAGTGGCTTGTATCAGCGCCCGGCCAGCAAAGCTTTTCCGCAGAGGTCCCGGCCCACGGTCTTCGCGTGTTTTTCAAGGATGCACCGTTGAGCAGCAGGGAAGTGTTGGATCGCGCCAGGAAACTCATGCGGAATCGGTCACCCCGCTGACCGTGTTTGATGTGGTGGCGCTGGACGGCTGCGACGGCGGGGGGTCTGCGCTTCCGTCGCCAGGATAGCAGCAGCTGGGCTAGTGTCGAATCGTGCAATCCGCCGCGCTGCTGGTCGCGCAGCAGATTGGCCCGTTTCGCCGCATCAAGCGCGGAGCGTGCGTTCGACCTCGTCGCGCGTCAACGGCGCCAAGCCATATGCCATGCGCGCGTTGTCGCACTGTGGATTGGGCGTGCCGTCTTCCCACGACATCCGCAGGTCGCGGCAGGCGCCGGGCCGCGTGTCGTAAATCGTGCAAGTCACAGCCGTGCCGACTTTGCCCTGCAAGGCAATGCAGTGCGGCTGCTTCGCCCAGGTGCCGCGCATGCTGCGCTGATGCGGGCCGAAGGTTTCGGTGAGTTTGATCGGCACCGTGCCGCCCAGATCGGGTTCGGCTTCGGACCAATGCAGGCTGACGCGATAGTGTGCGCAGCAGGCGCCGCAGGAGAGACAGGGATGTTGCATACGCGATTCTAGAGGCGGGGATGGCCCAAGCGGTAGCCGATGCATTATCGAAGCGTCGCATGGTCCCCGTAGGAGGGCCTTCAGGCCCGAGCGTTTTGAGAGCCCCGGCCGTCGTCGTCGATCTGTGACGCCGATGGATTTTGAAACGCTCGGGCCTGAAGGCCCTCCTACAGCGGGTGGCCGCTACAATTACATAATGACCAACCCCTGCAATATTGCCGCCAGTCTGCCGCGCCTTGCGCGCGAGCGTCCCGATCAGATCGCGATGCGTTGCCCCGGTCGTAACGGCGCCTACGACATCGCATTGAGCTATGCCGAACTGGATGCACGCAGCGACGCCATCGCAGCTGGATTGGCGAAGCGCGGCATCGTCCGCGGCACGCGCGCGGTGCTGATGGTGCGGCCGACGCCGGAATTTTTTCTGCTGATGTTCGCGCTGTTCAAGGCCGGCGCGGTGCCGGTGCTGGTCGATCCGGGCATCGACAAGCGCGCGTTGAAGCAGTGCCTCGATGAAGCGCAGGCCGAGGCATTCATCGGCATTCCACTCGCGCAGTTCGCACGCGTGATGTTGGGTTGGGCACGCAGTACATGCATCCGTATTACCACCGGGGCGCGCGCGATCTTCGCCGACGCGACGCTGGCCGATATCGAAGCCGCAGGCGCGAATGCCGGCCCGCAGCTTGCACACACGCAGCCCGATGATACCGCCGCAATCCTGTTCACCAGCGGCTCCACCGGCGTGCCCAAAGGCGTGATCTATCGGCATCGTCATTTCGTCGCCCAGATCGAGATGATGCGCGATGCGTTCGGCATCACCGCCGGCGGCGCGAATCTGCCGACGTTTCCGCCGTTCGCGCTGTTCGATCCTGCACTCGGAACGACCTCGATCATTCCCGACATGGACCCGACGCGGCCTGCAAAGGCCGATCCGCGCAAACTGCACGCGGCGATCGCGCGCTTTGGAATCGATCAACTGTTCGGCTCACCGGCATTGATGCGCGTGCTTGCCGATTTTGGTCAGCCGCTGTCGGGCCTGAAAACGGTGATGTCGGCCGGTGCGCCGGTGCCTGCCGATGTGGTCGCAAAACTGCTCGAGCTATTGCCGCCGGACGCGAATTTCTGGACACCGTATGGCGCCACCGAATGTCTGCCAGTGGCGGTGATCGAAGGCCGCGAACTGCTGACGCTGCGCACGCGCACCGAACAGGGCGCCGGCACCTGCGTTGGCCGCGCGGTGCCGCCGAACGAGGTACGGTTGATCCGCGTCGACGATGCGGCTATCGAAACGTGGTCGGATGATCTGCTTGTGAAAGGCGGTCTGGTCGGCGAAATCACCGTTGCAGGCCCCAGTGCCACCGATGCGTATTTCAATCGCGATGCCGCCACACGCACCGCGAAAGTATGCGAGACCCTGCCCGATGGCAGCACGCGCATCGTGCATCGCATGGGCGATCTTGGTTATTTCGACGGCGAAGGCCGGCTGTGGTTCTGCGGCCGCAAAACTCAGCGTGTGGTGATCGCGGATGCGACCCTCTGCACCGAGCAGATTGAGCCGGTATTCAACACGCATCGCGATGTACATCGCACCGCGTTGGTGGGTATCGGTGCGTTTGGCACCCAGCGGCCGGTGCTCTGCGTGGAACTGCGCGACGGCGTGCCGGCATCGGAATGGCCGCGGATTGAAGATGAGCTGCGCCATCTCGGCGAAGGCTTCGTGCATACCGCAAAGGTCGAGAGTTTTCTGCGCTATCCGAAAGCGTTTCCAGTGGATATCCGCCATAACGCGAAGATCGGGCGCGAGAAGTTGGCGGCATGGGCGGCAAAACAACCGCTGCGTTGATCGGTGAGTGGCTGACCTGACGGTATCTTTCGCTGATTCCAGACGAAAAAAGCTGCGGGTATCGCTACCCGCAGCCGTTCGCATCGTAGTTCCGATCAGGCAGCGATCAGAACGTCACGCTCCAGCTGTTGATGAAGCCGATATCACCGCCGGCGTTGTCGTTCACGCGCAGCCTCCATGTGCCGTTCAGCAGCTCGCTCGACAGATTGACCGTATAGGTCTGGTTGATGTTGTCGGCACTGCCGCCTGCGCGGTTGTGCAGCACATACAGGCTGCCGTCGGGCGCGATCAGATCGACTTTCAGGTCACCGATGTAGGTGTGGATGATGTTGACTGCGACAGGTGTCGTGGCCGAGCCGTTGCCGGTGCGACCGGAGACGGCGATCGTGCTTTCAACCGTGGTGTTGTCGCGGATCTGGACATCGGTGCCGTTGGTGTACGTTTGGCCGGTCGGCGGCGTGGCGCCGATTTTGCTGCGGATCCAGTCGGCCGCAGTGACGACTTCGGAATACACGCCGTACTTGTTCGGGCGCGCACAGCCATCGCCCCAGCTGACCACGCCGATGCTGTAGATCGAACCGTTGTAAGGCGCGATCAACGGGCCACCGCTGTCGCCCTGGCAGGAGTCCTTGCCGCCTGCGGCTAGACCGGCGCAGATCATGCTGACCGCATCGATCTGACCGTTGTAGGCATTGGACGCATTGCAGACGGTATCCGACACCACCGGAATCGTCACTTCACGCAGGGCGGTGGTACCGCTGCCGCCTTCCGACGTGGCGCCCCAGCCCAGAGTGGTGACCAGATCGCCCGGCTTGGCAACGGCCTGCATCACCGTGGCATCGGGCAGCTTGGCCCGGATCAGGTTGCTGGGGAAGGTGCCGTTGATGCGCAGGAGCGCGTAGTCATAGGCCGAGGTGCTGCTGTTGTAGCTCGGGTGCGGGATGTACTGGGCGACGCTGTAAGCCGTCTGGCTGCCGGTGTTGTTGGAACCTGCGCGGACCGTGCTCTGGCTGCCGCAATGCGCGGCGGTCAGAACCCAGCTGTCGGCGATGATCGTGCCGCCGCAGCCGGAGGTGCTCACGGTGAACGAACGATCGCCAACCGCCGGGGTACCGCCGACGATACGTGAATTCACTTGATCGAACGGGGCGCTGGGCTTCCAGGCGCCGGCCTGCACAGTCTTGTCGGCGGCGAACGAGAGCGTGCTGGCGCCCATCAATGACAACAGCAGTGTGCTTGAAGTAACGCGAATACGATTCTGCATTTCAGTTCATTCCTTTGTATTTTCAGTTTGTCAGGATGTCGTACGAATAACGCGATGCACTCATGCTGGTCAGAACCATGCCGGTCAGGACCGTACCCATCGAAAGCATGTGTGCTGGGCGCATGCGCATCGCGACTGCTTTGAAACGCGGCGAACCCAATCCCGTTTCCATGTGGTGAAGAGTGGTGCCTTACTTCGCGACACGTTTCGCGTGCTGGCAGGCATGGCCCGAAACCCACGTCTGGCGTGTAAATGCTGCAGAATCCAGCAACGAATACGGCGCTGCTCATGAGCTCACGCCATCGGTGTACGGCTAACGAAAGCCTCGCCGAACTCGACCACCGGCTGCACGGCAAACGCGAGCGGCACTGCCAGCAGCGTCGAAACGATCGCGGTGTACATCAAATCGTTTTATGCCATTGCGTATTCATCCTTAAAGACAATGGGTGCGCAGGAATGTTTCAACACGCGCCTTGCCCTTCAGGGCCATTGCCATTGAGAGCATAGGGTCGCTGGGGGTGTTGAACCGGTGGTGCCATCGGCAGGCATCAACATGCGGACGGCATATCGATCCTATCCGCATCGCTGCCGATTTATTTGTGAATCGTGTCACCGTTCAAAAATCGTGCGCATTTCAACGGCAGATGCTGCGCGCTCGCAGTCAATAATTTTCAACGCTACGATGGATGAAACAAAACGGGCCCGACGATCTTCGGGCCCGTTTCGTGGCGCGCTGCGGGTGCCCGCTGACATCTGCGTGCAGTCTTCCGCTTCAACGGAACACGCGGCGCAGCAGGTCGGTGGTGCGCGAGGCCGGATTGTTGCGGATCTGTTTTTCCTGCTCCGCGATGACATGAAACAAACCATCAATGGCTTCGCGCGCGACGTAATCGTCGAGGTCGGCGCTGCTCACGCCGCCTTGGCTGCCGCCGAGCAGCGCGCCGGCAAGTGCATTTCCACCTGCTTTCTTGCTGAAGTCTTTGTATTTTTTGGTGACACCGACTTCTGCGGTTTGCTTGGCTACGATCGGCAGAAATGCGTCATACAGTTTCTGCTCGCTGGTGCGGCGAAAGAAATCCGTCGCCGAGGTTTCGCCGCCGCGCACCAGACCGATGGCGTCCTGCAGCGTCATCTGCCGAACAGAATCAGCAAGGATGTTTGCTGCTGCAGGCACTGCTTTCTCCGCGGCGCGATTCATCGACAGCTCGAACGCATCGACTTTCTTGCCGGCGCCCAGCTGGCGGGCGAGATCGGCCAGCTTGCGGATCTTTTCGGGCACCAGAATCTTCACTGCCTGATCGCGGAAAAATCCATCCGGTGTGCCCAGCTGGCGCACTGCGCGATCCACGCCCTGCGCCAAGGCTTCCTTGATGCCGCCGGAAGCGTCGCATTCGTTGAGGGTTGTGTTGTTGATACTGCTGCTGGTGCCGAGCAGTCGGTCTTTGAGCTGTTGTTCGATCGATTGCGCGCCCGCGCTGGCGGCGGCGGCAAAAGCGGCACAAGCGGTCAATACAAGGATGGGACGACGCATGACACGGCTCCTGAAGTCGGATGCCGGCAGCATACGCTTCGACCGACGTACCATGTGCGCAGTGATGGGGGATAACGCATGAAGATTCTGGTGACAGGTGGCGGTGGTTTTCTCGGCCACGCCCTCTGCAAAGGGCTGGTCGAACAGGGCCATGAAGTCGCGAGTTACAACCGCGGGCATTACCGCACGCTGGAGCCGCTGGGCCTGCGCCAGATCCAGGGGGATCTTGCGAACCGCGAGGCGATGATCGCTGCCTGCGCCGGGATGGACGCTGTATTCCACAACGCGGCGAAAGCCGGGGCATGGGGCAGCGAAGAAAGCTATCGTCTTGCCAATGTGGTCGGCACCGAGAACGTCCTTGCCGGTTGTCGTGCCCACGGCATCGGCCGGTTGATCTACACCTCCACGCCCAGCGTGACCCATCGCGCCACGCATCCGGTGGAAAACGGCACTGCCGATACCGTGCCCTACGGTGAAGGGTTCAAAGCGCCATACGCGGCGACCAAAACCATCGCCGAAAAAGCGGTGCTCGCAGCGAACAATGCCGACCTCGCCACAGTCGCGCTGCGGCCGCGCTTGATCTGGGGCCCGGGCGATCAACAGCTGTTGCCGCGGCTGGTGTCGCGGGCGAAAGCGGGGCGGCTGCGTTTTGTCGGCGGCGGTCATAACGTCATCGATACGACCTACATCGACAACGCCGCGCAGGCGCATTTCGACGCCTTCGCACATCTCGCGCCGGGCGCTGCCTGCGCAGGTCGCGCGTATTTCATCAGCAACGGCGAGCCCAAACCGGTGCGCGAGATCGTCAACGCACTGCTGCGCGCCGCCGGTGCGCCCGAGGTCGACAAAAGTCTGCCGTTCAGCGTGGCCTACGCCATTGGTGCGGTCTGCGAAGTGCTGTGGCCGCTGCTGCGGCTGAAGGACGAGCCGCCGTTGACGCGCTTTCTGGCTGAACAGTTGAGCACGACGCATTGGTATGACATGGCTCCGGCCACTCGCGATTTCGGGTACGTGCCGCGGGTGAGCATCGAAGAAGGGCTGAAGCGATTGGCGGCATCGTATTCAGACAACGGAAAAGCGTAATTCGGGACTGTGCTCTTGACAGCCGCAGGCGCGGCCCCACCACCTGCTCTCGTCCTGGGCCGGTATGACATGGCTCCGGCCACTCGCGATTTCGGCTACGTGCCGCGGGTGACGATCGAAGAAGGGCTGAAGCGACTGGCGGAATCGTATTCAGAAAGATGAAGTAGGAGGGTCTTCAGGCCCGATCTGTGGCCGCAACCCTATCCAAAAGCCTGCTCGGGGCTGAAGCCCCTCCTACGAACGCAGATCCATCGCATTCAAACATATCCGTACCGAATCAATAGTCCTAGGCCAGTAGACTACCGACATGACTGCTTCCCCCTTCGATTGGAAACCTTTGGCCGGGCGCGCGCTGGAAGCTGCGCTCAACCGCGCGGTGGCGCTGGATCCCGACACCCGCGACGCCCTGCAGCCATTGAACGGCCGCAGCGTCGTGCTGGCCCTGGACGCTGCCGAATCGCCGCTGGCGATGCGCCTGCTGGTGGACGGCGACCGGCTGCGGGTCGGCCCGGTCGATGCTGAACAAACGCCCGATCTGGCCGTGCGCAGCACGCTTGGCGGTGTGCTGTCGTTCGGCATGCAGGCCCTGCTGCCCAAGCTGCTGGGCACACGCGATGACGATGAGGCCGCGGTGCCGGTCGGCCGCATGCGCATCGAAGGCGACGCCGAACTCGCGCGCCGCCTGCAGCGGCTGGCCGAACGCTTCGATCCCGATTGGCAGCAGCCGTTCACCGCAGTCTTCGGCGACGTGCTGGGCGTACAGATCGCGAACGGTGTGGCCGCTGCGCTGCGTCAGGCGCGGGTGGGTGGACAGAAGTTCGCCGAGACCGCCGCGGAATATCTCACCGAAGAGTCGCGCGACGTGGTGCCGCGCGCGGAGCTGGACGCATTTCATGACGATGTCGACACGCTGCGCGATGACGCCGAGCGGCTCGCGGCGCGGATCGCACGGCTGAACAAGCGAGTGACGGCATGAGCGCGGTGCTGAGGGCCAGCAAAATCGGCCGCGTGCTGATCCGCTACCGGCTGGACGATCTGCTCGACGGCACTCCGGCCGAGCGCTGGCTGAAGCTCGCGCGCCCGTTCGTGCCCCGCGCTTCGCGCGAAGTTGCGGCGCTGTCGCGCGGCGCGCGCCTGCGTCTGGCGTTGCAGGAGCTGGGGCCGATCTTCGTCAAGTTTGGGCAGATCCTGTCGACCCGTCGCGACCTGATGCCGCCGGACATCGCAATCGAACTGTCGCTGCTGCAGGATCGGGTCGCACCGTTCGACGGTCACGCCGCACGCGCGATCGTTGAAGCGTCGCTGGGTCAGGATATCCGCGAAGCCTTCGAGCATTTCGACACCACCCCGCTGGCGTCGGCGTCGATTGCGCAGGTGCATGCCGCGCGTCTGCCGGGTGGGCGCGAAGTCGTGGTGAAAGTGCTGCGCCCCGATATCGAAAAACAGATCGACGGCGATATCGCGCTGCTCAACAGCATCGCCACGCTGGTCGAACGCGCGCATCCCAACGCCGACAAAATCCGCGCGCGCGAAGTGGTGCGCGAAATCGAAACCACGCTCGCGGCCGAACTGGACCTGCAGCGCGAAGGCGCGAACGCTTCGGTGATCCGCCGGTTCTGGAAGGATTCGCCGGACCTGTATGTGCCCGAAGTGATCTGGAGCCACACCGCCGAGCGCGTGCTCACCCTCGAACGCGTATACGGCATTCCCAGCGACGATATCGCCGCGCTGGATGCTGCCGGCATTGATCGCAAGGCGCTGGCCGCGAAGGGCGTGCGCGTGTTCTATACGCAGGTCTTTCGCGACAATTTCTTTCATGCCGATGCGCACGCCGGCAACATCTGGGTGGACAGCGACCCGGCGCGCAAGGACAACCCGCGTTTCATCGCGATCGATTACGGCATCGTCGGTCAGCTGTCCAGCGAAGACCAGTATTACCTCGCCGAAAATTTCATGGCGATCTTCAATCGCGACTATCGCCGCATCGCCGAACTGCATGTGCAGGCCGGATGGATGCCCGCGACGATCCGCATTGATGAGCTGGAAGCGGCGGCGCGCGCGGTGTGCGAGCCGTACTTCACCCGCCCGCTGTCGGAGATTTCGCTGGCCGAGGTGTTGATCAAGATTTTCCGCACCGCGCAGCGATACGAACTCACGCTGCAGCCGCAGTTGATCCTGCTGCAGAAAACCCTGCTGAATATCGAAGGCGTCGGCCGTCTGCTCGATCCGCAGCTCGATATCTGGGCGGTGGCAAAACCGGTGCTGGAAAAAATTCTGGTCGAACGCTACAGCCCGCAGCGGCTGGCCGGCGAATTCCGCAAGCGCCTGCCGGAACTCATCACCCGCGCCCCGGACATGCCGCATCTGCTGCATTCATGGCTGAGCCAACAGGTCAGCGGCAAACACGAGCTGGCGATGCGTTCGCACGATCTGGCCGAACTGTCGAGGACCGTCAACGCGATGCAGCGCCGCATCGTCTCCGCCATTCTCGGCACCGGGCTGCTGGTGGTCGCAGCGGTGCTGTATGCGCTGGAAGCGGGCGGCCCGCCGCTGTTGGGCGTACCGGCCGCGGCATGGTTGGCCGGTCTGGGCGGTTTGTGGGCGCTGGTCGCGGCTTGGCCGCGACGTTGATTTGTTGATCGGAACATTGCTTCAATATTGGCGAATCTGGGTGTTCGGGTAAGGCCTGGGATCTTTTTCGCGCACCAGCGCGAAAAAGGTTCTAAGCTTCACCCGCACATCATGATCCCCGAGCATCTGCATCCATACAGAATCTCCATCGCAGCTCGTAGGGCGGGCCTTGGCCCGCCGTTCTAAACGCATCAGAAAAACTTGCAGTGGCCGAAACCGCCTCGATCATCGCGCGTTGCGATCGTGAATGCCGCAATGGCGGGGCAAGGCCCGCCCTACGATGATTTACCGATAGCCGGCGTTATTTCTTCGCCTTCGCGAAATCGCCCGCCGCGAACACGCTCAGCATCTCCGACTTGATGTGTTTGCGGATCGCCGCGTTTACGTCGCTCACCGTCAATGCTTTCAGCTTCGCGTCGAAATCTGCGGTCCACGCCATCGTGCGATCCAGACGCAGATTGCGCCCAAGCAGACCGGCGATGCTGCCGTCGCTGGCGCGGCCCTGTTGGCGCTGGGTGAGCAGATCATTGATCGAGGCCTTCAGCTCGGCCGCGGTGATGCCGTCGCGGACGAAGCGGGCCACTTCCTCGCGCAGCGCGGCGTCGAGGCGGGTGACGTTCTCCGGTGCGGCGATCGCCTGGATCGACAGTTGGCCGGCGTCGTCGCGGCCTTCTCGCCCGCTGTCGGCAACAACGCTGCTGCCGACGTTGTAGCTGAGGCCTTCCTTCTGGCGCAGGCGGTCGCCGAGGCGTGAACCTGCCGAGCCGCCCCCAAGCGCGTTGCTGGCGACCAGCAGCGCCGGGTAGTCGGCGTCGTTGTCGTTCAGCGACAGGTTGCTGCGCGCCAACACCACTGCGTTTGTCTTGTCCGGCGTTTCCAGCCGCACTGCGCGCGCGGCGACATTGGTGTAGCGGGTGCGCACGGGTACATTCGGCGTCGCGCTGCGCCAGTCCCCGAACAGCGTCTTAAGCTGCGCCTTTATCGCTGCCGGATCGAAGTCGCCGACGACCGAGATTTCTCCTTCGGCGGTGCCGTAGAAATCGCGGTGGAAGGCGATCGCTTCTTCACGTCTGACGGCCCGCGTGTCGGCCAGCGACTGGTCGATTGATTGATGCGCGAAAGGATGGTCCTTCGGCCACGGATCGAAGTATTCGCCCATCGCCATGCCGGCGATGGTGCCCGGCTCCTTGCGTACGCTTTCCAGACCAGTGATGGCCTGCCCACGGAGCTGCTCGAATTCGGCTTCAGGGAAACTAGGATTGCGCAGAATGTCTGCGCTCAGCGCCAGTGCGTCGCCCAGCTGTTCGCGGCGCGAGTTCAGGCTGATAGTCGCGCTTTGCGGGCCGCCCGACACATTGGCTGAGGTTTTCAAGGTTTCGAAACGCTGCGCGATCTGTTCGCGAGTCATGGTGCTGCTGCCGTTCATCAGCAGCGAACCGGCGAATCCTGCGGCTTGTCTGGGGCTGCGTTTGATCGATTCGATATCGCCGAAGCGGAAGGTTGCGTTGAACACCACCGTGTCGCCGCGGGTGTCTTTTGGCAGCAGCGAAACTCTGAGCTTGTCGCCGATGGTGAAGGTCTCGGTGCGCGCATCGATATTCGCCGGCGTGGGGTCGAAGGTTTCGCCGGCGGCAAGTGCGGCCTTGGCGGTGTAACCCTTCAACGCTTCGGCAGCGCTGGGCGCAGCTGCAATGTCCACGCGCTCGGCTTTCTCGGCGGGAATGAAACGCGCCAGCGTGCGGTTGCTCGGTTTGAAATAGGTGCCTGCGACGCGGTTGACGTCGTCGACGGTGACCGCTGCGATGCGGTCGCGCTGCAGGAAATACAGGCGCCAGTCACCGGCGGCGACCGATTCGGTCAGCGACATCGCGACACTGTTGACGTTCGCGAAACTGCTTTCATAAGCGTTGGCGATGCGCTGCTTGGCCTGCGTTACTTCATCGGCGGAGAGCGGCGTGGTCACAACGACGCTTTCGGCCTGCCGCAGCAGCTCGGCTTCGGCCTTGGCGACATCGGCGTCTTTCGGCGCGACCAGGATCAGATTGACCATGCCGCTATCGCGCAGGTCGCTGTTGCCGCTGCCGGCGAACGCGGCCAACTTGGTTTCGACCAGTGCTTTGTGCAGGCGACCGGTCGGCGCGTCGCCAAGCGCATTCATCAGCACAGTGAGCGCGGCGCTGTCCGGATGGGTGACGCCCGGGGTGTGGTATCCGAGCGCGATGAAGTGGGTGTCGCCGATGCGGCGCACGTTGACCTCGCGCTCGCCGTCCTGGGTCGGCTCGGAGGTGTACAGCTTCGGCAGCGCTACCTTCGGCTGCGGCAGCTTGCCGAAATGCTTTTGCACGGTGCTCAGCGCAGCGGCGGGGTCGATGCGGCCTGCGACGATCAAGGTCGCGTTGTCGGGGCGATACCACGTGCGATAGAACGCCTGCAGTCGCTCGATCGGCACGTTCTCCACGTCGGAACGCGCACCGATCGTGCTGTTGCCGTAGTTGTGCCACAGGTACGCGGTGGAGCGCAGACGCTGGAACATCACGCTGCCGGGGTCGTTCTCGTTGCGCTCCATCTCGTTGCGGACCACGGTCATTTCGCTGTCGAGATCTTTCTTCGCGACGAACGAATTGAGCATGCGGTCGGCTTCCAGACCGAGCAGCCAGTCCAGTGTTTCGTTATTGGCGGGGAACGAACCGTAGTAGTTGGTGCGGTCCAGCGATGTCGTGGCGTTCTTCTCGATTCCGCGCGCCTTCATTTCGCCGGGAATGTTGCCGTGCGTGGGCGTGCCCTTGAACAACATGTGTTCCAGCAGATGCGCCATGCCGGTCTCGCCGTAGTTCTCGTGAACCGAGCCGACGCCGTAGGCGATATTGACGGTGACCGTGGGTTTGCTGGCGTCGGGAAACAGCAGCACACGCAGGCCGTTGCCGAGCGTGTATTCGCAGATGCCTTCCACGCAGGGGCCTGCAGCCATGCCTTTTGGCGTCGTCACGGCATCGGCGGCGAATGCGGAGGGGGCGGACAGCGCGAGCGCGCAGGCCAGCGCCAGGGCGCGCGGCGTGCAGCAAGTCCGAAACAGCGGCATGCGGGGCAGGGACATCGAAAATTCCTTCGGGGCGAGGATCGGACACAATAAGCCCAATTTTCGCAAAGGCGACGCGCGACACCATGACCCAGAAGTCCTGCGATGCGTTCTTGGGGACGCTGGTTTTACCCGCGCCCATTGAGTCGGCAACCATCCCTGTCCTGTATTGCGACGATGCGCTGGCGGTGGTCGACAAGCCCGCCGGGCTGATGGTGCACGACAGTGCGCTGGCGCGCGGCGAGACCGATTTCATGGCCGACCGTCTTCGCGAGCTGTTCGGCCGGCAGATTTTCCTGGTGCACCGGCTGGATCGTGCGACCAGCGGCTGTCTGCTGCTGGCGTTCGACCGCGACAGTGCTTCAGCGCTGGGCAAGTCGCTGATGGCCGGCGGCCTGCAGAAGGATTATCTGGCGATGTGTCGCGGCTGGCCGGAGGATGCGTTCGTCGTCGACCACGCCTTGGACGGCGGGCCCGGAAAACCGCAGAAGAAGCCTGCGATTACCCACTTCGAGCGATTGGCGACCTGCGAGCTGGCGCTGCCTTCCGCCGGCTTCGAGACCTCACGCTACGCGCTGCTGCGCGCACAGCCGCAGACCGGACGCTTCCGCCAGATCAGGCGGCATCTGAAACATCTCTCGCATCATCTGATCGGCGATACCAGCCACGGCGACGGCCGCCACAACCGCGCATTCCGGATGATGGGCATCCACCGCATGCTGCTGCACGCCGAACGCCTGCGTTTCGATCATCCGCGTAGCGGCGAGCGGATCGACGCGGTGGCGCCGGTGGATGCCGAGTTCGCGAAGGCGCTGGCGCTGTTTTCGGAGCGGGTTCAGCCCTGAATATGCCGAGGCAAAATCTCCTGATCTGCAAAAACTGATGTCATCCCGAACGAGGGCGAAGCCCGAGGAGGGATCTGCTTGTAGTCGGTATGTCACAACAGTAGATCCCTCCACCCGCTACGCGGGCGTTCGGGATGACAAATGGATTGTCCGTTTGCGATGGAGGAACATTTTGAACAGGCTCTCAGTGCGCGTGATCGTCCTTGCGCGCGCCTTCATTCGCGTTTTTCAGCTCGGTTTGCAGGGTTTTCTGCATGTCGGCGATCATGGTCTGCATCATCGGCTGCATTTCTTCCATCGACAGCTGCATCGCCTGCGGCATTTTGCGCATGATGCTGCGGCCGTTTTCGCTGCCGTAGAACGCGGTCATCGCTTCGACTTCCTCGGCGCTGAACAGGCGCGTGTAGATGCGTCGATAGATCGGCGCCAAGGTGTCCCACGACATCGCTTTGCGCATCGCGTCCTGCTGCTGTGCAGTGATCCGTTTCAAGGATGTGCGCTGCTCCGGCGTCGCATCCTCGCCCAGCATCTGCAGGCCCATCGACTCGCTCATGCTGTCCATCTGCACGAACATCTCGTCCAGCGTGCGACGCATATCCATCGTGTCCATCAGCGCGTCGACCTGTGCGCCGGTCGGCGGTGCGGCATGCGCAGACAAGGTCGTCAATGCGCAGCACCCAAGCGCTGCGACCAGCACGACACGTTTAACCAGGATGGTGCAGGATGTGATCATGGGGCGCGCCCTCAGCGCTGGTTGAAACGCTGTTGCCGCAGGCCGTCGTCGAAGCCCTGTTTGAGATCTTTCAGCATCGGCAGCAGCAGATCTTCGAGGTTCTGCATCGCGCCCTGCACGTCATCGGTGGCACCGAGCAGCTTGTTTTCCAATTGGCCGTTGTCGCCGTAGGGCGAACGATAGCGCTGGCTGTTGTCGTCGGGGTTGCTGCGGTCGTAGTTCGCGCTGTAGAGATCGCGAGTCAACGGGCCGAGCTGGTCCCAGTGCTCACGCACCAAGGTTTCAACTTCTTCGCGATAACGCAGCGCGCTGTTCAATTCACGGCCCTGCCTGCCTGTGCCCAGCGGCTCGTCATCACGCGGTGTTTCGATGGCGGTGCCGCCGATCTGGCTTCGCACTTGCTTCAATAGTGCTTCAGCGTTGTCAATCGAGGCTTCTCGCGTCACTTCAGCCCGCGAAAAACTGCCGATATCCGCACTGCTTGAGGCGCGGGTTGCATTGCTGCCAACCAGAGCGGGGTCGTTGTTGCCGCCGACCGCAGCCCTGTCTTGCGCAGAGGCCGGAGTAATGAAGAAAAAACAGGCCACAATCGCAGCGACCAAAGCCACAGGACGCATCAGGTCCAGGTCGCATCTTGTCGCGGCGCAGACGATATGGTCTGGACGCATGTAGGCACGGATCATGAGGATATCCTCCAGTGTGGGCGGAAATGGTCGGACATCGGCAAAGGCAGGTCAAATGACGTCCTGTTCAATATGGGTCTTAATCTTGGAATGCAGTCGATGTAACTGAAGCTGAAAAAAACTTCACGCAAAATTCTGCGTGCCCGACGTCGCGACAGATCACCTGTTTCTAGTGCGCTGCTGCTGGTTGTTGTTGAGGCCCCGTTGCAGATCCTTGACCAGTTGCTGCAACAGATCTTCGACGCCTGCGAGCGCCGTTGCAGCGTCGCGTTTCCCGATCATCTTGACCGACGCCATCAAGCCATTGGCTGGACTGTCTGGAGAACCGTCCTGGTAAACCCGCAGATACGTGCTTTGCGTCTCGTTGCTTATGGTCTCCCAGTTTGCGAACACGATTGCCCCGGCCTCGCTTCGTATTGCTTCGGCGTTCGAGTAATCGTCTGCGGCATTCGTCGAGGACAGCGGTTCGTCCAGTCGCCTCTCGATCTGTTGAAGCAGATCTTTGGAATCGCTGATGTCGTCCTCGTATGTGCTTTCTTCCTCGCCCGATTCGGAATTGTAATCGGGTGACTCGGACTGAACAGGAGCGTTTGGCGCGATTCTGCGCTGATCACCAATCATTGCAGGATCATGACTGCCGCCACCAATGAGTGCAGAGTCTTGTGCGAAGGTAGGCCCGGCGACTGTGCCGGTGACGAGCAGAATTGCGCAAAAAAATAGTTTCTGATTCATATTTTGCTCCCGACAGAAGCTCGGATGATCGCGCCGTCACCTGCTGTGGTCAAATCCGATCCCCTGCCCCTACAATCTGCCGAGGAGAACAGGGTGAATGCAGTCATTACGATCCCCGAATCGGAACTCGTCGAGCGCTTCGTGCGTTCCTCAGGCCCGGGCGGACAGAACGTCAACAAGGTGGCGACCGCGGTGGAACTGCGGTTCGACGTGGCGCATTCGGCAGTCTTGCCGGAGGCGGTCCGCGAGCGTTTGCTTGCCCGACGCGACCGGCGGGTGACCCTCGACGGTGTGCTGGTGATCAGCGCCCAGCGCTTCCGTACTCAGGAGCGCAACCGTCAGGACGCCCGCGAGCGTCTTGCGGTCTTTGTGGCCGCCGGGCTGCATGCGCCGACGCCGCGGGTGGCCACCAAACCTTCCCGGGCCGCCAAAAAGCGTCGGCTTGACGACAAAAAGCAGCGCGCCGGGGTCAAGCGGACGCGCGCAACGAAGGAATGGGATTGAACATGCCGCAAGACCACATGCCGCAAAACGACGTGCCGGGAAATGACATGCCGCAAGAAGATCGGGTGTTGGTGCTGCCGCCGCGCGTGCCGCACACGACACGGGGTGGTTTCGCCCGCTGGGTCGCGCTGACGATCCTGCGGGTGGGCGGCTGGCGGATGGTGGGCGCGGTTCCGGACCTGCCCAAAGCGGTGCTGCTGGGCGCGCCGCATTCCTCGAACTGGGACGGCCTCTGGGCGTTTGCGATCAAAGTCGCAATGGGTCTGGACGTGCGCATCGTCGGCAAGCACCAGCTGTTCTGGTGGCCGCTCGGGCCGGTTCTGCGCCGCCTGGGCGTCATCAAAGTGAATCGCGATGCTGCGCATGGCCTGGTGGGCCAGCTGGCGAAGCGTTTTGACAGCGAAGAGCGCTTCTGGATCGGCATCGCCCCGGAGGGCACCCGTAAGCATGTAGATCGCTGGAAACCAGGGTTCTGGAAGATCGCCAAGGCCGCCGACGTGCCGGTGGTGCCGGCGTATTTCCACTACCCCGACAAAATCATCGGCTTTGGCGAACCGTTCGTGCTGAGCGACGACATGGACGCCGATATCGCCCGCATTCGCGCCTGGTACGCGCCGTGGCAGGGCAAGAACCGAGGTGTCTGACCGGCGCCTGCGCGAAACGCAGTGGATTTGTGGCGTCCTTCCCTTATTCTTGAGCCCGATCACTCTTTGCGCGCAGTCGGGGACAACATGGCGTCACTGAAGAAGCTTCTGGAAGCGGCCAGGCTCATCGAGCCGACCGATGAGCCGGTCCGTGCCTCCGTGCCGGTGGAGGACAGCGAACTGGACGCGATCATCCGCCGTGCGGCCCAGGCCGATGCGGGTCCGCCGCCAATGCCGCGCGATGCCGAAGCCTCTGCCGATGTCGACAATGAGGGCAGTTCCGACATTGTCGGGGTCGAGGAAGGCCTGACGTTCGCCGATATCTACGCCCGCCAGGGTGTGACCGACGCGCAGTTTCCGGTGGAGCGGCTGCTGAAGCTGGTCGAGGGCCTGCGCGCGCTGGACCCGGCCACGCGCCGCGCCGCGATCAACGCCATGGACATCGCCGACGAAACCTGGTCAATGGAACAGGTGCTGGCCGACGCCGATGCCAAAGTGGCCGCACTGCGCGGCCATCAACGTCAGATGCAGGGGGCCGCCGACGCGGTGGTGCAGGCCAATCGCGAGCGCGTCGCCGCGCTGGAAAGCAGCCGCGACAGCCGTTTGACCGAACTGCGTCAGCAGATGTCCGCGCTGGAAGCGCAGATACAGGACGCCGTCGGCACCACTGCCGCCGACGTCGCCAAGCTGCAGTCGGAGTCGGAATCGAACAAGGCCGCGCTGCTGCGCGAAACCCAGCGCATCGATGCCCATATCCTGAATGTTGCGGAGCTGGTCGCCCAGTTCCGCCCGCCGGTGAAGTGATGGCCGGTCGTTTCGCGTTTCAATTCTTTCAGTGCTTTCATTCCGCAATCCGTATCCCGTTCGTCTAGGAGTGCCTCATGGCCATCAAACTCACCCCGTTCGCCAAGCTGCTGATTGGCGCGATTGTTCTGGTCGGCAGCGGCTCCGTGCTGTGGAATCTGTACAAGAACCGCAAGCCCGACAGCGCCGATGATGGCGCCGTGGCCGCCGCGCAGACCGATGGCGGCAAGTCCGCTGCGGCCGGGACCAACGCGGGCAAGGGCAACGGCCCGCTGGGTTCCGACGGCAACCCCCTGAAGGTCAGCATCGTCAGCTTCCACGGCTACGCGCCGGCGCTGGTCGCCAACGGCCAGAGCCTGACCACCCAGCCGGGCTCGCTGTTCGATCAGGAAGGTCTCAACGTCGAGTTCGTGATTCAGGACGATATCCCCACCATCACCACCGTCTTCGAAGCCGGCACCGCGCAGTGCATCTGGCGCACCTCGGATTTCTGGGCGCAGGAGCAGCCGAATCTGCGCAACAGCGGCCATGACGGCAAGGCGGTGATGATCGTCGACAACACCCGCGGCGCCGACGCCATCATCGCCAAGGATCCGTCGATCCGCAGCGTCGAGGATCTCGCCGGCAAGAAGCTCGCATTGCTGCAGTTCACGCCGTCGCACGGCATGTCGATCGACGCGATCGACAACTCATCGCTGTCGGCGCGCAAGAAGCAGACCGTCGAATACGTCTACATCTCCGCCGAAGACGGCCTGGCCGGCGTGCGCGCCGCGCTGGAATCAGGCAGTGTCGACGCCGCCGCGCTGTGGGATCCGGATCTGTCGCTGGCGCTGCGTGCAATCAAGGGTCACGTGGTGTATTCGACCAAGACCGCGTCAAACTTGATTTTCGACGTGATCGTCTGCGATCAGCGCGTGCTCAACGATCCGCAGGGTCGCGACGCGGTGCAGAAGCTGGTCAACGGCTGGATGAAAGGCGTGGACGCGGCCAAGGCCAATCCCGATCAGGCCGTGGATGCGCTGGTGAAGACCGAAGAATATTTCACCCTGCTGGCGAAAGACGAAGGCAAGCCGTTCGTGAAAAGCCTGTTCGGCAATCTGCTGTGGACCGGGGTCGCCGACAACGCGCGTATCCTCGGAATGTCCGGCGGCACTAATCACTATGCGCGCGTCTATCAGCGCTTCGATCAGATCTATCGCGCTGCTGGTGCATTGGCCAATCCCAAGTCGCCGGTGATCGCGCCGCAGGACAGTTTCGACACCCGCTTCATCCGTACGCTCTACGATGCAAGCACTTCAGCGCAGGTCGAGTCCAAACAGGTCGAAACCTATACCGCCGCCGCGCGCGAAGTGGCGGTGCAGGCGCCGGCCACGGTCACCAAACCGGTGATCGTCAACTTCGCCAGCGGCCAGTCGGCGTTGACCAAGCGCGCGGAGAAGATCGTCGACACCGACATGGTGCCGTTCATCGAAAACAACGGCAGCGCTTATTTCGAGATCAGCGGCAACACCGACAGTACCGGCAACGCGGCGATCAACAATCGCCTGTCGCAGGCGCGTGCCGAAGCGGTGGCCGATTACCTCGCCAAGCAGTGGGAGTTCCCGCGCGAGCGCTTCAAGATCGTCGGCAACGGCTCCAACAAGCCGCTGTGCGACGAGAACAATCCGGCCAGTGAGGGCGTGGGTCTGGAGAGCTGTCGCGAGATGAACCGTTCGACCCGCATTGCGGTCTTCGGCACACGCGAATGAGCCACGGTTGGAATCCATACGCAGCGCTGTCCGGTGGGCTGCGGCGACAGCTCGGTATTGCCGGCGTCGCGGTGGTCCTGCTGGTCTGGTTCGCGCTGAGCGCCAGCGGCTGGATCAGCGCCAACAAACTGCCGTCGCCGGTCTCGGTGGTGAAAGCACTGTCGTACCTGGCCTGGAGCGACGGCAAAAGTCTGCTGTTCGACGCCACGCTGTGGTCGCTCGGCCGCGTCGCCGCTGCTGGCGTGCTGGTGGTGTTGATCGGCGTGCCGTTGGGAATTTTCATGGGCGCATCGCCGAAATTGAACGCGCTGCTGTCGCCGCTGATCGATCCCTTCCGCTCCGCGCCGGTGGTCGCACTGCTGCCGATTCTGGTGATGTGGCTGGGCATCGGCGAAACGATGAAGGTGACGTTCCTGTTCCTCGGTGCCGTGGTCTATCTGGTGCCGATGGTGCGCGACGCTATTCAGGCGGTGCCGCAGAGCTACTGGACCGGCGCGCGCGATCTCGGCGCCACGCCGTGGGAATGCATCCGCCACGCGGTGGTGCCGATCGCGATGCCGCGCATCGCCGACGCCATCATCGTCAGCGTCTCGGTGATGTGGACTTACATAACAGTTGCCGAATACGTGAACGCAAAAGTCGGCTTGGGCCAGCTGATCCAGAACGCGCGTCGTTTCAGCGCAATGGATCAGGTGTTCGCCGGCATCGCGGTGATCATCGCCTTTGCTTTGATCACCTACCAGCTGATGCGCGCGATCAAAGGCAAGCTCTATCCGTGGGAGACGCAGGCATGAGCGACACCGCCGCAATTGCAGCGATAACGCCGGCGGTCATTTCCCTCGACCGCATCGTCCAGGAATATCCGCGCCCCGAAGGCGGCGTGAACCGCGTCGTCGACGATCTCAGCCTGCGCTTCACCGGGCCCAGCATCAACATGCTGCTGGGTCCGTCGGGCTGTGGCAAAAGCACGCTGCTGTACATGATGGGCGGGGTGCGCCCGCAGAACACCAATATGCCCACCGGCGGCAACATCACCATCGATGGTGAGCCCTGTCACGACGCCCACGACGATGCGGTGATGGTGTTCCAGCGCTACGCCAATCGGCCCGATCTGAATGTCTACGATAACGTCGCGTTTCCGTTTCGACTGAAACTGTGGCGCGACCGCATTCCGGCCGCCGAACGTCGCGACAAAGTGCTGCATATGCTGGAAGCGGTGGGCTTGGCCGATAAAGCCAAACTGCTGCCCAGCCAGCTGTCCGGCGGCCAGAACCAGCGCATCGCACTGGCGCGTTCGCTGATGCTGCGTCCGCGCATTTTGCTGATGGACGAACCCTTCGGCGCACTCGATGCGCAGACCCGCGAGGGAATGCAGACGCTGCTGGTCAAGCTGTATCACGAGTATCCATGCCTGATCGTCTTCGTCACTCACGATGTCACTGAAGCCCTGTTATTGGGCGACCGCGTGGTGGTGCTGTCGACGCAGCCGGCGCGGATCGCCGACGATTTCGAGATCGCCACGCCCAAGCCGCGCGACAGCGGTTGGCTGCGCATGCCCGAGGCCGCCGCGCTTGAGCAGCGTGTCCTCAGCCGCCTGCATCAGGCGGCAGGCAAAGGCAATGTCCGCGTGACCGTCTGACGCGATCATTGATGACATGAAACAGCCACCGAAACCCGTCAGCTATCTGCGCGCTTGGCTAACCAGTCAGACCAACGTGATGACCCTGCTTGGCGGCGGCCTGGTGGCTGCGATCGCGTCGATTCCCGCCGGCGGCGTGGGCGCGATCGGTGCGCTGGTGGTGTTGGCCGCGGCGCAGGCGCTGACGGCGCTGGTGATTCCGGATCTGCCAGTGTTCCGCAGCAAAGTCGATCGCAGCGCGCGCCGCGCCCACATTGACCAGCGTCGCGCGCAGCTGCAGCAGGAATTGTTCCAAGTACACGGCGGGCTGGAGCGCGTGTCCGGCATGGCGATGTGGCAGAAATACCAGTCCGTGGCCGAGCGTGCGACGGTGCTGTATCGCATCGCCGGCGAAGCGCAGAGTCAGCTGTCGTATGACGATGCCGAACGCGTCGATAAAGCCTCGGTCGATTATCTGGCGCTGTGGCTGGCCGAAGTGACCATCAAGGACCGCCTGCGCAGCGGCGAGGAAGCCACCGTCGACCGCCGCCTGCGCGAAGCTGAAAACGCACTGGGCGACGTCGAAGCAAGCGATCCGCGTTACCGGCATTTGAAAATGGCGCGCGACGACTATCTTGCAATCAAACTGCGCCACGATGGCCTGGTCGCGCGACGGATGTCGATCGAAGCCGCGCTGGTGTCGCTGCCCGATCAGGTCGAAGAGATCTACCAGATGGTGGTCGCCAGCCCGTATTCCAGCGTGCTCGGCTCCAAGCTCGGTGAGTCGCTGTCGCGGCTGCAGCTGGAAGAGGACATCGAACTGGAGCTGTCGCAGAACGATCTCGACAGTCCCTATTTCAAAACCGGCGCGGTCGCGGGAAACAAGCAAGCCAAAGCCGCGAAACAAACATCCAGCACACCTTGATCATTAACGTACAACGACTTTACGTCAGGAGATTTTCATGAGCCTCAATATTTTCAGCCGCCTCGCCAATCTCGTGCGCGGGTTCATGTCGCTGTTCGTCACCGGCATCGAACAACAGCACCCGGAGATCGCCTATGAAAACGCGATCAACACCATGGTCGAGAAATACAACAAGCTCAAGAACGCCACCGCCGGCCTCATCCGTCTTCGCGAAGACGCCGCCGACCGGCTGCAGAAAGCACAGGCGCAGCAGCATGAATTGACCGCCATGCTGGAACAGGCGATGGCTGAAGGCCAGGATGACATCGCGGTCGAACTGATCGAGCGCAAAGATGCGATTGACGCTGAAATCACGTCGCTGCAGGCCGAAATGGAGGCCGCGCAGAAGGATGTCGAGACCGCCAAGACATCGCTGACCGAAGTGAAGGGTGAGATCGGCAAACTCAAGGCCGAAAAAGATCGCATGCTCGCCAAGATGCAGAGCGCGCAGGCGCGCGTGCGCATCCAGGATCAGCTGGAAGGCCTGTCGGTCGACGCCGAACTGCGCGCGCTGGAAAACGTCCGCACCGGCATCAAGGATACGATCTCAAAAGCCAAGCTCGGCGACGAGCTGCGCGAGTCCGATCTCGACGTTCGCCTGAAATCGTTGCGCACCAACAGCAGCAAAGCCAGCGCGCGCAACAAGCTGGAAGCACTGAAGAAAGAGCGTGCGGGCGAGACAGACGCCAATCGTACGATCTGATTTTTTGTCATCCAGATGTAATTTTTGTTGTCATCCCGAACGCGGGCGAAGCCCGTGGAGGGACCTGCTGTATGGCCGCAGCGGCACAGAAGCAGATCCCTCACCGGCTTCGCCAGTTCGGGATGACATGGTTCTTTTTTCGACTGCCGTCGCTGATCACATCACGGATATCCCATGACTACTCTTAACAGCGTCGCGCTTCCGCCCTGGGCTGACGAACTTAAACGTCGCTACCTCGCCGGCGAAGCCGGGCTGTTCGTGGTTCACGGGAACGTGCATGACGCGATCGCTCACGACAACAAACTGCTGCCGTTTGTCGAATTCCTGCAGACCGTAGTGCTTGCGGCCAAACCGCAGCGTTACGAACTCGCGCTGCGCCACGCCGGGCTCAAGCAACACGGCGCCAACGGTAAAGTGTTGGAGCTTGGCGAGACGCTGCTGGAAAATATCGGCCATCTGGAAACCCGGATGCGCGCTGGCGACGGCGTCGCGCTGGTGCTGCCGCATGCCGGCGATCTGGTGCCGAATGCGGAAACCACCTTTCTCAGCACCGACGAACGCGGCCTGCTGGAAATTCTCCACGACTGGTCGCTCAGCGGCCTGCTGCTGCAGCGCAATCACATCGTCGTGCTGATCTGTGCGTCGCTGTCAGAACTGCATCCTTCGCTCAACACCAATCCGCGCATCGCCGCTATCGATGTCCCGTTTCCCGATGAGCCCGCGCGCGCGCGCCTGGTCGCGCAGTCCGCGCCGCACATGTCGCCCGAACAGCAGGCGCTGGTCGCCAAACACACCGCAGGCCTGCGGCTGCTCGAAATCGACAGCATCGTTGCGGAGCGTCCCGCCGCCGGTCTGTCGGAAGAAGAGCGCAAAGCACTGGCGCTGCAGCTGTTGGGCGATGCGCCGGACGCACAGCAGCGCGCCGAAATGTACGCCGGCGTGACGGCAGGCAAGACCCGCGAGGAAATCGCGTTCCTGATTCTCGGCCGTGCGACCACGCCCGCCGAGAACATGCTCGATAAAAACAGAGACGACCCGGTCAACGCGATGCTGCGCATCATCGGCACCCGCAAGCGCGAAATCATCCAGCGCTCCTGCGGCGATCTGATCGAATTTCTCGATCCAAGCTACGGCCTGGATGCGGTTGGCGGTTACGACCAGATCAAACAAGAGCTGATGAAGATCGCCGCGACCATCAAGACCGGCGACCGCCGGCTTGCGCCGATGGGGCTGCTCGCGGTCGGCCCGATGGGCGTGGGCAAGACCTTCGTCATCAAGGCATTTTTGAAGGAAGCCGGGCTACCGGGCGTGGTGCTGAAAAACTTCCGCTCGAAGTGGGTGGGTTCAACCGAGTCCAACCTTGAACGCGTGCTCAAGATCATCCGCGCGATGAGCCCGATCGCGCTGGTCATCGACGAAGGCGACCGCAGCTTCGGCAGCGGCGAAGGGGGTGACACCGACGGCGGCACGTCGTCGCGCGTCATCGCACGGATCAAGGACTTCATGTCCGACACCGACAACCGCGGCCACGTGCTGACCATCCTGATGACCAACCGCCCCGACAAACTCGACGTCGACATCAAACGGCCGGGCCGTCTCGACCGCAAAATTCCATTTTTCTATGCCGACAACGGCGCCGACCGTATGCACGTGGTCCGCGCGATTCTCAAGCGCGGCGGCGCAGTGCTGCCTGTGGATGCCGATCCCGCGTTGATCGAAGCGCTGGATATCCTCGACGGCTATTCCAACGCCGATCTGGAAGCGATCGCACTGCTCGCCCTCGATCTCGCGCGTGAAGCCGGCGCCGCATTGGCAGTCCTGCATCTGCAGCAGGCTATCGATGACTTCATCCCGCCGCAGCACACCGACACCATCCAGCTGATGGAACTGCTGGCGGTGCAGGAATCCTCACGCCGAAGCCTGTTGCCCGAACGCTTTGCGAAGCTCGCGCCGTCAGAAGTGTCGCAGCTGATCGCGGAGTTGAAGCGCAGGCTGAAGTAGCCCGTGTCCAGTTGCGCCGCATTTGGGCACCGCTTGCGGTGTCGAACGAGGTGTTTTGGTTTCAGAATTATGCAGTGCCACACAGCATGTGATGCGAAGGAGAAATACCGGTGCCGGTATCGACGCGCATGTCGCCTACAGGCACTGTTTTCCACTCAGGGACAATTGCAGTGAAAGCGCAAGGCTTTTCAGGATTGCACCTACATCCTGGGGAAGTGCGTCTGCTGACGCAATTGCTGTGCTTGCGTGTTGCAGTCCAATGCGCCTTGCAGCGCTGTGCGCATCGTCTGCAAGCCCATTTCGCTGAAGCACCGTCACGATGTTGAACGAATCTGAGGTGCCGCCTTTTGCCGGGCCGGGCCTGATATCAGTCAGGTCATCGGCGATTTGATAGGCAATTGCGAATGCTTCGGCTGCGCTGCGCGCATGCGTGGTCAAATCCGTGCGGCCAGAGGCCACCAGTGCGAATTCAATGGGAAGGCTCAACAGTGCGCCAGACTTCGCTGTGGCGATTTTTTCATAATCGGCAAGATCATGGCTGTTTATGAGCGACGAGAGATCATCGCACTGGCCGTCAATAGCGGCCGCCGTGCGATCAAACGCCAACATCAGCAGCTCAGGCAGCTTTTGGCAGTTACTGTATGCAGACAACGCGCGGTAGGCGGAAGCGAGCAGCAGGTCGCCCGCGCAGATCGCGATATTGTCGCCGTAGATCGCCCAAACGGTTGGGCTTCCTCTTCGCGTGCAATCTCGATCTTGCAGGTCGTCGTGTACCAGCGAGGCGTTATGCAGCAATTCAGCGGCTGTGGCGAGCGTGATGGCGTCATCGATCGATTGACCCAGCGCAAGGGACGCATGCAGTCCGAGCCGTGCCCGAACGCGTTGCCCGCCGGTTTTGATGTGATAGAGGGCGGCGCCTACATAATCGACGGCCAGCAGCGACTGCATTCGCGACTCGACAGCCGAAACAAGATCATGCCCAACCAAGTCAGGCCTGCTCAGATCATGCCCGATGAGGTCATGAGGCAGTGGACTGGAGGCAAGCGGAGGTTGCGTTGCGCTTAGGGGTGAATGTGGGGCAGGTGCAGCTTGCATGCTAATGCTCCATCTCAATATCCACCGCGGTGCGTGGGTTCCGGCGCGAAAGATGCGGTACGGAACGAAAAGGGGTGATGCCTGCCCTGTTCATTAACGTATGCGTTGCCAAAAGTATTGTCGAAGTATCGAGGCCACTTCGCCAAAAGCGGTTGGCGTTACTGATCCAAGACCATTTTCCACGATGGTTGCAAAGCGTGCAGGCGCGTCTGGCCCGCACGCTTTGCATGGGTCGAGTTACTTTCCGACTGCGTTCTCGGACTCGCTCACGGCCACCTTCCAGATGATCAGGCCGAACGCGATTTTGTTCAGAACATCAGCAAAATTGTAGATGATGTTGAGTGCGTTCGCGCTGGACTCCGGGCTTGCGCTGGTGAGATAGCCGAAGAAATAACCGATCGGGTAAACGGCCCAGCCGATGGTTACGATCCAGCGCATCAGGTTAAACGCGGATTTGACTGCAGGTGGCGCTGTTTCCGCACTGATCTTGCTGGCTTGACCCAGGAAGATTTCGTACAGAATCACCGCCCAACCGGCCATGCCGACGATAAATGCCGGCCAGACCGCGACGTAGCCCGCTTCGCCGACGTAGCCACCTACCAACATCACCATCGTGCCGATCAGCAGTCGCCAGAAAACGCCTGACGGTACTTTCGCGATGGCAGCCAGGATGAGATAGAACTCGATCATCAACAACGGCACCGTGATCAGCCAATCGATATAGCGGTAAACCGTCGGTGTTTCCCCCGTGGCCACCCACACGTCGCGCATATAGAAGTAATGCACCGCTGCGACCAGCGTCACCAGCCCGGATACCGTCAACGATGTTTTCCATTTTGCCGAAACGCGATCGCGTTCCAGAAAGAAAAACACTGTCGACGCGATCAGCGCCATTGAGATCAACCAGAACGAGATGCCGACGAAATCGTCAGCTGCCAGCACGGAGCTTGAACTGGCAAAGGCGGAGCTGGAGAACAGCGCTGATGCTGCGCCAAGGCCCGCGATTCTGGTCGCGGTGTGTCGAACGGTATTTGAGATCATGCGGGTCTCCCATGTAGTGCATGACGGATGACTGAAATAAGCCAAAACTTTACTGCCTGCCATGACTTTCGGGAGCCCCCTCCGTACACGTCATGAACAGCAGCTTACACCTACGTGTACCGGGCATGACGCGGATGCACACGGAGGGTTGTTTTTTTTTAGCTAAATAATGCTGCGACGCAGCATGTTTTGCTTGGTGCGGCATGATGGCTCAGGCGCTCTCGCGACAGGGTGGGCTTCCAGCGCGCCGCAGTCTGTTGCATCGTTTTAATGCACCTCGAACAACCCCGCCGCGCCCTGGCCGCCGCCGATGCACATGGTCACGACCACGTACTTCACGCCACGACGACGGCCTTCGATCAGCGCATGTCCAACCAAGCGCGCGCCGGAAACGCCATACGGATGGCCGACCGCGATCGCGCCGCCGTTGACGTTCAACCGTTCCATCGGAATGCCCAGCGTGTCCGCGCAGTACAGCACCTGCACCGCGAAGGCTTCGTTGAGTTCCCACAGGCCGATGTCGTCGACGCTCAGGCCGGCGCGTGCGAGCAGCTTCGGCACCGCGAACACCGGGCCGATGCCCATTTCGTCGGGTTCGCAGCCGGCCACCGCGAAGCCGCGAAACATGCCGAGCGGCTGCAGGCCGCGACGTTCGGCCAGGGTCGCGCTCATCACCACCGCAGCGGAGCTGCCGTCGGAGAACTGGCTGGCGTTGCCGGCGGTGATCACGCCGCCGGGTGTCGCCGGGCGGATGCCGCGCACCGCGTCCAGCGTGGTGTCGGCGCGGATGCCCTCGTCGGCGCCGATGGTGACTTCGCGGCTGGACAACTGTCCGCTGGCCTTGTCGGCGACGCCCATCGTCACCGTCATCGGCACGATCTCGTCGTCGAATTTCCCGGCCGCCTGCGCTGCAGCGGCGGCGAGCTGGCTGCGCACGCCGTATTCGTCCTGGCGTTCTTTCGGAATTTGGTAGCGACTTGCGACGTGTTCGGCGGTCTGCAGCATGTTCCAGTACAGCTCGGGCTTGTGCGTCGCCAGCCACGGATCGCTGAGCATGGTCTGGTTCATCACGCCCTGCACGCAGGAAATGCTTTCGACGCCGCCAGCAACGAAGACATCGCCCTCGCCGGCGATGATCCGCTGCGCGGCGGTCGCGATGGTCTGCAGGCCACTGGAGCAGAAGCGGTTGATGGTCATGCCCGGCACGCTGACCGGGCAGCCGGCGCGCAGCGCGATCTGCCGCGCGATGTTCACGCCGGTCGCGCCTTCGGGATTGGCGCAGCCCATCAGCACATCCTCGACTTCCGCCGGGTCGATGCCGGCGCGCGCGATCGCGTGCTGCACGCTGTGCGCGCCGAGCGTGGCGCCGTGGGTCATGTTGAAAGCGCCCTTCCAGCTTTTGGCCAGTGCGGTGCGTGCGGTGGAAACGATGACGGCGTCGGTCATGGTGGATTCCTTGGTCGAAGATGAGGCTTGTCAGCAATGCGCCGAAGCGATCAGGTAAAAGTCTTGCCGTCGGCGGCCAGCGCGGCCAGCAGCGGTGCGGGCTCCCAGGCGCCGGCCTGACGGTTGTCCCGGTCGGCCTCGGCGTAGCGGCGCATCGCGCGCACCACGTTGAACGCACCGACCTCGTCGGCGTAGCGCATCGGCCCGCCGCGAAACGGTGGAAAGCCGTAGCCGAACAGATACACCATGTCGATATCGCCGGCCTTCCCCGCGATGCCTTCCTCAAGGATCTTTGCGCCCTCGTTCACCAGCGCGTAGACCAGCCGCTCGACGATTTCGGCATCTCCGATCTTGCGCCGCGCGATGCCGGCGTTTTTCGAGTGTTCGATAATCAGCGCATCGACGGCCGCGCTGGGATACGCCTTGCGGTCGCCTGGCCTGTAGTCGTACCAGCCGGCGCCGGTCTTCTGTCCGAAACGGCCCTGTTCGCACAGCCGGTCGGCCACCGCCGAATACGTCAGCTCCGGTTGCTCGACATAGCGGCGTTTACGGATCGCCCAACCGATGTCGTTGCCGGCCAGATCGCTCATCCGGAACGGGCCCATCATGAAACCGAAGCGCTCGGCTGCGGCATCCACCTGCGCCGGCAGCGCTCCTTCTTCCAGCAGGAACATCGCCTGACGGCTGTACTGCTCGATCATGCGGTTGCCGATGAAACCATCGCACACGCCGGACACCACCGCGGTCTTGCGGATCTTTTTCGCCAGCGACATCGCCGTCGCCAGCACGTCTTTCGCAGTGGCCTTGCCGCGCACCACTTCCAGCAGCTTCATCACGTGCGCGGGACTGAAGAAGTGCAGGCCGATCACGTCCTGCGGGCGCTTGGTGAACGATGCGATCTTGTCCAGATCGAGCGTCGAGGTATTCGAGGCCAGAATCGCGCCGGGTTTGGCGACCGCATCCAGCTGTTCGAACACCGCCTGCTTGACGCCCATCTCCTCGAACACCGCTTCGATGATGAGGTCGCAGTCGGCGAGGTCCGCGTAGTCCAGCGTCGGCTGCAGCAGCGCCATCCGCGCTTCAAGTTTGGCTTCGCTCAGGCTGCCCTTGCGCACGCTGCCTTCGTAGTTTTTGCGCAGCGTGGCGACGCCGCGGTCCAGCGCCTCCTGCTTCGTTTCCAGAATCGTCACCGGCAGGCCGGCATTGAGGAAATTCATCGCGATGCCGCCGCCCATCATGCCGGCGCCGATCACGCCGATCTTGCGCACCTCGCGCTGCGGCGTGTCGTCGGGCACATCGGCGATTTTCGACGCGGCGCGTTCCGCGAAGAACGCATGCCGCAGCGCGCGCGATTCCGGGGACATCATCAGCTTGGCGAAGGTGTCGCGCTCGAATTTCATGCCGTCGTCGAAACGCTTGCGCGCGGCGGCTTCCACGCAGTCCACGCAGCGCTGCGCGGCGGGATAATCCTTCGCCATCGCACCGACGGTGGTGCGGGTGAACAGCACGAATCCTTCGACATTCGTATGCGCGACGCGGCGGTCGCGCATGCGCGGATGCGGGCCGGCGTCGGCGGCGCGCTCGCGGGCGAACTGTTTCGCGGCAGCGAGCAGATCGCCGTCGACGATGCGATCGAACAATACTTGCCCCGGAATCGCCGCGAGCGCTTCGCTGGCGACCGGGTTGCCCGAGACGATCATGTTCATTGCCGGCTCCAGGCCGATGGCCCGCGGCAGCCGCTGGGTGCCGCCTGCGCCGGGCACCAGCCCGAGTTTGACCTCGGGCAGCGCGACCTGGGTGCCGGGCGACGCGAGCCGGTAGTGACAGCCCAATGCGAGTTCGAGCCCGCCGCCCATGCACACGCCGTGGATCGCGATCACCACCGGTTTGGTGCTGGCCTCGAAGGCCGAGATCACCGACAGCAGATTCGGCTCCTGCATCGCGGCGGGCTTGCCGAATTCGCGGATGTCGGCACCGCCGGTGAAGGATTTGCCGGCGCCGTTGATCACCACTGCAACCACTGCGGGATCGCCCAAGGCCTGATCGAGCCCGGCGACCAGCGCCCGGCGCGTCTCGTAGCCGAGGCCGTTGACCGGCGGATTGTCGAGGGTCAACACCGCGACGCCATCGTCCACCGCGTATCGGGTCGTCATCGTTTGCTCCTGAAAGTCTTGTTGGAAGAGAGGGATTTTCGTGTCGACGGATTTGCCGTCGTTGTTGTGTTTGCGCTGTCGCCACGCGGCGCGCGGCGCGGCACGACGCGCCCGGATAGCAGCAGTTCAATCGCGAGTCCCGCATCGGCGACATCGACCTGCTGCTCGCTGGTCGCGTCGGCGTACACGAACGACTCGCACAGCCGCACGATCAGATAGGCGAGGGTGTCCACCGCCAGCGGCAACACCAGCGCGCCGCGGTCGGCTTCGTGCTGCAGCAGTGCGCGCACCCGTTCGATCGCGCGGCCCTGCACCGGGCCGAGTTTGGAGGTGAGCAGGCGCACGGCGTATTCGGGATCGCTGCGCACGAAGCGCCGCAGCGGTTCGAAATCGACCAGTGCACGGACTGCGGCTTCGCAGATCGCCGCCACCCGCTGCGCACCGCTGCCGCGCTGCCGGGCGGCGGTCGCGGTCATCAGCTCGTCGCACAGCGACCACAGGATCTCGCTCAGCAGCAGATCGCGGCTACCGACCCAGCGGAACGCGGTGGCGCGGCCGATCTTCAGCCGTGCGGCGAGGGCGCCGATATCGATGCGCTCGCCGGCCATCCAGTCGCGGCGGGCCAGCTGGTAGAGGTCCAGCGGCGTCGTCCGGACAGGCGGCGTCTCGCGCAGGGCCTTGGCCAAGCGGGTGCCTTTGTCGGACGTGGGCGAGCGGGGGGGCATGGCCGGAGTGTAGACATTTCGATCATTTGACGCCAGATGAGTCGTAATGCTCAAATGAATCATCAACTCCAGGACGATGCCGAACCATGAACGCGAGCCCGTTGACCAACCGCCGCAACCTCGACTTCATGCTTTATGAGCTGCTGGGCGCGGATCACCTGTGCGAGTACCCGCGCTTCGCGGACCACAGCCGCGACACCTTCGGCGCGGCGCTTGACCTCGCGCATCAGATCGCGCTGGAAAAATTCCTGCCGCACAACCGCAAGTCCGATCTCAATGAGCCGCAGATGGTCGACGGCAAGGTCGAATTGATTCCCGAAATCGGCGAAGCGGTCCAGGCCTACAACGATGCCGGCTTCGCGGCCGCGCTCGCCGACTACGAGGCCGGCGGTATGCAGCTGCCGTTCGTGATCGCGCAGGCCTGCGACTCGATGTTCTCGGCCGCCAATCCCGGCACGATTGCTTATCCCGCGCTGGCGCGCGGCGTTTCCAATCTGCTGGAAAGTTACGGCACGCCCGAGCAGAAGCGGCTGTACATGCAGCCGATCATCGAAGGCCGCTATTTCGGCACCATGTGCCTGTCCGAACCGCACGCGGGCTCGTCGCTGGCCGACATCAAGACCACCGCCGAACCGCGGGCCGACGGCAGCTATCGGCTCACCGGCGCGAAGATGTGGATCTCCGCCGGCGATCACGAGCTTGGCGAAAACATCATCCATCTGGTGCTGGCGAAGATCGTCGGCGCACCGGCCGGCGTGCGCGGCATCAGCCTCTTTATTTTGCCTCGCTGGAAAGTCAATGCCGACGGCAGCCGTGGCGCGCGCAACGACGTGCAACTGGCCGGCCTCAATCACAAGATGGGCCAGCGCGGCAGCGTCAATACGTTCCTTAAATTCGGCGAAGCCGGAGACTGCGAAGCGCACCTCGTCGGTGAACCGCATCAGGGCCTCGTCGCCATGTTCCACATGATGAACGAGGAGCGCATCGCCGTGGGCATGGGTGCGGTGCTGCAGGGTTTGTCGGGCTATCTCTACTCGCTGCAGTACGCGAAAGAGCGCAAGCAGGGCCGGCATCCCGATCAGAAAGATCCGACCTCGCCGCCGGTGGCGATCATCGAGCACGCCGACGTGCGCCGCATGCTGATGCAGCAGAAGGTGTATGTGGAAGGCGCCGAACACCTAGGCTATTACGCATCGATGCTGGTCGATCGCGCCCGCGACGCCGATCAAGCGGTGCAGCGCGACAGCCATCTGTTGCTGGAGCTGCTGACACCGATCGTGAAAGGCTGGGGCTCGGATTATTCGCTCAAGGCCAACGAACTCGCGGTGCAGGTGCTCGGCGGCTACGGCTACACCCGAGAATATCCGGTCGAACAGAATTATCGCGACAACCGCATCAACCCGATCCACGAAGGCACCAACGGCATCCAGGCGCTGGATCTGCTGGGCCGCAAAGCGATGATGCAAGATGGCGCAGCGCTGAAATTATTGATGGCGAACATCGCCCAGACCTGCATCGAAGCCGGCGCGGACGACACGCTGAAACCGCTCGCCGACCAGTTGGCCATCGCCGCGAAACACGCCATCGACGCCAC
>JANOKD010000033.1:0-41621 GCA_031419075.1 Lysobacterales bacterium
CTGAAATTGCGCAATTAGGCACATTAGCTTGCAGTAGGCTGGGCTGTAAATCCCAGCGCTCTTACTGAAGATGACTGGGATATTGCTGGGCTTTTCAGCCCAGCCTACGGGTATCGGGCCGGCTAACTTCATTCGCGATGACAAAACGCTAGTAACTCCGCGCTGACCGCTGCGGGTTTCGCTACCATCGGCACTCTGAAGCTCCCGCCCTTTCGGAAACGCCACCGATGAAAGTCCTTGCTGCCGCCCTGCTCGCCACACTCCTGCTTGGCTGCACGACGCAACCTGCATCCGACGCGCCGCCGCCGCTGACCATCGCCGCATCGCCCGCGACCACAGCCGAATACCAATCGCTGACGATCGACAGCGGCGCGCAGCGCTGGTGGCACACCGCCACCGTGTACGAAATCTGGCCGCGATCATTCAAGGATTCGGACGGCGACGGCAACGGCGACTTCAACGGCATGACCTCGAAGCTCGATTATCTGAAAGACTTCGGCGTCGACACGATCTGGCTCACGCCGGTGTTCGAGGCGCCGTCGTATCACGGCTACGACTTCCAGGATTTTTACAGCGTCGAGCGCGACTACGGCACGATGGCGGAATTCGAACACTTCATCGCCGAATCGCATAGCCGCGGCATCAAGGTCATCCTCGATCTTGTCCTCAATCACATCTCCGATCAGCACGCGTGGTTCCTCAAATCCGCGCGTAAAGAACCGGGTTATGAAGACTATTTCATATGGCGCGACCAGCGCCCCGCAGGCTGGGGTCAAGCGTGGTCGGATAAAGTCAATCCCGAAGCAGTGTGGCATCGGAACGCCACGCGCAAGGCGTTTTACTACGGCGCGTTTGGCGCATCGCAGCCCGATGTAAATCTGCGCAATCCAAAAGTGGTGGCCGAACTCGACGCGCTGGCTGCGTTCTGGCTGAAAAAAGGCGTCGACGGCTTTCGTCTCGACGCCGTGCGCTACGCGATCGAAGACGGCCCGCTGTCGCAGCAGGCGGATACGCAGGCCACGCTCGACTACTGGACCGGCTTCACCCAGCGGGTCAAGGCCATCAACCCCGAGGCGCTGCTGGTCGGCGAAGCCTGGGCCGCACTGCATACCACCGGCCGCTATCGCAACGGTGGCCAAGGGCTCGATGCCGCCTATGATTTCGACTTCGGCAACATCGTTATCGATATCCTGAATCCGAAAGCTGTGCCTCGCGCCGACTTCGGCACGCTCAGCGACACCAACATCAGCAACAAACGCGACAGCCTGTGGACCAACCTGCAGCAGCGCGCCGCCGCCGCGCCGATGGGCTATTTCTCACCGTTCCTCACCAACCACGACCAGAACCGGATCATGCACACGCTGGAGGGCGACACCGCCAAAGCGCGCATCGCCGCCAGTCTTCTGCTGACTTCGCCGGGCACCGCATATCTTTATTACGGCGAAGAAATCGGCCTGTCGCAGCACAGCATCGGCGAAGACCGCTACCGCCGCGCCCCGATGCAGTGGAACGACGACGCCAACGCCGGCTTCAACACCACCGACCGCAACTGGATCGACCTGCCCGCACCGCAGGGCTATCGCGGCGATCAGGGCGCATGGTGGTCGAATTACTGGAAACAGCAGCGCGGCAAAGGCCATTCGGTCGCCGCACAACAGACAGACCCGGCATCGCTGTACAGCCATTACAAACGCCTGCTCACCGTGCGCCGCCAGAACCCCAACCTGCAGCAGCCGCAGGAGCTTCGCTATTACCCCGTTGGCGACGCCGATGCATGGGTGCTGCAGGCGCTGGGCAACGGCCGCGATACCTGGGTGGTCGTCAACCTCGATCCAACGAAAGCCGTCACCTTCGACGTGCCCGCAGCGCTGCGCGGCGAGCGGGTGGATCAGTTGAGCGGTGCGAAGAAAACTTTGGGGGAACGCGTGACGTTAAACGGTGGAGAGAGTTGGGTGTTTTGAAACGTCATGTTTCAGATTAGGTACAAGACGCGCCCAGCTGTTCGCATGATCCAAAAGAGCCGAGGCAATCAAATCGTGTTTTAGTGCTTCGGAAATAACGAACTCTTCTATATTAAAAATATTTTTATATATTGGTTGACGACCCAAAGAATGGTTCAAATAACGTGAAGCACTTAACTAGACAAATCCCTCGTCAATAGCGCGCGTCATTGCCTCTTCGAGCTTGTCCAACCGAAAGCCTTTCGGGTTGAATTGCGAGGCAATCGCGGCCCACTCAACGATGTCACGCTCACCTTGGGTAAGCTTCTGCTCCTCTCGTTCCCACTCCCATAGCCGCTTCCAAGCACCATCGCGCCAGAGCAACTGCGCACGATCCCTCCACGGAATCGGCCTTCCACAGCGGCCATCGTGCGCCGGTGTGGTTGTTGCCATAAATTCCGGAGACAAGTTGATGTGACTGGCCTCAACGCGCAACCAGCATGCTTCGCGCTTGACCCACTCTGTAACCAAACGATTTCGAACCTGTTCTTCCGGGATATCCATCAGAAGCGGAAGCACAAGCTCAGCAATGCGCATTGCTTCATGCATGAAAGCATCTGGGGCTTGCTGCGCCCGCCATATCGCTTCATAAGCCGGCTGCATGGCCGCCGCCTGCATCCTGGAACTCATGAGCGCCAGGGTGTAGCTCGTAAGGGGCCGAACGATCGAACCCGGATACCACTTCTGCGCTGGGATGGCGGCATCCACCGCACGTGTGAGAATGGCCCGCCCTACCAGTCTTTGGAAATAGAGTGCGTCAAACGCAGTAGGATCTATGCCCCACTGCCGAACAATGCTCTTTCCGAACGCCGCGATATTTTTCTGCGCCCCTGAACTGACGACGTGAGGCAGACCGTCGAATGTAGATTCGTAGCGCGCGACGTCGGTCTTTGACAGGAGTTGTTTTTTTGGATTCAGCATCTGCCACAGCTTGGCTTCAATGGCTTTCTTGCGACGGAGTTCAACCTTGTAGCTGCCTGTAGTGCGCTCGAAATACCAGTAAGTATTTCCCTCTCCTGCCTTCGCGGGCGGCGCAAGGGTGCCTCGCGAAATCCCTTCAAGACGCTTGAAGTATGGATGGCCGGCGAACAGGTCCGACGCCGAAACAGCATTCTGCGCGTTAGCGAACCGCGCGATGTTGTGCACCGCGTCCTCGAAACCCTCCTCAGGCAGGCGCGACAGTTTCATCTGAACGCGGACCTTCGAAAGGTCAGTTCCCGCCTTGCTTGCCCAGTAGAGCGAAGCAGTCGTTTGCCCGCCGTTGACGATCTGAAGTCCCGTAGCCTTCGTGATCACGGTCCGCCCACCATCGCGCATCTGCGTTTCGATATCAGACACTGTAACCGTCAAGCCATTGTTGAATGCGAAGAACATCTCTGGTTCGTTCTTGAGGGTATCGCGAATCCCCTTGTTGACCTTCCTGTTATCTCCAAGAAATGCCCGCACGTTCTGTTCAAGAATCCTGCCGCCGAACCGGTCGTAGAGGCTCGCAAGGGTCTTGCCAAGCATGACACACATGTAGGAATCGTAACGCGCCTGACTGTCCAAGCCTGCGGGTAGCGCAGGAATGCCCTCGCCATACTCGCCCTCGAAATCAATCGTGATCTCCTCACGTCCCCGCGAAGAGGCTTCCATACGCGCAAGCCGGGCAATGTCCCAAAGATGCAGATCAACATGCTGGGTGCCAAGCGACATCTCCGGCATCTTGCCGATCGAAGTTCCCAGCGGCCTGTCGGAGATCAGGTAGATACATGCCTTTGTCATCTCCCCACCTGTGGCAAACGAGAAAACCTCGCTGCACACGGCATGTGCATCATGGCTCTCATCCCACGAATCTGCGAGAGACTCATGGACACTACCTTCCAGGAAGCGAAATGCGGCGGCGACCGTTCGCTTGATTTCCTCGGTAAGCAGTGGCTCAGGCTCCTCCGCCCCGGAGAAGGCGGAGACAATCAAGTTAAGAACACCGTCGCTTGGCGAGAAGCTGTATGCATCGAGCAGCACTGGCCAGCCCCGCGAGATCTGGCCGGATATACGGCACACATTGAATTCGATGAACTCCTCACCATTCTCAAGAACTGAACATGCTCGATCCACGAACCTTGTGCTCGAGTAGCCCATGCCTGCCGCTGATTCAGCCCCAATCTCGCCAAGCAAATTCTGGCGATACAGGGCGACCTCCTCATCCATATGCGACATGATGCGGACAGCTCAGTCAAGAACCGATGCGGCGGTGATTGCAAATCCACCGATCAACGACAGATCGATCATGTATTGCGCCTCAGGAATGCGGGCATCAACTTCCGATCGCACCAACCTTGGAAAATCGTCTCGGCACTCGAAGGCCATGATCCCTGTAATGCGGTAGGCATCAGCATCATATGCTTCCATCTGGATGTAGCCACGCTTGAACAGCGCCATTTCAATTGCGTCCACCTGGTGACTCCCCCACTCGCGTGCTCGACACACAAGACGCGCACATATCTGGTTGAGGGTAGCCGTATCTGGACCGTCGGCTGACGCAAGCTCAACAACGACGAGGACTAGAGGCAACTGTGCGGGTTCCAACTGCTGGAGTGAGGAAATCCTGACAATATGACGAGCCCCCGACAGGCGGGCCTTGACCTCCAAAAGCCTGTTTCCATTTGCAAAGTCCTGCGGGTGGTCGTCAGGTGCGACCCAGGCACGGAGGGCAGCATCAAAGCCAACGGACATGCAAAGTCGCTCAAGGACACACAATTCGCCGATCAAGCCGCGAATCTCGTGCGGCGCCATAGCAATCGTACGTGCATGCGTCATAAGGGAATGCCAGTGGGTCAAGCGCCGGAAGACGTTCGAAGTGGCATCAGACGCAGTAGAACTGCTACCTGAATAGGCGATCACGTCCCTGCAAAGCGTCAGGAAGACCTCACGATCTTGATGCTCCCGAAGGAACATGCGTGCCTCGACGTGATCGTTTCCGGGAGCCACTTCCAGTGTAATTCCGCGAGGCTTTGGTAGCTGCCTGGGAATACTGCATTGATCCACTCCGCGAAGCAGCAATCCGGGCGATCCATCCACTCCCTTGATCCAATAAATATCCAGCGGATGCTCACCCGGCACCCGCCGTCCAACGAAATGGTCAGCCGCAATCCCAATCCCGCTCCAGGGATCATCACGCATCGGAGCTGGCCACTTCGTCGTCCTGCTCGTCCTCTACTGCCCCGTAAAGCTCTCGGTAGGCGATCAGGTTGGCCGTATAGCTCACCACTTTCTCTTTTTCGCCTGAGCCAAGCCCAGGAAAGCTGAGCCCATAAGCGGCATGGATATCGCCACGAATCTCTTCCGCAAAAGCGCCATCCTTCGTCTTGGTCTTCGTCTTCACCCGTAGCAGATGCAACATCAGCAGCGGGCGCGTTCGCTGAGCGCGGTACAGGTGATCAGGCATACTCGTCTTGGGGTCCAAGTGCATGGCTTCGGCCGCCTTGATTTCATCGTCCAAGAGCCCGATCTTTTCGACACCCCGCGATGCAACGCGTCGCTTGGTGCCAGAGACAAGAAGTGCACTCTCGAACCTTGATGGTTTCTTCGATGGCTCGACTATTCGATCCTGCAGTCCTACCGCCAGTCCATGAACGTCAATCACGTCACCCTTAGAAGCCTTCGCCGTGGAACTCGAGACAAGCACAACGTCCCAGCCAGTCATCCCGCGATCCCGAATATATGAAAGCAATGGCGCTGTTTGCATTTCGGGCTGCCCCGGATGGATGCGAAAGGACGAGACGAAATCCAGCACGTCTTCGGTCTTGACTCCATGGAAAAGATGGCTTGAAAGTGTACTTTTAGTATCGACAGCCTCAGGCGACCCGCTATCCATCATTGTCTTGACAATCCTGTGCACTGCCTCAATGTTCGTTTCACGCACCTTGTCTGACGCAATCAGCGTAGAAGACTCCACCATCTTGCCTGACAGACTTACCTCACGGACGACCTGCTCTGTGTTACGCATTTTCTCGCGCGCGGTGACAATCAAGGTTCCCGGGTGACTCCTGACTGCCAGCCCGAAATCCATCGGCGTCAGTCCACTTAGTTCCATCCGCCGGATCTCGTCACGCAGCTCTTCGGTCGCATCTGCGATGAACCCATACCAGTCGCTTGCTTCGGACCGCACAAAGAGCCGGCACAGGTCCTTGAAGCCATCGCGATAGCCGAACCAGCGCCCCATCTGAAGGAGCGTGTCGTACATCTGGGTGTTGCGGAGGAAATAGCTGATCGTGAGGCCTTCCAGGGTGAATCCGCGTGAGAGGGAGTTTCCACCGACGGCAATCACATTCAGCCCTGTTTGTGCATGAGCACGGTAGTCCAGCTTTCCCGAACTCTTGGACGCATTGACCTCTACCACCAAGACGCCTGCAGCAGCGCGATGCAACTGGGGCTGGATATCTTCCCAGCGCCCTTCGCCGCCTGAATAATGCTTTTGCCATGTATCGTGAAGCGAGCGGATCATTGGGTCGCGCAGGGCTGCATCAACGGGCATGGCATGGCGATTTTGGACCGCTGACTTCAATCCCGTCAGACAGTACGATATCTCCCGGGCAACATCGCCTTGAATGCGCGTGAAGCGCGAGACATTCACCAGCATCGAATGATGGCGCTCTCCCTGTCCGCGCAGGATACGGATTGCCTTTGACAACACGAAACACTCGATCGCCTCTACCAGACTCTGGTGCAATCCCTCAATGCGCCAGTCAATCCTGTGCACGACCGGCAACCATGCATCCGTATCCGACAGATCGACAGTCAACTGATCAGACTCGTCTGACAGGAAGAATTCCCGCGCCCCTATGTAGTTTGACGGTGCATCAAGACCCACAATGAAGTCGCGCGGAAACAGATCCCTGCCCTGCCCATCGTTTTCGGAGTCCGGATCGATGAAGATGTTGGCAAACGGTGTTGCCGTGTACCCGATATAGGCATTGCGGGTCGACAGGCTTAGAAGTTCGCGGATCAGGCGATTGATGGTGCGCGGCGCGTTTTGGTCCTTGGAGGTATCGACCGACGCATTGTCCGCCTCGTCATCAATGACAAGCATCGGAAGCGTCAAACCGCCTTGCGAGGCGCTCGTTCCGCGTATCCAGTCGATGAGGTTCGTGAGTATCGATGGGTTCTTCTTGATGACCAGGATGACCGGTTCAGAGCTGTTCTGAAGTGGATTACCAAGACTCTCGGCTTTGGCCCGCGCAAAATCGTGAGCGCGACTTGTGTAAGCGGTCGCCGTAAACGCAGGATTGATGTTACCTACCCCTACGCGATCGACATTGATCTGCCTGCTGAGGATCTGATCGCTGTCCCGGCCAACAAATCCATGATCCACCCGCTCCTGCGTCTGTGAGCGCAAGTTGTTGTGCACGCCGGCGATGAGGATTACGAGCCGGTATCCCGCATCTGCGGCCTTGTTGATCACTCCCAGATAATTTGCAGTCTTTCCACTTTGAACATGCCCCACCACAAGCCCGCGCCGGGACCACTTGCCCGGCATGGTCGGATCGCCTGCAAGGTCAACGATCGTGTCAGTTACGGTATTTACCGCATTGACCACATGCTCACTCATGCCACCCTCGACCAGAAAATCGCGGTAGCGACGCCAATAGCGAAAATCGATCTCATGCGCACGTGCCCGCAACCAAGGGTCATGGCCACTCGCCTGGATTGTATGTGCCGGCCCAAGGAGCACCTCATACTCACGCTCGATCTGCCTGGCGACTTCGCTGACCTGTTCGTCTGTCGGCGCTGGAGTTAGAAACGGGAGCGCAGCTATCTCGCGCACAACCCCCAGGATTTCCGGCGGTGTCTGCGCGACCCGCTGAGCCATGGCGGTCCGTGCGAAAACCAGAAGCTGTTCATGCATCATGGATTGGCCTTTATCCTTCGATCCGTCGAAGCCCGGCTAGCAGACCTCGCGCGGCAGGTTGTGTTGAGAAAACCGGCGTTGCCAGGATGGCTTCGGCAATGGACACCGGCAGAGAGTCCTTGCCGGGGACCATTGCCTCGACGAGCGCTGCCAGGAGTTGTTGCAGGTCATCTGGCTCAAGCTCCTGCTGCCGGATTGCCTTGGGTGCTTCCGCCATATCCGAGAATAGAGATTCGAGCGGCAACGTCGATTCGATTGCCAACATGACTGCATCCACATTTCCACGCATGCCAGCCGCCTGCTGCAACGCCTCGATCATGGGATGGTCGCGACGGATCTGATAGCGGATCGTTTCCCGATCCTTGACCCGCTCCCAAAGTGGAACGCCAGGCGCAGCAGCTTGCCTCGCGCCTCGATAGGTATAGGGACGACGGGCTGACTCGGTCATTCGCTCGACCAGCGGCCGCAAACGCGTGCGGGCTGCGGCCGGGATACGCATCCGAGACTTGCGCACGTCGATCGCCCACTCCGCATCCAGCGAGGTGGGAACGTCCACTCGGATACGCAGGAGTTTCGTCAGCTCGGCCCGCCGCGCCATGCCAAGCCACGAACCACCAGAGATGAGTCGGCGTGCGCGGTACACGTAGAGGCCCTGGGTTTCAATCAGGCTTGATCCCAGTTCGAGCGCCAAAAGCTGCGTATTACTTAACCGCTGATGATGCGGAAGGGTGAAGCCTTGCACGACGATGTCGCCATTTGCGGTTCGCAGGGTCTCGATCTGGTGGGCATCCGAATGGGGAGTGGACAACCGTGCGAAAGGATCAACGGCTTCAATCTCGGCTCCATTGATGAGCATCGAGACTTTCCTTGGCGGGTCACCAGGATCCGGGGCGATGAAGCGGTGAAAGGTAATTGCCAGGTGCGGACGCGCGCCACTGAACATGTGATTGAAGGCCGTATAGACCTCATCGCGATGCCCGTTCAGGACATCAAGCCGATCAAGCTTCTGCCACAACACAAGTGTCCCCGAAGGGCCAACCTTGTCTACCATCGGCAACTGTCCGATATCCTGGGCATCCAGCAATTCGAGAATCCATTCGTCCTCATCCACCACCAGATCCAGATCCCAGCATCTGCCCGTTAGTTCGCCGTCCTTGCAAGAGACGACTGTCAGGCGCCGGCACTGGGAGAAGGATGCAGTCTTCATGCCAAGGCCAAAACGCCCCAGGTCTTCAGCCGCGCGAACCTCGCGGGGACTTCGGCTCCCGTGCTGCATGGCCTGAGTCAGCTCATCCGGCGACATGCCATGGCCATCATCCAGAACAGCCAGATAGGGCCCCGACTCGAGATGCACATCGTTGGCAATCTCGATGCGCGATGCGCCAGCGGAGATGCAGTTGTCCACAATGTCGGCCAGCGCGCTCTCAAACGAATAGCCGATGTCACGCATCGACTCCAGGAGCCTTGCTGCGCTCGGCCGAAGAATCTTATGTTTACTGTCGTTTTCGGTCATGCTCGTTGGAAGCTCCCTCATCCATGGCCAGAATCCACCGCCGCCAGCCGCCGCTGGCGCACAAGCCCTCCAAGTATTCTCCTTTCAAACAATACTGCACTACTTGGCATCATTCAGCCTCATGGTCTCATGACTTGATCACACGAAAGCTTTGACAACCAGGCACACCGCCTGGCATCGTGGTGCCCTTGACTATATCCCTCCCCTGATCCTGTGAAGCGCGGAAAATCGATTCCCGTTGTAGATATCTTCGCCGGTGCAGGCGGCTTGGGGGACGGGTTCGAAGCCTATGCTCGCGAGCAGGACAGGCGCGGTGCGTTCTCTGTGTCACTGTCTGCCGAGATGGACGCCCATGCTGTCCAGACGCTGCGCACCCGAGCCTTCTACCGGAGCTTCTCCGCGACGGAGGCTCCCCGCAGCTACTACGACTATGCTGCCGGACGTCGGAAAGAGCCTTGGACGGAAGCAACCCACGATATCTGGCTCAAGGCGACTGACCGGGCCTGCCAGCTTAAGCTTGGCGATCCGGATGATGACAAGGCCTTGGATGCCCGTATCGGCGATATCGCAGCCGGGGCGCACAAGCTGGATGTGCCTTGGGTCCTCGTCGGCGGCCCACCCTGCCAGGCGTTCTCACTTGTGGGAAGAGCGAGGAACCGAGGAAATGACAAATATGATCCCAAGGAAGATGACCGACATTATCTCTACCAGCACTACCTGAAGATTCTCTCAAAGCACAGACCTGCTGCATTCGTCCTCGAGAACGTGAAAGGCATGTTGACCTCTCAGATCGAGGGCCACAACCTGTTCGAGGAGATCTTCGAAAGCCTGCACCACCCAGGGGGCAAGAGTGGCCCCCGCTACCGCATCATGCCTATGCTGCAGCCGGATGGCCGCACTGGCCGCCCCCTCTTGCCCCGGGATTTCATCGTCCGTTCGGAGGATCTGGGACTTCCCCAGACGCGTCATCGCGTGATCCTCGTAGGCATCCTGGAGGAAATAAACTCCCAGATCCGTCCCTTGATCAGGTCGGAGTTGATGCCCAGTGTCGAAGACATGATTGGCGGACTACCCGAGATCCGCAGCGGCTCAACGGACACTGAAATATCTTCGTGGAAGAAGTTCGCGCCGAAACTGCTGTCGGAATGCGCGAAGCTGGCCAAAGAGGTCGATGAAGACACCGCCCAGCACCTTAGGCTGGTTGCATCGGCGGCAGGTATTGGAGAGGAGTTGGGAATTGGCGATCATTGGATCCCAATGCAATATCTTCCCAAGCTCCCTGCACATCTAGACGCATTCATCCGTGACCTCCGACTGCATGGCGTGATCCACCACCAAGCACGCAATCACATGACAAGCGACCTGATGCGCTACGCATTCTCCGCAGCGTTCGCTCATGTGCATGGGCGCTCACCCCGGGGCGCGAAAGAGTTTCCAGAAGCACTGCACCCCGCGCACAAGAGCTGGGGTAGATCGGATCGCTTCGTGGATCGCTTCAAGGTGCAACGGGCTGATGCGCCGTCATCGACGATAACCAGTCATCTGGCGAAAGACGGGCACTACTTTATCCACTACGACCCGATGCAGGTGCGTAGCCTCACCGTCCGTGAAGCAGCCAGACTGCAGACCTTCCCGGACAACTACATCTTCGAGGGACCTCTCGGTGCCAAAAGACGACAAGTTGGCAACGCGGTTCCGCCATGGCTCGGTTATCAGATCGCCGGCGCAATCCATCAGGCGCTCAAGTGATCACTGCCTGAGAGACATCACCTCGATCAAGGAACTGTCAGACCGGATGAACTGGAGTAGCTCCTCCAACGCCTGGGCAGGCTCATCACGCAGGGCGCACTCCCAGATTATTGCCACCCTCCAGCCTGCTTCCCGTAACAGATCGACGGCGACAGAGTCCCGTCGCGAGTTGCCATGAATCTTTGTCTTCCAGAACTCCTCGCGCGTCTTGGGCAACTTGAAGTAGCGACACCCAATGTGTCCGTGCCAGAAGCAACCATGTACGAAAACAATGGCGTTCCAGCGCGGCAGCACCACATCCGGCTTACCCGGCAGCCCATGTCCGTGAAGGCGAAAGCGAATCCCCCTCTGGTGCAGGAACGAGCGAACGGTCATTTCCGGCCGCGTATTCTTGCCTCGTATCCCGGCCATCATACGGGAACGGATTTCTGGCGAGATCTTCTCCACGACTAGCGAACCTTTACCAACTGAAATCGTGATCTTGTATGAAGCTTATAGGGACTGAGTTCGAGTTGTCTGTGCATCGATATGTTCCGAAAAGTCTTTCTTGTCCGCGATGAGGATGCAGTGCGCTTCGAGCACAGACCCCTCCTTCTCGGCACGTGCAGAGATAATCACTATGGCACCAACTGAAACCATTGCGTCGGCAAGCTTCGTTTTTATTGCAGTTTTTCTTTATAACCCTGCAATCCGGTTCTGCACGGATATCGGGTAATAGGGGATTAAACTTGGACAGCAGGGTTTCACGGAGAAAAATTTCACAGAAAGGGCAGAAAGGCCTATCTATGCATATTGTATTCATCTTTTTCCTAATGCTCTTCATGCGAATTAAAAACAGATCCCACGCTTGCAGCTCGGAATGAACGATGTACGGTGACTCATGAAAAAAACGGCGTCACTTTTTACTCAAACCCACTATCGGCAAGCGCACTGAATTCGCGAGATGATTGCAGCCGATAATTTTTTCACACCACCTATTGAATTGCGCGGTGTTTTTGCGGAGGACTTGATCCCGCCCTACGCGTATGAAAGATGCAGCGCCGGCACAGATCGACCGCGCGTTGGATGTACCCGCTTCGGCAGCAGCCCCTCACCCGCCCTGCGGGCACCCTCTCCCCGCGCGCGGAGAGAGGGGAATCGCGCCACACCGCACCTCTGATCATGGAAACGGTGCCCACCGGCATCGTGGCGCAGACGCTGATGCCGCTGGGTCCGAAAAAGACCTTTACGGAACTCGTCGGAAAGCCGGAGTAGACAGGCTTATCGGCAACACCGGCGCGACAAACGAAAAAAAACACCGGACATGTCTTCCTTGACGTGTCCGGCGACGAAATACATCGGAAATGATTGCGTGTGACTTGCAGAACAGAGCGCTGAACACTCACTTTGGCTTGGTGTACTGCATCGTCGGGTCGCTTCTGTCGGGATACGCCAACTCGTCGCTGACGCTGGCCAGATGACCATTGCCTGCGGCCGGCCTGAATTCAGCCTGGATGCGGTACTGGCGCGGATCGAAATCGGCACCCGGATAGCGCGCGCGGCCGGCTTTATCGATCGCGACCGGCTCACCCGCCGGTTTGCCGTTGACGTGGAAGACAACAGACCCGGCGAGATCGCCTTTGCGGCCCACGCCACGCTTTCTGACCGTTGCGAGGAATGCAGCCGGCTTGTTTCCGCTGCGCCATTCCGGCGTCAGCATGGTCGTGGTGCCATCGCGTTCGAGTTGCTCTGTCAGCCGATAGGTTTTGGCAAATCCTTCGTCACCGGTCACGGCGACATCGAACACGCAGTTTTCGCGGCGCTGCTTGTCGACGATGACGCGGCAGACCTGTTGCGCAAACTGCAGCTCGGCGGGTTTCGCAGGCTTCATCTCGGGCACTTCACAGGGCGGCGCATCCTTCGGCCAGCTGGCGAGTGTGAAATCCGCAGTCGATTGCCCGGCCGCATAGTCGAACAGACTGGTTTTGTCGGTGACGCGCCAGGAGTCGGCGAACTTGCGGTTGAGATCGTCGTAACGCTGCGCCAGCGATGCGGGCTTCGGGCCCAGCGACGCACCGTCCGACAATGCGGGCAGCCAGCTTCCCTGTGCGATCGCACCCATGATGCCTTCAAGCGCGTCGGAGCCGGTAATACCGACATTGAGATACCACAGCCCCTGCGACGACCAGTAGCCGGGCGTGACCACCACCAGTGCACCGTTGCGATAGGCGATCTCCATGCCGCCGACAGGTGTCCGCGAAACACGCCCCGCGCCGGGCAACATCACACCGGTATCGGTCAACGCGGTGCGAACACCGTCGATCCGCAGTTCGAGACTGGGCTGCCCTGCCGCATCGCGACTGTCGGGCTGATAGGTCACGCGGTGGCCGCCGACGCGCGCCGCAACCGACGTGTTCAGACTCACGCAGGTCGCAAGGCCGGTGTGCGGATTAGCGCCTGGGAAGAAATCCGTCGCGACTGCGGTCTGGCGCGTCTGTACTTCAAAGCCGTCGGCGCTTTTCAGTGCGACGAACTCGCCAGCGGTCTGGAAATCGTAATTGACGCCATCGACCGTGCGCAGATGGGGGTCGCCTTCGTTCGTCGATGCACCGCCGCGCATCCAGTTGGTGTAGGCGTCGAAGTTGGTCGTGGTGTTCGGATTGTTTGCGGTCGAATTGGACGTATCGCCCCAGATAGGATGCTGGAAGCGCGAGGCTCCCGGAGGCCCGCCACCAGAGATATAAGTCATTCCGGCGTAGTCGCCGAACTCGACGCCCGTCCCATTGCTGGTCGACGCGGCATCACTGACCGCGACGTTGGCGATGAACGCCGGCGTAGCCGGGGTGGGCGTCGCGACCGAGCAGAACACCCGCATCGCGGTGTTGGTCGCCGAATTGCGCGCGTCGTGCCAGCAGACCGCGACATTGCCGCTCAGCGGATTGGTTGAAATACGGGGCAGAAATTGACTGCGGATGGGTGCGGCCGGGTCGTCGTTGACGCGGATCGGCGCGCTCCACGTGCTGCCGTCGTTATCGGAAAACCGCAGCATGACGTCGGTGTCGTTGCTTTCGTCGACAACTTCATCGGTGTAGACGAGATACAGCCGACCGAATCTTGGACTCAAGGGATTGCGGTCATAGGCGAGACCGGCTTCGGCGTCGACTGATCGCGCGTTCTGCGGCGGGATGAAATCGAAGCCGCTGACATTGGTCGCGGTCGCGGTGATGGTCGCGCCGAAATTGCCCGGGCCAAGACCATCGGCATCGATGTTGATGCGAATGTTCGCCGACCCGGTATTCGCGCCGGTGTTGGTCTGACAGGTCTGTACAACCACACCGGTGGGTGCGATCGCGACATCGCCGAAGCTGCATCCATTTCCGCCGGGAATGGTTTGCAGCGCATTGAACGCACCGACCGTGCCAAGCGCAGTGGCAGCCGCACCACGCGCGCGCATGGTGCCGCTCTGGTTCCAGACGATCCACACCGCGACCGGTGCACCGGCGGCGGTCGTGTTCTGGGCGACAATGGTCGGCTGATCCATCCCGCCACCGGCGAACGAGCCGATATTGGTGAATGTCTGCCCGCCATCCGTGCTCAGCAGCGTTTCGATGCTGGGAGAAGAGCCGCCGACCAGCGCGGCGAGGTAGGTGACGTACAGGTTGCCGAAGCTGTCCCACGCCAGCGTCGGGTCGCAGCAGGCGGCGGCGCCTTGGCCGGCATCGCCGTCGGCAATGGTCTTATCCACGGCATCCGGATAGACCCACGTATCGCCGCCATCGATGCTGCGCGCGGCGAAAATACCGGGGCCGCTGGTATTGCAGGACGCGAACAGCTGCAGCGGGTTCGCCGGGTTTTTGGCGATCGAGCATTCGCTGTCGGCGCCCGCCTTTTGCGAAGTATTGATGTCGGGGCCCGCGTTGATCTGCGCCGACACGGGCATGCAGAACGCGAGTATCGAAAATCCTGCGCAGAAACACGCGCGGAGCACATTGTGTTTCATGATCGGACTCCTTCCTGTCGAACAAGACGATTCAAGCTGCACGATCCAAGCCGGATGATTGAAACCAGACGACTCAAATCAGACTATCGCTGCGGCGAAGTTTTCCAGATACCGATTTTCCTGGCCCGCGCTTCGACCATCGCCGTCTGCAGTTCGCCGTATTTATAGCCTTGATACCCGCGCGCTGGAGTCGCCATGCCGGCACGGATCATTTCGACGCCAAGATCCCTGACGCGCCCACTCGAATCGTCGAGATAAAGTTTGCCGACCATCAGACCCTGGGCGTTACGTCCGTCGAAACGGAACTGCGCACGCTGCCCCACCGCCATTTGGGCGATGAAACGCCGGGAATTTTCGGCATCGGCTCGTTTGGCCGGCGCTTCAACACCCGCCACGAGGACATCGTAGGTTCCCGCGTCGTGTTTGAAGGTCACCACATTGGCGCTTTTAACAGCGGTAATCGTTCCGAAAGTGGAATCACCTGCATGCGCAGGCAGACCCACTGCGATCAGCGTCGCGATCATCGTCGCCATCAGCGCGACGATCATTACGTGATATGCGGACTTGCGATATCTGGCCATGAGCATCTCCTTTCGCTACGAAACGCATTCGGGGGAACGTCGCATCGCCTGGCGCCATCGGCCTTTCGCGGCGCTGGCATTGCGTGAACAATCACCGACAACACAGGCGGTGAGACCGGAATCAGGCGCTGCCGTCGGTGCACGGCCACATCTCGCCTCGACTGCCGTCGAATGATTGCCGTCGAATGATCAGGAACGGCGCAACCAGATCAACCCATGCCCGACAAAAAGCCTTCGGAAGCTTGTAGCGTTTTCTTTGTTGTCATCTGAAAAGACGAGGCAGCTCGTTATTTCCGGACATTTTCTGCATGGAAACGCGTATTTTCCGATGAAAGGTCATGGCTTGGCCCGGAAAGCCGCCTCAGCACGAAACAAGGCTCTGCCACAGCTGAACGCCCGTATGGGCGGATTTTCCGCTTATCCTGTAGGATGGCTCGGCAACCGCTGTATTCGCGCGTCGCGCCCGAGCTTATATCCGCATACCGGTCGCTCCGCTCCCTTTCCCGCGTCAGCACCCCATTCGGGGCGACGCCCTACGGGAGCCTCCATGCCCGCATGCTCCATATTTTCGTTCAGGTCGTCGGTCGACACGTCTGCCGCGTGCCTGAAATGAACGCCGTCGTCCGCGAAAAAGACGTGCACTGCAGCCGCTGCGATGCCCTGTGCTGTCGTCTGACCGTGGTGTTGTTCGAGGAAGACGCCATTCCGGCGCATCTGACCGAACGCAATGCACAGGGCGTGACAGTGATGGCGCGCGACGCCGATGGTTGGTGTGTTGCGCTCAACAACGCGCAGATGAACTGCGGTATTTACGAAACCCGTCCGACGATTTGCCGCAAATTCGCGATGGCCGGACCTTATTGTCGCGATGTGCGCGCCGAGTCTGCACGCACGCAGCACGCGGTACCGATTGCTTTGGTGAACTGAGAACATGTCGATGACTGTCAAGCCGCAAATCCCCACATCCAGCACCAGCGATCTCTTTCGCAAGCCGAAGGAAGAACGCCGCACTGCGTTGACCCACGAGAAAATCGCCGACGATCTGGCTGCGTTCCAGCGTGCCGGCGGTACCATCGAAGTGCTGGGCACCACGCATACCTTGAAATCCATTCCGCCGCCGGCCAGCTCCACGCTCGCGACATCGTTGACCGATCGCGACAGCACACCTGCGCCGAAGTCCGCGAAGTAATCGCACCGCGCATGTCCGCAAGACGCCCGACGCCGCGCACGTGCGCGGCGGGCAGGGTGAATCCATCGGGCGACCCGCCCTGGGCACCGGGTGCACTGTTGGCATAGGCAGTGTGCAAGTCGGTTGGCTGGCCATGCCAAAACGCGCGAGTCGGCACTACACTTCGGGGATGCACACGACCCGTTTTGTTTTCGCCCTCATCGCCTTCTTTGCCGCCGCGCCCGCCGCTGCCCTCGACGGCAAATGGACGCCGGCACAGGTGCTGGACCTCGACTCGAAGTGGCTGAAGCGGCAGGGACTGAGCCTGCCGCCCTCGGCGCTCTGGGACGGCGAACGCGGCACCGGCCTGCTCACCGGCACGGTCAACATCGCCGGCTGCTCTGGCGCGTTCGTATCGCAGACAGGCTTGATTGTGACCAATCATCACTGCCTGTTCGGGCTGCTGCAGGAGCACAGCACGCCGCAGCGCGACTTGATCAGCAATGGCTTTCTTGCGCGCACCCAGTCCGAAGAATTGCCGGGCAGCACGATACGGGTGGAGATTCCGAAGCGCTTCACCGATGTCACCGCAAAAATTCTCGCGGCCGTGCCGGCGGGCTCGGAGCCGCTGGCGCGACTGCAGGCGATCGATGTCATGCAGAAAACGCTGGTTGCCGAATGCCAGCAGCAGGCCGATACGAAGTGCAAGGTCGCAGCGTTCGACGAGGGCGTGACCTATACGCTGATCGAATCGATCGAGCTGCGCGATATCCGCCTGGTGTATGCGCCGCCGCGCGCCATCGGCGAATACGGCGGTGAAATCGACAACTGGTCGTGGCCGCGTCACACCGGCGATTTCGCCATCGCACGGGCCTGGGTGGGCGCCGACGGCCGGCCGGCGGATCGCGCAGAGACCAACCGCCCGTATGCGCCGGAATTCTTTTTCCCGATCTCCACTCGAGGACTGGACGAAGGCGATTTCGTCATGGTGCTGGGTTATCCGGGCGTCACCTATCGTGCGCTGATCGCCGATGAAATGCGCGAGCGCCGCGAACGGTTTTTCGTGCGTCGTGAAGATCTGTTCGGCGAATGGATTTCGCATCTTGAGCAGAGCAGTGCGGACGACGCTCAGGGCAAGATCGCGGTCGCTGCGAATCTCAAGGGCATCCACAACCGCTACAAGAACGCGCAGGGACAGATCGCCGGCCTCGATCGCGGCGGCATGGTCGACAGGCAGCGCGCGCAGGACGATATCGTTGCCGCATGGGCATCGCGGAATCCAGCGCACGCCGGTGCCGGCCCCGCGCGCGACGCGCTGCGCGCAGTGCTGGACGCGCGCGAACTGACGTGGGAGCGCGATTTCCTGCTCAACCTGATTCCGCTGGGCGTGGAGTCGCAGGCCGGCGGCATTCCGCCGCTGCCGAAAAGTCTGTACTACGGCGCAACCCTGGCGCAAAACGCGCATGAGCGTGCGAAACCGGACGCTGCGCGCGCAGCGGGATTCACCGATGCCGATCGATCGAAGCTGCGCGATCGTTTGCGGCGCGAACACAGTCAGTATTTTTCGACTGCCGACAAGCGTATTTTCGCCGCACTGGTGCGGCGTGCGCTGCAGCTGCCGCAGGATCAGCGCATCCCTTCGGTCGACGCCCGTTTCGGCGGACTGTCGGCGGAAGAGATTGATCGCGCCATCGCCGGGATGTATGCGGCATCGCCGCTGTTCGATGCGAGTGTGCGCGACGCGATGCTGGATGAAAGCATCAATGCGCTGGCCGCGCGCAAGGATCCGCTGCTGGATTTCGGAATCGCCTGGAGCCGCGATGTGCGCGCACTGCGCGAACGCGAGCGCGACTGGAATGCGCGCGCCGCACTGCATCGCCCGGCGTGGCGACGCGCGGTGGCCGCGCATGCGGGCAAGCCGATCGCACCGGACGCCAACGGCACGCTGCGTGTGAGTTTCGCGCATGTACAGGGCTATGCGCCGCGCGACGGTGTGCGCTACACCCCGTTCACCACCCTGGCGGGCGTGCTGCAGAAACACACCGGCGCCGAGCCTTTCAACGTACCGCTGGCCGTGCGCGATGCCGCGAGGACCCCGGGCCAGCGCTGGCGTCAGAAGGGTCTGAACGACGTGCCGGTGAATTTCCTCGCCGACGGCGACACCAGCGGCGGCAATTCCGGCAGCCCGGTGATCGACGGCCGCGGCGCACTGGTCGGCATCAACTTCGACCGTGTCTGGGAAAACGTCGCCGGCGACTTCGGCTTCAATCCGGCGGTGTCGCGCAACATCAGCGTGGATATCCGCTACCTGCTGTGGCAGCTCGACCGGGTGACGCAGGCCGAAGCGCTGTTGCGGGAACTGGGCGCCGAGGCGGACTGACGCGATATGATCGATCCGCCGGCCCGGCATCCACCGGGCCGCTCCGGAAGGTGCCCCGGCAGTATCGATTCAACGCCACGGACGGATGGTATTCAAGCAGCCACAAGGATCGGCTGATCGTTGCTTCCGCAGACGTTTGACGGATCCCTTGAAGCCTTCCCGCGGACAACGCGTATGAATCTGACCGATCTGATCAATCGGCGCACATCGGTTGAAAAACTCGAGCTGGAAGCGCTGGCGGCCGAACTGTGGCCGAAGCTGGAGCGTCTGGCCGCCTATCAACTGCAGGGCCGCAGCGGCTTGACGCTGCAGGCGTCGGATCTGGCCCAGGACGCTTACATCGCGCTGATGCACGAGTTTCCCGGGCGATTCAACAATCGCGAACATTTCTACGCGCTCGCGGCGCGCATCGTGCGCAATATCGTGGTCGATTACCTGCGACGACGCAGTGCGGAGAAGCGCGGCAGCGGACTGCCATTCGAGCGGCTGGAAAAAATCGAAAACGAAGCGGCGGCACCGCTGGACGATACCGTCGACTGGATCGCGGTGGACGCGGCGCTCACGATTCTGGCGCGTCAGCACGAAACCGCCGCACAGGTGGTGGAACTGAAATTTTTCGCGGGCCTCACCAACGAACAGATCGCGGACACGATGGGCCTCTCCCGCGCGACCGTGATCCGCCATTATCGCTATGCGCGCGCATGGCTGATCGATCACTTCGACGCTGCGCCCGGCGCGGGTCGCTGAGGGCATCATGAAAGACATCACGATGCACGAAAGCGATATCGATGAAGCGGGGCTGTTCGAAGCGCTGTGCGAACTGCAGCCCGATGCGCAGGTGCAGCGGCTGCGTGAATTGGATCAAACGCACCCGGCGCTGGCATCGCGGCTGCGGCGTTTGCTGGCCATCGACGAGGCTTATGGTACCCACACTGCGCGCAGCGTGATGGCCGTGGACATGCCCGATCCGGTGGGCGACATCAGCGACATCGGCGCGTTCCGACTGGTGCGGCAGATCGGTCGCGGCGGCATGGGCGTGGTGTATCTGGCCGAACGCCGCAGCGACTTCGCGCAACAGGTCGCGATCAAGATCATGCCGCGCTTCGCAATCGACGACATCAGCCGCGAGCGTTTCGCGCAGGAGCGGCGGATCCTGGCGCAGCTGCGGCACCCCAACATCTGCAGCATTCTCGACGGCGGCGAACTGGCCGACGGTACGCCATGGCTGGCGATGGAATATGTGCCTGGCGAGAGCCTGTGCGCGTGGTGCGACCGCAGCGGCAGCGGCCTGCGCGAACGGATCGAATTATTTCTGCAGCTGTGCGACGCGGTGCAGTACGCACACCGCAATCTGGTGATTCATCGCGATCTGAAAGACAACAATGTGCTGGTCTGCGTGCACGGCGATGCGCATGGTGCAGTGAAACTGCTGGATTTCGGCATCGCCAAATCGCTGGTTGAAATGACGGACGGCGGACACACCGCATTGCAGGATCGGTTTTTTTCGCCGATGACCGCGGCCCCCGAACAACTGCGCGGCGAACGTGCCACGGTCGCGGTGGATGTCTATGCGCTGGGCGCACTGCTGCATCAGCTATTGTGCGGCGCGCTGCCGTTCGCACGGCTGCAGCGCGATCCAGCGGAACTGCAGCGCGCAATTCTGGACACCGTGCCGTCGCGGATGAGCGATGTCGTGCAGCGGACCGACCGGGCGAAGGGCGCCGCAAAGCCTGCATCCGGACATGCCCAGCCTGCAGTGGCCGCACATGCACTGCGCGGTGAACTGGACGCGATCGTGGCGCACTGTCTGCGCAAAGATCCCGGCGAACGCTACGCTGAGGTCGGCGATCTGGCGCGCGATCTGCGCGCATGGTTGTCGGGTCATCCGATCTCGATTTCAGGCAACGACCGTTTCTATCGGATCCGAAAATTCATACGCCGCAACCGGGTTGGCGTGTCGTTCGCCGCACTCGCGGTGTGCAGCGTTCTCGTCGCGCTTGCGGTCACGCTGTGGCAGGCGGCGGAGCTGCGGACCCAGCGCGACGCTGCACAGACGGCGCGGATGCGCTCTGATATCGACCGCGATCGTGCGCGCGCAGTCGCCGATTTCATGCGCGACACGTTTGAAGGGGCCGACCCGGGCAAAGCATCCGAAGGCGGATTATTGGCGCGCGAGTTGATTGAGCGCGGCAAACGCAGACTCGAACGTCTGGATAGACAGCCCGATGTACAGGGTGAACTGGCACTGCTGCTGGCAGAAAGCGATGCCGGCATGGGCCTGGTACAGGAAAGCGACAACCTTTACCGCACCTATGCGGCACCCATTCAGACATTGTCCTCGGAAGATCCGAAAGTACGCTGGCGCGCGCGATTGCTAAGTCTGTCCAACAACATCGCGCTGCACGAGGACACACCGCAGCTGGATGCCGAAATCACGGCGCTGCAGCAGCTGGCGGGAACATCTGAGAAAAAGATACAGCTGGCGTATCAACAGCAGCTTCTGTACATGCGCCGGTCGCAGTTCGGCCGCGCGGCGCGCACGTTGCAGGATGCGTGGCGGCAGCACGCATCGACATTGGACGATGCGTCGAAACTCAGGCTTCGGATCGAGATCGGCGAAGCGCTCATCAGCGCGGAGCAGTTAGCGGATGCGCGCCGTATCAGCGAGAGCATCGATTTCAATACATTGGAAAACTACGAGCCTGCGCTGCAGATCCTCGCCCTGCGCTTCATCGTACGTGAACTAAAAAAAAGAGGCACCGATCGCCCGGCGTTGATCAACGCCATCGCGCAGTGGAGACGCACTGCGGAAACGCTTTATGGCAGCGACTCTCTGGCCGCTGCAAGCGCGTTTGTCTGGTCGGTCAATGTGACCAATGACCCGGGCGAGCAGAACGCATTGATGAGCAAAGCGTATGCCATACAGACCGCAAAACTGCCGCCGGTGTCCACAGCACGTGCCCGCGCCGAGTACAACATGGCCATGTTTCATATCGATCTGCGCCAACGGCCGGATCTTGCTGAACGACATCTCGCGCAGGCGGTGCACATCGGGCGAAAAATATCTTCACGCGCCCATGCCGATGTGCGCAAGTTCGAACGCACCTGGGCGGAAACGCTGAACGCTCTGGGGCGGCATCGTGAATCTCTTGAGCAGTTGTCCGCACCGCCCGGCACGCCGGAAGACGCCGTCGATGCGGAAAAATTGAGCGCACTTCGCTTGGAGCTGGCGAAAGCCGCGATTGCATTGCAAAAACCACTGGAAGCCCGCGCGCAGCTGGTCGCTGTCACCGCCCTGTGGCGCGACCTCGGCATGCCACCGCCAACAGCGCTGGCGGGGAGCATGCGCGGCATTGAAGTCGTTCTGGACTCACCAACCGACAAACGGTGATCCTGTCTGCCCGCAGATTACGATCTACAGTGAACCTCCACCAAGCAGAGCTTCATGACTAAAATATTTCTGGCACCGCTGCTGGTACGGGCACTGCTTCGACATGCGATGGCATATGCGTCCTCGGGAGCGCCGGCGTTTCTACTTCGGCAACCATCGGCGATATCGTCCAATCGCTGATGCCACCTTGTTTACAACATTCGATATACGGATAACAACATGATGAGACGCGTCTTCTCCCTCGCAATGCTGATCGCCTGGGCTCCGGCGGTACTGGCGTTTCCCCCATGCCCGGCCACGCCATTGGAAATCTGGCCATTGGACGGATTACAAGCACCAAGCACGCAGAATGCTGCTGTCCATCTTTGGCACAAGTCCACCTATGTCCTTGGCGGCAATCCAGCCGTCATCGCGCAGATCAATAGGATTGGAGTCGGCCAGATTCCAGGCAGCGGGCTTTGCGAGGGTGCCAGCCTGCAGGTTTCAACCGGCCATACCTCCGTGGGGCTCATCAACCTGCAGCCCACTTATGCACCTTCAGGCGGCTTCGGCACCGTCGTACTCCCAGAGATGCCGGTTGTCGCGTTCGACGGCCTGCAGGTGCCTTACACCCTCGCATTCAAGATCGACAACGCACCGCTGGCGATGATTGAAGGCTGGGTCGATGTACTGCAAATGGATTTCCTGTACAGCGATGCGACGACATCCGCAATCCCATCCAGCCTGTATCGGCTGCGCAAACGTCAACCGACCGCAGGCCCTGCAGTGCTGGAACTCATCGAATCCCGCGTTGACCCCAACGGCAAGGGATCCGGTGACCTGGCGCTTGCCGATCGCGTTGTCGCCACGATTGCGCTGCAGGGCAGCGCAGGCAGCACGGCCGTTGCGCTGCGCTGGACACAGCATGCGACGATGCCAACAGCGTATGTGTCTGATCGATTACGCGTCGATTCGGTCCTGCAGATCATCGGCCCGACGGGAACGACCAGCATCGCTTTGCCGAATGAGTGGGTCAGCACTTTCTCGATGGGTTTGCTCGACTACAACATCGGAAAAACGGAGAACATCGCGGTGGAGACCGCAGTGCATTTCACCGAGATGACACTGTCGACAGCGGCATATTGATCGACGCTGTCACTCATATCGTCGTTCCCGTCTGATCGCTTTGTAAAACCGCGATCAGACGTGTGCCGCAGCAGGCCCTCTCGACGCCAGTGATCCTGTTTCTCCTCGCAATGCGCTGATTCATGACGGAGCCTCCGAAAAAGAGGCTCCAAACCCGAATCTTATGGAGAACACCAGGATGAAGATGAATCTCGCAATGGGAAGCGCAGCCTGTCTGCTCGGTTTGGCGATGAGCTTCAGCGGTCCCGCCCATGCCTACAACCCGCCGTCACACCCGTGCAACGCCAACAACATCGGTGAAGTTGTTGAAATTCAACAGGGGCCATATCGTTATGGCCAGCCGTACAGGATCTTCCAATGGGAATGCGAGGGAAGTTACTGGCTTTTGTTGAATACCCTGGCGTGCGATTACTACGGTGATGGCTGTATTCCGCTGTAAACGCTGCCGGTGAGTGAATGCTGGATGTATCCACGCGATCAGAAAACAAAGATTTGCAAGGCTGACATCAGCGGACCTCGAACGATCCGTTTGTATTGTTTCTGTAGAAACGCTGCGGGGCGCGAACGCCCCGCAGCGCTAGTTTTGACTCAGTGCTGCCGACTCAATGCTGCCGACTCAGTGCTCGTACGCCGCTTCGCCGTGCGAGGCGATGTCGAGACCTTCGCGCTCGGCTTCCTCATTCACGCGCAGGCCAATCGTGTATTTCACCAGCGTGAACGCGACCAGCGAGACCACACCCGACAGCGCGACCGTCACCAACACGCCCTGCAGCTGGATCCAGACCTGCGAGGCGATGCTGTAGTCGGCCAGCGCGGTTTCGGTCACGTAATCCCAGATGCCCGCACCGCCCAGCGACGGCGCCGCAAACACGCCGGTCAGCAATGCGCCGGTAATGCCACCCACGCCGTGCACGCCGAACACGTCCAGACTGTCGTCGGCGCGCAGCAGCTTCTTCAAGCCGGTGACGCCCCAAAAGCAGACCAGACCGGCGATGGCGCCGATCGCGAGCGCGCCCATCAGGCCGACAAGGCCCGCGGCAGGTGTGATCGCAACGAGACCGGCCACCGCGCCCGACGCGCCGCCGAGCATTGAGGGTTTGCCGCGTGCGATCCATTCCACCGCGCTCCACACCAACACCGCAGCGGCGGTGGCGAGGAAGGTGTTGACGAACGCAAGCGCGGCGACGCCGTTGGCTTCCAGCGCGGAGCCAGCGTTGAAGCCGAACCAGCCGAACCACAGGATCGATGCGCCCACCATCGTTTGCGTCAGGTTGTGCGGACGGATCGCTTCACGGCGATAGCCCAGGCGCGGACCGATCACATACGCACCCACCAGACCGGCGATGGCGGCGTTGATGTGCACCACGGTGCCGCCGGCGAAATCAAGCGCGCCCTTGGCCCACAGGAAGCCGGACTTCGCGAGCACGCCTTCGACCGCATCGGTATCGGTGAACGCATCGGGGCCCGGGAAGAACCAGACCATGTGTGCCATCGGCGCATAGGCGAAGGTGAACCAGATCACCGTAAACAGCAGCAGACCGGCGAACTTCACCCGTTCAGCAAATGCACCGACGATCAGCGCGCAGGTGATGCAGGCGAACGCGCCCTGGAACACGAAGAACGCGAGTTCCGGAATGTACACGCCCTTGGTGAAGGTCGCGGCCATCGCACCGTTGAGCCCCTCGCCGAACAGCCGCGCACCGCCGCCGATGAAGGCGTTGTTTTCGGTGAACGCGAGGCTGTAGCCGTAGACCACCCACAGCACCGCGACCAGCGAAAATACCACCATGCATTGCATCAGGATCGACAGCACGTTTTTGCTGCGCACCAGTCCGCCGTAGAACAGCGCGAGTCCGGGCAGGGTCATGAAAATCACCAGCGCGGCGCACACCAGAATCCACGCGGTGTCGCCTTTGTCCGCGACCTGCGCGGGTGCGGGTTCAACAACAGGCGTTTCTGCAGCGGCGGCAGGCGCGGCATCGGCTCTCGCCGCTTCCATCTCTGCAGAGACCGCTTCGGTGGTTGTAGCGGTGGCTTCGGTCGTCGGCGCCGTTTGTGCGGCCACCGTAAGCGTTGCGCCAAAGGTCATCGCACTGCAAAGCAGCGCCAACAAAACAGCACGGGTCCGCGACCCGGACAAAAATCCAGTGTTCATGGGACAGTCTCCGAGTAGTGGTTAGAGCGCGTCCGCGCCGACTTCGCCGGTGCGGATGCGGATGACCTGTTCCAGCGCAGTGACGAAAATCTTGCCGTCGCCGATCTTGCCGGTGCCTGCGGATTGCTGGATCGCTTCGATCGCGGCGTCGAGACGATCGCTCGCCACCGCCACTTCGACTTTGATCTTGGGCAGGAAATCGACGACGTACTCTGCGCCGCGATACAGCTCGGTATGTCCTTTCTGTCGACCGAAGCCTTTGACTTCGGTGACGGTAATCCCGGATACGCCCATCTCGGACAGGGCTTCACGCACCTCGTCGAGCTTGAACGGCCGGATGATGGCGGTAATCAGTTTCATGCGCGCTCCCCGTTGGCGAATTGATCGCTGTGATGATGACCGGCACCGAAATGCCGGTCATCGATGAGGGAACCGCAACGCAGTCCGACGTGGGGAAGGAAGCTGCGTTTGCGTTTCCCGTGCCTCGTCTTGCGAACCTTTCGGCCCGCGCTGCCGGGTGATTACAAACTGCCCGGCTTACCCAATGTGGATCTCTGTCATCCCGAACGCATGTTGCGCGTTCGTTCGGGATGACAAAGTTTGTAGGCTGGGCTGAGCGTATGCGAAGCCCGGCAAACAGAACCACGGCCAATCTCAAACGATCACTTCTCCGAATTGCTGGGCTTCGCTTGCGCTCAGCCCAGCCTACGGATAGCGACATCAGATCGTGTAATACATCTGATATTCCAGCGGGTGAAGCGTGGGCGCTTGCGCGGCACTGCCGCGCGCCCTCGCTGAACGCCCGGCGCGCTGCGCCGGGCCGGCCATCCGCCGACCCGAAGCCACGATCCTGGTACGCCCGTTTTGCATCAGATCGTGTAATACATCTGATATTCCAGCGGATGCGTCGCCGCGCGGAACTTGGTGACTTCCTGCATTTTCAGGGTGATGTAGGCGTCGATGAAATCGTCGTTGAACACGCCGCCGGCCTTGAGGAAATCGCGATCCTTGTCGAGTGCTTCCAACGCCTGATCCAGCGAATGGCACACGGTGGGGATGTTCTTCTCTTCTTCCGGCGGCAGGTCGTACAGATCCTTGTCGCTGGGCGAGCCCGGGTCGATCTGATTTTTGATGCCGTCCAGGCCGGCCATCATCAGCGCGGCGAAGGTCAGGTAACCGGAGTTCATCGGATCGGGGAAGCGGATCTCGATGCGGCGCGCCTTCGGATTCGCAACGTAAGGAATGCGGCACGAGGCCGAGCGGTTGCGCGCCGAATACGCCAGCATCACCGGCGCTTCGAAGCCCGGCACCAGACGCTTGTAGCTGTTGGTGGTGGAGTTGGCGAACGCGTTGATGGCGCGCGCATGTTTGAAGATGCCGCCGATGTACCACAGCGCCATCTGCGACAGGCCACCGTAGCCGTCGCCGGAGAACAGGTTCACGCCGCCCTTGGCCAGCGACTGGTGCACGTGCATGCCGCTGCCGTTGTCGCCGACGATGGGCTTGGGCATGAAGGTCGCGGTTTTGCCGTTGCGATGCGCGACGTTCTTGATGATGTACTTCATCGTCAGCAGTTCATCGGCCTTCTGCACCAGCGTGCTGAACTTGGTGCCGATCTCGCACTGGCCGGCGTTGGCGACTTCGTGGTGATGCACTTCCACTTCGATGCCGGCGGCTTCCAGCTCTTTGCACATCTCCGCACGGATGTCGTGCAGCGAGTCCAGCGGCGCGACCGGGAAGTAGCCGCCCTTCACCATCGGCCGGTAGCCGGTGTTGCCGCCTTCGTATTCGCGGCCGGAGTTCCAATGCGCTTCTTCCGAATCGATGTGGAAGAAGGTGTGGCCCATTTCATTGGCGAAGCGGACGCTGTCGAAGATGAAGAATTCCGGCTCCGGGCCGAAGAACGCCTGATCGGCGATGCCGCTGGCCTTGAGATAGGCCTCGGCGCGTTTGGCGACGCCGCGCGGGTCGCGGGTGTAGGCCTGCATGGTCGCCGGATCCAGAATGTCGCAGGTCAGGATCAGGGTCGGGTCGGCGGTGAACGGGTCGATGACCGCAGTCGACGCGTCGGGCAGCAGGACCATGTCGGATTCGTTGATGCCCTTCCAGCCGCTGATCGACGAACCGTCGAACATCTTGCCGTCTTCGAACAGCGCGGGCTCGACGATGGATTTCGGGAAGGTGACGTGGTGCTGCACGCCGCGCATGTCGGTGAAGCGCAGGTCCACGAATTCGATCTTGTGGTCCTTGATGAGTTTTTCGACGTGCTCGAGGGACATCCGGTGACTCCGATGGGTGAGAAGGATGTCGTTCTCTTTGCAAGGTGCGTGCCAGTCATCAACTCGCGATAAACTATTGATCGTAAAGGGGTGGGGGCGACTAAGCGTTTATTTTCTGCACCTGTTTGGTGCGGTTTTCGTCGAATTCCCTCTTTTGGCACAACTTCTTCAGGACTCCCGGTATGCAAATTCAAGTCTTTGCTTCCACACTCATCCTGCTGTTCGTCGGCACCGGTGCCCCGCGCGCGCAAACTGCCGGTGCAGACGCAGACGGCTCGGGCCTGAAGACCCTCCTACAAGAGAAGGCCCTCCTACAGACGCCTGATGCGCCGCAGACGCAAGCCGCCGGTTTCGATACCTGTCTGGTGCTCAGCGGCGGCGGTGCGCGCGGCATGGCCCACATCGGCGTGATCAAGGTGCTGGAGCGCGAACGCATTCCGGTGGACTGCATCGTCGGCACCAGCATGGGCGCGGTGGTCGGCAGTCTGTATGCCAGCGGCATGACCGCGGCGGAGATCGAAACCGGCCTGCGCGCGCTGGATTGGAATGCGATGTTCGACGACCGCATCGACCGCCGCGTCTTCACCCAGCGTCGCAAGGCCGAGGACCGCAGTTTTCTGGCGAAGGGCGGTTTCGGTCTGCGCGACGGCAAGCTGGGGATACCGCCGTCGGTGTTCGAAGGTCAGCGCCTTGCGGTGGCGCTGCGCGCGGCGCTGCTGCCGAGCGCGAACATCCCACGCTTCGACGACCTGCCGATTCCCTTTCGCGCGATCGGCACCGATCTGGAAACCGGCGACGCGGTGGCGATGGATCGCGGCGATCTGGTCAATGCGGTGCGCGCCAGCATGGCGGTGCCTGGCGCGTTGGCGCCGGTCAGTTACGGCGATCTGTCGCTGGTCGACGGCGGCATGTCGCTGAATCTGCCGGTGGAGATCGCGCAGGGCTGGGGCGCGAGGCGCATCATCGCGGTGGATATCGGCGCGCCGCTTAAAAAACGCGAGGAGTTGCTCGATCCGTTCAGCATCACCGACCAGATGGTCACCGCACTGATGCTGAAGGAAACCAAACGCCAGCGCGAACGGCTGCACGCGGACGATGTGCTGATCATTCCCGCGTTGGGCGATCTGGGGTCTGCCGATTTCACCGCAGGGCTCGACCAAGGCGTGGCGCTGGGCGAACAGGCGACGATAGCGGCGCTGCCGCGCCTGCAGGCGCTTCGGGTATCGCCCGAAGCCTATGCGCAGTGGCGCGAAACACGGTTGGCGCGGTTGAAGCCGATCGGCAAAATCGACCGGGTCGCGCTGGTCAACACCTCGACGATGGACGACGCCGCAGTGCGCGTCTATCTGGACACACAGCCCGGCGATACGGTGGAGCCGAAAAAGATCGAAGAAGAATTGAGCCGACTCTATGGTCTGGGCGAATTCTCCCGCGCTTATTACACCGTCGAGAGTGATGCGGACGGTAAGACCGTACTCACCTACGTCACCCGCAGTCGGCGTTGGGAAGAGGACGGCACGCTGAAGTTCGGCATCTTCATGCAGGATGATTTCGAAGGTCACGGCGAATACCAGATCGGCGCGCGCTACGGGAAACGCGAGCTCAATCGCTTCGGCGGCGACCTGCTGCTGGAGGCGCGTCTGGGCGACCGCAACCGTGCGTTCGCAGAATGGAACCAGCCGCTGGATCTGCGCCGCAGGACGTTCGTGCGGCCATCGCTGGAATGGGTCGGCGAGAACGAGCCGCTGATCGACGACAACAACGTCGGTGGCGACTACCGCTACAGCCGCTGGGAAGCGCGCGCGGCGCTGGGCCTGACGCTGGCCGATTGGGGCGAAGTGTCGGTGGCGCCGTTCGTACGCAACAATCATTTCGATCTGCGCACCGATTCGCTGCCTACCGGCATTCCGCGCACCAGCACCAGCGCCGGCGTGGATGTGGATGTCGTTCTCGACACCCAGGACGACGCCGAATTTCCAAGCAAAGGCTGGTATCTGCAGGCGCGGCACACGCGCTATCTGTCGATGCTGGACGCCGACACCGAAGGCTTCAGCAGCCGCGCAAAAGTGTCGTATGCGTTCACCGCGTGGGGCGGGCGCTGGCAGTTCGGCGCGCAGGCGCAGGATCACAGAGGCAACGCTTACGAAGACGTGGCGCTGCTGGGCGGCCCGTTCCGGCTGTCCGGTTACGGCATCGACACGCTGCGCGGCAGCGGCTCGGCGCTGGGCATGCTGCAGTTCAACTATCCGCTGGCGCAGCTGCTGCAGTACCCGCTGTTCGTCGGCGGCTCGCTGGAAGCCGGGCAGATCTGGCAACGCAGGCAGTCGCCGTCATTCGAACGCACCATTTTCGGCGGCAGCGTCTACACCGCGCTGGATACGCCGATCGGCCCGGTCTATTTCGGACTGGGGCTGGCCGAAGAAGGGCAGGAAGCGGTGTTTTTGCGGCTTGGGCAGCCGTACTGAACCGACTCCATCCGGAGACATGCGGCTGCAACATCCTGTCATGCGCCGGTGCTAAGTTCGGCTCGCTACGCGACGGACTGCGGGCGGGCTGCATCATCATTGCGGCCATGCGCAGGGGATCCGCCGCTGGCCGGTTCGTGCCCCCGCGCGGACTGTATCCCGTTCGACACATAGGAGTGTGTTATGCGCAGGATCCAACGTCCCTGTTCCACCCGTTTCTATTCCACCCGTCCCACCGCACTCGGTCTCGCGTTCGCAATGAGCGCATTGCTCGCCGCGCCCGCATTCGCCCAGGATGCAAACCTGTCCGCCTCCACAGCGATGCGTCAGGCGCTACAGCGCGATCTGGGCCTCACCGCAAGCGAAATTCCCCGTTATCTGGACACCGAACGTCTGGCCACGCGCAAGCAGGCCGAGGCTCAGCGCACGCTGGGCGCAAGCTATGCCGGCAGCTGGCTTGAGCGTGATGCGACCGGCACATTCCAGTTCGTCATCGCAACGACACAGCGGACGCAAACCGCGAAGGCGCAGAAACTTGGCGCAAAGACGCGCGTGGTCCGCCACAGCCTTGCGGCGCTGGAAGCATCGATGTCGCAGTTGAATCGCACGCAGTCGACACGCAGCGTTGGCGTACTGCGTCCGATGGAGCCCGGTATCCATTCGTGGCGGATCGATCTGCCCAGCAACAGCGTGGTCATCACGCTCGAACCCGGCATGGAAAAAATCGCCACTGCTCTGGTTGCGCGCAGCGGGGCGGATTCCAAGACCATTCGCTATAAAACCTCCACCGCGCGCCCGCAGCCGAATGTCGATGTACGCGGTGGCGATCGCTACAACTTACCCAGTGGCGGCTGGTGTTCGGTCGGTCTATCGGTCTCTCAGGGCGGCACCAGTGGTTTCGCGACCGCCGGACACTGTGCAACGGCAGGCACTCAGATCTCGACCGGAAGCCCTAACTATCTGTTCGGCCCGTTCGTCGCATCGCAGTTCCCCGTCGCCGATCAAGCCTGGGTACGCAACGACTACAGTTTTTACTGGTCCAACCCAGCGCTGGTCAATCTTTACAACGGCGGCAACCTGAGCGTCGTGGGCAATCTGGAGACGCCGATCGGCGGCGTCAACTGCCGCTCGGGTGCGAAGACCGGCTGGCAATGCGGCATCGTCACGGCGCGTAATGTGACCATCAACTATTCGGCAGGCCCCACCTACGGCATGATGCTTTCCACCGCATGCTCAGGATTCGGCGATTCCGGCGGTTCGGTCATCAGCCCCGGCGGCGAAGCGCAAGGCGTCCATTCCGGCAGCTATATTCCGCAGGGAAGCGACAACAACTGCGGCACCGGGCTGGAATCGATCCATCAGCCCATCCAGCCGCTGCTCAACAGCTATGGCCTAGTTCTGAATACCGTCGAGACCTGCGGCCGCATGAATGCCGGGCGTACGCTTGGCAACGGCGGATCTGTCACCTCCTGCGACGGCCGCTTTACCTTGGTGATCCAAGGAGACGGCCATCTGGTGCTGTATCAGGCCGGCGTTGGCGCCATCTGGTACAACAGCGTCTTCGGTAGCGGTCACGTGCTGGCGATGCAGACCGACGGCCACCTGGTGGTTTACAACGGCGGCGGCCAGCCGGTCTGGTACACCGGCACCTACGGCAACAACGGTGCTTACCTCACCGTGCAGAACGACGGCAACGTGGTGGTGTACAGCCATCAGGGCCAAGCGCTCTGGAATACCGGCACCTGGGGCCGTTGATCGGCTGAAAATTATCGCTTGCATCGGATACGTTATCCCGATGCCCCCGGTCCTCCGGGGGTATCGTCGTTTCGAAACCGGCTGTCTTCCGCCCGCACGCCGCTCTACCGGATGGCTTCACCGTTACACTTTGTTTTTTATCCACGAACGTCCGTATGACCGACCTGCTCTCCGCGCTGCTGCTCGGCATCATCGAAGGCATCACCGAATTTCTGCCGATCTCCAGCACCGGGCATCTGTTGATCGCCGAACGCTGGCTGGGCCACCGCAGCGATCTGTTCAATGTGTCGATCCAGGCCGGCGCGATTCTTGCCGTAGTTGCGATCTACCGGCAGCGGCTGTGGGGGATCGCGGTGGGCTTCCGCCAGCGCGAAAACTACGATTACGCGATCAAGCTCGGCGTCGCGTTCGGTGTCACCGCCGTCGGCGGTTTACTGGTCAAGCAACTCGGCTGGGAATTGCCCGATGAAGTGCGGCCCATCGCTTGGGCGCTGATTCTCGGCGGCGTATGGATGCTGCTGGCCGAACACTTCGCGGCCAAGCGCGCGGCGACGCTGGGCGAGCGCACCGAAATCACTTGGACCGTAGCGATTCTGGTCGGCATTGCCCAAGTGGTCGCAGGCGTGTTTCCGGGCACCTCGCGTTCGGGTGCGACGATCTTCGTTGCGCTGCTTGCGGGTACAACAAGCCGCGTCGCGGCCACCGAGTTCGCGTTTCTGGTCGGCATTCCCACCATGTTTGCCGCGACTGCGTATGAATTGCTCGGCGTGTTCAAAAACGGCGGCGCCGCGAACGAAGACTGGACTGCGCTTGCCGTCGCTTTCGTCGCCTCGGCCATTACCGCGTTCATCGCAGTGAAGTGGCTGCTGCGCTACATCCAGAGCCACCGTTTCACCGCGTTTGCGGTTTATCGCTTCGTGATCGGCGCTGCGCTGTTGATGATGATCCCTGCCGGCGAATGAGCGCGACGCCGCCCGACGCCGATTCGCCACACCGTTCATGGCTGCGCGATATCGGGCCGTCGTCGGTCGCAGCGGGCTTCGTCACCGTGCTGGTCGGGTTCACCAGTTCGGCGGTGATCGTGTTCCAGGCCGCGCAGGCGCTGGGCGCATCGGAGGCCGAAACCGCATCGTGGCTGTGGGCATTGGGCATCGGCATGGGCGTGACCTGCATCGGTCTCTCGCTGCGCTGGCGGATGCCGATCGTCACCGCGTGGTCCACACCCGGCGCAGCGATGCTGATCGCCAGCAACGCAGGCGTGCCGCTGTCCGACGCCATCGGTGCGTTCGTGCTGGTGGCGATCTTGACTGCACTTTTCGGCTTCAGCGGCGTGTTCGAGCGCGGCATGCGCCGGGTGCCGCTGTCGCTGGCGTCCGGACTGTTGGGCGGCGTGCTGCTGCGCTTCGGCATGGATGTGTTCGTGTCGATGCGCACGCAGATGGCGATGACGCTGGCGATGTCCGTCGTGTATCTGTGCGGGCGGCGCTGGTTCCCGCGCTACGCGGTGCTGACGACGCTGCTGCTGGGCATGGCCATTGCCGGCGCGAACGGCCTGCTGCATCTGGGCGATGTCGAACTGCGCGTCGCACAGCCCATCTTCACGATGCCCTCGCTGTCGCTGGCGGCGGTGTTCGGAATTGCGCTGCCGCTGTTCGTGGTGACGATGGCCTCGCAGAATATTCCCGGCATCGCGGTGCTGCGTGCGTCCGGCTATGCGCCGCCAGTGTCGTCGACGATTGGCTGGATCGGTACGACCAATATCCTGCTCGCGCCGTTCGGCGCGTACGCGCTGTGCATGGCCGCAATTACCGCAGCGATCTGCAGCGGTCGCGATGCGCATCCGGATCCGTCGAAGCGCTACGTCGCATCAGTATTCGCCGGCATCTTTTATCTGTTCACCGGCGTGTTCGGCGCCACCGTCGCCGCGCTGTTTGCGGCGTTCCCGAAAGAACTGGTGATGGCGGTCGCCGGGCTGGCGCTGTTCGGCACCATCGGCAACAGTCTGGCCGCTGCGCTGCGCGAGGACCGCGATCGCGAAGCGGCTTTGATTACGTTTCTGGTCACCGCCTCGGGATTCACTATCGGCGGCATTGGTTCTGCGTTCTGGGGACTGATCGCTGGCAGCATTGCATTGCTGCTGCGGCCCAAACGATGAACGCAACGGGACGCCGTAACGCAATCGTGAAACGCGATCTCGCCACCCGGTGTATCGTTCGTTGGCGCTGAAGGGCAGAGACGAAACCCCATCCCGTCATGCGGCACGTTCAAGGACGCACTTTCACGGAGCCGCCATGACCCGTCCATTCTCGCTCCTGATGCTCTCGCTGGCCCTCGTCGCCTGCACGCAAGCGCCCGCTTCGCACGACAAGCCGGCGCAGACATCACCGGAGCCCACCGACAGCATGAAAGACCCTTCCGGCCACGACCGCCTCAATCAATATGAGTGGCGGCTGCAGGACGCCACCGACGCGCAGGGCCGTCGCATCGACGCACTGCTGATCCGGCCGGACCAGACCATCCAGTTCAATGTCATCGACGGCCGCATCGCCATTCACAACGCCTGCAACGGCATCAGCGGCGACATCCGCATTGATGGCAACACGCTGCGTGTCGGTGGATTGGTGTCGACCAAGATGGCCTGCACCGACCCGGCGATCATGGCGCTGGATGGCGAAGTCGCCGTACGCCTCCAGGGTGAAATTCGATTCGAATTGTCCAACAGCGATCCGCCGAAGCTGGTGTGGACCGCCGCGAACGGCGACACGCTGCGCTTCATCGGTGCGCCCACGCCCGAAACGCTGTTCAGAAGCCCGGGCGACATCGCATATCTGGAGGTTGCAGCCAGAAGCGAACCTTGCCCACCTTTGAACGCGGACGCATCGCAGCGATGCTTGCGGGTTCGCGAACTGCGTTACGACACGCAGGGCGTGAAGATCGCCCCACCGGGCGAATGGCAGCTGTTCCGCGCCAGTATTGAAGGCTATACGCACGAAGAAGGCATCCGCACCGTGCTGCGGGTCAAACGCTTCATCCCGGACGACCGCCCGCCCGTCACCGATGAGGATGCGCTGCCAGACGCGGCGTATGCCGTCTATATTCTGGACATGATGATCGAATCCGAAATCGTAGGTCCGCAATAACACGCCGCTTCGCCGCGACCTTATTCCTATCGCCAACCGCTTCTGGAGACCCGACATGATCCTTCGCAATGCCCTGCTTGCCGCCACCGTTCTGATGTCGACCACCGCCTGTGCGACCGCCGGCGCCACCGGCGACAGGCCCGTCGCCGCGGAAAGCGGCACACCAACTGCCAGCGGCGCCCAACGCGAACGCATCGCCCGCTTCAGCCCGACCGAACTGCGCAACACCGGCGGTTGGATACTGGAATCCGCACATGCCGCAGGCGGCGCAAGCATCGCCGAAGTGCGCGCACCGGGCATCGCATTCGAGATGACCTTCGCCGACGGCCAAGTCAGCGCCTCCGGCAGCTGCAATCAGCTGCGCGGCGAATACACGGTCACAGGCAAACGCCTCGACATGACCCTGGCCATCGCCACCCGCATGTCCTGCACCGACGACAAGAACCTCGCCGACCGCAGCTTCAGCGAACGCATGAGCCAATCGTTCAAGGTCGAACTGATCGAACCGCAGCCTTACCGCATGCGGCTCACCAGCGACAGCGGCGAGGTGATGGTGTTTCAGGCGAAGCCTATTCCGCTGTGAGCAAATTCATCGTCGCGGTCGCTCAACAACGAATAGGCTCGGCTCTGCACGTTCGCGCTCAGCGAATATGTGCAGAGCGTCGCTGATGATCCGCATGACATGCTCCTTGAATTCCGACGCGCTCAAAGCCTGTTCAAAAAAAGTTTTTCAGTCGCGAACGGATAAGCGATCTGTCATCCCGAACGCCCGCGCAGCGGGTGGAGGGATCTGCTGTTGTTGATGCCCCGGGCATAAGCAGATCCCTCCTCGGGCTTCGCCCTCGTTCGGGATGACATACCTTTTCCAGAATCAGAGATTCTGCACAGGTCTTCAGCGCGCCGGATACCCCAGCGACTGCGCCACGTCGGACAGCAGTGCGAACGGTTCGGCCAGGGGCTTGGCGTACTCGCGCCAATGGCCGAACACGATGCGCGCGCTGCCCAGCATCGCGGCTGGCGGCACCTGAATTTCTTCGAGGCCCAGGCCTCCGCCGACATCCGCGGCGAAGGCTTCGATATCGGCCATGACGTGATCGGTGCGCACGATCCTGTGCGGATGCAGTGCGCTGCGCTGCATCGCGATCACGTGCTGCAGCTGGCGCGCCATCCACAGCGCGGCGTCGCTCGGCGAGGCGAGGCCGTAAGGCATGACGCTGCCGAAGGCCATCCATTCCAGCAGCATGTCGCGCGGGTCGCGCAGCGCGATCATCACGACCGCCTCGGGCTGCAGGGGGCGCAGCATGTTCAGCAGCGCGTTGTCCCAAAACGGCAGCCAGTCGATCACGATGCCGTCGCGGATGCCGCGCGCGGGCAGCGCGGCGCGCCATTCGGCGAGCAGGCGTTCCGGGCTCAAACGGCCGTCGTTGAGCGCGGCGATGGTATCGGGATTCTGCAGCGGATCCTGCGGCGCTTCAGGGGTAAAGCGGTCGGCGCGCAGCGGATAGCCGGCATAGCCGATGACGGCGGCCACTTTCTCGACACCCGACCCCGGCAGGCCCCACAGATACGCCACCGGCGGGGTGCCCGGCAGCGCGACGGCGGCATCGGGCCAATTGCCATCGGCGGGGCCTGGGCTGGTCAACGGCCAGCGCGACGGGGCTTCGCCGTGGTTGAACGCAGTCCAGGTCATCGCCGCTTCGCCGTAGCGGCCGGCGCGGTCCTGGGCGTAGCCCAGCCACGACATCAGCGCGCGCTTGGCGACGACATCATCAGCTTTGCCGATCAACGCCTGGACGTGAGTGATGGCGGCTTCAGGCGCATCGCGGAGCATCCGGTCGAGCACGCGCATTTCGGCGCTGGTGCGGCCAGGCTCCAGTTCAACGATCCGCTGCGCGAGCGCATCCACCGCTTCGGTATCGCCGCGCGCTTCGTGCAGATGCATCGCCGCTTCCAGCGCCAGCACGTGGTCTGGCATCGCTGCCAGCCAGCGATCCACGACGGCCTTGGCGCTGTCGCCTGCTTGGGGCTCGAACGCCAGCCGCAGCTGCCACAGTCGCGCGGTTTCCGGGTACTTCGCCAGCGCGGCGTCGAGGGTGGCATGCGCATCCGCGACATCGCCGGTGCGGCGCCAGAGTTCGGCGGCGATCGACCATGCGCGGGAATCGCGCGGGTCTTCGGTCAGGGCCTCATGCAGGTGCTGGAGTGCCGATTCATGACGGCCCATGACCAGCTCCAGCTCGGCGGTCATCCGCTTCAGCGCCGGGGTGGCGGTCGCGGGGTCGTCCAGCAGCGGCTGCAGGACGTCCAGCGCTTCGTCCGGACGCTGCTGCTGCAGCAGCACATCGGCGAGCAGGCCGCGCAGGCCATGCATCGCCGGCATGCGCTCGATGATCTTGCGGAACACCTGCTCGGCGAACGCGAACTGGCGCTGGTTGAGATGCGCGAAGCCAAGCGCGTACAGCACCTGCAGGTCGTCGGGCATCTGCGCCGAGGCGCGGGTCAGCAGGGCCTGGGCACGCGCGCCGTCTCCGCGACGCAGCGCGATCATGCCTTCGAGGGTTTTCACCCACGCGTGATCAGGCGAGAGCCGGGCGGCGGAGCGCTGCAGCCGTTCGGCTTCGTCGATGTCGCTGCGGCCGATCGCCATCTGCGCCTGCACGACGTAGGCCGAAAACTGGTTGGGATCGAGATGGATGCTGCGGGCCAGCGCGGCCTGTGCTTCGTCAAGCTTGTGTTCGGACAGCAGAAAACCGGCGCGCTGGAAATGCAGATCGGCGTCTTCCGGCGCCAGCAGCACGGCGCGGCCGATCGCATGCTGCGCAGCGATGCTGTCGCCATTGGCGCGCTCGGCGTGGGCCAGCAGGGCGTAAGCGGGGGCGTCGTGCGGGGCTTCGGCCACGGCCACGCGGGCCATCGACAGGGCTTCGGCGTTGGCGCCGCGCCGCAGGGCGGCGAAAATTCGTTCTTGCATGGCTTGTTCTGAGACTGCGGCGCTTGGCCCGGAGCCGCCAAGTGTACCGCCGGCGGCAGGCCAGGCCGATCAGCCGTCCAGCGCCGCCGACAGCTTCTGCGCGACCCAGCGCTCGGCGTAGCCGTCGAGGCGCACCGTTTCCAGAAACCCGCAGTGGCCGCCCCAGCGGGCGATCTCGATCCGCGCAGTATCCGGCAGCTGCAGGGCGTGGAACTCTTCGACCGGAATCACCGGGTCGTCTTCGGCGGTCAACAGATCGGCCGGCACATCCAGCGCGGCAAGACGGTCGCCGGCGATGGCATAGCCGTTGAAGTAATCGTCCAGGGTGTCGAAATCGGTGTGACGCTCTACCATCCAGCGGGTCAGTTCGCGCAGCTCCAGCTTGAGGATGCGGTCGTCGAAATCGTAGTACTGCGGGAAGCGGTCGCGCTTGCGGCGCAGCGAGGCGCGCCAGCTCTGTTCGAAATAGCGGGTGTAGACCGGCAGGCCCTGCTCGATCCGGGTCATGGTCAAGCCCGGATCCAACAGCGGACACACCGCGGCCACGCGCGCCAGCGGCAGCCCGGCCACGCGCGCGCGCAGCGCGACACGCAGCGCGAAGTTGCCGCCAAGCGAATACCCCGCCACCACCATCGGCCGCGAGGAACCGGCCAGAAAGCGGTTGGCAACATCTTTCGCCGCGTTCACCACTTCGTCGATGCGGTTGGAGTGGAACAGCGCCTGATTGAGATGGTGGGTGTCGCCATGATCGCGGAAATTCAGCCGGAACACTTCAAAGCCAGCACCCAGCAGGTGCGCCGCGGTCAGGCGCATATAGCTGGATTCGGCGCTGCCTTCCCAGCCGTGCAGCAGCAGCGCGAGGCCGCGCGGTTCGACGCCGGGCATGCGGCTGTGCACGCCTTCCAGACGCACGCCGTCGCCGCCGTCAACGATGTACGGCTTGCTGATCGCGCCGCTACGCCGCAGCAGCCATGCGCCGCGCGCGCGCCGCATCGGGCTGGTCGAGACCAGTGACTGCAGATGCGCACTGCGCAGCCACAGCGGCGGCTGGTAGGCGGAGTGGGAAATCGTCATGGGCAACCGATCAAAGCGGTCATTCCAGTAAGTATGAACACTCATCCCGCCCCCATCGCGTCCACGATCCGCGACCTGGCGGTGTCGGCAAGACGGCGGCGGCCTTCGGCGTCGCCAGGCAGAATCGGTTCGAGAAACACCACCTCGACGCGGCACCCGGGTTCGCCCAATAGACGCAGCACGTTGGCCGCGAAATTTTCGGTCGGCCCGAACGCGATGATGGTTTGCCGCGAAGCGCCGTCGCCGTAGCGCAACGCCACCGGCTGCACCGGCACTTCGGCTTCCACCGCGGCCAGAAAAATACGCGCATGGAACGGGCCGATCTCCTCGCCGCTGCGGGTGCGGCCTTCGGGAAACACCCCGACCGCGCGCCCGTCGCGCAGCCGCGCCAGCATTTCATCCAACACGCCGCCGAGAGATTCCTGGCTGCCGCGCTGGTGGTAAATGGTTTCGCCCATCGTCGCCAGCCAACCGACCACCGGCCACGAGGCGATTTCGCGCTTGGCGACGAAACCCATCATCCGGTAACTGTGCAGGGCGGTGATATCGATCCAACTGACGTGGTTGGCGACAAACATGACCGCACCCGGCAGCGGCGTGCCGACGCGGTGGATACGGAAGCCGAACACCCGCATCAGCCCGCCCTGCCACCAGCGCACCATGCGGTGGCCGAGGCGGTCGTCGCGGACTGCGCCGTCAGCCCCGCCGACACGGATCCGGCCGAACGGCGGCGACATCAGGATCAGCGTGATCGGCAGGTGCACCAGCAGGTGCCAGGCCAGCATCGGCGTGCGGACGCAATAGCGCAGCAGCCGGGCGGCGCGGGCGGCGGGAGGGGCAGCGGTCATGACACCACCATACCCAAGCGGATTAGAGCTTTGCATAGGGCGACGGCTCATCCACGGTGCGCGATCACGGCCAGGGTCAGCCGCGAGACGCAGACGAGCCGGCCGAGGTCGTCCTCGATCCGGATTTCCCAGACCTGGGTGCGGCGGCCGACGTGCAGCGGCCGTGCGGTGCCGGTGACCTGGCCATCGCGCACGGCGTTCAGATGATTGGCGTTGATCTCGATGCCGACGCACAGCTCGCCGGGCTCGACGCACAGATTGCCGGCGGTGCTGCCCAGCGTTTCGGCCAACAATACCGAGGCGCCACCGTGCAGCAGGCCGTAGGGCTGGCGGGTGCGGCCGTCCACCGGCACCCGGGCCCGGATGTAGTCGTCGCCGATCTCCAGGAATTCGATGCCCAGACGGGCCACTGCGGTGTCGACATGCATCGCGGCCAGGGCTTCGATGGTGATGGGTTTCTTCCAGATGCGCATGCGGGTGTGCCCGGGGCCGGAGGTGGGCGTTTCAGTTTAGCAGCGGGACCGGCCGCCGGCGGACCGGCCCTGGCCGCGGCGGTTTCGCGCCACGCGCAACGGCTATGCCGCGCGCCGTGGGCCTGGACAGCGCTGCCCTACCCGACCCGGAACAGGCTGATCAGCACCCGGTCGGGATAGCGTGCGCCGGTGCCGATGAAGACGCTCTCGGTCAACCAGCGCAAGGCTTCACAAGAGACTTCCAGCGTCAGCACCGATCGAAAATAGACTGCCGCAGGGTCCACCGGTAGGCCGCTCACCAGGCGTGTCATGTTCTCCGCGCTGCCACGGCGTAAGGCACGGTTTTGCACATAGATGTGTTGGCCCGCCAGATCACCCGGGCCGTCCAGCGCCAGCAGGTAGCGGGCGTCAAGCTCAGCTCCGGTCGCAGACACCACGAGCTGGAAGTCGGTCCCTCCCGGCAGGATGCGGCCCGAGAAGTGCGGACCCGCCACTGTGCCACCACTGATCGGGATGATGCGCCGCAGACCTTCACGCCCACGCGCCAAAACATGTCCGGCCTCGATGGGGGAAGCCACCGCTACACGCAGGTCGGCAACATGCTCGAGGGCCGGGGCGGACAAATGCATGGTTCTGGTCGGCAGCAGGACATTTTTGGCGCCCCAGTATCGCACCGCGCGGGCCG
>JANOKD010000034.1:0-3253 GCA_031419075.1 Lysobacterales bacterium
TGGCACCTGGCTGCATTTCGACGCGATGGGTTCCGACCGCAACTGGTTCGTCGAGAATATTTATTACCCGACCTGGAACCGCCTCGACGGTCTTCTCGCCGGCGTGATCCTGGCGGTGTGGAAAACGTATCGACCGGACAGTTGGGCACGCGCAGCGACGCGCGCGAATCTGGTGCTGGTGGCAGGACTGGCGACGATGATGTTGAGCTTCTGGCTGTTCCGCGAACGCACTGGGCTGCTCGGCAACAGCGTTGGCTGGCCGGTGCTGTCGCTGGGGTTGGCGATGTTGGTGTTCGCCGGTGCGCAGTCCAACAGTCTGATCGGCCGCCGCGCGCTGCCCGGCGCTGGCTGGTTGGCGGCGGTGTCGTTCAGTCTGTATCTGGTGCACAAACCGGTTTATAGCCTGGTGCAAACGAATCTTGGTGATGCGTTGGCAGGACAGGGCTACATCGCATTCGCAGTGTATGGTGTCGCTTCGCTGCTGGGCGCCGCCTTGTTGTATTATTTGGTGGAGCGGACCGGGCTGCGGCTGCGCGAGCGAATGGTGCGGAGAGACGCATCGCCATCCGCATCGCGAGGCGCCGAAGACACTGTTCTGGAGCGGTGAATGAAACCCTGTATGCGTGCCGCGATATTCGTCACCGCAGTCTTTGTCAGCGCTCTCCCGAACGCCGCTGCCATTGATTCACCGGTCACGTCAGCACTACCTGCAATGCATTCGACACTGATCGAACGACACCCGAATTTTCGCTGCATCGTTTCACTGCTTGAGCGCATCGTCGACGACGCTAGCGGTCATGGCCTGCAGTCGCTCTACATCGGCCCTATTGAACGCGAGGGCAGTGGCGTATTCGTGCGTGTCTACTGGCCGGACGGCCGCGCGATCCTGCTGATCGATATCCAGAAGACCTGCAGCGATGATGACATGCGCATTGATGATGCCGCACTGGGCTGGTATCGCACCAAAGCCCGTATCGATCTTGATACCGACGTGGTGCCCACGGCGGAGGACATCGGCGGCAGCACGTATCTGGTAGACCGGCCGTGGGTTGACCGTGTCATTGCCGCATGCAGGGACGGCTATCTGTTGATAGTTGAGCCATCTGGCCGCGATTGAGTTTCAATTTTTTCCTGAGCTGTATGAAATCCCGCGAGCGATTGCCGCACAGGCATCACTACGATGCGGTTGACGTTGGAATGTGGCGGTAAGCCATCGTCGTGCATTCCGTATGGCCTCAAGAACGTCTTACTCAAGCGGTCATTAACTTGGCGTCTCTGCGGTGATGGTGGTCTGTGGTTTTCTGCGGTTCGTTGACCAAGACCGCGACGATGAGCGCATCGCCGGCACCTATCGTTTTGACGGACGGCGGGCTAGGATCATCCGGCCCAATTCGGGCTGTGCAAACAAGGAATGTTCTAATGAATCTCAAGCACTTTGCAATGCTGTTGACTTCCGTGGGCGTGCTGGGCGCATGCCTTGCCGTTCCCTCGGCGCAGGCTGTGAACCGTAGCACGACCAGTGTTCAGGTCGAATGCGACGATTTTTACCCGGTATGCATGGAAATGGGATTGGACGAGGGATTCTGCCGAGAACTCGCAAGACGCATGTGTTCGGTAGGTGGCGATGACGACAACAATCAACCCTGATGGCTGAGTGTTCCTGCCGCCGGGCGTCGAGGCGTTCGGCGGATGCCAGGATCTGGATGTGTGAGATCGAACACGTGAGGCCCTATGCGGCCGTTAGATTTCCCGCGCCACCTGAAACCCCGCGAACGACTGCCGTACAGGCATCACCTCGATGCGATTCACGTTGAGATGCGGCGGCAGATTCGCGACCCAGAAAATCGTGTCGGCGATGTCGTCGGCGCTGATCGGGTCGGCGCCTTTGTACAGCGTGTCCGAGGCCACGCTGTCGCCGCTGGTGCGCACCAGGGTGAACTCGGTTTCGGCCATGCCCGGCTCGATCGAGGTCACCCGTACGCCGGTGCCGTGCAGATCGCAGCGCAGATTCAGCGAGAACTGCGACACGAATGCCTTGGTGCCGCCGTACACGTTGCCGCCCGGGTACGGATAACTGCCGGCGACCGAGCCGATGTTGAGAATTGCGCCTTTTCGTTCGATCAGGCCCGGCAGCAGCGCGTGGGTCATCGTCACCAGTGCGGTGACGTTGGTGTCGATCATCTGCTTCCACTGCAGCAGATCCGTACGCTGTGCCGATGCGGTGCCCAGTGCGAGACCGGCGTTGTTCACCAGCACATCAATGGCGCGGAAATCTTCGGGCAATGCGTCCAGCGCGGCGCGCATCGCGGCTTCGTCGCGGATATCGAACGCAGCGGTGTGCACGCGGTCGCGGCCGAGTGCATCGGCAAGCGCATCCAGGCGTTCGGCGCGGCGGCCGGTGGCGATTACGCGCCAGCCGGCATCGACGAAGCGCTGTGCGGTGGCGCGGCCAAAGCCGGAGGTGGCGCCGGTGATGAGGATGGTGCTGGTCATGTCCGGATTTTAGACGGGCTTGATCAAAAGGTGCGCATCGTGACGTGATCAGCGCTTCAGCGTCAGCATCAGTACGCCGCCGGCGACCATCCCCACGCCGAGCCAGCCGCGCATATCGAGCCGTTCGTGCAGGACGAAAAACGCGAACACCGCAACCAGCACCAGACTGAGTCTGTCCACTGCGGCCACCCGCGACGCGTCGCCGAGCTGCATCGCGCGGAAGTAGCAGACCCACGACGCGGCGGTCGCCGCCGCAGACGCCAGCAGCCAGCCCCATGTGGCTGGCGTGACGGTCGCGGGGTCGCGCCATTTGCCGATGGCGAATACGAAGGCTGCGAGCAGTACCAACACGAATCCGGTGCGCAGCAGGGTCGCGTAATCGGAGTCGATGTTCTGCAGCCCTGCTTTCGCGAACACCGCAGTCATCGCCGCGAACACTGCCGACAGCGCGGCCCAGAACAGCCAGTGGGAAGTGAGCGTCATGGTCGTCTCTGTGGAGTTTGGCCCTTGGCCGGGCTGTGGTTGATCAGCCATGCGGGCGTTCACCACACATACGGAATCAGCCGTTTGGTCTCGCGCGCATAGGCCGGGTACTCCGCCGGAAAGGCATCGGCCAACACGCGCTCTTCGATCCGGATCCGCCACAGGAATGCCGCGGTCACCGGCACGACGACCACCAGCAGCGCCGGCCCGCTTCCAAGCCCCAGACCGAACCCCCAGAACGTCATCAGCGCGCCTGTGTACGACGGGTGCCGCAGCA
>JANOKD010000035.1:0-6225 GCA_031419075.1 Lysobacterales bacterium
GCCTCGATGCTCGATAGAGACATCAACGGCCGTCGGATCTACGGCAAGACCGGCACCCACACCGGCAACAAGACCCAATCCGGCGTGGGCTGGTGGATCGGATGGGTGGAAGGCGGCAAAACACCAGCTGCGGCGTTCGTGCTGGGCGTGGAATTGAAGGCCGTGGATGGCCGCGCGAAACGCATCGCGCTGGGCAAGCAGCTGTTGCGCGATGCAGGTGTGTTGGCGGCGAAGTAACCGCATCAAATGTCGCGCGTCACCCTTGTAGGAGCGCCGGAAGGCGCGACGGGCTGCGGAACAGGCTTGCCATAAAGCGGTCGCGCCTTCCGGCGCTCCTACAGGGGCTATCGGCCGCTATGCCTTCTTCAGCCACTTCAACAGCGGCGCCCAGTCTTCCTGGTGTTCGCGCACCTGCTGCGAGTGGTAGTCGAACAGGCTGCGGCCCAGGCCGACCAGCATCACATAGGCCTGGCTGTCGCGCAGTTGGGCGACGACCGGGTACGGCCACTGCTGGAGCAGTTCGACCGCCTGTTGCGAAGCGTTCGTCCACGGTTTAAGCCGGTTGCCGACCAGACCCACACGCAGCTGGCCGCGACGCACGCGTGGATGTTTGGCGATAGCGTTGAGAAACGGCACGGTGGCGTCGATATCCAGTGTCGACGGCAGCACCGGCACGATCAGCGCGTCGGCATGTTCGAGAAACGATTCAAGACTGTCGACGGTGGCGCCGGCAGGTGCGTCGATCACGATGCGCTGCGTATCCTCGGGCACCTGCTTGAGCCACGTTCTGCGGGTGCCGTCCAGCGGCAATACCGCAGCTTCCAGATCCGCGCGGCGCTCAGCCCAACGGGTCGACGACCCCTGAGGGTCAGCGTCGATCAGGACGGTGCGATGGCCGTCCAAGGCCGCCTGCGCGGCGAGGTGCGTGGCGATGGTGGTTTTACCCACCCCGCCCTTCGAAGTCGCGACCAGAACCGTTTTCATCGGCACCTCCGCATTAGAAGAGCCAGCAGCTTATCACCAGCCACCGGCCGGACAACCGGCCTGGCGCCGCGATGCGGTGCGGACTCAGGCGGAGAACTGGCTGCGGATCAGCGCATGGAACCAGGCTTCCGGCAGCACCCGACGCAGCCCAAGCAACAGCCGGGCATCCATGCCGACCAGATAGCGCAGCCGCGGCCGGGACGTGGCCAGGACCTTGCCAATCCGCTTTGCCACCGCTTCCGGCGGCGATCCGAAGCGCGTCGCCATGCCGATTCCCGCCCGCAGCTTGGCCAGACCGGCGCGATAGTTGACCGGCGCATCCGCAGGCAATCCGGCAACGGCGGCGGCGAGACTGGCCTCGGTCTTGGGCATGAAGTCGGTGACGATCCCGCCCGGACACACCGCCACCACGCGGATCCCCTGCGGCCACAGTTCGTAGCGCATGGCCTCGCTCAGACCGAGCACTGCGAACTTGGATGCGTGGTAATACGCCTCCCACGGAATGCCGATGTAGCTGCCGATCGAACCGATATTGACCAGTTTCGAGGTCGCCCCCGGATGACGCTCGACATATCGCCGCAGCAGCGGCAGCGCCGCCCGGCTCAACGCCGCCAGCCCGACGAAATTCGTATCCATCAGCGCACGTGCTTCCGCGTCACCGGTGTATTCGAACGCACCGTTGAGGTTGAAGCCCGCATTGTTGATCAGCGCATACAGGCCATCGGAACTGTGCGCCGCCACAACCGCCAATGCGCGCTGGATGTCCTCGTCGCGAGTCACGTCCAACAGCACGGGGACGATCCGCGATGCATCAGCGGCGGGCGCGGCTGCCACCAGCGCCGCGCCGTCGGCCTCACGGCGGATACCGGCGAACACCGTGTAGCCCTGCGCCGCCAGATGCAGGGCCGTGCTGCGCCCGATACCCGTGGACGCGCCAGTGATCAGAACGGTGTCGGTGCGCATGCGGTATTCCTGTGGGTTGGCATTGGGAACTTGGACTCTAAACTATCGACTCCGGTCTATAGTCAAGCCAACCATGCGCATCAAAGCCTTCGAAGCAGCCACCGGCCTCAGCCGCCACACCGTGCGTTTCTACGAACGTCGCGGCCTGCTGCCCGCCCCGCTGCGCAACGGCGACAACAACTATCGCGAGTACGACGACGCGCTGATCGATCGGGCGCGGATGATCAAGCTGGCGCAGCGCCTCGGCTTCACCCTGAGCGAGATCAAGCGCTCCATCGACAGCTACGACGCCAACACCCTCAGCGTCGAGGACAAAATGCGCTTCATGCAGGACAAGATCGCCCAGATCGACGAACAAATGGCCGGCCTGCAGGCGATGCGCGGCTATCTGGCCGACAAGGTCGCCTGGGTGCGCGCTGGTGAGACCGGACTTCCCCCATCGTTGGCCAAGCTGGACGACCCGCCCGCCGACGCACAGCGCTGATCGCTGCCGGCCCGCACTGCGCTATCGTGTCGGGCTTTGCGGGCATGGCCCCACGTACGGAATCACATGAGCGGCTTGCAGGACCTTGTGGCGCTGATCCGCGCCGATACCCCCTTGATCGTGATCGAGACCCCGGACGAACCCCGGGTGGTCGAACTGTTCCGGCAATCGCTGATGCACGTCTGGCGGGCGTTGTTCCGCTGGTCGATCACCGAAGGCATGCGCCGCATCGACATGGACCGCGAGGACGAGGCCGACGTGGCGCCCGACGCCGGCGCCACCCTGCAGGCGATCTACAAGTCCGACCAGCGCGGCGTGTTCCTGCTGCTGGATTTCGCGCCGCACCTGAAATACGCCGGCACCCAGCGCCAAGTCCGCGACATCCTGCAGCGCCGCAACTGCCTGCCGCACGTGCTGGTGCTGGTCGGCAACAAGGTCGAACTGCCCGAAGATCTGGAAGCGCACGCCGTGCGCTATCGCCCCAACCTGCCCACAAGTGACGCACTGCTGAAGCTGGTGCGCGAACAGGCCGAAGCGTATGCGCGCGAACACGGCGGCAAGCGCGTAGAAGTAGATGCCGATGTGGCGAAGCAGATCGTACGCAACCTGCGCGGCCTCAACGAAACCGACGCCCGCCGCATCGCGCGGCAGCCGATCTTCCGCGACGGCGTGCTTGGTCCCGACGATCTGCCAGAACTCGCGAAACTCAAATTCGAGCTGATCAATCGCAGCGGCCACCTGCACTACGAATTCGACCCGGTAAAGCTCGATCACGTCATCGGCGCCAGGCGCGTGAAGCGCTGGATCGAACTGCGCCGCAGCGCCTTCGTCGAAGGCAACGCGCCGCCCGGCCTCGACCCGCCCAAAGGCCTGCTGCTGCTCGGCGTGCAGGGCTGCGGCAAATCGATGCTGGCCAAAGCCATCGCTGCCGGCTTCGGCGTGCCGCTGCTGCGCCTGGATTTCGGCGCGCTGTACAACAAATTCCACGGCGAGACCGAAAAAAACCTGCGCGACGCATTGGCCTCGGCCGAACAGCTGTCGCCGTGCGTGCTGTGGATCGACGAAATTGAAAAAGGCCTCGCCAGCTCCGGCGGCGAAGACGGCGGCGTCTCCCGCCGCGTCCTCGGCACCTTCCTCACCTGGCTCGCCGAACGCAAATCACCGGTGTTTCTGGTCGCCACCGCCAACCAGGTCGACGACCTCCCCGCCGAACTGCTGCGCAAGGGCCGCTTCGACGAAATCTTCTTCGTTGATCTGCCAAGTGCAGAGTCGCGTGCTGAATTGTTTGCGCTGCATCTGCGGCGCCGCAGCGTGGACATCGGAAGCTTCGACTTGCCCGCGCTGGCGAACGTCTCTGATGGGTTTTCGGGCGCGGAGATCGAACAGGTCGTCGTGGCCGCACTGTACGCCGCGCATGCGGTGCATCAACCGCTCAGCGAGTTCCAGCTGCGCGCGGAGTTGAAGAACACCCGGCCGCTGTCGGTGTTGATGGCGGAGCAGGTGGAGGCGTTGCGGGAGTGGGCTGGGGCTAGGACTGTGCCGGCGGATTGAGGTGACTGCCGCCAACGCCCACACACTGGTCGGATCCACCGATCCAGCGTGTGGGCTTTTACAACGTAATCCCTGCATTGCTGGGTTACACAATTACAAATACGGTATATGCCGTATTTTTAGCGGATTACTAAACCTGCCTCGGGCACAACACTCTCTGACTGCTGGATGCAGATCCATAGACGTTACTGACGGTGGCAATGACTGTTATGTAGTTGCCAAAACCCGGAGGCTTCAATGCAGAAGTCGCAAAGTTTTTTGTCGAAACGATTGCAGGGTTGTAATTGCCGCAAACGCTGAGATACCAATCTCCGGAAGCAAGACCATTGCCACCTAACCAGCGCACAGTCGCTGGCGTTGTTGATGTGTAGGTGACGAAACAGTCGCTATTAGCACCGGCATTCGTAGAGATGCATGCAGAGCCAGTAATCGTCGGCGGAGGCGGATTGCTCGGACAGCTCACGCCTACCGCCGTAAATGCAGCAACGACATCAGCCAATACGAAGCCCAGATCCGTTGCTGAGGTTTGTACGCCGCAGGCGCCCTGGTTGAAGTCGGTGCTCGGGGTCCAGTAGAGATCGTTCGCGCGAGCGAAGGCCTGGAATGCCTTCTTCGTATTCCAGCCAGGCTTGGTCGCCATGAGATGAAACGCCTTGTTGTACACGCCAGACGAGTAATGCACGTCCATATTGGCAGTGTAGTTCGCCGCATTGCCAATCGAAACGCCGTCCTGCGGTGGATTTTCCATATATCGCAACGCACCGGCCGCCTTGAAGATCTGTGCACCGACCAGGAAATCATTGGTGCCGCGCATGTAGTACTCGGCCGCTTCACCGGCGATATCCGAATACGCTTCGTTGATGCCGCCCGACTGTCCGGAATAAGTCAGATTCGAGTTCTGCGAGGTATAGCCGTGCGATACCTCATGCGCGGCCACGTCCAGGCTGACCAGCGGATAGAACGTGGTGGCGCCGTCGCCGAAGGTCATCGCCGAGCCGTCCCAGAACGCATTCTCATAGTTGGTGCTGTAGTGCACTTTCATCGTCAACTGGAACGTCAACGGCGCCTGACCCATGTACGCCTGATACATATTGAAGATCACGCCGCCGAAGAAATGCGCGTCGTTCAGCGGTGAGAACGCGCCGTTGATTACTTTCACGGTATTTCGCGGGCAGGTGTAAGCAAAGGCGGTGGTGCCGATGGTGCCGCCGTTTAGATTCACCGTCTTCACGTTGGAGTTGTTCATGGTGCAGGTGGTGCCCGACTGGGTCACATCCATGAAACCGAAGTTTGTGCCGTATTCGTACTGGCCGGTCTTGTTGTTGCCGCCGGGGCCGGTGCCGACCAATGCGTGCTGCAGGTTGTCCCACTGATTGAGCACGCTGCCGGTGTCGGCATCGACGATCACGGTCGGACGCATCGGCGAGCCGCCGCTGCGGGTGTCGGCGAAATAAGACACGACATACGCCTTGCGGGCACGATCGTTGTCGTCGATGTGGATCATCAGCTCGGATTTTTCGGCATCGGTGCGCATGAAACCAACGCGGTTGCCCAGGCCGGCACTCTTGCCGATGGCGAGCGCGCGGCTGCTGCTGAGGCGTGGACGGCCCGCCGGAATCTCGCTGGCGAGACCATCGACTTTGCGGCCGAACAGGGTGCGGACATTGCCGCTGCTGTCTTCGTTCACGATCACGTGTTCGCCGAAGATCGGCAGGCCGCGGAACGTCTGCTGATAGCGGTGATTGCGCACGCCAAGATCGGTGGCGCGGTCGAGCAGCAACAGACGCGAGTCGGCGTCAAAATCGAGCGCTTGCTCGTGGCGGGAGTGCACCATATCCACCGTGCCGGAAGCGATGATGTCGGCGTTGCTCTGTTTTATCGTGGCCGCATCCTGCTGATGCAGGTCGCTGCGGGTAGCGGCTTTCACGCCGAAAGAAAATAAGGCCAGCATAGTTGCCGTCGCCAGCAGGCACATTTGAAGATGATTCTTCACGATTTATCTCTCCTTGTTTCCATTTAGGGCAACGCTGCAAAAGTACCAGCAGATCTGATCTTGCGGTAAATTTCATGCATGGCTAAACAGCAGACCCTCGCGATGGCAGAAGATCAAGGTTCCGGCTTCGCGCGTTACGCGAAGCCGACACGGCGGGATGAGTTTCTGAAGGCGATGGAGACGTTGGTGCCGTGGTCTGCACTGTGCGAGGAGATCCAGCCGCATTACCCGAAGCCAGGCAATGGCCGTC
>JANOKD010000036.1:0-12158 GCA_031419075.1 Lysobacterales bacterium
GAATCCCTTGGGACTGAATCTCGGGGCAGACGGCACGTTCGGCCTCGACAACGGCGGCAAAGGCACCGGTGCGGCGCGTTATGACGGCGCAAACCAGACGTTCAATGCGAACACAGGCCTGACCTTCGGCAACGGCAATACCTTCAATGCCGATCTGACCAGGAATCCCCTGGGGCTGAATCTCGGCGCCAACGGCACGTTCGGCCTCGACAACGGCGGCAAAGGCACCGGTGCGGCGCGTTATGACGGCCCGAACCAGACGTTCAATGCGAACACAGGCCTGACCTTCGGCAACGGCAATACCTTCAATGCCGACCTGACCAGGAATCCCCTGGGGCTGAATCTCGGCGCCAACGGCACATTCGGCCTCGACAACGGCGGCAAAGGCACCGGGGCGGCGCGTTACGACGGCCCGAATCAGACCTTCAATGCGAACACGGGCCTGACCTTCGGCAACGGCAATATCTTCAATGCCGACCTGACCAGGAATCCCTTGGGACTGAATCTCGGCGCCAACGGCACGTTCGGTCTCGACAACGGCGGCAAAGGCACCGGGGCGGTGCGTTATGACGGCCCGAATCAGACCTTCAATGCAAACACGGGGCTGACCTTCGGCAACGGCAATACCTTCAATGCCGATCTGACCAGGAATCCCCTGGGGCTGAATCTTGGCGCCAACGGCACGTTCGGCCTCGACAACGCCGGCAAAGGCACCGGTGCGGTGCGTTATGACGGCCCGAACCAGACCTTCAGCGCGAATACTGGCTTGACGTTTGGCAACGGCAATACGTTCAGTGCAGACGTCACCAGGAGCCCCAGCGGCAGTATCTATGGCGCGGATGGCAGCTTCGGGATCGGCAACGGCACCGCAATGGCTGGCTTCCGTATCAATGAACGCGAACGCACCGGCGCCTACAACCTCGGCGCACAGTTCGGCAAAGATCAATACAACCTGAAGTACGCCACGTCGCCCGAAGGCAATACCTTGGGCGCAGGTGCCCAATTCGGTTTTGGCAACGACAAGGGCACGGCCAACCTCAACGCCACCTTCGGCCCCAAACTGTCCGAACTCACGGGTGGCGTGGCCTTCAAGGACAAGGATCTCGAGTACAGCGCCAACCTCAAGTTGAACAACCAAACCGGCAACTTCGGTTTGGCGGAAATCGGCGGCAAGCTGTCGAAAGGCAACGAACGCGAAAAATTCTCGATCGAGGGTAACTACAAGCCGCAGAACAACGAATATTCGGTGAAGCTCAGTTACACCCTCAGCTTCGGCGGTTCGGATCGACGCATGTCCCCTCCGACGCCGCAAGAATCGTCGCGGCAGCTCGACGGCGAGGTTGCGAGCTTCAGGGACAAACAGGCAATCGCACTGCTCAACCCGCAGGACAAAAAACTCTACGACCAAGCGGCTGCGGGCGTCGAAAAACTCAATGCAGGCGGCGCGAATCTTCCGGTGCAAGAAACCGCCGCCAGCCTGGCCGCGCTTGCCAATCAGCGTGGCCTCACGAAGATCGATGAGGTGTCGCTGGGCAATCCAACCGCAGACGGCAAACGCAATCTGTTTGTTTTTGAGGGCAACCCCAACACTCAGGGCGCCAAGCCGCCGGTCTTCATCGACAGCGCGCAGGCCGCCGCCACTCCGGTGCAGTCCAGTACCCAGATCCTGCAGCGCACGCCCAATGCCCCAGAAACGCAGACCGCCGCGCTCACCCAGGACAATCCGCAGTTGGCCATGCCCAAGCAAGCCGCGCGCTGATCTTGCCGGTGAGGCACCTTGAAACCCCCGGGCTGTTACCGGGGGTTTTGCGTTTGAAGGGCATCAGCCCACGACACTGCGTTTTCAGAATCCGGCGCAATGCTACTGTGCCGCTGTCCTTGTCATCCATGCAGAGCCAGCCACGCGATGAACGCACCCGCCTGTTACCCGATCGGCACATCCGGCCAGCCTTGGGGCCCCACGGAAGTTGCCGAGTGGCGGTTGCGACAGATCCGTCACCGCAGCTATGAAGCTGACGTATGGGGCGTGATCGAACAGCTGCGCGCGCGCTTCGACGTGGTGCAGTACGGTGCATTGGACTACGCCCCGGACACGTATCCGCTGTTCGCGATCAAAAACCGCGACTGGCAGGACACGCTGCCCTGCGCACTGGTCACCGGCGGCGTACACGGTTACGAAACCAGCGGCGTGCATGGCGCGCTGCGATTCGTCGATCTGCACGCGGCGGACTATGCCGGCCGAATCAATCTGCTGATCGCGCCCTGCGTCAGCCCGTGGGCCTATGAGCGCATACACCGCTGGAATCACGATGCCATCGATCCGAACCGCTCGTTTCGCGAAGACAGCGCGGTGCAGGAATCGGCGGCGTTGATCCGACTGATCGCGCCGCTGCGTGACCGTGTGCTGGTGCATATCGATCTGCACGAAACCACCGACAGCGACGAATCCGAATTCCGGCCCGCGCTTGCCGCGCGCGATGGAAAAATGTATGAGCCGGGCGAAATCCCCGACGGCTTTTATGTGGTCGGCGATACCGAAGATCCGCAGCCTGCGTTCCAACAGGCGGTGATCGCCGCAGTGGCCAACGTCACCCACATCGCGCCTGCCGATGCCAACGGCGAAATCATCGGCTCACCGGTGGTCGCGCCCGGCGTCATCAATTACCCGGTCGTCGCGCTTGGCTTGTGTGCAGGCATCACCGCCGCACCCTACCGCAGCACCACCGAGGTCTACCCAGACAGCCCGCGCGCCACGCCTGAACAATGCAACGTCGCGCAGGCGACAGCAGTGTGCGCGGCGATCGATTTTGCGTTGGCGCAGCGATCAATCGTTGTTTGAGCGCAGTCCCCAATGGTGGGCGGGTTGACCCTGCATCGGCCCGGACATGGCGTGACTGCATCAATACCTCGATAGGGACTGACATGCCGAACCGATACGCCTTCATGGTGGCTTATGTGCTTTCAGTCCTCCTCGTCAGCGTGCCCATACAGTCCGCGCATGCCGCCAAGCCCGATTTCAGCGGCGCGTGGTCGGTGAAGTGGTGCGATAAGGAGAAACCCGACCGCGACTGTGGTGGCTTCAGCCTGTATCTCGTCCAGGACGGCGACCGCATTTGTGGCGAACTCCAGGTCGCCACCGTTGGACTGGGGCGCCTTGATGAAGGCGACCCAGGTACGGTGCTGGGTAGCGTCGACGGAAACACGGCGACATTGGTGATTGATGCCACGCGACCTGGCGCAAAGTATCTGGCCACGGCCAAGCGCTCGGGCAGCAACCGTCTTCAATGGCGTCTCGTCGGAATGGTGAAAGCCGGTGAGTTTTCAGAACCCACGATCATTCCACAGAGCGAGACATTGGCGCGTAACGTCGATGCCAGTCAAATCGAGCATGTAAAAGCAGTTAAAAACGCACCTTGCCGATGGCCCGAATGAATTTCGCACAAATAAGTCATTTGCCTTAGCACTGTGCACCACCGCATAACAGGAGACTGTCGTGGAATACGAAGAACTCACCCGCGAAGAATATGCCCGCCGTGCCAGCGCGATGATTCGAAATTCCATACGACCAATGATAATCGCCTTGCTTGCCTGTCTTATGGCGGGTTGCGCCAGTCATGCGCGTGGCCGAGCCGATACCTTTACTGGTGAATGGTCGGTCAAATGGTGCGACAAGACCGACCTGAATGCTGATTGCGGCGGTTTTTCTGTTTCGCTGGTACAGAATGGCGATCGCCTGTGCGGCAGCTATAGCGGGGCCCGTGTCCGATTGACGCAGATAGACGAAGGCGGGTCGCGCGCAATCCACGGCGTCGTTGTGGGCGATACAGCTATTCTCACCGTCGAAAGCGGACGAAGTGGCGCGATCTATTTGGTGAGTGCGTACATGCGTGGTGATCGCATACGCTGGAAGATGCGCGACACTGTGCGCGAGGCAGAACAGGACATCGACATCATTGCTGCCGATGATGAGCTTGAGCGCCGCCCGCGTGAAACCGAGCCCTCTGAGCGACATGCCGATACGGTCGCCGCATGTAGTGCCGTCAGTAAGGCCGAACAGTCTAACGCCCCCGAATAACCATGCAGGAGAAATATCATGGATTATCGTGAACTGACTGAAGAGCAATATTATGCCCGTATCCGCACCGTGGTTGTCGGCGCGGAAGGCTTGCACGCCCGCTCGCAGGACGTCGGCGACGGAATGGCAACCATCGGTTACGGATACACTTTCAACCGCAATAACAATACTGCCATATGGCAAAACGCGGGAATCACTTTGACGCGTCAGTAATCCGACGCGCTTGCCGCGATCGACGCTGCGCCGGGCAACGATAAGACGCGTCTAGCGCTGACGTTTCCTCGCGCGCTGAACGCCGCCGAATCGGACCGCTTGCTGCGCGCGTCCGTGCAGGAATATGAAGGCCCCGCAAATTCGCTGAATATGCCGCTGTCCGATGAGCGTGTCGCAATGGTGTCGCTGACGTACAACCGCGGAGCAGGTGCACTGATGGGCGATCAAGCTCGGAATGTGCCCGAGCATCCCGTCATGGCGGCGATCCGCGACGGCGACCGCGCAGAGGCATGGTTCCAGATGCGTTACAACTGTTGGGGCTCAGCGGACGCGCAATTTGAAGGTGGCTTGCGCAAGCGCAGGTTCGCCGAATCGCAGGTGTTCGGCCTCTACGACGATCCGGCCAACGTGACCCCTGAAGAGGTCCGCAGTGTCTCGCGCATGTACCAGTTGCATCGCGATGAGATTGGCAATGTGGAAAGTCGACATGGCGTAACCCTTGAGGGGGATCCGGCGGCCCGCAATCGGATCAACGATGCGAATCGGGATTATCCCGGACTCGTTCGCGAATACGGCCAAGTGCAGACGATCGCCGAAGCGCTGGGGCCGGCGCACGAGGCACTGCTGCGGCAGGCGCGCACCGATCATCCCGATATCGCCGACCGCTTGACCACCGCCAACATCCCTGTCGGACGCATCTACGCCGATCCCGATCGCGACCTGCGCACAGGCACGGAGGTGGATGATGAAGTTACAGCGATGCGCAACCAGCGCAACCCACCACGCGCTGGCACCATCGCGGCGATTTCGCGCGAGCAGCGCAACACCACCACCCAAGACATCGACGACAACCACGCCGCCACCCTCGATTCAAAACGCATGACCCGAGGCAACAACTCGCGTGAAGTCGACAGCAACGATCTGTTGATCGGCGGCGGTAGCGACGACACGCTCAAGGCGCAGCGTGGCAACGACGTGCTGATCGGCGGCGCCGGGCGCGACCGCATGGAGGGTGGGATCGGCCAGGACACCTATGTCGCCAACGTCGGCGACACGGTGATGGACAACGACGGGCGCGGCGAGCTGCGCTGGCGCAACGAACGCGGCCGCGACGAGCTGCTGGACGGCGGCACGCGTGTAGAAGGCGGCCCAGCCAATACTTACCGTAGCGCCAACGGCCAGTTCACTTACGTCGTCGACGGCACCAACCTCACCGTCACCAACGGGCAGGGCGAGACGCTGCAGGTCGAAAACTACGCGCGCGGCGACCTTGGCCTGCGCCTCAACGACACCCCTGCGCAAACCCCGGGCACCGTCCGTCCAGACCAGCTCAGTCCTGAACAGCGGGCGGAGTTTGATCGCACCGTCGCCACCGAGTTCGAGGCTGCGGGCGTGCAGCGTGCGGGTCCACCGCCGACGCAAGACACCAACGCACTCGCCATCGAACGGCTCAGCCCGCAGCAGCGCGCGGTGTTCGACCAGATGCTTACCGCAGTGCAGCGCGTCGGCGGCTACACCGAAGGACAGACCCAGAACATCGCCGCAGCCGGATTGGTCGAATTCAAACGCCGCGAAAGTCTGGTGCGCGAGCCGCAGGACATCGGCGTTTACGGCGACCGCCTGTTCACCACGCACTTCCCACACGGGCGCGACCGCGAACCCAACTTCCACGCCAACGTGCGCCTGGAGGATGTCGCCAACGTCCCCGCGCATCAGACGTTGCAGCCCTTGGATACACAGACGCGTCAGCAGGCGATGGCGCCACCGGTGCAGGAGCGGGATCAGCAGGGTCAAGAGGCAGGGAGAGGCCGATGATGCACAGCCCGGATGTTTGAGGGCGCGAAAGCATTTCTGATTTCGGCGCTGACAGTCTTCCCTGCTTTTGATGCAAGCACACTCCCTTCTCCCGCATGCGGGAGAAGGTGGCCGCAGGCCGGATGAGGGCGCTGCTCGCATCGCGACATCAAACGATGGGGCTTTCACGCTACACACCCAATACCTGTCGTGCGAAATACGTTCAGATTTCGATCAATATGCAAGAGCGCCCTCACCCTAGACCCTCTCCCGCACATGGGAGAGGGGAGCTTGCGCGTTACGCAAGCAAAAAAGCGTGATCACTTGAATCAAAAACGCTTCATGGCGACGACCCTGCACTCACCACAGCCCGCACGCCTCGCACTTCATCGGCAGTCTGCATACGCGGCGCCGCATCTGATCGCGTGACCTTCAGCGTGACCAGAATGCGGCTATGGCAGATCGCATCGGCTGGTAGGGGCAGGGTGTAGGTGCCTGCAGCGTTTCCAAGGCCGTAAGGCGCATACAGCTTTGTGGGCTGCATAAGCGAAGCGTCATGCACCGTTCTTGGGAATTCCGATATTGGTGCCACTCGATGGCGCATGACGCCTTCGGCTGATGCGCTCTACGGATCTACGGATCTACGCTGTTTAAGGTTTGATGAGGCAGGTTCATTTCGGCCTGTCGGTGCGAATGGCTGACGACCAGCGCAATGCGCCGCGCCTGGCAAGGTGCCATCCACAACACATCCGGCCGGTGTGGCTGGGTAGCGGGGAGCCCACGGGTGGGGCTGGTCTGAAATCCCGACCGTTCTTCGGCGTTGTCTTGAATCGGTCGCTGCAATCCTGTAATACTTCAGGGGACTGGGAATTAGCTCACTGGCAAGCCCTTTCCCTGACTCGGAGCGTGCAGCTGCCCTGAGTCCCAAGCAGGTAGCTGAGAGATGTATTGATTGAGTTTTGCGTCGGCGGGGCCTGAAGCCCCGTCTGGAATCTACAAACCAATAGTAATTAAGGGGTAAAAAACGTGAAAAAAACCATATGCGTGCTGGCCGTAGTGATCGTATCGGTGATCGGTTCGGCCCAGGCTCGCGTTTATAAAAATGTGCCTTACGGTAACAATCCCTTCACATTCTGCAAGCTCGGTATGCCAATGCACGGCTGGGTATCCGATGGTGACGGGCAGTGGCACAAAATTGTGAAACGCCCGAACAAATATTGGATCGCCACTTTTGAAGAAGTCTGCAACACGAGCAATGGCCGCGACATTACCCCGGACCAGCCGCCGGCCCAGTCGACCAAAGATCCTGCCTTAGTGCCCTGATCTTTCCAATATGTGAAGCTGATAGGCTTCACGTTGTCAGGACACCAAAAACCCGGATGCACGCACTGCATCCGGGTTTTTTGTTTGAGCGCTGCGCCGGGTTCAACAGGCCGCCACTTTTTCACGTTTCGCAAATAGCGAATGCGGAGCGCACTGGGGTATGGCAGCGATTATGCTGCCGTCCGCAGCTGCACCAGTGGCGCACCGAGTTGACGATTGCCGCGATAAAGCCGGTGCGGCACGGGCGTACCCTGTGCTTTGGGCCATGAGGTTGCGAATATGCAAGGCCGTAAGCCGTAGACGAACCGTAAGGCCGCGAGGTGTTATCTGTAGGGTGGAACCCGCGCAGCGGTTTCCACCGAATGTCGGTATATCGAATGCCTCATGATGGCGGGTGGTTAGCAGCGAAGCTGGTCATCGCCTTTGGCGGTTCCTTCCTGCGCTATTTTTTGGTCATCATGTCCATCAACGTGCTGTGGTCGGTGCGCTTGGATGGTGGGGTTCGCTGCGCTCACCACCACCCTGCAAATGCCGGCATGTGAAATTTTGTGGGAATTTCATGGATTGATGTAACACCAACAGGGAGGTTTCAACGATGCACAACGAATTGATCGATCAGGTACAACCGTTCTCGCCGTCGCGGCGCCAGTTCTTGCGTACAGGTACTGCAGCGGCGTTTGGTTTGGGCTTGCCATCGCTGGGATGGTTGACGGCTTGCGCGTCGCTGCCGGATACACGTGAACTGCCGTGGTCAGATTTGGCGCGATCGATGCAGGGGCCGCTGTTGATGCCGGGGTCCCCGGAGTTCGCGGCGCGGGCGCGGCCATGGGCGCTGCAGTATGCGTCGACGCTGCCGCAGGGGATCGCGCAGTGCGCGGGTGAGGCGGATGTGCAGGCATGCCTGCGATGGGCGCAATCAAACAAAGTTCCGTTGGTCGCGCGCAGCGGTGGGCATTCGTATGCGGGATATTCGACAACGACCGGGTTGATGGTCGATGTGTCTTCCATGAATGATGTTGATGTCGATGGCGCGACCGGTATCGCCACGCTTGGCGGTGGCGCGCGCAACAAGCATGTCTATGCGGCGTGCCGGCCATACAGCCGCGCGGTGACGCACGGGCGCTGCAAGGATGTCGGCGTGGCCGGGCTGGTGTTGGGTGGCGGCATCGGTTTCAACATGCGCGCGCATGGGCTGACCTGCGATGGGTTGACCGCAACACGCATCGTGTTGGCCGATGGCCGTGCGTTGAACTGCAGTGCAGCAGAAAATGCGGATCTGTTCTGGGCGATTCGCGGCGCGGGCGGCGGCAACTTCGGCATCCACACGTCCTTTACGTTTCAGACGTTTCCGGTTGGAATGTACACGGTGTTTTCGATGGAATGGACTGAGCGCCTTGCCGAGGTATTCGCTGCGCTGCAGGCGATGGCGCTGGCTGCACCGGAGGCGCTGGGAATGAAGCTCAGCGTGAAAGCCGAAGCGGGTGCGCCGGGGCTGAAGCTATCGATCCTGGGTCAACTCGCAGGCCCGCAGGCGGCGTTGTTGGCGCTGCTTGCGCCGGTGTTTGTCGTGCTGCGGCCGGATCAATCCATTGTTGAGGAACGAGGGTACTGGGACGCGCAGGAATTTTTGTCCGAAGACGGTAAGCCTGAGTATTCGCACGAGCGTTCGCGCTTCGCGCACGGTGCGCTTTCGGGCGAAGCCATCGACGTGATCCTCGCGAACCTGCGTGCGTGGCCGGGGACGACCGTTGCCGCTACGTGGAAATTCTTTTTGATGGGCGGAAAGATCGACGATATCGCGCCGGCCGACACCGCGTTCGTCCATCGCGGCGCCTCAATGATCTCCAGCACCGAATTGGAATGGACGCCAAAGGATTCGCCCGAGGTGTTGGCGAACAATCAACAATGGTTGTCGCGTTTCCACGACCGCATGGAGCAATACACCTCCGCGTATTGTTATCAGAACTTCATCGATCCGAGCCAGCGCAATTATCTGCACGCGTATTACGGCGAAAACCTGCCGCGGCTGCGTGAGGTCAAGCGTGCATACGATCCGGCGAACCTGTTCCACTATCCGCAGTCGGTTCCGGTGTAGGTGCGTAGGGTGGCGGTGAGCGCAGCGAACCCCACCATCGTGTATTGCGGAGCCTTCAACGAGGTCGGTTTGAGGGATGGTGGGGTTCGTTGCGCTCACCGCCACCCTACGCAAGCCGCCGGGCGATGCGCGGGTTGTTGGGCGATCAGGGCGCGTTGTTTTGTCGCGAGTGTGTCGCCCGTCAAGAACTGAAGACCATGCCCGGAAAGAGGCCCGCCGGGCCGTCTTTCGGCTGCCGCGCCAATCCTGACTACGTTACTATCCGGATACACGTCTAACAGACGTTGAGCGTTACGTCCGGATCGGGGGATCCGGCTGGGGCCGGTCCAAGGATGTCCTGTCGCCCATTGGGCGGTCCGGTATTGCGATGGGTACGACAACGATCAACCAGGGGAAACATTCATGAGTCGCAGTTCGATGATGGCGCAGTTGATGCGCTTGGCGCGCTTGGCCGCGCATGCAGAAAAGACGGGACAGAGCGCGCAGGAAGTGATCGAGCGCGATGCGGGCGTGCATGAGGCATTGCGCGATGCCGGGCGTCGGCGTTTTGCGCAGGCGGCGATGGCGGGCGCGGCGACGGCGGCGGCCGGTGCGATGACGCCGGCGGCCTGGGCCGGGGCGGCGAGGCTGCGACGGATGATCCTGGGCACCAACGTGGCGGTGGTCGGCGCGGGTCTGGCCGGTTTGAGCTGCGCGTCCGAGCTGGCGCGCAAGGGCGTGACTACGCATGTGTTCGAAGCTGCGGGTCGCGTCGGCGGGCGCTGTTCCAGCCTGCGCGGATTTTTTCCGGGGCAGGTGGCGGAGCGCGGCGGCGAGTTCATCAACACCTCGCACCACACCATGATCGGCTATGCGCGTGCGCTGAATCTGCCGCTTGAAGATGTCTCGATGCTGCCGGGCACGCCTTACTACCACTTCGATGGCCGCACGTATTCCGAAGCGCAGGTGGTCGAGGAATACCGCGCTTTCGTCACGTCGATGAGTGAGGATCTGTCCGCATTGACTTGTCCTACTGCCGATCGCCACACCGAGGCCGATGAATTATTCGACCTGATGACGCTGGATGACTACCTGGGCCTGCACGGCGCAGGTGGGTTGCTGCGCAAGGTCATTGGTGCGGCCTATGCTGCCGAATACGGCGCGGGCGTCGACGAACTGAGTTCGATCAGTTTCCTGCGCTTCGTGCACGGCGACAAACGCGGCAAGTTCGCCCAGGTCGGCAACGGCAACGGGATTGCCGGTGGCGATGGTTTCCACGTGATCGACGGCAATGACCGCATCGCGACCGGGCTCGCCGAGCGCCTGCCGACGCCGGTGCAGCTTGGCCACAAACTCGTAGCGGTGCGCAAACTCGCCAACGGCCGCCTGCGGCTGACCTTCGATGTCGCCGGGCGCAGCGTGCAGAGCGACCACGATGCGGTGGTGCTGACCCTGCCGTTCAGCGTACTGCGCGATGTGAAACTCGACGCCAGTCTGGAGCTGCCGGCGTGGAAGCGTTACGCCATCAATCACGCCGGGATGGGCGACAACAGCAAGCTGATGGTCGGCTTCAACCAGCCGTACTGGTACATCCAGCACGGGTCCAGTGGCACCGGCTTCGGCGATCGCTCGCATCTGCAGTCGACCTGGGAAACCAATCCCTACAACGGCAACCAGCAGCGCGCGGTGCTGACCTCGCAGTTGGGCGGCGCGTTGGCGAAATCGCTGGATACAAAAAATGTGCAGACCGGCGCGACCGCTTTTCTCGATCAGCTGGAATCCGCGCTGCCCGGCGCGCATCAGGCGGCGCAGCGGACCGCCAGCGGCGGTGTGCTGGCTTTTGCCCAGAACTGGTCGCGCAACCCCTACAGCAAGGGCGCCTATTCCAATGCGCGCCCGGGTTACTTCACGATGATCGCCCACAACGAAGCGAAGCAGATCGGCAATGTAATGTTCGCCGGCGAGCACACCAGCAGCTTCTACGAATGGCAGGGCACGATGGAGGGCGCTGCCCTGTCGGGCCTGCGCGCTGCCGCCGAAGCCTGCACGCTGCTGCGGGTGCGATGAGCCGTTCGCAAGGACGGCCTTGAAACAATGATCTCAGGGCGCTGATCACAGGGCGGAACCCGTAACGGGTCCGCCCGGCTTTGGCCCGATGTCGCCTCAGCCGGCCGAAGGCGGCTCGCTGGCGTCATCGGCCGCCGCGGTGCCGTCCGAAGCGGTGTCATCAGATGCTGGTTTGGCAGCGTCACGCGCCTGACGCTTGCGGGCGTCTTTCTCGTCTTTCTCTTTCTTCTTCGCGATCTCGCGCTGCCGCTTTTCAAATGAATAATTGGGCTTGGCCAAGTGGAAATACCTCGATGCTGGGAAACCCAGTGTAATCGGGTGGGTGCAGACCGACAAACCGGAGTTTCGCGGGGACGACTGGTGGCCTGTGCACAGTGCTTGCATCGCCTGTCAGGACGACGGTATGGTCTGTCCGGACATGGAAAGCGGCCACCGAGGCCTTTTGAAGCAAGGGGCGAAACTCCGCAGACGCCAATTCCGCAGGGGGCGGGATGAATGGACTCAAGAATGTCAAACATCGCCATGACGACGCGCTGAGCCGCGTCGGTTGGGCCGATCTGGAGCGGCTGCTTGCGACTTATTACCGCGAGGTTGGCTGGTGGGTGGAGCATG
>JANOKD010000037.1:0-87722 GCA_031419075.1 Lysobacterales bacterium
CGGCATGAAGATCAGTGCGATCGACGCGAGGATTGCGCCGACCAGAAAGTAAGGCCGGCGTCGCCCCAGGATGGGGTGCCAAGTACGGTCGCTGAAGTAGCCGATGATCGGCTGCACCAACAGCCCGGTCAGCGGCGCCGCGATCCACAGCAGCGGCAGTGCGTCCTTATCCGCGCCGAGGGTCTGGAAGATGCGCGACATGAAGCCGCCCTGCAGCGCGAATCCGAACTGGATGCCCAGAAAGCCGAACGACATGTTCCAGATCTGCCAGAACGACAGCGGTGGCTTTTCGTGCATGGTGTTTTGGCTCATCGTGCTTTGGGTCATCGAAATATCCTTGGGTGTAACGGAAGGCGCCAAGTGTCGGCGTCGTGGTGCGCAGCATCACGATGCCCGTGTGCATCGCGTGCGGCACGTTGCAGCGCAGCATTTGCGCATGCAAACGTATTCAGACGCATCCGCCCGTCGCCGACATGGAATAGTCGCATTCCCCGGGTCGACACAGCGGATGCGCAGCATGCAGCACGTACGCTCACGCGCAGGTTCACATCGCTTTGGCGGCGCAGTGTTTGGCGATGAAGTCCTCGTGGGTCGGCATCGCCTGGGTGCATTTGTCGATCACCCCGCGGATGTTGCGCATGAACTCGGTGATCTTTTCTTCCGGATACACGTCCACCAGCGCGTGATAAGACTTCGGCGCCATCCGTTGGCCGTGCATCACCTGCACCCAGCTGGGCTCGGCGAACAGTTCGCTGCCGTCGCGAAAAATGCGGCCATTGCTGTTGAACAGATCCATCTTGCGCTGCAGCGACTCGGGGATCTCCATCGTGCGCACGTAGTTCCAGAACGGCGTGTCGTCGCGCTGGGTGGCGTGATAGTGCAGGATCAGGAAATCGCGGATCTTGTCGAACTCGAAATCGGAGTGGGTGTTGAATTCCTCGATGTCGGTCTCGTCGAAACCCGCATGCGGGAAGAACGCGGTCAGCCGCGCGATGCTGGACTGGATCAGATGAATACTGGTCGATTCCAGCGGCTCCATGAAGCCGCTGGCCAAACCAATCGCGACCACGTTCTTGTTCCAGAATTTGTTGCGCTTGCCGGTCGCGAAACGCAGCACGCGCGGTTCGGCCAGCGCCTCGCCTTCCAGGTTGGCCATCACCACCGCGGTGGCTTCGTCCTCGCTGATGAATTTGCTGCTGAACACGTGGCCGTTGCCGACGCGATGCTGCAGCGGGATGCGCCACTGCCAGCCAGCGCTGCGCGCAGTAGAGCGCGTGTACGGCGTGAGCGGCGTGGTGCGCATGCAGGGCACCGCCACGGCGCGGTCGCAGGGCAGCCAGTGAGTCCAGTCGGTGTAGCCGGTCTTGAGCGTCTGCTCGATCAACAGGCCGCGGAACCCCGAACAGTCGACGAACAGCTGCCCGGGTATGCGCTCGCCGTTGTCCAGCGTGATCGCAGTGACGAAGCCGTTGTCGGGGTTCTGTTCGACGTTGGTCACTTTGCCTTCGGTGCGGACCACGCCGCGCGCTTCGGCGTAGCGACGCAGGAACGCCGCATACAGGCCGGCGTCGAAGTGATAGGCGTAGCCGATATCGGCCAGCGGCGAATTCGGCCGGTCGGTCACTGCGCGCATGAACTTGTTGTGGCGCGCGGCGTAGGTGTTGATCGAATAATCGTCCAGCGGCGCGGCCTTGCCGGCCTGATGCATTTTCAGCCAGTACTGGTAGAACGGCACCAGCCCCAGGTCCTGGCCGATCTTGCCGAACCCGTGGATATAGCTGTCGCCAAGCTTGCCCCAGTTCACGAACTCGATGCCGAGTTTGAACGAGCCCATCGTCTCGCGGACGAACTGGTTTTCGTCCAGATCAAGCGCGGTGTTGAACAGCTTGATCATCGGAATGGTGGCTTCGCCGACGCCGACGGTGCCGATCTCCTCGGATTCCACCAGCCGGATCGAATAGGATCGGTTCAATACTTTGGACAATGCGGCGGCGGTCATCCAACCGGCGGTGCCGCCGCCCACGATCACGATTTCAGACACGCGGCCGGCGTCATGGCCAGCGTCGACAGGTACAGCGTTCATGCAGCGGAGTCTCTTCGATATGTCAGCGGATAAGCCCGACCAGTATGCGACCAGCGCGCACACAGGTCATCCTGCAGCGCAGCGCCAGCGTGCCCGTGGGCGCTGCGCTGCATACGTATTCATGCTGATGACCATCGTCGCGTCGTCCGCGTCGATGGCGGCGGTCTCCGGGGATGCGCTGCGCACCGCCTGCGACGCTGCGGAAACGGCGACGATCCTGCATCCGTCGGCCCAGCCCGCGCGCGATGCCCGCGTCTATTGGCTGGACCGCCAACGGATCCAGTGGCCGGCCGTGCGCGTCAATGCCGGACAGCGCATACGCCTGCATGCTTCAGCCGATGCGAGGCTGTTTGCAGCGATCGGTGAACGCGTGCGCGGCGCCGATCAAGCCTTGACCCTCGAAAACCTTGACGGCGAGATGCCGGCCGCACTGCGGGAACGCTTCAAGTTTATCGGCGATGGCGTGCAACTTCGGCTGAGTGCGAACGACGCAGCGAAGCTGCCGACACTGTTGCGCAGTGAGGTGCTGCTGACGCTTGAAGATGCGCAGGGCCGCGTACTGGATGCGACCGCGGTGCAGACGCCGGGTGCGCTGGATGATCTGTATGCCGCAGCGGAAAACGCATTGCTTGGCGTGCGCGTCAATGATGGCCCGATGTTTTCGGCAGGACCGTCCACCCCGTTTTCGCTGTGGGCGCCTACCGCGCGCGCGGTCGCACTCTGTCTGTATCCATCACCAACGGGCGGCGATACGGCGGTTGTTCCCATGCAGCAGGACGCCAACACCGGCGTCTGGGACACGCTGCAGCGCGGTAGTGTTCGCGACCGCGCGTATGCCTACCTCGTTGACGTGTTCGTCCCCGGCGTTGGCATCGTCCGCAACCGTGTAACCGATCCGTATTCGGTCGGGCTGACCGCGGATTCCAAACGCAGCGTGGCGCTGGATCTCGATGATGCTTCGACCAAGCCTGCTGGCTGGGATTCCGCATCGCGCCCCGCATCGCTGGCGTCGCCCACCGACATGACGATCTACGAACTGCATGTGCGCGATTTTTCCATCGGCGATAACACCGTTCGCCCCGAGTGGCGCGGAAAATATCTGGCCTTCACCGATGCCGATGCCGCCGGCATGCGCCATCTGCGCGCGCTGCGCAAGGCCGGCATGACCGACGTGCATCTGCTGCCGGTGTTCGATATCGCCACGATTCCCGAACGTGGCTGCGCGACGCCGACGATTCCCGATGCCGCGGCCGACAGCGAAGCGCAGCAGGCGGCATCGATTGCGGTCGCAGCGAAAGACTGCTTCAACTGGGGCTACGACCCGTATCACTTCAACGCGCCCGAAGGCAGTTACGCCACCGATCCCGACAACGGCGCCGGCCGCGTGCGCGAATTCCGCGCAATGGTGCAGGCGCTGCACGCTGCCGGGCTGCGCGTGGGGATGGACGTGGTCTACAACCACACCACCACATCGGGCCAGGCCTCGAGTTCGGTGCTCGATCGCATCGTCCCCGGCTATTACCAGCGTCTGGACGCGAACGGAAAAGTCGAGCGCTCGACCTGCTGCGACAACACCGCCACCGAACACCGGATGATGGCGAAACTGATGATTGAATCGGCGGCGCTGTGGGCCAAGCACTACCGCATTGATTCGTTCCGCTTCGATCTGATGGGCCACCAGCCGCGCGAAGCGATGGCGCGGCTGCAGCGCGCGGTTGATGATGCCGCCGGCCGGCATATCGATCTGATCGGCGAAGGCTGGAACTTCGGCGAGATCGCCAACGGCGCGCGCTTCGTGCAGGCCTCGCAGTTGTCGCTCAACAACAGCGGCATCGCTACTTTCAGCGATCGCGCCCGCGACGCACTGCGCGGCGGCGGCTGTTGCGACAGCGGCGAAGCGCTGATGGCGCAGGGCCTGCTCAGCGGCCTGCACTACGCGCCGAATGCGATGGCGGCGGGCAAGGACCAGCGCGAGGCCTTGCTGCGCGCCGCGGACATGGCGCGGATCGGGTTGGCCGGCACCCTGCGCGATGTGCGCATGACCACGTTCGCCGGCGACACCAAACGGCTCGCCGAGATCGACTACGTGGGGCAGCCCGCCGGCTATGTGGCGCAGCCCGGTGAAGTGGTCAATTACGTCGAGAACCACGACAACCCCACACTGTTCGACATTTTCGCGCTGAAGCTGCCGCGCGGGACATCGCGTGAAGACCGCGCGCGCGTGCAGCTGCTGGGCGCGGCTTTCGTGAGTTTCAGCCAAGGCATCGCCTACTACCACGCCGGCATGGAAGTGCTGCGCTCAAAATCATTGGACCGCAACAGCTACGACTCAGGCGACTGGTTCAACCGGCTCGACTTCACATACACCGACAACGGCTTTGCAGCGGGCTTGCCGCCGGCGCGCGACAACGGCAAGGACTGGGCGCTGCTCAAGCCGGTGCTGACCGATGCATCGATCAAGCCGCGGCCCGAAAATATCGTGTGGATGCGCGATGCCTTCAACGATCTGCTGAAGATCCGCAGCAGCTCTACGCTGTTCCGCATGCGCACGGCGAACGACGTCGAAACGCGGCTGTCATTCCGCAACGTCGGGCCCAAGCAGAATCCGTTGGTGATCGCAGCGCATCTCGACGGTACGGAATATGCCGGTGCGGGATTTCGCGAAATTCTATATTTCCTCAACGTCTCGCCCGAAGCGCAGACTCTGACGTTTCCTGAAGAATCGGCCAAGTCATACGTGCTGCATCCCGTGCAGCGTGCGACGGATGCCGCTGACATGCGTCCTGCAAAAGAAGCGCGCTACGACCCTCGACGCGGACTGTTTACGATTCCAGCAAGATCGGCGGTGGTGTATGTGGTCAAGTAATTTTTTTTTCTGGTCATAGGGTGCGCCCTGGCGCACCGGCTTTTCGACGCCTCCACATTCGCCACATACCGCATCGCATCATTACTTTTTTCGTTCTTCTCCATCAAGGATCCGTCATGGATACTCCTCGCTCTGATTCCATAACCTACCGCATAGGTACGCTGTGCCTGTTGTTCACAGCAATGTGGATCACCAGCCCGGCGCACGCCGAAACGGTCGCCAGCGTCGAATCGCCGGACAAGACGCTCAAGGTGGAACTGGATCTCAGCGGCGAGGGCCGATTGGCCTATCGTGTGATACGCAACAGTCAGCCGCTGATCGGCGATTCTCGGCTCGGCTTTATTCTTCGCAACGGCCGCCAACTGCTGCGTGGAATCAAGCTCGATACGCAGGCTGCACGCAGTTTCGACGAGACCTGGGAGCTGCCCTGGGGCGAGCGCCGCTTTGTCCGCAATCATTACAACGAACTGCGCGCGAGTTTCATCGAGAGCGACCGCGACCGTCGCCGCTTCGACGTGGTGTTCCGCGTGTTCGACGATGGCGTCGGCTTCCGCTACGCGTTCCCGAAGCAGCCCGCGATGGACGTGGTGCAGATCGAGGAAGAGTTGACCGAGTTCGCAATCGCCAAACCTGCGACAGCGTGGTGGATCCCGGCCTACGAATGGAACCGTGAGGAATACCTGTACAGCCGTACGCCGTTGTCGGAAGTCGGCGTGGCGCAAACGCCCATTACGCTGCGCACCGACGACGGCGTGCATCTTTCCGTACACGAGGCGGCGCTGGTGGACTACGCAGGTATGAATCTGGCGAAGGGCGACGGCGGCGTGCTGCGCGCGTCGCTGACGCCCGGCAGCCCGGCCAAGGTGGTGCGCCGCACGCCGTTCACCACACCGTGGCGCACCATCCAAATTGCCGATCGCGCAGGCGGGTTGGTCGAGTCCAGCCTGATCCTCAATCTCAACGAGCCGAACACGCTTGGCGACGTGAGCTGGTTCAAGCCGTCCAAATACGTCGGCGTGTGGTGGTCGCTGCATCTCGATCAGCAGAGCTGGGCCACTGGGCCCAAGCACGGCGCCACCACTGCGAACACCCGGCGCTATATCGACTTTGCTGCGAAATACGGCTTTCGCGGCGTGTTGGTGGAAGGCTGGAACCTTGGCTGGGACGGCGACTGGTTCGCCAGCGGCTGGGATTTCGACTTCAGCAAGCCGACACCGGATTACGATCTGGAAGGCTTGTCCGCCTATGCCAAGTCGAAAGGCGTGCACTTGGTCGGCCATCACGAAACCGCATGCGCGGTCAGCCACTACGAGCGGCAGATGGATCGCGCGTTTGCATTGTTTCAGCGCCTCGGCGTGGATTCGGTCAAGACCGGCTATGTCTGCGATGCCGGACAGATCGAACGACAGGATCAGCCGGATGGCCCCGTGTCGCGCGAATGGCACGAGAGTCAGTTCATGAGCAATCATCATCTGCGCGTGGTGCAGGCCGCGGCCAAACATCGCATCGCGATCAACGCGCATGAGCCGATCAAAGACACCGGTCTGCGCCGCACCTATCCGAACTGGATTTCGCGCGAAGGCGCGCGCGGTCAGGAATTCAACGCCTGGGGAAATCCGCCCAATCCGCCCGAGCATGAGCCGAACCTGATCTTCACCCGCATGCTGGCCGGCCCGATGGATTTCACGCCGGGCGTGCTCAGCCTGCAGGGGCGTGGCCAACCGCTGCAGAGCACGCTGGCGCGTCAGCTTGCGCTGTATGTGGTCCTCTACAGCCCAATCCAGATGGCGGCAGATCTTCCGGAAAATTACGCCAAACATATGGACGCATTCCAGTTCATCCGCGACGTGCCCGTCGACTGGCAGGATACGCGCGTGCTCAGCGGCGAAGTTGGCGATTACGCCACCATCGTGCGCAAGGACCGCAACAGCGAGGCCTGGTATCTGGGCAGCGTGACCGATGAAACCGCGCGCACGTTTGAGGTATCGCTGTCGTTCCTCAGTCCCGGCCGCACCTACGCCGCCGAAATCTATCGCGACGGCGAGGGCGCGGATTACCGCACGAATCGATTCGCCTTTGCGCGCGCAACGCGCGATGTCACCCGTGCCGATACGCTGACGCTGCAGCTCGGTGCGGGCGGTGGTCAGGCGATCCGTTTTGTTCCAAAACGATGAAGAAAGCGCTTATATGTTCAATCCAGATCCGAAAATACAAAGCGTTCCCATCGCCGGCCGTCATGTGTGTTACGTGATCGACGATGCGCTGCTCGATCCAGACGCGATGGTCGACTTCGCCGCGAAGCACATTGGCAACTTCGCCGAAGCCGGACACAATGCCTATCCCGGCCCTGAGCTGCGGATGCCGGAAGGTTTCTCGAAGCAGCTTGATGCGTTTTTCAGCGCGCACCTGCGCCGCGCGTTCGCGGTGCGCCGCACCGAGCGCATGTACAGCCGGCTGGCGATCACCGCAACGCCGCCGGAGCAGCTGTCGCCAGCGCAGTCGATCTGTCACATCGACCGGCTCAGCGTCGAGCGGCAGCATCGCATCATCGCCTCGGTGCTGTATCTGTTCCGCAATGAGCATTTGGGCGGCACCAGTTTCTACGGGCCGAAGTATCCGCCGGACACGATGCTTCCGTTGATCGCCGATGCTGGAAACATGGATGCAGCGCGCTTTCGTGCCCGTTATGGCATTGAGACCGGCTACATCACGCGTTCCAACCTGTGGTTCGAAAAACTGCAGACCATACCAGCGCGCTACAACCGGATTATTTTTTATGAAGGCACGGTCTTCCACAGCGGCGAAATCGCGCATCCAGAATTATTATCCCGCGATCCCCGCGCGGGGCGACTGAGTCTCAATGGTTTTTTCACCTGTCGGCGCAATGCAGCGTCAGCATGATCTGTATGCAGGAAAAATTTTCGATCATGTCCAAGCGTAGGCTGGGCTGAAAAGCCCGGCACCACCACCATCGATATCTGTGCTGGGCTTTTCAGCCCAGCCTACTTGTCAGCCCAGTTTAATCGTCAGCCGGCATGCACATTCCAACGTAATCTGGTTGTATCAATCACATGCAAGAGTGCTTCCTATGATTAGCAGATTGAATCTCCTGTGTTTCATGCTGTTCTCAATGCTGCTGAGTATTTCATGGCTGCTGCCCGCACAAGAGATGAACCAGAGCAAAGATCTTGCCCGCATCGATACGATCAACATTCCAGCGCCGGATCTGGCGCCCGATGGCCTGCGCGTGCGGATCTTTCTGCCGAAGGGTTATGACCCCGAAGCGATGATTGGCTATCCGGTGCTGTATCTCAACGATGGCCAGGATGCCGAAGCCGTCGCGCTGCAGGCGACGCTCAACGATCTGATTGACCGCAATGAAATCCAGCCGCTGATCGCGGTAGCGATCGACATGCCCCCAGATCGTATCGGCGCATATGGGTTTTCTGACCGCGCGGGGCAGCACGGCCTGGTCTCACCGCTGCGCGTGGGTGCGATCGGCACACAGGCACATACATATTCGGAGTGGCTCGCCAAACAGCTGATCCCCGCGATCGACGCGAAATACCGGACCCGCGCGCGTGCCGATGCGCGCACGATCCTCGGCTGGTCGCTGGGTGCCGTCAATGCGCTGAATCTCGGCTGGCAGTATCCGGAAGTCTTCGCCAACGTCGGTGGGTTTTCGCCGTCGCTGTGGCTGTCGCCGCAGCCCGACAAGATCGATCAGATTCAAAGCAATCGCTTCGCGCAGCGGATGATTGCGGCCGGCGCATATCATCCCGGCAGCAGGTTTTTCTTCGCGATGGGCGATGCCGAAGAAACCGACGACCGCGACGGCGACGGCGTTATCGACGTGCTGGACGACACTCGCGACCTGCTCAGCGGTTGGCATGAAGCGGAAGATGGCAATCACGTGCGTCAATCGGGACTGCGTCAGCTCGGTCACTCCGTCAATCTCGATCATGCTGTAAAAGTTACGCGCGCCGACGCATCATTATTTTTGCTGGCCGGCGGCAAGCACGAACAGGCGTCGTGGGCGAAGATGCTGCCGGTCTTCCTGCGCTGGGCGTATGGCGTGCATGCGCCTTCGTTGAATGCGACCGGCACCACAGAAAGTTGGCAGCGCGTGTCGTCGCGGCATATCGGCGCGCGCGACGTGGATGTCTGGCTGCCGCCAAGCTACGGCAAGGAGCCGGACAAACGCTATCCGGTGCTGTACATGCACGACGGCCAGAATCTGTTCGATCCATCGTTGAGCTATACCGGCGTGGATTGGGACATCGACGGCGCGATGACGCGGTTGATCGACGCTGGCGAGATCCGTGAAGCGATTGTGGTCGGCATCTGGAACACGCCACAGCGCTTCGCCGAATACATGCCCAAGGCGCCGGTGCGCACGGAGGTAGTGGGCAGCGGTATCGAAGGCCGCCCGATTGGTCGCACACAAGACATCCGTTCGCATGAGTACCTGCGCTTTCTGGTCGATGAGCTCAAACCTTTCATTGATACCCGATACCGCACGCTGACGGGCCGCGATGACACCTTGATCATGGGATCAAGCATGGGCGGACTGATCTCGCTGTATGCGGTGACACAGTATCCCGACGTCTTCGGCGGCGTCGGCGCGGTGTCCACGCACTGGCCGGCTTGCAATGGTTGCGTTATCGACTGGCTCGGTGTGAATTTACCCAATCCACGCACGCATCGGCTGTATTTCGATCACGGCACCGCCGCGCTGGACGCGATGTATCCGCCGCATCAGGCGCGGATGGATGCATTGCTCCGTAAAGGCGGCTATATCGAAGGCGACAACTGGATCACCCGTCGTTTCGAAGGCGCCGAGCACAACGAAGCGGCGTGGCGCGCGCGCGTGGAGATTCCGCTGAAGTTTCTGCTCGCGCGCTGAACCGTGCCAACAGCTTTTGTTTCTCGTTCTCGGGTGTGTCCGCATCCAGTTCCTGCTCAATTTCACGCAGAAATTCGTTGGTGATCTTCGGCAACGCGATACCGTCGAAGTTGGTTGTCTCGCGCACATCACAGGCCACGTGGCGTGCGTTGGTCGCGCAGATTGTGTCGAGGTCTTCAGGCACACGTTGGTCGTCGCCGCGCACGTACACCTGAATGAGATTTTCGCAGCCGATGCGTACACCGGCGGCACAGACTTTGAGGTAATAGGGTTTTGCTTCAGCCCAGCCGTTCTTCAGGGCGAGCTGATGCCCGACGATGTTGCAACCATGCAGACTGCCGCGTGCGCAGCAGGCGTCGGCGATTTCTGTTCCGGACTGCGAGCATCGCGAATTAACGCGCTGTTGTGTAGTGTTTATGCGCCCGGCACGTAATGCAGCGGCGCATCCGGGCCTAACGGTATGCCGGTGAAATACCACAGCAGCAGCAATGCAGTCCAAACCACGCCCAACACGATGGAATACGGCACCATCAGCGCGATGAGTGTGCCCAGTCCGGCGCTGGGCCGGTATTTCTGGAATACCGCGAGAATGATCAGCAGATACGAATTCAACGGCGTGACGATGTTCACCACCGAATCGCCGATCCGGTAGGCGGCGGTGGTGAGTTCCGGGCTGATCCCCACGATCATGAACATCGGAATGAAGATCGGTGCGAGCACGCCGAACTTGCTGAGCATGCCGCTCATCGCGAAATCGCCGAACACCACCACCAGCACAAAGGCAACGAGAAGAAACGGAATGGGCAGATTTGCATCGAACAGCATGCTGCCGCCGGCATAGGCCAGCATCCGGTCGAGGCCGCTGTAGCCCATGTACGCCACAAACTGCGCAAGGAAGAACAGCATCACCAGCACCGGGACGATACTGCGGATGCCGTGGTTGAGGGCATCGGCCAGATCCTGCTGATTGCGCAGCGCCCCGTTGAGCACGCCGTAGGCGAGTCCAGGCATCAGGAACAGAATAACGATCATCGGTACGATGACATGCGACCAGCGCGGACCCGGCGATTCTGCCAGCCGCGGCGCACCGTCGGCGACCACCTGCATCGGCTCCTTGGCGAGCACGGCTGCGCCTTCTTCCAGTTCGGTACCCGCAGGCACCAGCAGCACTGACTGCTGCACCAGCACCCTGCCATTGGGCAAAGTGGGCTGGCCGTCGCCATGCAGCGGCATCCCCGGCACCAGGATCATTGCGGCCAGCAGAGCTGCGCCGAAGAACGCGCTGAGCAGCGCGCCACGCAGCGCGCGCCGTTCCTGCGGGCTCAGCGCCATCTGCCGCGCACTGTCGTCGCCGGCCGCCTGCATATCTTCTGGATTGAGCCGGCGCAGCCGCGGTTCGACGATCCTGTCGGTCACAAACCAGCCGCCCAGCATCACCGTGAAGGCCGAAACGACCTTGAAGAAATAGTTGTGCAGGATGGAAACATTGTATTCCGGGTCGATCACCCGCGCGGCGTCCTGGGCGAAGCCCGACAAAACGCCGTCGCTGCCGTTGGGAAAAAATCCGGCGCCGAACCCTCCGGCAACCCCGGCGAAGGCGGCTGCCATGCCCGCCACCGGATGCCGGCCGACCGCCAGATACAGCGCAGCCGCCAGCGGCGGCAGGACGATATAACCGGCATCGGAGGCGACCGATGAGGTCGCTCCAAGCAGGACCACCGCTGGGGTCAGCAGTCTGCGCGGCGTGAGCAGCGCGAGCCAGCGCATCAGCGCGCTGAAGAAACCGAATTTCTCCGCCAGGCCGATGCCGAGCATCGCGACAAAGATCAGCGGCAGCGCCGGCATCTGCACGAAGTTGCGCAGCGCGGACGAGAGCATCCAGTACACCCCGTCGGCGGTCATCAGCGAGCGCGGCTGGATCGGCGCACCGCTGTCCTGCAGCGCGATCTCCGGCAGGCCGCGCGCGTCGAGTTTTGGGGTCTGTATTGTGGCGCCGGCGGCATCCACCACGGTGGCCGTGACCACCGTTGGCTTGACCGGCTGTACTTGCCAGCCCATCGTCGCGCCCAGCGCTGAAATGACCACCACCAGCGCGGCCAGCAGCGCAAAGAGCAGCGCTGGCTCTGGCAGTTTATTGCCGATGAATTCGATCCAGTCGAGCATCCCACGACGGCGATGGGCCGGGGTTTGCGATGTAGGAGCGGTGTCGGCCATGTGCGCGTCTTCGGTTCGGGGATGGCGTGATGGTGCCATGAGCGCGCCGTCTTCAAATGTGCCGCTGCTGGCTGTGATGCTTTCAATCCGCCGTGGGCACCGTCTCCGTCTTGACCGCTTCGGGGCTCACTTTTTCGATGGTGTGGCGCAGTTCGCGGCCCAGGATGGTGGTCGCGTCTTTGGCCCAGCTGTCGAGGCGTTGGTCGAACAGCAGTTTGCTGCTTTGATCGGGCCACACCAGTTTGAGTTCGCGCAGTTTTTGGATGAAGCTGCGGAAAAGCGTCTTGTCGAAAAACTCGGGCGCGGCCGGTGCGTACAGCAGGCTGAGGCGCTGTGCGGCGAGGTGGCAGAGGCTTTCCAGTTCGGCGCTGCCGAGGGTGCCGGGGCCGTTTTTGGCCAGCACCGAAATGGCGATGTAGTAGCGCTCGAACGCTTGCTGCAGCGGATGGCCCAGTGCGCGCAGGCGAAACACTTCGTCGGACTGCCCGGCGTTGCGCGCCAGGATCCCGCCGTCGTCCTCGCTCACCTGTTCCAGCAGACCTTCGCGGATGAATACCGCGATGGTGCGTTCCAGCTGATCGGCGAAACCGTCTTCGTCCCAGGGCAGAAACAGTTCGGTTTGCATGAACGGGTACAGCGAGCGGCCGATGCGCAGGAGCGTGTTACGGCTCATCCGCCGGTTGTGCTGGAAGCAGCAGGCAATCCACGCGGTGGCGACAAACAGATGCAGCACGTTGTTGCGGAAGTAGCTGAGCAGGATCGCGGTGTCGCCGTCCACATGCAGCACATCGCCCAGCGGATGCGCGGTGCGCGCGAGCACGCCGATCTCCTCGCCGTGGGCGACGATCTGCGCCGGCGTGTGCGGGGTGACGGTGACGCGGTCGGAATAAGGCACTTCGGCCAGCAGTGTTTTCGACAGCGCGATCTGCGCCAGCAGATCGGCTTCGCCCATCGCGTGCTTGGGCGTGGACAGCACCGCCAGTGCGAGCAGGTTGATCGGATTGACGTCGGCGGCGCGGTTGATATTGATCTGCACGCGATCGGCGAGGGTGTCGATCGCGCCCGCCAGCCACTGCGGTTTTTCGTCTTCGCCCACCGGCGTGCCGTCCCACTCGGGCGCCTGTTCGGTAAGGATGTCGCCAAGCTTGATCGGCTCACCGAAATTCACCACCACTTGTCCGTAGTTCTGGCGCAGCACTCTTGGAATGCCCATCAGCAGATGCCAGACCGATTCTTTCTGCTTGACCTTGCCCGACAGCTCATCGAGATAGCTGTTGCCCTCCATCAGCTTCTCGTAGCCGACGTACACCGGCTGGAACAGCACCGGCCGCGTCGGTTGGCGCAGAAACGCGCGGATCGTCATCGCCAGCATGCCGCCTTTGGGCTGCAGTAGACGGCCGGTGCGCGAGCGACCGCCTTCGATAAAGTATTCGATCGAATAACCCCCCGACACCATCTGCGCGACGTATTCGGAAAATACTGTCGAGTACAGCGCGTTGCCACGGAAGCTGCGACGCAGGAAAAACGCGCCGCCTTTGCGCAGCACCGTGCCGATCACCGGCAGGTTCAGGTTGATACCCGCAGCGATGTGCGGCGGCACGATGCCTTGGTTGTACAGCAGATAGCTCAGCAGCAGATAGTCCATGTGGCTGCGATGGCACGGTACGTAGACCACTTCGTAGCCCGGCGCGGCCAGCTTGAGTTTGTCGAGGTGATGGATCAACACGCCGCGATAGATGCGGTTCCACACGATGGTCAGCAGGAAAGACGCCGAACGCACCGCCGGCGGCGAATAATCGGCCGCAATTTCGTACGCGTAGGCGTGGGCCTTTTTCCACGCGTCCTCAAGCTTGATGTTATCGCGGCGCGCGGTGTCGGCGATCGCCTGTTTCACCGGCTCGGCGGTCAGCACTTTGTCGATCAGCAGTCGCCGGGTCGACAGATCGGGACCGATCACCGCCTCGCGGATCCGGTTGAAGTGGGTGCGCAGCACGCGCGACAGTTTGCGGACAACGCGCTCCGGCGGCAGATCCTCGGCGACCACATCGTGCAAACGCACCGGCGCCGCGAACTGCACCAGTGTGTCGCGGCCGTTGAGCAGGATCGCCAGCAGCCGGCGGAAGCGGCCGACCAGTGTCCAGTTTTCTGAAAACAGCACCGAGAACCAGCCGTTGTTACGGTCCGGTGCGCGGCCGACGAAGATCGACACCGGCACCAGCTGCACGTCCAGCGACGGGTCGACGCGATGCGCTTCCAGCAGCCGCGCCAGCGCTTCGGAATGTCGCGCGGGGCGCGTCATTTTCTTCAGCGGTTTGCCGGTGGCGATGTCCACCGCCATATCGGCGGCCTTGCCCAGCGTGCTGCCGGCATTGCGCCGCGACAGCGCGACGTAGGCGCGTTGGCGTTTGAGCGGATCGCCGGCCAGCGCCCGCAGCCCGGAAGGCAGGCCGGCTTCGTGACAGGCACGATCCAGAATCAACGCATTGGACAGCCCGTAATCTTCCAGCACGTAACAGATCGGGCGCGGGTCGTTGGTCAGCGCCTCGGGCAGCGGCTCGATCCGCAGTTCGATCCACGGCTCCAGCACTCTTCGCATCAGGCCCGCCCACCACGGCCGACGGCCGCGCGGCGGCGGCGCAGCGGGCGCTACAGGCACCAGCATCGTCAGCTCGGGCTGCTGCGGGGTGGCGGCGTCTGCGCGCGCTTCAGCGGACGCGTCGGTGGCGTTGTCTTCGATCATGCGGTCTTTGACAGGTGCAGACGCGCTGGCGTGCACGGCAGTGTCTTCGGCATGCGGATCCGCAGCGGGAACCGTCGCGGCCTGCGTGGCGTCGGCCGGCGATGCGGCGTCGAAGAGCGTGGGTTGGTTCGGTGAGGTCGGCATAGTCGCCGTCATTATGACGAAGGCGGCTGCTTCGTCGCGGTTTCGGTGAGCGGAACCACTGGCACGGCGGCCGGCGTGGGCGGCGGTGCCGCGGCGGCGCGGGCATGGCGCAGGAAATCGCTGAGATACCAGCGGCCGTCGATGCGTTCGACCGCCACCAGCGTGTCGATGGCCTGACCGGCCAGCCGGTAGCGCATCCGCACCCGCGCCTGATCGCCGTCCTGATGATCCAGCGACAGCGTCATCGCATCCAGGCTCTCGTCCAGATCCAGGTCGTAGCTGCGCAGGGTGTCTTTGAGCGCGGCGATCACCGGCGTGAGCCGGCGCAGACTATCGTCGATGCCCAACTGTGCGAAATCCGCCTCACCCCGCAGTCCGGTCTGACGGGCAGCCAAGGTCATCCGCGCGATCGCGCCGCGGCCGCGTTTGGGGTCGCCCAGGTTGGCCTTGGCGCCCCATGCGCTCATCGCCGAGACCAACTGCGCGTAGTGCGCGCGTTCTTCGGCGCTGAGTGCGTCGTCGCTCTGCAGAAACTTCACCCCGAACATCCCCAGCGCGCTGGCCGCTGCGCGGATCTCGGTATGCGCATTCGCAAACTGACGATCGAAGCTGCGCCGCAGCGCGACATCGGCCTTGTCCGCGGACAGCGTGGCCAGAATGCCGGGAATCTTGTGGTCGAACGGCAGCTCGTCCAGCGGCCAGCGGGTGCGGCCAGCACGCCAAGCTGCAGCCAGCTGCGGCCGCAGCGGCGGCGGCACGGCGTCGCGGGCGAAGGCCTGAAGATTGTTGTCGCGCAGATGCTGGCTGAGCAGCGCGACCGCCTGCACCGGCTCGGTGGCAGTGCCCGGCACCACCCGCTGTTCTTTCTCGCAGCCCAGCGCGGTCAGCGCGAGCAGTGCCGCCAGCACAACAGGCAGCGCAAGGCGCGGGGCAGCGTGACGGGCGGCGGGAGTCGGCATCGTTCCGCATCTTGGCGGGCCGGGGCGAGTCCCACAAGCGATGGCCGCTAAAAAAAAGGAGACCCGAAGGTCTCCTCAAAATCCGGCCGAGGCCGGCAGATCACGGTTGTCGTGTGGCTCCGGCATGGCCGGACGTGACACAGGGTACTGGGGCGGCGTTGCTAATGCAACACGTGAGGAATTAAGCGATAACAGATTGTTTTGATTTGATTTTTTGATTTTCAGACAAGTCACGCCAATCAGGCGAAGCGGCCTCCATCCGTCACTGCCGATGCGGTCGACCGACGTTTCGCGGGCAATGCCGGCCGCTATCGCTGATCGCCGCCTCATTCGCAGCGTCCGCCTGCGATGCGCTACAGCGCACCAACGATCAAGCCGATTGCGAACACGAACAGCATCGCCGCGACGATCCGCTGCAGGCCGCGCAGGGTGGTCTTGCGCAGCATCCGGTTGCCCAGCCACGCGCCGGCAAATGCCGCCAGCACCGCGCCGGCCAGCAGCCGGTGGTCAAGGGTGCCGAACACTGCGAACAAGGTGCCCGCGTACACCGCCAGCCGCGACACGTCGATGACGCAGGCGATGGCCGCGCCGGTGGCGACGAACGCCTGTTTGTCCAGGCCGCTGCGGGCCAGAAACGCGCTGCGCAGTGCGCCCTGCATGCCGGACAGGCCGCCGAAAAATCCGCTGAGCGCGCCACCGAGCGGCTGCCAGCGTGCGTCGAATGTCATGTCGCGCAGCTTCGGCACCAGTTCGATCAGCGCGAACAGCAGCAGCAACACGCCGATCACCAGCTTCAGTGGGAGGATCTCGAAGCGATGGCCGAACGCGGTGTAGGCGTGCAGCGCCGGCAGCGTGCCAAGCCGCGACAGCAGCCATGCGCCCAGCAGCGCGGCGAGCACCGCGGGCAGGCCGAAGCGCAGCAGCACTGCGCGGTCGATGTGCTTTCGCAATAGCGCGAGTTTGAACAGGCCGTTGAGCAGATGCACCACCGCGGTCATCGCGATAGCGTGTTCCAGCGGCATGAACAGCGCGAACGCCGGCAGCAGCAGCGTGCCGAGACCGAAACCGGAGAAAAACGTCAGCCCGGAGGCGAGTAGGGCGACGATGCAGACGATCAGGATATCCATTACAGATATTTACTCAGTTATCCAACATGGCTTTGATCGCCGCGAAACCGGCGTTGGCGCGCTCGTGCTTGCGCGCGGCGTCGGCCACCGGGTCGGCGCCGTCGCGCTGGATTTCCGCGTCCGGTAGTTCATCGAGAAAACGGCTCGGAGACAGCCGCAGTTTGGTGCCCCAGCGCTGCGCTTCGCGCGAATGCGACAGCCACAATTGTTCTTTCGCGCGGGTGATGCCGACGTACATCAGCCGGCGTTCTTCATCGAGCCGGCCTTCTTCAATGCTCGCCTCGTGCGGCAGGGTGCCGTCCTCCAGCCCGATGATGAAGACGTAGCGGAATTCCAGACCTTTTGCGCCGTGCAGGCTCATCAAGCGCACCTGATTGCCCGCGTCGCTTTTATCGGCATGACTGAGCAGCGCCAGCGACGCCGCCAGCTCGCCCGGGCCGCCGCCGCGCGCGCTGTCGAACCAGTCGCCCAGTTCGTCCAGATTGCCGCGACGGATCGCGAACATCTGGTCGGTCTTGCACTGCGCGCGCAGCGCCGCGAGCAGGCCGGAGCGTTCGTTGAGTTTGCGCACCAGCTCGGCCGGGGTCAGCGTGCGCGCGTCGTTGCGCAGGCCGCGCAGGATATCGACGAAACCGCTCAGCGCGTTCGCCGCGCGCGGCTGCAGTTGCTTGAGCAGGCCGATGGATTCCGCCGCACGCGACATCGGCAGGCCGGCTTTCTGCGCCAGCTCGGCCAGATTCGCAAGCGTGGTCGCGCCGACTTCGCGTTTCGGTGCCTGCACCGCGCGCAGAAACGCGGCATCGTCTTCCGGGTTTGCGATCAACCGCAGCCACGCCAGCGCATCCTTCACTTCGCCGCGATCCAGAAACGCGGTGCCGCCGCTGAGGTGATAGGGAATGCGCAGCAGCTGCATTGCTTTTTCCAGCGGCCGCGACTGGTGGTTGCCGCGAAACAGAATGCAGAACTCGCTCCATTCGGCTTTTTTCGAACTGTTTATGAATTGAATCTCGGCCGCAATGCGTTCGGCTTCGTGTTCGCCGTCGCGGCATTCCAATACGCGGATGCGCTCGCCGTCGGCCTGATCGCTCCACAGTTTTTTCAGATGCTCGTGCGGATTATTGGCGATCAACGCGTTCGCCGCGCGCAGTACGCGGTTGCTGCAGCGGTAATTCTGTTCGAGTTTGACGATGCGCAGCGCCGGATAATCTTTGCCCAGCTGCGACAGGTTTTCTGGATTCGCGCCGCGCCACGCATAGATGCTCTGGTCGTCGTCGCCCACACAGGTGAAGTTGCCTTTTTCGCCGGCCAGCACTTTGAGCAGCCGATACTGCGCGTCGTTGGTGTCCTGGCATTCGTCCACCAGCAGATAACCGATGCGTTCGCGCCAGCCCAGCGTGCACTCGGCGTCGCTTTCCAGCAGCTGCACCGGCAGCCGGATCAGGTCATCGAAATCCACCGCGTTGAAGGTGGTCAGACGCTGCTGGTACTTCGCGTACAGCGCCGCGGCTTCGCGCTCGCGCGGCGTTTGCGCTGCGGCCAGCGCTTCCTCCGGCGACAGGCCGGCGTTTTTGGCGCGCGAGATCAGGCCCTGCATCGCCTGCACCGCATCGCCTTTTGCGCCGGGCATCAGATCCTTCATCTGGCCCAGCGAATCGTCGCTGTCGAACACCGAGAACCCGCGCTTCAATCCCACTTTCGCATGCTCGATCTGCAGCACCTTCAGGCCCAGCGCGTGGAACGTGCACAGGGTCAGGCCTTCGGCCGCGTCGCCCTTGATCCGGCGCGCCACGCGCTCGCGCATTTCCTTCGCCGACTTGTTGGTGAAGGTGATCGCGGCGATGCGCTTGGCCGGGTAGTGCTTGGACTGGATCAGATGCGCGATCTTCTCGACGATCACGCGGGTCTTGCCGCTGCCCGCGCCGGCCAGCACCAGCATCGGGCCTTCAGCGTGGAGCACCGCTTCGCGTTGGGGAGGGTTGAGACCGTGCATGCAGAAAGGCGGTATGACCAATGTCCAGTAGCCCATCAGTTTACCCGTGCGGACGCGACGATTCGGCTACCGTGTGCATCCATTGAGCACATGTCCCGTCGAGCCCTCCACGTGAATGCCCCCCGTTTCCTTGCGGCCCCCTGCCTGCTTGCGCTGCTTGCCGCTGCGTTCACGACGTCCGCCGTCGAGCGCGTGATTCCGCCCGATCCGGTCGAGGATCCGCTGCTCATCACTGCGGGCTTTCTGGAACATCACCAGGATCTGAAGTACCGCTTGCTGGGGCTGGAGGCTTATAACCAGAAACGCCACGACACTGCGCTGCAATATTTCAGGCGCGCGAGTTTCTTCGCCGACAAACCCTCGCAGGGCATGGTCGCGGAGATGTACTGGAACGGTGAGGGCACGCCGCGCGACCCCGTGCAGGCCTATGTCTGGATGGATCTGGCCGCCGAGCGCGGCTATCAGGGCTTTGTCGGCCTGCGCGAGCGGTATTGGAACGCGCTCAGCGCATCCGAGCGCGCGCGCGCGGTCGAGGCCGGACAGGCGGTGTACGCGCGCTTCGGCGACGCAGCGGCCAAGCCGCGCTATGAGCATCAGCTGCGCATCGGAAAAAGTCAGATGACCGGCAGCCGCACCGGCTTCAACAGGGGCGTGCAGATCGAGATTCCCGGGCCATCGGGTTCGCAGGCGATCGATGGTTCGAAGTTTTACGACGAGCGTTATTGGAACGCGAAAAAATACTGGGCGTGGCAGGACAAGATCTGGGCGAAACCGCGGATCGGCAAAGTCAGCGTCGGCGAAATCGAGAGCGTGCCGCCGCCGGTCGATCAGGGTTCTCGGGTGCCTGCGACCAGACCCGAGACCAATGCGCCCGCACCCGAGGCTCCCGTGCCACAGACCGAATCGCGAGTACCGCGCGGAGGCTGAAGACATGGCTGCAGCAACGACACACGCAGCCGCAATACGTCCGCACCGACGACGGGTTCGCATCCGCCGTCGGTCACATTTCGCGCAGTAGCGCAGTCCAGAAGACCTCACATCCTTGGAGGAAATCCCATGAACCGTATTGCTCCGCGTCTGCTCGCACTGGGCTGCGCATTGATTCTGCCGGTCGCGCTCAGCGCCGCGCCTGGCGCAGACACCAACCTCGCCGAACAGGCGGTTACGGTCGATACCGACGCGCTTGTGCTCGATGATTTTGATGCCTTGGTGAAGATGGCTTTCAACCATCCCAACGAGCTGCATCGCATTTACGCCAACAAGGCCGCCGCCGCCGGCAGTTGGGGCGACGCCGTGCGCAATTTCCGCATCGCGGCGCGTCATGCCGACAAGTATTCGCAGCACCGCCTGAGCATGCTGTATTGGCACGGTGTGGGCGTCGATAGCGATCGCGTCGAGGCGTATATCTGGGCTGATCTTGCTGCCGAGCGCGGCTACCCGCAGTTTTTGGCCATCCGCGAAAAAATGTGGGCCGAGCTGACCCCGCAGCAACAGGCCGAAGTGCCGCAGCGCGGGCGTGCGTTCTTCAAGGAATACGCCGACAGCACCGCCAAGCCGCGCTTCGAACGTGCGCTTGCGCAGGGCAAGCGGCAGATGACCGGCTCGCGGACCGGCTTCGACGCGGGTCTGATCATTTCCAGTATCGGTGGGGGCAACCAGCTGTTCGGCTCGGTCGGCGGGGTCAATCTCAAAACGATGTACGACGCCTCGCGCACCGATCCGAAGAAATACTGGGCGTTCGAGGACTACGTGTGGAAGGAAGGCATGGTCCATGTCGGTGAGATCGAGGCCGTAGGCAGCGAGGCTGTACCGCCCCAACCTTGATCCGTAGACGCATGCGCCGGGTGCCGCATGTGCGGCGTCCGGCTTAAACTGTGCCTATGGCCAAGCTCTATTTCTACTATTCGGCGATGAACGCCGGAAAGACCACCACCCTGCTGCAGTCTGCGCACAACTATCGTGAGCGCGGGATGCGGGAGCTGATTTTCACGCCCAAGCTGGACTTCCGCGGCGGCTCCGGCACGGTGGCATCGCGTATTGGTCTGAGCGCCGAAGGTCAGGCGTTCGAGCGCGACGACGATCTGGAACTCTGGACGCGCAACGACATCGCCAGGCACGGAAAGCTGGACTGCGTGCTGGTCGATGAGGCGCAGTTCATGACCAAGGCGCAGGTGTGGCAGCTGACCGAGATCGTCGACCTGCTGCGCATCCCGGTGTTGTGCTACGGCCTGCGCACCGATTTCCGCGGCGAGTTGTTCGAGGGCAGCCAATACCTGCTGGCGTGGGCCGATGAACTGACTGAAATCAAAACCATCTGCCACAGCGGCAAGAAAGCGACCATGACCGTGCGCGTGGACGAACAGGGCCATGCGCTGCAGGACGGGCCGCAGGTCGAGATCGGCGGCAATGATCGCTATGTGTCGGTGAGCCGCGCCGAATACAAAAAAGTCATGCGCGGCGAAGGCCGGATCGATCCGCAGCAGCCGCCGCTGCTGTAGCAAAAAGCGCGTGTCGCTTTTTATTCCGCCGGCATCGCCGGAAAATCGTCGCGCTGTTCGTAAAACCCATTGATGTCGATGCCGGAGACCGTCGCGCCCGCCGCGACCGTCACCGTTGCCGGCATCTCCGGACACGGTGCGCGGATGCACTGCACCTGCTGCACATGCCCGCCAATACGGTACAGCCCATCGCCGGCAGCGATGACGGTGTAGTCGCCCGGTGCAAGACCATCGATACGGTAGGTGCTTTGATCGCGGCGCGTCTCCACGCACACCCGCGCTGCGCCTTCCCCGCTGCCGATCGCGCAGATCCGCATCGATGGAATGACGTGCGCGGGGTGTTGGATGTCGCCTTTGATCGTGCCGGTGCGCGCATCGCGCCCCGCATCGGCGCTGCGGGGTTCAGAGCCTGCACATCCGCTGGCGATCGACAGCGCGATGACGCATGCAAGGCGGTGAAACGGCGACAGGGTCTGCATGGTGTGTTCTCCAGTTGTTTCGTCAAAGACAGCGGCTGCGCATGCGTTCGAATTCGCGTACGACAGAACCGCCTTCCGGCAGCGCTTCGCGCATTTTTTCTTCGATGTCGGTCAGCGCGTCCACCGCGTCGATTACACCCGGCTGCTGGCAACGGTGGCTGATGACTGCGGCCGCCGCCAGCCACGCCACCTTGCGCAACTCATGATCGCTTTCGGGCAGCGCCGAAAGTTTTTCGAGCTGGGTCAACGCCAATGCCTGCTGGTTTGTCTGGGGACTTGCTTGCAGATCGGCCTGCTGATCAGTCTGCTCACGGCGTAGGTCGAACAGCGCCAGCGACAGTTCCGCGCGACGGGTATGCGGGTGCGATGGCGCATAGCCGCTGCGGGTCAGTCGCACCGCCGTGACCAGATGTTCGCGTGCGGCCGTGGGTTGATTCAGCGCAGCCTGCACTTCGCCGATCATCCGCGCGGTATCGCCAAGCAGGGGATGGTCAGGCTTGATTTGGGCGATCCGCAGGCGCTCCACCTGCAGCAGCAGCGGCAGCGCCGCCGCGTCGCGGCCTGCGTCATGCAGCACCATCGCCTTGTTGAACAGCACGCCCGGATAGACGGTGGTGTTTTTTTGTTTGCGGTATACCGCGATGGATCGGTCCAGGCGCTTCAGCGCCAGCTCCAGATCGCCGCGTTCCCAGGCGATGATCGCCAGACTGTTGTCGTCGCGCGCCACGTCCTGATGCTGGGCGCCGAGCCGCGCCACCAGCCAGGCACGGCTGTCGAGGTACGCCGTTTCGGCCTCGCGCAAACGGCCCTGATCGACGTGGATCGCTGCGAGCTGGCGGCGCGCATCGACGCTGGCGCGATGATCCGGACCATGCACATCAAGCGCCAGCGTCAAGGCCTCATAGCAGTCGCGTTCGGCGATGGCGATCTGTCCGGCGCTGCGCTCCAGTGAGCACAGATGGCGCTGCAGTTCGATCGCCAGCGGATGGCGCATGCTCACGCTGGCCTGCAGCTGGGCCAGCGCATTGCGATACCCCAGCAGGGCGGCCTGGGTGTTGCCTGCGTCGCTCTGCAGGCCCGCCAGGTCGGCGAGGTTTTCGACCACGCCGGCGATGTTGTCCAAGGTGTTGCGGCGCACTTGCAGCGAACGCTGGAACAACAGCTGCGCGGTGCGGTGTTTGCCGAGCGTGCGCTGACAGCGGCCGAGTTCGGAATAGAAATCCGCGGCCTGTGCCGGCAGCTGCCGCTGCAGACTGCGCGCGTATGCTTCATGCGGCTGCATCTGGGCAACGCAGTCCGCTGCGCGATCCAACAGGCGCAGTGTGCGTCCGTAGTCGGAAGCCGAGGTCAGACGCAGACTGTCCGGCGCTTCTTCCAGACCGATCAGGATCGCGTCCTGCTGGCCCAGCAGCCGCAGCGCCTGCGGATAGTCGCCCAGCCCCAGCCGCAGACGCGCGATGACCCCGAACAGCTCTGCGCGCGCCAGCGGCTGGGTCGCCAGTTCGCGATTGCCGCGCTGTTCGCCCGCTTCCAGCAGTTTGCGTACGTCCAGCGGCCCGGGCGTACTGCCGCCGGCCTGTTCGAACAGGTTGGTGACAAATCTCTGCAGCGCCTGCGCGCGAGTGGCTTCACGCCTCGCCTGTCCTGCTTGCCAGGTCACCAGCACCAGCGCCGAAGTCATCACCGCGAGAATCAGCGCGGTGGTGGCCAATGCCCAGCGATGCCGCTGCACGAATTTGTGGCTGCGGTAGGCCATGCTTTGCGGCCGCGCCAGCACCGGCTTGCCTTCCAGATAGCGATGCAGATCCAGCGCCATCGCTTCCACCGACGGGTAGCGCTGCTCAGGACGTTTCGACAGGGCCTTCAGCACGATGTTGTCGAGATCCCCGGAGACTTCTTTCGCGCGGCGTCGCAGTGCCTGGGTGCGCGACGGGTCGCTTTCGGCTTCGCGCTGCAGGGTCGCCGACGGCCGCTGCGGGTCGGAGATCAGGATCGCTTCTTCCCACTCGGCGTCGGTCTGCCGTTTGAGTCTGTACGGCTTGGTTTCGGCCAGCAGTTCGTACAGCACCACGCCCAGCGAATACACGTCGGTCATCGTGGTCACGGGCTCGCCGCGGATCTGTTCCGGCGCAGCGTAGTGCAGGGTGAACGCGCGCACTTCGGTGCGGGTGTTGTCGCGGCCGGGCTCCGGACCATCCAGCAGTTTGGCGATCCCGAAATCCAGCAGCCGCACTTCGTCCAGCGGCGTGACCATGATGTTGGATGGTTTGAGGTCGCGATGCACGATCAGATTCGCGTGCGCGTGACTGACCGCTTCGCACACCTGCAGAAACAGCTTCAGCCGCGCTTCGGTGCCCAGATCGCGCATCCGGCACCAGTCGGTGATCGGTTCGCCTTCGACGTATTCCAGGGCCAGATACGGCTGGTTGTCGGTGCTGATGCCGGCGTCGAGCAGCCGCGCGATGTGCGGATGGCCGAGGCGGGCGAGGATCTGGCGCTCGCGGGTGAAACGCTGGCGCAGATTGGGGTCGGCCAGGCCAGGCCGCAGCAGCTTCAGCGCGACCCGGCGTTGATAGAGACCATCGGCGCGACGCGCCAGCCAGACCTGGCCCATGCCGCCTTCGCCAAGCAGCCTGTCGAGCTTGTACGGCCCGATCATCGTGTCCGCTTTGGGCATCGGCGGCGGCGTCACCAGCGGTTCGGAGAGGAAATCCGCGTTGTCGTCTTCCAGCGCCAGCAGCGTTTCTATTTCGGCCGCCAGCGCGGGATCTTCCTCGCGCAGCGCCACCAGACGCGCCTCGCGCGCCTCGCCTTCCAGATCGATCAGTGCATCGAGCAGCGGCGACAGACGCTGCCAGCGTTCGGCGTCCATCGATGAATCGCTTCAGCGCTCGCCGTTCTCGTCGCCGAGCGACGCGAGCAGGAACATCCGCGCCTTCTGCCAGTCGCGGCGGATACTGCGCTCCGACCGCTTCAGCAGCTCGGCGATTTCCTGCTCCGACAGTCCGGCGAAGTAGCGCAGCTCCACCACTTGCGCAAGCTTGACGTCCACCCCTGCGAGTTTGGTCAGCGCAGTGTCCAGGCCCAGCATGTCCTCATCCAGACGCAGGCCGCCTTCGAGATCCTCCGGCAGTTCGGTGACGCGATGCAGATCGCCGCCGCGTTTCTGCGCGAGGCGCTGGCGGGCATAGTCCACCACCACGCTGCGCATCGCCGAGGCGGCGTAGGCGAAGAAGTGTGCACGATCGTCGAACTGCACCTCTCGGCGGCCGATCAGCTTCAAATAGGCTTCGTGCACCAGCGCGGTCGCGTCCAACGTCTGCCCGTACTGCCCGGCCAGCTGTCGGCGCGCCATCGCGTGCAGTTCGTGGTACAGCGTGCCCAGGACGCGATCCAGCGCGGCGCGGTCGCCGTCACGTGCGGCGTCCAGCCATTGGGTGATGTCGGCGTGTTCGTTCTCGCTCATGGGCAGATGTGGAGCCGCATCGGTTGGAGGCCGACTATACCCCAGCCCCGCCACCACAGCGGTGACCATGCCATCACCGCTGGCAGTGCCCGCACCAGACCGTGGCCCGCTGCGCCAGCATCGCCTGTTTCAGCGGCCGACCGCAGCGCGGACAGGCTTCGCCGCCGCGTCCATAGGCCGACAGCTCCTGTTCGAAATAACCCGGCGCCCCGTCCGGGCTGATGAAGTCGCGCAGCGTGGTGCCGCCGCGGGCGATGGCGTAACTCAGAATCGTCCGCACCGATTGCGCGATCGCGTCGTAGCGCTCACGCGAGACCTTGCCCGCCGCGCGCAGCGGCGAGACGCCCGCCGCGAACAGTGCTTCGGCCGCGTAGATATTGCCCACGCCGACCACGATTTTCTGATCCATCAGAAACGCCTTCACCGCGATCTTGCGCCCGCGGCTGCGTTCGAACAGCAGCGCGCCGCTGAAGTCGTCCGACAGCGGCTCCGGCCCGAGATCGCGCAGCAGCGCATGGGTTTCGCCCGGCAACTGCCACAGCAGAGAACCGAACCGGCGCGGATCGTTGAAGCGCAGCACCTTCGCTGCGGCCGCGTCCTTGCCTTGGATCCTGCTTGAATCGATGAGCACATCGACGTGGTCGTGCGCCTGCACCGGCGTGCTCGCCGGCAGCACGCGCATGCTGCCCGACATGCCCAGATGCCAGATCGCCGTGCCGGCGTCGGTGTCCATCAGCAGATATTTCGCGCGCCGACGCACGGACAGAATGGTCTGCGATGGCAACAGTGTTTCGATCTCGCGCGGAATCGGCCAGCGCAGATCCGGCCGTCGCAGGGTCACGCCGATGACGCGACGACCTTCCAGATGCGGCGCCAGACCGCGACGCGTGGTTTCGACTTCGGGCAGTTCGGGCATGGCAGTGATGCGTGTGCGAGGACGTCGCGATGATACGTCGGTGCGTGTCAGAAGGCGCAGTGCGAATCAGCCGAAGGGATCATGCGCCGTGAGACTTCGCAGGGTCGCGCGGGGACCGCGCAGTCGACTGAGAGCCTGAATGATGAGTGCTCAGCGCTTCTTGTAATGTTTCCCGATCGCGAACAGATCCACCATCTGTCATCCCGAACGCCCGCTTGGCGGGTGGAGGGATCTGCTGTTGTGCTCACCGGACACAAGCAGATCCCTCCACCCGCTACGCGGGCGTTCGGGATGACATATTTTTTCCAAATCAGAGATTTTGAACAGGTTCTCGGCCATCACTGGCGATTGCGTGAGAAGTCGACGAGCAGCGGGTAGCACCTTCTTGCATCGACTAGCGCGCCGTATACCCGCCATCGATCACCAGTTCGCTGCCGGTGACGAATTTCGATTCGTCGGACGCGAGATACACCACGCCCCATGCGATATCGTCGACGTCGCCCATGTGTCCGAGTGGATGCAGATCGCCGACGGCCTTGCGTGCAGCGACAAGGTCGGTGGCGCCGCTGGCGAGAAGATGGTGTTCGACCATCGGCGTCCAGATGAAGCCCGGATGCACCGAGTTCACGCGGATGCGGTCGGGCGCGTAGATCATCGCGTCGGTCTTGCTCATCAGCCGCACCGCGCCTTTGGACGCGTGGTAGGCCGGGATATCGGGCGCGCCGATCATGCCGTAGATCGACGACAGGTTCATGTCATCCCGAACGAGGGCGAAGCCCGAGGAGGGATCTGCTTGTGGCCGGTGCGCACAACAGCAGATCCCTCCACCCACTGCGTGGGCGTTCGGGATGACAGCTCGTTGATCTGTTCGCGGTCGGGAAACATATTTGAACAGGCGCCAAGCAGCCTGTCGAAAGCAGCCTGTCCAAAGCCGATGCTGATATTGCACGCCATGTGCGCTGCGCCGATGTTGATGTGGCTCAAATCCTGCGCATGAATCGGCATGGGACCAGATCGACGGCCAACAACAACTGCCACCGGCGTCGCCGCTGCCAGCAGCAAGAGCATCGGTTCGCGCAATACATCGAGCACCATCCGCAGCCAACTGCGGCGGTCCGGCTGCGGCAACAGGTTCGGTCCATCGCGACGCAGACGCATCGCGGCTTCGGACGCGCGCAAACCGCCGCTGTGCGCATCCGTACGCGGTTCGCCGGCGGTTTCTGGGCCAGCCGTTCCGGAGCCTGATGTCATCGGCGCTGCGGGCGACTGCGGGGCCATCGGTTCGATCTCGTTTTCCGCGGGGCGTGGAGGGAGATGCAGAGAAGCCGGTGCGATGCGCGCCTTCACATGTGACAGCGGCGCGCGGATCGAGCAGTTCCGAATATACGCAGGAAACCATCGGCGGATTTGACGTCGATCAAGCGGCTGCATGCGGAGCCGTGTCCCAATGACGGCCACCATACTGCCGGACGAGGTGTCATCGTGATCAAGGACATTCTGATTCCCTATGTGAACGCCGACAGCGCGCGCGCTCCGACCGCGGCGGCCATGGCGCTTGCCCAGGCTTTCGAGGCGCATGTGGCGATGCTGGTCACTGTCGATGTGCCCGCGCCAATGCCCAGCGATTGGGGTGCGATGGCCTATGACGTCTATGCGCGCCTACACGAGGAAGCGCGCACGCGCGCACGCGAACGCGCCGATGCGCTGCGCGAAAAATTTTCGCGTTCGGATGTGCCGCTGGAGATCCGCATGACCGAGGCAGTGTCGCTGTTTCCGCAGAACACCGCCGCAATGCACGCCCGCTATGCCGATCTGACGGTGTTGCCGGCGATGCCGCGCGACGGTGCGGAAACGATGTTGGTGCACGATCATTTTCACGACATCCTGCGCCACTCCGGCCGCCCGCTGCTGGTGGTGCCGGAGGGCAGTACCGCGACCCTGCCGCCGAAGCGGGTGGTGATCGCATGGAAACCGACGCGCGAAGCGAGCCGCGCGGTGAGCGACGCGATGCCGCTGCTGCACAGGGCCGCTGCGATCGATGTGCTGGTGATCGATCCGAAGATTGGCGAATCCGCGCACGGCGGCGAGCCCGGCGCCGATATCGCCGCGCATCTGGCCCGTCACGGGCTGAAGGTCGAGGTGGTGACGCGGCCCAGCATGAATTTCTCGGCTGCCTACGCGGTGCTTGAATACGCGCGCACCGTCGGTGCCGATCTGGTCGTCGCCGGCGGCTATGGCCATTCGCGGCTGCGCGAAGCGGTGCTGGGCGGCACCACTCGCGAGCTGCTGCAGACCACGCATCTGCCGGTGCTGTTTTCGCATTGAGCGTGCGACCTGCGCTGAGCCAAGCGTAGACTCCGCCGCATGATGTGCAGTCATCCACCGGCGGACAGACGCAGTTGAATGCTGCCGATATCTATGGGTTTTGCGTGGCATTCGCGGTTGGCCTGCTGATTGGCATCGAACGCGAGCGCAGCAAGGGAGAGGGCCCGCAGCGCGCTGCGGCCGGTGTGCGCACCTTCATTCTCGTGGCGTTGGCCGGCGCCATCGCGCAGCGGCTGGGCGGCGTCGGTATCGCCGTCGGCGGTGCGTTCGTTGCGATCGCGGCATTGGCGAGCTACCGCCGCAGCCGCTCCGATGATCCCGGCCTCACCACCGAAGTCGCGATGCTGGTGACGTTTCTGCTCGGTGTGCTGGCGATGACCGCGCTGCCGATCGCCGCGGGCTTGGGCGTGGTGGTTGCGATGGTACTGGCGAGCAAATCCAGCCTGCACCGCTTCACCCGCAGCACGCTGACCGAACAGGAACTGCACGACGCGCTGCTGCTTGCCGCCGCTGCGGTGGTGATTCTGCCGCTGCTGCCCGACCGCACCGTTGATCCGTGGGATGCGCTGAATCCGCATACGCTGTGGCTGCTGGTGGTGCTGGTGATGGCGATCAACGGCGCGGGCTATATCGCGCTGCGCATACTCGGCCCGGGCGCGGGTCTGGCGCTTGCCGGCTTCATTGGCGGCTTCGTCTCCAGCACCGCGACCATCGCCGCGATGGGCGACCGCGCGCGCGCCTCGCCGCAGTGGCTGGCGCAGTGCGTCAGCGCCGCGCTGTGCTCCAATATCCCCACCATTCTGATGCTGGGTGTGGTTATCGGCGCGCTGTCGCCGCCGCTGCTGCGGCAACTCGCGTGGCCGCTGCTGTTCGCTGGCCTCGCCGCGGTGCTGTCGGCCTGGCTGGTGCATGCACGCAGCGCATCCACAGCAGTTGAAGATCGTCCGGTCGCGCCCGGCCGTCCGTTCGAGCCGCGGCATGCGCTGACGTTCGCCGCCATCGTCAGCGCAATCCTGCTGCTGTCGGCCGGCGTGCATCGCTGGCTTGGCGACACCGGGGTGCAGATTGCCGCCGGCGTCGCTGGCCTTGCGGACCTGCATGCCGCCGCGGCGTCAGTCGCGCAGCTGGTTGCCACTGGCGATGTTGCCGTCTCCTCCGCGGGCTGGCCGGTGTTGATCGCCTTGATCGCGAACTCACTCAGCAAGCTGGTGATGGCGTGGCTGCGCGGCGGTCGCGGTTTTTTTCTGCGACTGTTGCCGGGTGTGGTGCTGATCGTGGTGGCGTTTGCGGTTGGGGTTTGGTTTGTCGATGTCTGATCGAAGCTTTCCTGCGTGATCGATCTGTGGTGGCGCTGGAAGGCGCGTATTATCTTTCTCCGTGAATTTTTCGGCGCTATCGATGTTTGCACCTGATGGTATGTGGGTAACGCCTGGAATCTTTTTCGCGCTGGTGCGCGAGTTACTTTCTTGACTCGCGCCCGCGGCGCTCGCCCTTCGGGCCGGCTTCGCCGTTCGCGCTGCAAGCGGCGCAGTGCGCCAATGAAAGTAACTCGCGCACCAGCGCGAAAAAGGTGCCAGGCTTTACCTGCACACCATCAGCTGCAAACATCGGCAGAGCCGAAAAATTCACGCGAAAAACATTTGGATCAAGGCGCTGCGCGCGATCCCTGCGGCCGAACTCCGGCCATGCGGTTCGCCCCACACCTGAAAAAGCGCGAATTCGCCAGCCACTGCTGATCCGGGTAGTAGGCGAAAATCAGCTGTCCCTGCTTGAGCGTATCGATGACCGCATTCGCCACCGCAGGACGCAGTGCGGGGCAGCCGAAGCTGCGGCCGAGGCGTCCCTGGTGCCGGGCCATCGCCGGGTCGACGTAGGGCGCGCCGTGCATGACGATGGCGCGCGCGCGGGCCTGATCGTTGATGCCGGGTTCCAGCCCATCCATCCGCAGCGAGTAGCCGTTGCCGCCGATGTAGGTTTCGGCGGTGGCGAACAGGCCGAGGCTGGACTGGTGGCTGCTTTCGCGGTTGGAGAAAGCGTTGGCGAAATTCTCGCCGCTGCCTTTGCCGTGGGCGACATGTTCGGTATAAAGCAGCTGTGTCGACTGCAGATCGAACACCCACAGCCGGCGTTCGGTGGATGGCCGCGAATAATCGATAACCGCCAGCCGGAGCGCCGGCGCGACGGCGCCCGAGGCAGCGGCGCATTCCGCGGCTTCCAAGGCCAGCGCCAGCACCTTGGGGTCGGCCTGCGGCGCGAGGCGCTGCAGCCGGGCCAGCAGTGGGGATGCGGCGATGGATCGTGCGTTGGCGACGCCCGTACCTACCGGCGCTTGGCCGGTGTCGGCGGCAGATGCTGGCAGGGTTGCCGCCAGGATGACAGTTGCTAACAGCAGGGCGGCAGGTCGGAACATTGGCGCAGGATGCCGTACTCCAGCGACGCAAGCATGAACGTGGCGGGCGTTCAGTCGTCCGGCAACGGGGTTTCTGCTGGCGTTGGCAGTATTGGCGCGACCGGTGTCTCATCGGCGCGCAGCACCGTGATCTCCTCGGACGGCGCGGTGCGATGGATCGGCTCGTCGGTCACGACCACGGTCGCGCCCGGGCGAAGGGCGTCGTAGATCTGGTGCGCGAATACATCTCCAACGCGAATCTGTCCAATTGCGAGCGCCTGGCGCAGATCGCCTTTGGGTGGCGTGCCTGTCAAGCGAGAATCCGGGACCGCGATCGACAGCCAGCGCAGCGCCGGCCGATCCGGCAGCACCGTGCTGGGGCCTTCACCCGTGCCCTCCAGCAGCACATAGGCCTGCGTGCCGCGCAGCGGCTCACCGCTGATGACGACGTTGGCGCGGCCGATCTCCACGCCGTTGCGCAGCACCACGACCTTGCGGTCATGCGTACTCAGCACGATGGTCAGCGGCCCGTCGGGCGCGCGGTCCGGCATCCACTCGTCCCCGCTCATATCGGCGGCAATCACCGGCTCGCGCAGCGCCCCCGTGGCCGGGTCCACCGGCGCGAACCAGCCGGGCGCACTGACTTCCGGCGCATGCGAGGTTTCGTTCGCGATCACCACGGTCATGCCGTGCGACGTCGCGCCGAACAGTTTTTCCGAAAAGGCATACGGCAGACGCACGCAGCCGTGCGAGGCGGGATAGCCGGGCACTTTGCCGGCATGCAGCGCGACGCCGCCCCACGTCAACCGCTGCATGAACGGCATCGGCGCGTTGTTGTATAGATTGGAGTAATGCTCGCGCTGCTTTTGCAGGATCGTGAACACCCCGGTCGGCGTTTCGTAGCCGGGCTTGCCGGTGCTGACCGTGGACACGCCGATGCGTACGCCGTTGCGATACACATAGGCCAGCTGCTCGGGCAGGCTGATCACGATCACGACTGGTCCCGCAGGAGCAAGTTCGGGCATCCACAGATACTCGCCGGCGCTCAGTGCAAACCTGTGCGTGTGCGGCGCGGCGTCCGCGGCGTCTGCGGATCCGGTGGCCGGCGCCGTCTGCGCGGCCAACCGTGGCGGGGCGGCGCACAGCGCACAGGCGAGCAGGGCTGTCCTGACAAACATGGATGCGTTGAGGGCTTTGCACGACATGTTGCGCAGTCTAGCCACTGCGCCCATGAGAGATTTGTTGTCGCTCAAATCCATGATGGCGGGAGCGCTGCCGAACAGGTGACCGTTCAGCCCGACAACACCTGCAGAATCTGCAGCGCGATCTTGCGCTTGTGCGGGGGCAGCCGACGGAAGCGCAGCAGCGCCTCGCCCTCCTGTGGGTCCTGGGCGTAGCCGTCCATCAACACCGCCGCTAGCGGCTCGGTGTCCTCGCTGCGGCAGGGGCCGCGGGCGGTCGCCAGCCATTCGACACAGGTGTCGGTCTGGATCGCGATCTGAATCAGGTGATGCATGCTGGGCGTGGTCCCCAGCGGGTGTTCCCACTGGGTGACAGCGCTGCGTTTCACACCGACCCGGCGCGCAAGTTCTGCCTGGGTCAGCTGTGCCGACAGACGCGCCTTGCGGATTCTGGTGGGCAGTGCGGTCATCGTCGACTTCGTCCCGGCGGCGCGATGGCCGTTCCATTGATGTTGATGCTGACCGGACAGCGGCGTCGGGCGCGGTTTGTATGGTTTTACTGTCCGCGCCCCACCTGCGGCGGCGTTTGAATCACAGACAGTGCCAACGGAAAGCGGCGCTTCACGCGGCCGCCTGGTGTTGCCGCTTGGCGTGCGGCCTGTCGCCGCACCTTAGCGCGTGTTACGCAACGCCTGCGATGTTCCGGGGCGCAGGACCGCGAAGGTGTGCGGTCCTGCGCTCGACAGATCGCGCGTGCCGCGTCCGTGTCGGGGCGGCCACTGCACAGGACACGACAGGATGTTACGCATCTGGTTGTTCGGCTCGCTTTGTGTCGCCAACGACGCCACCGGCGAACAGGTCACTGCAATCTCAGGCCGCTGCGGCAGCCTGCTGGCCTATCTGGCGTTGGGGCGCGGGCGCTATTTCAGCCGTGCGGAACTGCTGGACACGCTGTGGCCGGAGCGGATGGCGTCGATGACTGCGGGCTCGTTCAACACCGCGCTGTGGCGGCTGCGGCGAATGGTCGAATGTGCACCGTTCCAGCACGGCGAACTGATCGCCAGCGACCGTCGCGGCGCGATCGGGCTGAACGGTTCGCAGGCGATCTGGCTTGATATCGAAGAATTCGAACGCCGGATCGCGTCCGGCCTGAGCCGGCCGATCGAGCAGCTGGGGGACGCAGAGATCGAGGATCTGCGCACCGGCGTGGCGCTGTACAAATCCGACATCCTGATGGAGTTCACCGACGACTGGGCGCTGCGCGAGCGCGAGAAACACCGGCGCCACTATCTCAATGCGCTGTGGCGGCTAATGCAGCTGTGCACCATCCGTCGCGAATACGGCGAGAGCATCCGCTACGCGCAGTGCATTCTCGACTGCGATGCACTGCGCGAAGATGTTCACCGCGAGCTGATGCAGCTGTTCGTGCTCAGCGGCCAGCGCGCGCAGGCCCTGCGCCAGTTCGAGACCTGCCGCGACATGCTGCGCCGCGAACTGGCGATCCAGCCGATGCGCGAAACCTTGTCGCTGTACCGGCAGATTGCAGACAGCGCCATCGGTGGCGACCATGCATCGTCGACCCCGGTCATGCAGGCGCCGCTGTACTTCGATCATGCCCCGGCGACACCGCTCGCCGCATTCAACACGTCGCTGGATGCGGCCGATGCCGCGTCAGGCCACCATGCACGCGGCTGCATCGCCACCGCCCGCCAGCATCTGGCGGCAGCCGACGCGCAGCTTGAACTGAGCCTGCGCCAGCTCGACAGTTGAGCGTGTTTGTTGCGAGCGTCATAGGGTGCGCCTTTGGCGCACCGGCTTTTGGTGACAATTGCAAGCGCTGGTGCGCCGAAGGCACACCCTATGAACGCATAACATCAATCAAAGCTGCTGTTGAAATCTCACGGTAGAGCGGACTTCAGTCCGCTGCTCTGAGCGTGCACAGCGGACTGAAGTCCGCTCTACCAAAGCGGGATCGCTGTGTCGACATCACGCCGCAATCACCAGACATCACACGCCCACAGGCTCCGATGTGATGTTGCGGTGATGTCGGCGTGATGGGGCGGTGATGACCGCGGCGCACAGTCGGGCATCGCATCGACATCGACCAGACGCGCCATGGCATTGCTCGAGGACCGCACCACCGCTTTCATCGTCCGCATCTGGTGCGAGCGCGGGGACACCGCGAGCCTGGCGCCGGAGTGGCGCGGCTCGGTCGAACACGTCCAGACCGGGCAGCGCGCGTTCTTCCGTCATCTCGACGCGGTGATCGATTTCATGAAGCCGCATCTGCAGGGGATTGGTGCGGATGCGCAGCAGCGTTTCTGGGAGCGCATCTCCACGGTCATGGACGACGGGGATCAGGACATCAAGCACGACCCTAATCATCTAGCCAGTCAGCTGCCCAAAGAATTCAGGATCGATGTCGACGGCACCTCTTCGACAACCCCTTCCGCATCCGCTGTTGCCTCAGCATCCGCCGCCGCGTCCTTCGACGCGCGGAAGTCCCGCTAGGAGTCCGTCATGGCTGTTATCCGCGCCAACCGCGAATCAATCGACGACCGTTTCAGCGTACTGGGGTTCACCGTACGCTCTGAACTGCCGCTGTTCGAGATTGCTATCGCAAGCGATCCGGAATTGCTCAGGCCCGAACTGCGCGCCAAGCGCACCCCCGGCAATTTCCACACCAGTCGTTTATTGCGCGCGGCGCCGTCGCAGCGCGGCGAAGCGGTGTATCTGGTGCCGCCGGACGTGGTCGCGCGTTTCGTTGGCCAGCCGCGCCTGTATTTCGGACTGGCGACGTATCGCGAAAGCGACCGCAGCACGCCGGTGTCGATGCGCATGCCCGATCGCGGCACGATGTACGTCAGTCTGTCCGGCCTGACCGAACGCGGCCTGCGCCGCACGGTGCGCAGCCGCGGCCCTGCGGCCAACGGCAGCGCCGGCTATGGCGGCAACGGCGTCGAACTGGGATGGGGCGGCGACGCGGTGGCCAGCACGCCGCCGCCGTCGCGCGACGAAGACCGTTCCAATGCGCCCCGGGCGACCATGATCTCCGGTGCGGGCGAGCCTGCCACCTACAGCGACGGGTATTCCGAAGAATTGTGGAAACAGCCGTCGGCTTCGGAAGCGCCCACCACGGCCGCACCGCATGCCGCTGCGTCACCGGCGCCAGCACCCACCGCGGTCGCGCAGGGCATGGCGATGCGCAGCGGCAACGGGCGTCGTGCGATGGCGACGTCGCGTTCGCTGCTGATCTCATCCGATTACCATCCAAGCAATTTCTGGGAAGCGTTGCGTGCACAGGCCGGATTCTTCCTGGACAGCGCAATGTGGTACCTCGGCGTCGCCAACACCACGGTGATGCCGCACGCGGCGATCTGCCAGATCCGCGTCGCCGACGGCACTGCCGAAGGCGGGTTGCATGGTTCGGGCTTCTTCATCGGCCCGCGCCTCATCATGACCGCGGCGCACGTCGTCGACGGCCAGAGCGAGCTGATCGTGGTGCGGGGCAAGAACGGTGGCGGCACCGGCGGCAGCGTCGAGCCCTTCGGTCGCTTCAAGGTCGCCCAGTTCCGTAAACACGATTCCTACGGCACCAATGGCAGCGATTTCGACATGGCGCTGATCTGCGTGCCCGCGGCGAACGCGGTGGGCAAGGGGCAGTATTTCGATCTGGTCGAAGAGCTCAATCAGAGCCGGCCGGAAGGCGTGGTGGTGAGCGGTTACGCCGCGCGCTGGTATGCGAACGATCTGATCGAACATTTCGTCAACGACAACATCGATCCGAACCGCCAGCACATGATGGGCGGCTACATCCGCGACCTGCCTACCGACGAGACCTTCAGCTACAACATCCAGACCCTCGGCGGCACCAGCGGTTCGCCGGTGTACTGGATCGAAGAGACCGGCGCCGGGCCGCAGGCGCACATGGTCGGTGTGCATGTCGCCTCGCACGATGCGACGACCAATCTGGGCTGCCGCGTCACGCCGAACAAGCTTGCGTGGATCAGACAGGTCGCGGCCGGATGGGGACAGACGCTGACCTTCTCGATGGGCCGCTATGCGCAGAATCTGTCGGCGGGCAGTCTGTCGACCGTCGATCAGGACAGCGCTTACGACATCGGCGGCCCCATTCCCGATGCAAGCGCGGCCAATGCGCCGGCCAGCGTCGCGCAGGGCTGGTACGGCACGCGCGGTCTGACGCTCACCGCGTCCGAATACCCGATGGCCAGCCGTTTCGAGGCCGCCAATACCGGCAACTACCGCGCGGTCAGCGGCACCCGCACCATCGACAAGATCGTCATCCACATCACCGACAGCGGCGCGAACATCAGCAGCCCGATCAACTGGTTCAAGAACCCCGCTGCAAAGGTGAGCGCCCACTACGTGATCGGCCAGGACGGCGAGATCGTGCAGATGGTCGCGCACAACGATGTTGCATGGCATGCGGGGTCCGCCAACGGCACCAGCATCGGTATCGAACACGTCGCCAATACCAAAGGCCTCAACCCGACCCCGGCGCAGATGTGCGCCTCAGCGGCGCTGGTGACGTGGCTGTGCGACCAGTTCGGCATCACCCCGGTACGCGCAAACATCCTCGGTCATGCCGAGGCCGACGGAAAGACCACGCACAAGGCATGTCCGAACGCCGTGTGGGACTGGGTCTATTACATGGACATGATCACCACCCGCACCTGCTACGTGCCGGATGCGATGACGCCCAGAACGCATTCGTTGGGCTATCGCGGCAACGGTAATAGCAACCGCAACGGCTACGGACGCGCGCTGGACGCCGATAGCGATGCGGACGACGACATGCACGGCATCAGCGAGGACATTCCGGACGACGATGACGCCTCCATGGCGCAGGCGTGGTCCGCCCGCGCACTGGTCGACGAGCAGGCCGAATACCCGGGCGCCAGCCGGTTCGCAGCCGCAAACCCGGGCAACTACCGCCATCGCAATACCCCGCGCACCATCGATCGCATCGTAGTCCACATCACCGCGGGCGGGTCCCGGATCTCAGGCACGATCGGCTGGTTCCAGAACCCCGACCAGAGCAACAGCAACGGTGAGCACATCACCGTCAGCGCCCACTACGTCATCGGCCAGGACGGCGAAGTCGTGCAAATGGTGCGCAACAACGATGTCGCCTGGCACGCAAGCGCCGTCAACAGCCGCAGCATCGGCATCGAGCATGTCGCACACCCGAGTCGTCCGGCAGTGGCGGCGCGACCCGCAACCGCCGATCGTCCGGCACGCCGGGCGAAGGCGGCCGTGGCCGCGCTGCCGCCCAGCGAAGCGCAGTACCGCGCCTCAGCGCGACTGGTCGCATGGCTGTGCATGCAGCACGGCATTGCGGTCGACCGCGAGCACATCCTCGGCCATATCGAGGCCTCGCCGCGCGACGACCACGATTGCCCAAGCCGCATGTGGCAATGGGATCACTACATGGACATGGTGCGCGAGGAAGCCACTGCACTCGGCATCGTCGTGGGCATTGGCAATGCCATCCGCACCACGATCGGCAACGTCGCCGGTGCCGTCGGTCGCGTGCTGTCGGTCGATGGCTACGCCACCGCGCAGGAAATCATCACCCCGTTCTACGATCCGTCCAATCCCTACAGCGCGCTGACCTGCACCAACGACGCCTTCAGCCAGCAGCGCGAGGAATGGTATGTCGGCGTGCAGGACACCTCCTCGTTCCCGCATTCGGCGATCTGCTTCCTGCGCATGACCGCGCCGAACGGCAAGAAGTACACCGGCACCGGCTTCTACATCGGTCGCAACCGCATCCTGACCTGCGCGCACAACCTGCACGGCATGAGCACGGTGCAGATCGTGCCCGGGCGCAACGGCGCGGGCACCTCACCGTTCGGCGAGACGACCATCGACTCCACGCAGTGGCGCGTCGCGCCGCGCTACACCGGCGACGGCAACTGGGACAACGACCTCGCAGTGATCGATAACGCGCCGATCGTGGCGCCCAACGATGCGTGGTTCCAGTTCATGCAGGCGACCCCGGCCAGCACGATGCCGCTGGCCGTCTGCGGCTATTCCGCGGGGTCGAGCCTGCATCCCGAACTCGAATCGATGACCGACCGGAACCTCCAGCACCTGCACGGCGGCCACGCGAAGGGGCAGGCCACGCCCGAGACCATCGACTACGACATCCTGGCCATCGCCGGCGCCAGCGGTTCGCCGGTGTATACCGTGCGCGACGAAGGCGGCGGCCTGCAGGCGTTCGTCTGCGGCGTGCACGTCACCCGCGGTCCGATCGACAGCGCCACCGGCGGAGCCAGCGTCAACCGCGGCTGCTTCATCACGCCGAACAAGATCGACTGGATCGAAGGCCGCACCGCCAGTTTCTCGCTGGGCGCGGGCAGCCGTGCGCTGAGCAACGACGGCCCGTCCGATCATCCGGTGCATCTGATCGCGCAGCCGAACAAGGACGCTTGCTGGGCCGCCTCAATGGCGATGCTGTTGGCGCATCGCCGGCAGCAGTCGCGCACGCCGGAATCGATCATCAACGAAGTGGGCGGCAGTCTGGCCAGCTCTTACGGCTGGGATCTGCTCAACGCCGCGCGCAACCATTACGGCTTCAGCGTGATCGATCAGCCCTCGAACGCCAGTATTTACAACACGCCGAGGCACTGGGCCGAGTGGCTCAACACCTACGGCCCGCTGTGGGTGGTGATCGTGGGCGCACCGCATGCGGTCGTGGTCGCCGGCATCCGCGGCGATCTCGACGATCCCAGCGCGGCCCAGGTGAAGATTCTCAACCCGTGGGATACGCGGCTGGCGTTCGACAACGACCCGATCGACTTCCACCCCGCGAATTACGGCTACGAAGACTGGCTGCCGTTCGCCGACTTCGCCGCCGACTACGGCAACATGGCGCAGCCCGATTACGGCAACTGGCGCATTCTGCATCTGCCGCTCGACGCCGTGCAGTCGCAGTCCCTCTCGCAGTCGCTGTCGATGCGGGGCAACGGCCTGCGTCTGGCCTCACCGCCGCCGCCGGTGCGTGCGTTCAATCTGGATGCTGCGGGCGAACGCCGCGAGCCGATCGAACCCAGCCGCGTGCTCGGCACGAAGATGAGCCGCGTGATCGGCATGGCTGGCGCCAGCCGCTGGTCGCTGGATCAGCTGGAAGGCATGAAGCCGCCGGCCACGCCGCTGCCCGCAGTGAGTTCGGCCGCGGCTGCCGATGTGCGCATCGAGATCAAGGATTGGCCGGCGATCGAGGGCGCAGCCACACCGCTGCCGCTGAAGATCGAATATCGCATCGCCAACGGCAGTCTCGGCGATGTCCGCATCGCCGCCGGTATGCCCGCCAATCTCGCCTACGGCGTCGAAGTGACCGCGAAGATCGAAGACTGCGCGGATGCCGACGGCGTGGCGCGGCTGCGGGTGCGCATCGACTACCGCTTCCGCGGCCTGTCGCAGGGCAATGCCGATGCCACCATCGAACTGTGTCTGCGCGGCGACGGCCGCCACGAACGCGAGAACGCCTGGCGCAACACCGGCGTCGAGACGCGCGACACGCTGACCGCGGCGGCCTGAGGGCAGCACGATGTCCGACACCACGCGCACCAGCGGCAAGATATTCCCGTCCCGGACCGGGACGGTGATCGCGCGTGCGCAGGCGGGCGAGACGACATCGGCAGCGCCGGCCGCACCCGGAACAGCGGCGCCCGCGGCATCCAGCAAACCACCGGCCACCGAAACCATCGCGCGTCGCGCCGGTGCGATGGTCAACGAAATCGACTTTCCCGGTTTCGTATCGCAGCTGGTGCACGGGACCTTCGATGCGATCGTCGATGCCTCGATCCGGCAGATGGAAAGTTATTCCAGTCTGGTGTCGGCGGTGGCGAAGACGGTCGACCAGTTCACCGAAGAAAACGTCACCTTCAATCAGGCGCGCGACTGGCTGGTGTCGCGCTATCCCGGTGAAGTCGCGCTCAAACTACCCGACAGCGGCAGCACCGAACCACAGCTGGTGCCGCGCGTCGAAGAACTCAGCCCGGTGTGGATGGTCGATTACGGTCTGGACGGTCAAGAGCTGACCACCGAAGTGCTGGAGCAGCAGATCCTGCCGCAGGTGCGCAACAAGGTTGGCGCCGAGCGGCAGCAGCTGCTGGCGACGATGGTGTTGCTGGGTCTGAACCGCGTCGCGGTGCGTGACGGCAGCATCAGCGCCAAGGTGATGTTCCGCGCCGCCGCGCGCGATTCCGCATCGGTGCAGTACGCCACCAGCAGCGATCCGCAGTCGGTCGCCACCTGGGGCGAACGCGGCAGTCTCAGCCAGACCGCACAAAGCACGACGATGGTGTCGACGCTCGCAGTCAATGCACAGAATGAATCGACCGTGCGCGCCGACCTGTTCGGCGAAGTCAAACTCAATTTCGTCAGCGAAACCCTGCCGCTTGATCGTCTGGCCGATGCTGCAAAAATCGCGCTGGTGCAGCAGCACTCGCCGAACATGCGCGCCGCGTCGCCGCCACCGCCCGCACCCGCCGCGCCTGCAGCTGAAGGCAAGCCGTGATGCTGCGCGAACTCTCGCAATTGCTGGATGAGCTGCACGATGGCCTGGTGGCGATCGAAGCGCGCGGCGGCATGCGTCTGTCGCAGGTGCAGATGACCCTGCCGATCGATGTGCAGCCGGTGTTTCGCAACGGCGGCTGCGTGCTGCTCGCGGACTTCACACGCAGCAGCGAAATCAATACGTGGATCGCGACGCCGTCGCGGCTGACGTTGAGTTGGACCAGTGCGGGCGATGCGGGAGTCAGCGCATGAGCGCCTCGCTGCCGCCGCTTGTGCAGAACGCGGGCGTTCCGTTCGACCTGTTCATCTCGTCGTTGACCGAGCAGCTGGACAAGGCGCAGGCCGCGATGGCGATCAAGGCACGGCTGGGCAAACTGCCGCTGACCTTCGCGGTGAAAGAAATCTCGCTGGATCTGCGCGCGTTCGTGCAGATTCTGGACGACGACATCTATCTGCGTCCGGCCGGCCCCGGCGAAACCGAGGCCAGCACCATCAAGCTGCAGCTGACCACCATCACCAAGCCGATGATCGACGAGAACAGCGTCGACTACAGCACCGAAGACCCGAAATTTTCGCTGCGCCAAGCATTAGGCGACCAGATTTCCGAGGTTGAGCAGCGCCAGCTGGAGCGCATCGGTGTGCGCACCGTGCAGCAGCTCAACGAATTGAAAGAGAAGGCGGGCACCGATGTGATCGCGCGGCTGTCGCGGATGCCGGTGAACCGCCTGCAGCAGGCGCTGTTGCGCGCCGCCGCGCCGCGGGTGACCAAAGTCGAATCCGGTGCGGGCATCGGCAGCGGCGACACCCCCGGCCGCGTGCATCTGAGTGCGCCAGGCCTGCGCGCCGGCCGCTTGCCGCGGGTGCGCGCAGCGGGCGAAAGCGTGGCGGTGGTCGGCGCCGAAGACGGCCGCATCGTACTGGCGCCGATGGCGTCGCAGCTGGGCTGCGAAGCCGAAGTGGATTTCGGCGATGGCCAGATCGCGCGTGTGCAGCTGACCGAAGGCCAGCTCGGCCAATGGGGTGCGCCATGAGCGTCAATAACGCCAACAACACGGTTCGCGGCCGTCTGCTGTTGACCCTGAAACTCGGCGAGATGCCCGAACACGTGCCGGGCTGGCGTGCGTGCACCCGCTATGGCACTGCGATGGCCGACCGTATCGACGGCGGCGTGATCGATCGTTTGCTGCGCCATCATGGCGGCGCACTGCGCGCGGTGCGCCTGCACAGCGCACGCACGCCGCGCGCCGAACGCGCCGTTGCCGGTGCCTGGCGTTTCGACGAGATCGAACAGATCAGCGGCGTCGCCCGCGTGCTGCGCATCCAGGTGCGCGAGCCCGCCGGGATGCGCGCCCTGCTGCAGGCCTTGGCGGAACTGCCGATGGTGGAGCGTGTCAGCGCCAATCATCTCAGCCATGCGCCGTTCGCCGATGCGGCTGTTGACGGGCCAACGCAAGCCACAGGCATCAAGGCCATCGACAATGCGTGGGTGCGGCAATGCACCCGCATCGATGAAGCGTTGCGCTACGAAGCCGGCGACCCGGCGGTGGTGTTGGGCCTCGCCGACACCGGCGTGTCGCTGACACACATTGAACTCGCAACGCAGCTGCGCGCCGGTTTCGACAGCGTCGATCTGGATCCCGAAACCGTCGGCGGCGTGACCCTGGTCGGCGACTACCGCCGCGCCGGCGAACAGCCGCAGGACGAAGTCGGCCACGGCAGCGGCTGCGCCGGCATCATCGCCGCGCGCGGTCAAGGCATGCCGCCGGGTGCGGCCGGCGCCTGCGGATTGACGCCGGTGCGCGTGCTCGGCGCCGCGTTGGGCCCCGGTGACAAGCGCGTCGGCGTGGGCGCGCTGGACAACATCGATGCGGGCATGAAGCGGCTGATCGATCTGGGCGTGAAAGTCATCAACATGAGTTTCGGCACGCCCGCCTCGATGCTGGATACCGACGCGCCGCGCCCGCATGAGGAAATCGTGCGCTATGCGCTGGCGCGCGGCGTCATCCTGATCGCGGCCAGCGGCAATTCCGGTCTCACCGAACAATATTTCCCGGCCGCGCACGAGGGCGTGATCGCGGTCGGCGCGATTGATCGCACGCTGTGCCCGACCGGCTTCAGCACCCGCGACGAACGCGTCGCGGTGTGCGCGCCGGGACGCGACATTCTCACCTGTGGTCTCACCGGCTATCAGTACGCCAGCGGCACCAGTTTTGCCGCGCCGCACGTCGCCGCGATCTGCGCATTGCTTGCGTCGCGCGCGCAGCGTCGCGCGTGGCCGCTGAGCAGCGAAGACGCGCGGCGGATTTTAATTGCCAGCGCGCGGCCGTTTGCCGCAGCCGGTGTGACCGGCTGCGGTGCAGGCGTGGTCGATGCGCTGGGCGCGCTGCGCGCGCTGGATGCCGAGATCGACCGCAGCCTGCGCGACGAGGCCGACGACGCACACAAGGGCAGTGACCAGAACGACTTCACCGATGTTTCAACCGCGTCAACCGCTGCAACTGCGCTCGCGGCCTGATCCAAGGCCGCGGACGCCTACACCGCAACAAGGAGATTCCGATGGCGACCCGAACAAGCTCCACCAAACCCCGCAAGACCACGGGCGCTGCGGCCTCCAAGCCCCGCGCTACGCGCGCCGCGGCCAATACCACCGGCCAGGCATCCGGCACCCGCCGGACAGCCACCGCAACGTCCGGCCGACAGGCCAATCACACAGCAGGGAACACCATGAATCGCATCCTCTTGGTCGACCTCGGCGAGCGCGAGCTGAAAGAACGGCAGAAGTTGCGCGCACGGCGACAGGTCCTGAAAACCATCCTCGAAACCGCCGACACCAGCGGTGGCCTGAATTCTGACCAGCTCGGAGAATTGGCGAAAATCAACGCCAAGTTGAAGAGCGACATCGTCGCTGATCCGTTCTATCGCAAGGTCGCCGCGACCTTCGCCCAGACCACGTGGGAAGACTTGGCGGATCCCGACGAAGACACCGATTTCATCCATAAATACGGGCTGATCGGCAGCCAGCGTGTGCCGACCAACCTGCTTGGCGCACTGCAGGCGAACGAACGCGAGATCGCCGGCATCTGCGGTCTGCTGCAGATCGATGGCGTCACCGACGATGCCCGCCGCGGATTCGTGCAGAAGGTCAGCGCCGCACAGGGCGAATACCGCGAGCATCGCGAATTGTTCGACGCCGCGTTCGCGCAGCTTTCCAGCCGGTACAAGGTACCGCTGAAATCGCAGGCCAAGTCGGGCCTGATCGATCGCCAGATCTTCGGCTGTATCGTGCCGGACGAAGACCCGGAGAGTAAGCTCCGCGAGACTGTCAACAGCGACACCACGCCGCACCCGGACGATGTTATTGCCGTGCTCAGCGGCCGCAACCTCGCGGCGGTCGTGCGCAAGCTCGCGGCCGATGGCGTCAGCCCCAATGATCCGTGGTTGGCCAGCCGCATCGAGAATACTTACGAGATGCAGAGCGGCGTGGTCGGCGGCGCACCGCCGTCGTCGTTCGATATCCCGCTGCCCGACCTTGAAGAAGCGACCGACGGCGAGATCGTGCGCGAGAATCTCGACGCTGCGCAGGCGATTTATTTCGCGTACCAGCTGGAAGAGGCGCGGATGCCCCAGGTGGTCGAGCGGATCGTTGAACTGTTCCGCGCCGGCCTGCTGCCGCTGAGTTACGGCAAGACCGGCGACTATCTCTACAGCTATTACAAAAAATCCTCCGAGCGCATTACCGAAGGCGAACGCCGCGACCTGTACATGCGCGCTTTCGGTGCGCCCGGCGGCGATCCCAGCAACAATCAGCCGAATCGCGAATTCAACGATTTGTGGTGGCGCTTCGTGTCGTCGGTGTCGTCGTTCGGCCGCCAGCTCACCGTCGACCGCATGTTCCGCAGCCAGATTCCGCTGTCGGTCTCGCAGGAGCAGGTGCGCAAGGCCGCGCGCGATCTCGCCGCCAGCCTGTCGCGCAACTGCTACGGCATCGCGTATCAGTTCTCGAAAGAACTGAAGACATTGATTATCGAATACCGCGACCTGCTCAGCGATCAGGAAATCCGCACTTCATTCGGCGCCCGCGACATGTGGCAGGTGATGGATCAGGTCAACGCCAATTATCTGGGCGGCACCCGCAACAGCCACCGGTTCCGCACCCAGGCGAAATGCGGCGCGATCGTGATCGCATGGCTCGCGCGCAATCATCAGCGCCTGACCAACCGGCTGGGCGAAGTGATTTCGATGAATGCATTGACCAATCCACAGCTGCGCGGCAGCGAGCGGCCGATGGAAGACCCCACCGATTGGGATCTGCTGCAGGCCTGCGAACAGTTGATCGCGGTCGGCGGCATAGGCGATCAGCGGGTCGAGGATTTCTCGCAGCCGGTGGAGTCGCCCACCATCACCAGCCGCCCGATCGAGATGCCGCAGATCGCACGTGATGTGCTCGATTCGGCGGGGATCAGCCTGCCGAGTTTCTGATCACGCCATCGCATCACGTCAGTCGCTTAAGTCATCGCATCACGCCACGGAGAACGATCATGTCCCAACAGCGCACACGCGCGCAGCCGATGAGGCATCTGGTGGAGCGTTCGCTCCACTCCGCCTCGCAGGCCCTCGGCACCCGCGACCCGATGCCCTACATCGGCGATCTGATCGAGCGCACGTTCTATCTGCCCGACGACGATGTCTCGTACGCCCACAACGCGCTGACTCCGGGCGCGGTGCCGTACGAGCCCTCGTTCTCGGAGGCCGAACCGAACAAGCTGCGCTTCACCATCGAACCGCTGGGCCCCGGCGCATCGCCGGTGTCGCGGCGCGACGAAGCGACGCGCGAAATGCGCCGCTTGATTCAACCGGTATTCGGCCGCGACGCGCTGCGCTGGTTCGACAACCGCAGCGAGGAATGGCGCGGCTTCGGCGGCATGAGTTGGATGAACTTCGGCGCGTGGTTCGGCAGCGCTTTCGACGAAGACGGCCTGTACGCGGCGAAGATCTATTACGAACTGCAGCCGGCGCAGGTCGAAGCGCTATCGCCCACTCTGGCGATGTTGACCCGGCAGGTGATGACCGAAATGCCGACGCTGATGCCGATCTTTACTTCGATCGGCTGCAAGCGCGACAGCGGCAGTCAGCGGGTGACCTTTCTGCACCGCGGGCCGCTGATCGTCAGTGCGCTCGGGCCGCTGATGAACCGGCTGGGTATCGGCCATCAATTGCCCAGTCTGATGCGGATTGTCGGCGTGGCACTGGGCGGACGGTTTGAATTGCCGCCGGGCGCGGTGCTGATCGGCATCCGCGAGGCGCCGGACGGGATCGAACTCAAGCTCGAAATCCTGCTTGCCGCCATCCCCGATCTGCCCGCGCGTTTCCTCGATCTGATCAAGCTGGGGCTTGCCGAACGGCCGCGTCAGCTGATCGCGCTGTCGCGCTGGCTGGATGCGTTCGGCGTCGACGATATCGGCCAGCAGGGGCATTTTTCGGTGCTCAGTTTGCGGGTGACGCCGACCACGCAGGCGCGCATCAGTCTGTACGTACGCCCGATCGAATTCGAGATGCGCGAGGCTCTCGAGGAAGCGCAGTTGCTGCAGTAAATTTCCAACAGAAACCGTCGACAGAAACCGTCGACACAAGCTGCCGGCTACACCAGTGCAATGTTCATCAGTGCTTGCCCGATCAGTACGATCAAAAAACCGGAGCGACCCGACATGTCCGCCATTTTTCCACCCAGAACCCAGGTCGCTGCGCGTCCCGCGTCATCGCCCGTCAGCCGCGAAGCGGTCGATGTCAGCCGGCAGCAGGTGCGGCGGCTGCTGGAAAGCAGCGAATCGTTTACCCAACTGTCGCCGCAGAAGCGCGAGGAACTGGCGAAAGGCATGGTGCAGATCGCGAGTTATCTGGCCGAACCGGACGGACTGCGGCTGAAGCCTGAGCAGCAGAGCACCCAGGTGCGGGCACTGGCGGGCGAAAGTTTTTCCGCAAAGAAATCTGCCGGCAACAATACCGATGAAGACGGCAAATTCACCGCGCAGAGCGCGCGTGAGGGCGCGGCCGTGGCCGGCGCGCTGCTGGAGGCGGTGAACTTCCCGGATTTCTGCGCCGGGCTGATCGACGGCGTGTTCCATTCGATCGTGAAAAGCTCGATCGAACAAATGGAGGCCTACGCAAAACTGGTCGCCGACGTGTCCAAAAGCCTCAACCAGTTCCGCGACGACAACACCACCCAGAATCAGGGCCGCGATCATCTGATCGAACAGTTCCCCGATGTGTTCCAGCTGACGATGGATACCGGCGAGTTTTCGTTCGGCGACGAAAAACCCGCCGGGCCGCGGGTGACGATGCGCGAAGGCATCGACGAGAAAGCCGCGGTCGCCAAGGTCAACCAGTCGCTGCCGCTGGACAAACCCATCGAACGGCTGGACGACGAGCTGGTCGAAGCGCTGCTGGTGCCTGCCGCGCGCACCCAGCTTGCGACCAGCCGGCAGCAATTATTGGCGACGATGGTGATGCTGGGCATCAACCGGATTGTGGTCACCGACGGCAAGATCTCCGCGAAGGTCATGTACGACTTCAAAGCGCGCGACAACATGCAGTTCCGGCGCAGCGCACAGAAGTTCGACTACGACAAGAATCTGACCAGCACCACCAGCGAAGGCACCAACGAGCAGAGCAGCAACGAATCCAACCGCGGCTTCACGCGCTCCGCCGACGGCGCCTACGACACCGGCGGGCGCGACGCGAGTTTCTATACAAAAGGCACCTACAAGACCACTGCGCAGCCGGTGCTGAACATGGCGTCAGCATCGCAGACCTCGATCAACGCCAGTCTGGAAACCAAGGCCAGCCTCGCCGGCAGCATGGAGGTGAACTTCAAGAGCGATTATCTGCCGCTGGAGAAACTGGCCAACCCGGAATCCATCGCCGCGATCCAGATGAACGCGCAGCCGGGCATGGTGAAAACAATGGCGTCGCGTCCGCCCGCACCCGCGAGCGGCGGCCAGACCCCGCCCGTGACCCCGCCGAAGGCCTGATGCATTCCACGGAGTCCGCCATGTCCGCTTCTCTCGTCCGCAATCCGCACACCGAGCCGGCCTGGCTGGACGACGACACCCTGCGCGCGGTGCGTCCGCAGGTGCGCCATCTGCTGGAATCATCGGCCGGTTTCCGCGCGCTCGAACCCGAGAAGCAGCAGGACATCGCGCGCACGATGGTGCGTGTCGCCTCGTACATGGCCAACCCGCAGGGCCTGGCGAAACAGGAGCTCACACCGGGCCAGGGCGTGCTTGCGAAAGCGTCGTCCGCAGCGGAAGAACCGACGTTGGCGCAGGCGCTGGCCAACCCGGTCGATCAGGCCAAGAACAAGGCCTCCGAAAAAAGCGGCACCTTTGCCGGCAGCGATTTCGATGCGGGATCGGTCAGGCAGGGTGCGACCAATTTCAAGAACTTCGTCGGTGCGGTCGACTTTCCGAAATTCGTCGGCGGGCTGATCCAGAACGTGTTCCAGGCGATCGTCGATGCGTCGATCCAGCAGATGGAGGCGTATGCCGATCTGTTGAAAGCGGTGGCGCAGACCGTCGACCAGTTCGCGGCCGACAATATCAGCATGAACAACGCGCGCGATTGGCTGTCGCAGAAGTTTCCCGAAGATCTGGATATCGACACCAGCGGCGAGGGCGGTACGCCGCGACTCGCGCCCAAGGGCGACGACGCCGAAGCCAAGGCGGCGAAGATCAGCAGTGAATTGCAGCTGGCGCAGCCGATCACCGACCTCTCCGATGAAGAGCAGGAATCGCGACTGGTGATGGCGGCGCGGATGCAGATGGCGCGCAGCCGTCAGCAGATGCTGTCGTCGATGGTGATGCTGGGCATCAACCGGATCGTGGTGACCGACGGCTTGATCAACGCCAAAGTGGTGTTCAACTTCCGCGCCTCCGACGATGCCAGCCGCGAAGCGAAAGCCTCGCTGCACGACCGCAAGTCCAGCATGAACAGCAACACCACCGCCGCTGGCGCGCATTTCGGCTGGGGCGGCGCGGCATCGGTCAACAAAAACGAACAAAAACACATGACCACGGTGTCCTCGTCCGTGGACGAAAACTCCAGTTCCAGCCAGGAGATGAAGGCCAAGCTCACCGGCGAAGTGCGGGTGAACTTCAAGTCGGATTATTTCCCGATGGAAAAACTCGCATCGCCGGGCATGATCGCCAGCATCCAGGGCAACGCCACGCCGTTCGATCCCAACAAGTCCAATCCGGCGGGCGCTTCCGCACCCGCAGCGGGCTGAGGTGCGCGCGCCATGCCGCGTCTCGCGCCGCCACTGCCTGCCGTACGCATCCCGACGCAGCATCCGTATGCGGCGCTACTCGGTGCGGTGTCGGTCGCGCTGTCGGCGCTCGACGCCCATGAGCATGCCTATGCACAGGCGCTGGCGGGCATCGATTTCGATCTTCCCGAAGCCGCGCCGACGGTCGAGGACCGCGTCCAGCTCAACGCCGCCGCGCCGCTGTATTTCGCCAGTGAACTGGAGCGCGCCGGGCTGCTGCCGACCGCCGAACTGATTGCCGGGCTGTTCGTCAGCGGCGCGATCACCCAGCCGCTCGGCCCCACCGCAAACCTGCTGCATGCGTTCTGGCGCGAACGCCGCGAACGGCTGGACGCCGACGAACGCAATGCGATCTACGCACGGGTGATCGAGACGCCGCACTTCGATCGATTGATGCGCGCGCTGTGCGAAGGCATCGTTACACAAGCCGACGGCGTCGATCTGCGTGAGCAGGTGCTGGTCGCGACGCACGCGCAGAGTCTCGCCGCGTTTCTCGCCCAGCGCGTCGACCCGATGGCCGCGATCGCCGCGCGCGATATCGTCGAGACCATCAACACCGCGCTGAAATTTCTGCGCGACCGCATGCTGCAGGCCGCGTTCGCGGTCAACGATCTGTGGCGGCTGGTCGCCATTGTCGGCAGTCAGAACGGCCTGCCTGCCGGCATGGCGCAGCAGCACGTCGAACGCGGGCGCAACGGGCAAACTGTGCTGCTGTGGCTGGGTCAACACTACGCCGACGGCGCGATTCGTTTCGATCCCGCCAAGCCCGAGGATATCCAGGTGATCGTCGCCGCGCAGCGCTGGCTGGCGTCGTCGCCTGCAGCCGCATCGCCGCTGCCGTCTTATGCGGGCATCGGTGCCGCACTGCCGACCGTGTCGCTGTCGATGGGGGCATAGTCATGGCGAGCGCAGGCGCCGTGTCGACTGCCGACAGACCGTCATCATCCGTACACGCACCGCCGCCGCCGTGGATTCGCGTGGCGGTGCGCGATGTGCTGGAACGCACGCCGAACTACGGCGCACTGTCGCCGTCGCAGCGCCAGTCGTTGGCGCAGGCGATGGTGAAAGTGTCGACGCTGGCGGCCGAACTGATCGCCGAAGAAGGCCAGGCCGAAGGTGAGATCGAGCGCCGTGCACCGGCAACACAAGCACCTCCATTGGCGACCGCGCAGTCGGCGCAGCCGGAGTTCGGCGAAGCCGCGGACCGCATCGCCGGCATCACCAGGAATGTCCTCAACGCAGTGTCGTTTCCGCGCTTCGTGACCGACCTCATCAACGGCGTGTTCAAGGCGATGCTGGACGCCAACGCGCAGCAGATGAATCAATACGTGCAGCTGCTCAACGCGGTGTCGGCGTCGGCGGAAGGCTTCGAGCGCACCCAGTTCGGGCTGGGGCAGGTGCGGCAGTGGGTGGCCGATCATTTTCCGGAATCGATCGAATACGACGCGCCCGATCCCGAGGACATGCCCAAGCCGGGCGAGAAGATCGACCCGGACGATCTGGCGGATCTGCAGGAAGAAATGGCCAACATCAAGCTGCGTCTGCGTCCCGGCGCGTCGATGCCAAGCCAGGAAGAGGTGCGCGCGACCCTGGGCGTGCCGCCGGAGGAATCCATCGACGCCAGCAACCCGGAGAAGCTGGTGCCGTTCGCGCGCCGCTATCTCGCCCGCCAGCGCCAGCAGCAGTTGGCGACGATGGTGATGATGGGCATGCAGCGGATCGTGATCGACAGCGGCAAGATCAACGCGTCGATGCGTTTCCATATCGACACGCGCAGCGCTGCCAGCCAGGACAAGGGCAGTGAGTTCGGTATGAAAAACCGGATCAAGGCCGGCGGCAGTTTCGGCGTGGGCCCGTGGGGCGTCAGCGCCGAGGTCGAGAACACGGTCAGCTATGTGTCGACCGAACGCAATCAGCGCACCGAGGAGATCAACACCGATGTCGAACTGAATTCCTCGGTCGAGTTGAATTTCCACACCGACTATCTGCCGCTCAACCAGATGGCGGCGCAGGCGCAGGCCGACCGCATCCGCAGCAGCACGCTCAATCCCTCCGCCGAGATTCCCGACCCGTCGGCCGCGCGCAATGCGCGCCTGCAGCTGCAGCAGCAGTCCGAACAGCAGCGGCGGAGCGGGATCGACAAAGCCGTGGCGGAGGGCTCGAAACCACTGGCGCCGAGCCCCGCGCCTGCAACGCCCGCACCGGTGAATCGCCCGGCTACGCCCGCGCCGGCCAACGCGAATGCGCCTGCCAATGCCAATGCCAATGCACCGGCGAATGCGGCGAACCGCCCGGCGGCGAACGTACCTGCAAATACGCCGGCTATTGCACCGGCCAATGCGAATGCGCCAGCGAATGCCAATGCACCGGCCAACACACCAGCCAACACACCAGCCAACACACCAGCCAACACACCAGCCAACACACCAGCCAACACGAGCGCGACCAATCGTCCTGCGACGAACACACCCGCAAACGCCCCCGCCAATACGAATGCGTCGACCAACACCGGCGGTGCCGGCACCACCGTCGGCACGACGATCGGTGCGACGGCGGGCGGTGCGGCGGGGGCCGCGGCCGGCACCGCGATTGGCGGGGCCATCGGCGCAGCTGCGGGCGGTGCGCCTGCCGCCGTCACTGGACCGATCGGCGGGGTGATCGGGGGCGCCGTGGGCACTGCAGTGGGTGGTGCGGTGGGCGGCGCCATTGGCGGCGCGGCGGAATCGGGGTTGAAGGATCTGTTCAAGACATCGCAGTAACGGCCTGCGACGCTGGCGGCCGCGCCATCTGCCCGCCAGAATAAGCCGATGACCGACACCCCCAACGAAATGCCGCTGCTCGACGGCGTGGAACGCACCACCGGCCCCGCGCCGGTCTGGACCATTCTGTGGCTGCACGGCCTGGGCGACAGCGGCGACGGCTTCGCGCCGATCGTGCCCGAACTGGTGCGCCCGCGCTGGCCGGCGCTGCGCTTCGTGTTTCCGCACGCACCGATGCGCGCGGTCACCATCAACGGCGGCATGCGCATGCGCGCCTGGTACGACATCGCCCATCTGGACATGGCCAACCGCGCCGACGAAACCGGCATCGACGAATCGATCGCACAGGTCGACGCCCTGATTGCCCGCGAAGCCGAACGCGGCATTCCGCCGGAGCGGATCATTCTCGCCGGGTTCTCGCAGGGCGGCGCCGTCACCCTGGCTGCGGGCCTGCGTCGAAAGACCCCGCTGGCCGGGCTGGTTGCGCTGTCCACGTATTTGCCTGCGCCGGGCAAGGCCGCCGACGCGCTGCAGCCGGGCGCCGAACGCCAACCGCTGTTCATGGCCCACGGTCTGTACGACCCGGTGATTCCGTATGCCGGCGGCGAGCAGAGCGCGGCAATGATGCAGCGCATGGGCTTCGCGCCAGCGTGGCACCGCTACCCGATGGCCCATCAGGTCTGCAGCGAAGAACTCAGCGACCTCGGCGACTGGCTCGAAGCGCGTTTCGCCACCGCCGCAGCGGCCGGGTGACCACAGCCCGCGGATAGCGCTACCATCGCGTCATGGGACCAGGCCGCACAATGACGTGAAAGTGCTCATCGCCGATGACGAACCGATGGCGCGCGAGCGTCTCCGCGCACTGCTCGCCGAGCATGCCGACATGCAGCTGGTGGCCGAAGCCGGAGACGGCTGCGCCGCGCTCGACGCCTGTGCCGAGCACACCCCCGATGTGGTGCTGCTGGATATTTCAATGCCCGGTATCGACGGTCTTGAGGCCGCCCGCCACCTCGCTACCTTCGACCCGCGCCCGGCAGTCGTCTTTTGCACCGCTTACGACGAACACGCACTGTCGGCCTTCGACGCCGCCGCGGTCGATTATCTGGTCAAACCGATCCGCCGCGAACGCCTCGCCGCCGCCCTCGACCGCGCCCGCACTTTCGTCGCCGGTCGCGCGCCGCGCCACGACGACCCCGCACCCGTCGCCCTCAACGGCAAGCGCCGCAGCCACCTCTGCGCCCGCCTCCGCGGCAGCCTGCGCCTGATCGCCATCGAAGACATCCGCTATCTGCAGGCCGAAGAAAAATACGTCGTCGTGCACCACGCGCGCGGCGAAGACCTGATCGAAGAATCGCTCAAATCGCTGGAAACCGAATTCGCCGAAAGTTTCGTGCGTATCCACCGCAATTGTCTTGTGTCGCGTGAAGAGCTGGTGGAGCTGCGCCGTGCGTCGGATGGGCGGATTGAGGCGGTGTTACGGCATGGGGACAAGCCGCTTGAAGTCAGTCGGCGGTGTGTGCCGCATTTGCGGGATATGGTTAGGCATTTGTAGGGGTGAATATTGCGGCGATCTCTAATGCCGTGATTTATTTATAGCTGTCGAAAATTAGGCGTCTTACTTGGCGCCGTCACTCACGACGAGTAGTTAGGTTGACGGAATTAGGTTTGAGCACCTGGGCGAATTGAATTTATTGACGGAAATAACAAACATATCATAAGGAATTAGGGCCAATGGTAACCATGTTCTTCCGTAGTCTAATAAAGAGGATCCGTTCTGATGGATTTAAAACGCATCTACTTTTTTATTCTCTTGTCGGCGTAGCATCCTTTCTTATCGCCATGTCCCGTGACCTTCTGGTTAAGCGGGAAGGCCTACACCTTGAAATTCCGATTTGGCTATTGGTAATCGGCTGTATGATTTTCGCTATTGCTGTGGCTTCTGTGATTTGGCTGGCTTGGTCGCGTGCGTTCCGATTGGAGCGGGGGCTAGATCTTGGCGATTTTAAGACGGCCGCTGAGGATGCGCGCGAAGTGTTTGTACTAAACACCTTTATTCCTGAACCAGAGCGGGTCGCGAAGATTCTTTTAGACAGCGCAAAAAAAGGGGCAACTGTCAGGGTCTTAATGCTTGGGCCTTACGCGAAGGAAGCAATGTTTCGTGAAGCGACACTGCCGAGAAAGGGCGCCGGAATTCGAAAAGACATTTACGCAACAATTGAGGCTCTTGAAAAAGAATTTAATGACTTTCCTAAAGAAAAATCAAACATAAAAATACGGCTTTGTAGTTTATGGGTTCCGTTTTCTATGTACTCTACAAATAAAATAGCGTTCGTTGGGTTCTTTTTCGTTGGTGGGCTTGCTGTTCATGGCCCGCAGCTAATTATTCGACAGAAAAATCCAAGGCATTCTGATTTTATTCAACAGTTTGAAGCTCTATGGAAGGACAAGACAACGTCTCCGGACCTCCCTCTACATGACTACGAGGGTTGGCGAAAACAAATTCATGAGTACCGATAGGGGTATAATTGTGTCCATAGCTGATCTTGATTTGTTTGAAAAGCGCTCAGAGCAAGTTATGCGGAAATCTATTCGCAGCCTGAATCCACTTCATTGTCCAGTATCTGATTTTCATTACTTGTTGCTCCAGCGAAAAGAGATATCGCATGAGTTTACGGGCACCTATGACACCATTCTTTCGGCAATATCGTCTCGCACAACTGCTCCGGTTCCGGTGATTCGCAGAATCATTCGTGAGGAGTATCCAGATAGCTCACCTCTTCCAAAGGGAGATATGCCATCTCATCGTGAAGATCTGCGCACAGATCTGCTCGCAATAGGCATCTCTGAACGTGACTTCATCAAATCTGAAGCTAGCGATCAAACGGTAGAGTCTATTTACCAAATTAGAATTATTATTAAAGAACTTAAATCATTTGAATACCCGGATATCTCTCTTTTGGCATTTCTAAGGTTCTGGGGTGAGGTTCTTACTGCTACGGAATACAGCGAAGTATGGCCTCGAATCAAGCAGCTTCTTGGCCCGACAAAATCAAATTTTTACGCGCCTCACATCGATCACGATGAGCGCCGAATGTGCTTAATTGATGTCGATACTGACACAAGACATGCAGGGCATTCAGATGAGTTGGCAGTTGCTCTCATGAACTCGCTACCGCAATCGCGAGCAGAGCGAAACGTAGCCATAAAATGTGTGATGAAAGCAACGAAATTTGCTATAGATCACAAAGTGAATTTCTATGCACAGTTTGCTTAAACAAAGTGGCGTGATTGCTGGCTACTTCTAAGGTCGTAAGGTGTAATTTGTAGCGAGTAGGGTGGGGTAAGCGCAGCATAACCCCACCATTGCATCCGCGCCGTCATCGCCTGTCACGCAGGGACACCGTACTCTCGAAGTTCTTGTCGCGATGGATGTGCCGTGGTGGTGGGGTTGCGCTGCGCTTACCACCACCCTACCCGGACCTCGGTGAGATACGGGGTGCGTGCGATAATCCCGACATGCGCACTCTTAAAATCGCCACCCGCAAAAGCCCGCTCGCAATGTGGCAGACCGAGCACGTCGCCGCACGGCTGCGTGCGCTTGATCCTTCGCTGGATGTGCGGCTGATTCCGATGTCCACTCGCGGCGACGAGGTCTTGGACCGCTCGCTGTCGGCGGTGGGCGGCAAGGGCCTGTTTCTCAAGGAACTGGAGCTGGCGATGCTGCGCGGCGACGCCGACTGTGCGGTGCATTCGCTCAAAGACGTGCCGATGGATCTGGACGGCCCGTTTGTCTTGGCGGCGATTCTGGAGCGCGCGGATCACGCCGATGCCTTCGTCAGCAATCACTACGCGGATATCGCCGCGCTGCTGCCCGGTGCGCGGGTCGGCAGTTCGTCGCTGCGGCGTCAGGCGCAGCTGCGCGGGCTGCGGTCGGATCTGGAGTTGGTCGATCTGCGCGGCAATGTGAATACGCGGCTGGCGAAATTGGATGCCGGCGATTACGACGCGATTCTGTTGGCCTGTGCCGGGCTGCAGCGGCTCGGTTTCGATGCGCGCATCCGCGCGCGACTGGATGCGCCCGAATGGCTGCCCGCGCCGGCGCAGGGCGCGATCACGGTGGAATGTCGCGAGGACGATGCCGCGACTTGCGCGTTGTTCGCTGCGCTGAATCACGCGCCCACGCGACGCTGCGTGGAGGCCGAGCGCGCGATGAATCGCGCACTGCACGGCAGCTGTCAGGTGCCGGTCGCGGCGTTCGCGCGGATTCTCGATGACGACACGCTGCATCTCGCCGGCCTGGTTGGCTCCGTCGCCGACGGCCGCGCGGTGCGCAGCGCAGCGGTTGGCGACGATGTCGATGCGCTGGGACAATTGGTGGCGCAGCAGCTGCTCGATCTGGGCGCGGGCGAGTTCATCGCGTAACGCTTTTTGTGGGAGCGGCGGAAGCCGCGAAGCGCGCATACGCTCCGACGAGAGATTGCATGCCATCCGGCACATGATCAACAGAATGCAATGATGGCGGGCATCGCGTTATCGTAAGCGGTGCGGGCTTCGCGGCTTCCGCCGCTCCCACATAAAAGCAACGCCCGACCGCTCAGTAATACAGCATCACCAGATGCTTGGCTTCGGCGAAGAACAACCAGCGTTCGACGACGGCCCCCAGCTGGAACGACGCCGCGCCCACCCACAGCAGCGCCGTGACATCGCCGTGCGGCAGCAGCCACACCGGCAGCGCGCACAGCGCGGGGATCAGCGCGAACAGCACGACCGAGATCGTGCGCAGTGTCTTCGCATGTTTGCGCGCGACTACGAAGCCCATTTCGCGGGTGAGGTAATTGCTTTCGGTGTGCGGGCGTTCGAACACCGACACGTCGCGACCCGGCAAACCCACGGCATCGCCGCGGGTGTGCGGCAGCGGGTCGCGGTCGATATCGCGCCAGTAGCGGCGTTTCACCCGCCACAGCGCGACAGCGCCGATGATGATGCCCGCGCCGACCATGTTCGGCTCGTTGATGGTGGTGCCTGCGAACGGGCCAAACAGCAGGCCGCCACCTACCGCTGCGAACAGCAGATAGCCCGGCACCACCAGCGGATGCCGCCACGCGGGGATGGGTGTGAGCGAGGCGTAGATCATCGCGGTGGAATACACCGCCGCAACGCAGCCGATGACCAGCACGCCCGCGGCCAGGCGCGTGGCCCATCCGCCTGCCGACACCCACATGACGATGAAGAGAATGGCCGCGAACACGAAGCAAGCGATCGCGAAAACACCCTCGCGCGACATCCACGAACTGCGCCACTGCGAGAACGCGCGCCACACGCGTGCGGGTTTACCCAGATGCCAGAGCGAAGCGATGACGCCAACCGCGACCAACACTGCGCCGGCGATCAATCCGAACATCCAGCCCAGGCCGTCGAACCATTCCGGCCTGTCGCCCACCGCGATGCGCAGCGCCAGCCAGAACCATAGACCGAAACCGGTGCCGGAGAGCGTGGTGAAGAACAGTACGGAGAATGCTGGGTGCATTGGTCAGGATTCAGCGTTGTGTGAAGTCTGTCATCCCGAATCCGTGTTTTTCAGCGGTGAGGGATCTGATTTTCGATTGAGACAAAAGCAGATCCCTCACCCCGATGAAACCGGGTTCGGGATGACGGGTAAAAAAGCGATGCCGGAGTGCTGTGACGAGAGCGCGCTGGTAAAGCGTGTTCATCGCGACAACACCTTGTCGAGCCAGCGCAGCATGGGCGACAGCTGTGCTGTATCCAGCGATTCCTGCGGCGTCGACGGCGGCGCCATCGTTTCGTTCTCGCCCGCGCGCCGCGGCCTTGGCGGCAGATAGCGGTTGACCGGCGCGTAGCCCAGTTCCGGCATCAGCGCCACGCCGCCGCGTTCGGCGACGAGTTTCGACACATCCGAATCCGGATCGCCGAGATCGCCGAAGTGACGGGCCTTGGTCGGGCAAGCCTGCACGCAGGCGGGCTGACGATCTTCTTCGGGCAGATGTTCGTTGTAGATGCGGTCGACGCAGAGCGTGCATTTTTTCATCACGCCTTCGACTTCGCTGTATTCGCGCGCACCGTAGGCGCAAGCCCACGAACACAGCTTGCAGCCGATGCATTTGTCTTCGTCGACCAGCACGATGCCGTCTTCGGCGCGTTTGTAGCTGGCGCCGGTGGGGCAGACAGTGACGCAGGCGGGCGTTTCGCAGTGCAGGCAGCTGCGCGGGAAGTGCAGCGTCAGTGCCGGCTGTGCAATCGCGGGCTGCACGCCCCCTCCCCAACCCTCCCCCGCATGCGGGGGAGGGAGATCTGCGCGCAGCGCAGATGGGTGGGGGCTGCATGCCGAGGTCGCCGCCACTTCATAGCTATGCACGCGATTGAACCACACACCAGACGGATCTTTGCCGTAAGGCTGCTCATCGGTGAGCGGCCCGGCGATGCCGCCCGCATTCCACTGCTTGCAGCTGACCGCGCAGGCGTGACAGCCGACGCAGGTGTCGAGGTCGATGACCAAACCCATTTTGATGTTCGACGGTGGCGGCAGATCGGTCATGTGCGCTCACTCTTCAACAGAATCCAGATACCGATGACGACGGCGCCCAATGTCATCGCGAACAGCGGTGCGATACCGATCAAACCGAACAGTGCATCCGTACCTGTGGCATCGTCGCCGACGTCGGGCTCGGCACCGCTGATGAAGGCCCACAGCAGCAACAGACTGCCGACTTTGCCCAGCGCGATGCAGGTCCAGCCGGCGATGCGGCGTGTGTTGGCCTGCGTGACGCTCATGCGTGATCCTTGTTGCGCATGGCCGCGCCGTAGCGCAGCGGCGCATCGTCAGCGGTGTCGAACGCGATCGGCAGAAACTGCGGGGCGCTGATGCCGGCGGTGTCGGCTTTTCGAATCGACACGCGCAGATCGAACCACGCCGCCTGCCCGGTGACCGGATCGGCGTTGGCGTAATCGCCGCGCGGGGTGATGTCGGAAATCAGATGATTCAGCAGAAAACCTTTCTCGGCTTCCGGCGCATTGTTCGCGAGTTTCCAAGCGCCCTTGCGTTTACCGATGGCATTCCACGTCCACACCGTATCCGGCTGCATGTTGCGCGCGAACTTCGCCTGCACCGTGATGGTGCCGTGATGCGACGAGACTTCAATCCAGTCTTCGTCGGCAATACCGAAACGCGCGCCGGTGTCTGGATGCAGATACAGCCAGTTGCGCGTCGTGATCTGCCGCAGCCATGCATTCTGCGACCCCCAGGCGTGATACATGAACATCGGGCGCTGGGTGATGGCGGAGAGCGGCAGCGCTTCGCCATTGGTTTGCGCGGATTCAAATGGCTCATACCACAGCGGGAGCGGATCGAAATACGTCGCTACGCGCTCGCGGTGTTCGTCCGGCGGCTGCAGCGCGCCGTGGCCCTGTGCAGCGAGGCGGAACTTTTGCAGCGTTTCCGAATACAGCTGCAGCACGATCGGTTCGGTCGTCGCGATGAAGCCAAAGCGGTGCGCCCACTGCAGATAATCGCGGTTCGCCATTTTGTAGTAGCGCGCGGATTCCGGAATCGATGTATGCCAGAAGCCGCCGTGTTCGATATAGCGCTGCAGCTGCTGCGGATTCGGTGCGCCTTTGCCGGTGTCGCTGCCGTCTTCACCGCGCCAGCCGGCGAGCAGGCCGACGCCCGGCGCGCGTTCGTGGCGCACCATGTAATCGGCATAGTCGCGATAAATCGGCATGCCGTCCGCATCGGTCATGCCGGGCAATCCAAGACGTGCGCCGAGATCCAACAGCACCGACTGGAAGCCGCGCACGTCGCGCGGGCGGCCGTCGCTGCCGAGCTGCGTTGCCGGGTCGAACACCGGGTAACGGATCGCATCCGATGCGCCGTCGGCGTCGGAGATCGGCCGGTCGAGCAGACTGATCGCGTCATGGCGTTCGAGATACGTGGTGTCCGGCAGCACCAGATCGGCGTAGGCCACCATTTCACTCGCGTAGGCGTCGCTGTAGATGATGCGCGGAATTTTGTATTCGCCGTCCACGTCCTTGTCGGTGAGCCAGTGCATGGTCTCGCGCGTATTCATTGCCGAGTTCCAGCTCATGTTGGCCATGAACATCAGCAGTGTGTCGATCTTGTACGGGTCGCCGGCGTGCGCGTTGCGGATCACCGTGTGCAGCAGGCCGTGCGCGGACAGCGGATACGCCCACGAGAATGCATGATCGATCCGCCGCGGCTGGCCGTTGGCATCCACCACCAGATCTTCCGGCCCATGTACGAAGCCCAGCGGTGCGGCGTCCAGCGTGCCGTTCTCGCGGCGTAGTTTTCCGGGACGATTCGCAGGCGGCATCGGTTTTGGAAACGGCGGCTGATAGCGAAAACTGCCGGGCGCATCCACCGCGCCCAGCAGCATCTGCAGCACGTGCAGTGCGCGGCAGGTGTGGAAACCGTTGCTGTGCGCGCTGATCCCGCGCATCGCGTGCATCGATACCGGGCGACCGATCATCTCTTTGTGTTCGCGGCCCCAGCTGTCGGTCCATGCAATCGGTAACGACAGATTGCTTTCGAACGCGGCCTGCGCAAGTTCGCGCGCAATGCGGCGAATGGTGTCGGCGGGGATACCGCAGCGCTCGCTCACCGCATCGGGCGAATATTGCGGGTCCAGATAGCGTTCTGCCATCAGTTGAAATACCGGAACGGCGATGCGGCCGTCGGGCAAGCTGTATTCGCCGACGACGGCGGGGTGGATGTCGATGCTGTTGGCGTCGCTAAAAGCGCCCCCTTCCCAACCCTCCCCCGCATCCGGGGGAGGGTGCTTATCTCCTTCCCCCGCGTGCGGGGGAAGGTCGGGATGGGGGCAAGCATTGCCAGCGCGATTCCAGCACAGCGGTTTGCCATCCGCATCGCGCGCGAACAGGCCGTCATCGGCGCCGCCGGGGTTGCGGATCACCAGCCAGTGCGCATTGGCGTAGCGCACGAGGTAATCCAGATCGATGCGGTCGGCGCGCAGCAGTTCGTGGATCAATGCGAATGCGAACAGGCCGTCGGTGCCGGGGCGGATGCCGATCCATTCGTCGGCGATCGCGCCGTAGCCGGTGCGCACCGGATTGATCGCGACGATCTTCGCGCCGCGCGCTTTCAACTTGGACAATCCAAGTTTGATCGGATTGGAGTCGTGGTCTTCGGCGACGCCCCACAGCATGAAATATTGGGTGTGCTCCCAGTCGGGTTCGCCGAATTCCCAGAAGCTGCCGCCGATGGTGTACAGCCCGCCCGCAGCCATGTTCACCGAGCAGAAACCGCCGTGCGCGGCATAGTTGACGGTGCCGAACTGCTGCGCCCACCAGCCGGTGAGCGCCTGCGACTGGTCGCGGCCGGTGAAGAACGCGAGTTCGTCGGGATTTCTTTCCCGGACCGGTTTCAGCCACGAGGTCGCCAGCGCCAGTGCTTCGTCCCATTCGATCTCGCGGAACTCACCGCTGCCGCGTTTGCCGGTGCGCAGTAAAGGCTTGCGCAGCCGTGCCGGCGAATAGTGCTGCATGATCCCCGCAGAGCCCTTCGCGCAGAGCACGCCTTTGTTCACCGGGTGATCGGGGTTGCCCTGGATGTAGCGGATCTGACCGTCCTTGATCCAAACGCGGATTCCGCACCGGCACGCGCACATGTAGCACGTGGTGGTTTTGACTTCGTCGCCGGGCGAGGGCGAGAGGTTGATCTCCGGTTCTTTCATACGCAAGCACCATTCCTGCAGAGTGCCGCCCGCAAGTGGGCGAGCGCACACACGCACGTGGTGGTTTTGACTTCATCGCCGGGCGAGGGCGAGAGATTCAAGTCCGGTTCGTTCGGCGGTCGCGATGACATGCCGCCATTGTGCCTGCCGGCGCCGCCGGAATGCGGTTTACTTGGGCACGTCGATGCGGATGGCCGGGTCGTTGAAGCGCGAGTAGTGAATGGTCATGGTGCTGGCGCCCTTGCCGGTGCTGCCGGTGGTCTGCATCTTTGCCGGATAGCCGTTCAGACCGACCCAGATCAAGGAGGTGGACGGCGTCTTGCCGCCTTGGATCATGCGGAATTTCTTCGTCGGTTTGCCGTTCACCGCTTCCATGCCCAGCGCCTCGATCTGCATCCTGTCGATCTCCCGGAAGGCGCGGTCGGATTCGCGCCACTGGGTCGTGGTGCCTTTGGGCATCGGGATTTTCATCGTGCGGCCATCAATGGCCATGTACATGGTGTCGCCGATGACGATCTGGGTGCCCATCGGCATTTTCATGCGATAGCGGTCGGGCGCGACGAAATCCGTTTCCATCTTCGGCATGCGCTTGTCGCTGTTTTCCATGGTCACGTGGTAACTGCGCAGCGCGAGGAATTTCAGGCTCATGGCCTTCATGTCCTCCTTCGGACCGGCCCATGCGGCGACTGCAGCCAGCAGCGACAGTGGGACGAGCAGCCATGAGATGCGGCGGGCAAGTGCGGGGCGAAAAGGGGACGACATCGGCGATACTCCGGTTCTTTGCAGCGGCATTATTCGCATTAGCGCAAAATTCGCACGCTAGCGGCCATGCCGACGCAGCTGCCTGATGAACGACCGCAACCCACAGGAGCACGATGGATACCGGTGACGCGACCCTTTGGCGGCTGTGGCTGTTTCTCGGCCTGCTGGCGGCACTGTCGCTGGCCGAGCGTGTGCGTCCCGGAACCAATCCGCCGCAGCGGCGCATCCAGCGTTGGCCCGCGCATCTTGCGGTGGTGGCATTGGACACGCTGCTGGCGCGGCTGCTGTTGCCGGCCGGGGCGTTTGGTGCGGCGGTGTGGGCACAGTCGGCGGGCGTGGGGCTGTTCAATCTGAAGCCTGACGTGCTGCCGCTGTGGATGGAAGCGTTGCTGGCCGTCGTGTTGCTGGATCTGGCGATCTACTGGCAACACCGTTGGCTGCACAGTGTGTCGTGGCTGTGGCGCCTGCATCGCACCCATCACACCGACACCACGCTGGATGCCACGTCTGCACTGCGTTTCCATCCGCTGGAAATACTGCTGTCCCTGGCCTACAAATGCGCGCTCGCGGTGCTGCTCGGCGTCGATCCGGCGGTGCTGCTGGCATTCGAAGCGCTGCTGTCGAGCTTCGCGCTGATCACCCACGCCAACGTGGCGCTGCCGCCGCGCCTGGATACCGCGCTGCGCTGGGTGCTGGTAACGCCGGCCATGCACTGGATCCATCACAGCACCCATCGCGACGAGCAGCAGCGCAACTTCGGTTTCAACATCAGCCTGTGGGACCGGCTGTTCGGCAGCTATGCGGCCCATGCGCGCGACCGGCCGCAGACGTTCGGCGTCGAAGGCGTGGATCGCGTGCGCGCAACCGGTGTGATTCAACTGCTGCGCGAACCGTTTCGCGCGGATCCGCCGACTGACTCGGTGTGAAATGCCCATTGCTTCGGGCAGTTGAAGTGTGAAGTTGAGAGGCGGATTCCATCGAAAAATCGGTCACTTCAAACATTTTCTGACTGGATCAATCATTGCCGCTGCCTGCCGGTCGCACTGCGCTTCCCCTTTCCTCGCGCATTGCGCGGGGATAGGGTGGCCGAAGGCCCAGAGGGGCGCTCTTCGGAAAGTGTTGCCATTGTTTCAGCCCCTCATCCGCCCTTCGGGCACCTTCTCCCCGCAGACGGGGAGAAGGAAAATCTCATCGAACTCCCCGCAGGCGTGGAGAAGGAAAATCTCATCGGGCATCCTCTGGCTGTATCGATAGATCACGCAACCATCGTGCCAGCGCAGCCTGCTTCGGCGTCGGCGTAGACAGTGCGTAGAGCGCTTCGGCAAGTCCGGCGAGATCGTCGACAGTGTCGACATCGCAGATGCGCCGCAGTGTTGCCATCGATGTATCGCCGAGCGCATCGATAAAACGCGCGGCGGTATCGGTCTGCGACCACGGCGTATCCGACCAGGCCGCATCGGGCACCGCGATGCGCGTCGCGAACAGCCAGAAGCCGCCATCTTCGCTGGGACCGATGACGTGATCGTGGGTTTCAAGTGCGGCGCATGCCGTCTGCACATCCTCCGCGCGCAGCTGTGGTGCATCGGCGCCGATCAGCACGGCGCGCCCGTGACGTTCGCACAGGGCTTTGCAGACAGCCTGCATGCGTGCGCCCAGATCGCCATCGCCCTGCGCGATGCGCGGAAAATCACGCCAGATGGCTGCCTCCAATGCATCGTCTTCCGCCACGGCCCAGTACGCGACCAACCCGGGCATCATCGACTGTGCCTGCACGATGACATCGGCCACAGCGGCGGCGGCGTAGCGATGGAAGGCTTCCGCTGCATCCTGTCCGATGGCCTGTGCGAGCCGGGTCTTCAGCGGCGAATAACCCGGTGTTTTCACGAAGATTGCGAGGCCCGCCGTCGATGCGGTCGTCATCGACGCGCCTCGCGCCAAACTTGGTCCGCAGTCAACCGAAGATGCCGCAGCGTGGTGCGCAGCCAGCCGAGGTCGGCATATTTACGAGCACTGGTGATCAATGCGGCGTCGATTTCGCGCAGCGGCAGCCCTGCGCGACGTGCGCGCCACACCAGCGCATGGTCTTCGCCGTGGGCGAGACGCGGATCGAAGCCTTCGAGTCGGTCGAACTCCCGTCTTGGGATCAGCAGGCCCTGATCGCCGAACGGCAGTCCGAGTCGACGCGAGCGCCAGTTTGCGCCTGCGGCGTTCGCACGCATGGCCCACTGCAGATGCTGCGGGCCGTCGTAGTCGAAACGCAGCCGGAACCACCCGAGTGCGGGTTCTCCGCGTCCGAGAAAGGCGCGCAGTGCCGGCAGTGCTTCAGGCGTGAGCCGGGTGTCGGCATGCACGAACCACAGCCACTCGCGGTGTGCGGCGTGCGCACCGGCGTTCTGCTGGTGCGCGCGACCTTTGGGCGCACGCAGTGCGTGGGCGGGCGTTGGCTGCGGATCGTCCCGGGCGAACACCGGCAGCAATTCCGCAGCGGCTGCGTCTTTGCGCAGTGCGGCGTACAGCGGCGGCCACGCATCGTCTCCCGGCCCCACCGGCAGCACGATCGACAGCTTCGACAGCGGGTCGCTCATCCGGTCAGCGCGCCGCCGCAGCTGCTGCCGCTGCCCGCGGTGCAGGCATAGCAATGACGGCCGAATGCAATGGGTCGCTGTTCGATTTCGTCCAGACGCGCGATGTCCCACAGCGTGGAGCGCTGTCCGCCTGCGGGCAGCGCCAACATCTGATTGAAATCGCAGTCGTACAGCGTGCCGTCCCAGCCCACTGAGATCAGGTTGCGGCACATCACGCCTGTTGCGGCGCGTGGGTTGAAGTGATCGATCAGCAGCTGCATGTACGCATCCAGCATGCCGTCGCGCTCCAGCGCATGCAGAAAACGTTTGATCGGCATGTTGGCGATGGTGAACAGCCGGTTGAATGCGATTCCGAAATCATCGGACAGCCGCTGGCGATAATCCGCTTCCAGCGCAGCCTGCGGCGGCGGCAGCGACGGTCCGCCGGGGTTGTAGACCAGATCGAGTTCGAGTGCGCTGTCTTCGCGGCCATAGCCGAGCGCGTTGAGTCGCTGCAGTGCTTCGATGCTTTGCAGGAAGACGCCTTTGCCCCGCTGTTTCTCGACGTTCGCTGACGAGTAGCACGGCAGCGATGCCACCACCGCGATGCCTTGTTCGGCAAGAAAATCCGCAGTGTTTTCCTGACCCGGCTCGAACAGCACGGTCAGATTGCAGCGGTCGATCACCTTCAGCCCATGCGCGCGTCCGGCCGCGGCAAGACGCCGGAACTGCGGATGCAGCTCCGGTGCGCCGCCGGTGAGATCCAGCGTGTGCAGCGCCGGTGCGGTGGGCATCAGTTCGATCAGCCGGTCGATGCCGCGCGCGTCCAGCGCTTCCTCGCGCTTCGGCCCGGACTCGACGTGGCAGTGCGTGCACGCCAGATTGCAGCGCGCGGTCAGATTCACCTGCAGGATTTGCAGCGGCGTGCGCGGCAGCGTCAGCCCGTGGCGTTCGAGCATGCGCGGAAAAGGCGTGACCGGCGCGGCAAGCGCGGTGACGATGGCTTCGGCGAAGCCTGCGTTCATCGTGGGGCTGCCGGGACGAATGCGATGTCGCCGAAATAACTGGTGGTGGCTTCGCCGGTGTTGTCGGTATCCACCGACACGGCGACGCCGATGATCCGCGGCGGATCGGTGTTGAACGCGCGCCGATAATCCTCGCTGACGTTGCGCTGCAGCGACACCCACTGGCCCACCTGCGCGTCGCCGCTGCTGGCGACCACCATCGCCACGAACGAGGTGTAGGCGTTGTCGAAAATTTTCCCGACCGGCTGGCGATTGTCCCAGACGTAGCACAGCGCCGCCGACGGCAGCTGGTCGCCATAGCGCGCGCGCCCCAGCTTGAACAGCGTGCGCTCCTTGATGGTCATGCTGTCTTCGCTGCGATCGAAAAACACATACAGCCGCGCGGAGAAATCGTCGCCGTCCTTGCGGGTGATGTCGGCACCCTGAAGCACGCGTTCGGTGCGCCAGCGCCAGCGCAGCACCGGGGTGAGTTTCGGGTCCGCAAACAGGCCGTGGCGCAGCGACGATGCAGAGCTCTCCGCACGTGCGCGCAATACGATGGTGCCGCCATCGTTGACCAGATCGTAACGGGTCTGGCGCTGCACTTTGGGCAATGTCTGCAGCGCCCAGCCCGGCGGCGCAGTGGCGGCCAGCGGACCCGATGAAAACGGAGTCGGGCGCGACATCTTTTGTGCCGGCTGCGCCGCAGGTGTCGGGCGCGGCTTCGCGGCCGAGGCAGAGTAAACGACCAGCCCCAGCGCAACGAGCAGTGCGCAGCCGGCGCGGATCGAACGGTGACTCCAGGCAGCAGTGATTGTGTTCAATGGCGATTCCAATCGTGATAACGCTTTAGCCAGGTCAGCACGCGCTCCGGCTGATGCCGTTTGCGGCGGGTGCCGGCGGCGAATTTGGCGGCTTCGGCGAAGGTCGGATAAGCAAACACGGTGCCGAGAATCTTGTCCAGACCGAGATTGTGCTTCATCGCCAGGGCGAACATCGCGATCAGATCGCCAGCACGCGCGCCGACGATGGTGGCGCCAAGAATGGTGTCTTTGCCCGGCGGCACCAGCACTTTAACGAAACCTTGCGGCGCACCTTCGGCGATGGCGCGGTCCAGCTCGGAGAACGGATGGATGATGACTTCGACCGCGATGCCCTGTGCTTCGGCCTCGCGTTCGTTGATGCCGACCCGCGCCAGTTCCGGATCGGTGTACGTGGCGGCCGGCAGCACGCGGTAATCGGCGCGGAACGATTTGAAACGCCCGAACAGCGCATTCACCGCCGCGTACCAGGCCTGATGTGCGCCGGCATGGGTGAGCTGGAATGGACCGGTGACATCGCCCACGGCGAGGATGTTGGGGAATTTCGTGCGCAGAAAATCGTCGGTTTCGATCGTGCGGTTGTTGCGCAGCGGGATGCCCAGCGTCTCAAGACCGAAACCGTCGACGTTCGCGGTGCGACCCACCGCCACCAGCAGCAGATCGAACGGCAGTTCGGAGCGCGCGCCTTCGTGTTCGATCACCAATATGTTGGTTTCACCGGCACGGGCCTCGATCGCCTTGTGCGCCAGCAGTACGCGCACGCCGTCGCGCTCCAGCGCAATCTGCACCACCATCGCGGCATCCTCATCCTCGCGCACCAGCAGTTGCGACGCCCGCTGGACGATGCTCACATCGCAGTCGAAGCGCGCAAGACTCTGTGCCAATTCGCAGCCGATCGGTCCGCCGCCCAACACCACGATGCGCTGCGGCAAAGTTTGCAGCGCCCAGAAGGTGTCTGACGTGCAGTACGGCACGGTGTCAAGCCCGGGAATCGGCGGCACAAACGGCCGCGCGCCGGTGGCGATGACAAGATGACGCGCGCTGAGCCGCTGGCCGTTCACTTCGACTTCCCACGGCGAAACGATCCGCGCTTCGCCCTGCAGCACTTCGACGCCAAGGCCGGCATAGCGTTCGACCGAATCGTTCGGTTCGATCGCCGCGATCGATGCGCGCACATGCGCCATCACCATGCCGAAATCGCGCATGCCGCGCTGTGCGGGAATGCCGAAGTCCGGCGCGCGATCGACCTCCGCTGCGGCGTGCGCGGCACGAATCAGCGCCTTCGACGGCACGCAGCCGCGATTGAGGCAGTCGCCGCCCATTTCCGCTTTTTCGATCAGCGTGACCTTGGCGCGCACGGTCGCAGCGATATAGCTGGTCACCAGCCCCGCGGCGCCGGCACCGATCACGATCAGATTGCGGTCGAAGCGCTTGGGCCTGGTCCAGCCGCGATAGACGCGGCGCGCGCGCAGCGTATCCAACACCTTGCGCGCGATCAGCGGCAGCAGCGCCAGCGCGGTGAACGCCATGAACAGCGGCAGACTGAGGATGTCGCCCACCGACTGCAGCTTGCCCAGCTCACGCCCCGCATTCACGTAGACCAGCGTGCCCGGCAGCATGCCGATCAGGCTCACCCAGAGGTAAGTAAAAGTGCGGATGCCGGTCAGGCCCATCGCAAGATTGATCACGAAAAACGGGAGCACCGGTGCGAGTCGCAGTGCGAACAGATAGAAGCCGCCTTCGCGTTCGATCCCGGTATCGATGGCCTTGAGCCGTTCGCCGAATTTCGCCCGCACCGCATCGCGGAACAGATAGCGCGCGCTCAGCATCGCCAGCGTCGCACCCAGCGTGGCCGAGACCGCCACGACCACGCTGCCGGTGCGCAGGCCGAACAGCGCGCCCGCGAACAGGGTGAGGATGGTCGCGCCCGGTATCGACAGCGCGGTCGCACCGATATAGATCGCCGCGAAACCAAGGATCGCGGCCCACGGATGCGCGGCGGCATACGCGCGGGCATCGCCGAGCAGCGACTGCAGCTTCTGCAGGCTCAGATACTCGCCCAGTCCGCCGAAATACACGCCCAGCGCAGCGCCGACCAGCACCAACAGCAGTATCGCTTTGGAGGCTTTCATCGACGCGCTCAGCAACAGGCCGCAGATGCGGCCAACGCCGGCGCCGGCGCGCACTCGAACAGGCCGAAATGCGCGCCGCGTGCGCTGACCGTGAAGTGTTCGCCATAGCGGGTTTCGGCCAGCATATCGGCGGTGTTGCCGCAGACCAGCATCGGCCGGCCGCGTTCGAAGCGGTGATGATCGTCCAGCACGAACGCATGCGGATGATGCGGAATCGTGCCGCGATAGGTCGCGACCTGGCCGTAATCCTCGCAGCGGTCTTCCAGATCAAGCTTGAACGCGCGCACGGTGATGCTCTCGAAGCGCACATGGCCGATTACCGCCTCGATGCCGGCATCCAGCAGCGGCACCGGGCTGCGCGAGACGATGCGGAAGTCCGCGCAGCCCAGCGCCAGCAGCAGGCGCCTGAAGTCCTCCAGATACAGCGCGCCGGACAGGCATTCGCCGCGCAGCACCGGATCGCGCAACAGCGCATCGGGGATCCGGCGGTCGGCGAACACATCGGAAAAATACAGCTCGCCGCCGGGCTTCAGCGTGCGGAACACTTCGGCCAGCACCCGCGCCTTGTCACCGGCCAGGTTCAGCACGCAGTTGGAGATCACCACGTCGACACTGGCGTCGCCTATACCCGCAGCGGCCAGATCCTCGATCGAACCCAGGCGGAACTCGATATTGTCCAGTCCGCTGGTCGTGCGGTGTTCGGCCACGCTGCGGGTCGCCACGTCCAGCTGCTGCGGGGTCATATCGATGCCGATCACCCGGCCCGTGGGCCCGACCAGCCGCGAGGCGAGAAAGGCATCGCGGCCGGTGCCGCAGCCCAGATCGACCACTGTAGCGCCGGCCGCGGCGGCCGGAATGGGCGAGCCGCAGCCGTAGAAACGGTCGGTGACCTCGCGCGGTATCTCACGCAGCCAGTCCTGCAGATAGGCGGGCATGGCCTCGGCGCTGCAGCAGGCGCCGGTCTTCAGGTCGCGCTGGCTGGTGAGGGTTTCCCCGTAATACTGCTGGATGGCGTTGTCGCCCATGGTCGATTCCGTTGTGGATAGCGCGGTGGATAGCGTTGGCGGGCGGCAGGCGGCCCAGCTCCATGCAAGAGGCGGCAGGTGGGCGAAAGGTTGCGCTGGCCTGCGATGGTCGCATCCACTGCGACCCCCTCACGATACGATGCCTGTCCGGTCGAAGATGCATGCGTCTTGCATGACCACTCGCCTCCGCATCCGCCATAATCGAAGACATGGACCGTTACGAACGCATTCTCTCCCTTCACCGCATCCTCAAGAGCGCGCGCTACCCGGTCACGGTGAAGCGCCTCCAGGATGAACTGGAGTGCTCGCGCGCCACCGCCTATCGCGACCTCGCGTTTCTGCGCGATGCGCTGATGGCGCCGATCATGGGCGACGGCGAGGCGGGCTTCCGCTACGACGCCAGCGAAGGCGAGCGTTTCGAGCTGCCCGGGCTGTGGCTGAATTCGGAAGAATTGCATGCGCTGCTGGCCGCGCAGCAGCTGCTCAGCCGCACCGGCGGCGGGGTGCTGTCGTCGGCACTGGCGCCGCTGCAGCAGCGCATCGAAAAGCTGCTGGAGGAACACGCCCCCGGCAAGCGTTGGCCGGTCGAGCGCATCAGGGTCATCCCGCATCGCACCCGCAAGATGGACGAACAGGTGTTCCGCGTTGTCTGCTCCGCGGTGCTGGAGCGTAAACAGCTGAACTTCGACTATCGCGCACGCTCCACCGACGAGAAAACCCGCCGCATCGTGTCGCCGCAGCGCGTCACCCACTATCGGGGCAACTGGTATCTCGACGCCCTCGACCACGACCGCGAAGCGCTGCGCAGTTTCTCCGTCGACCGCATCGCTACCGCGCGCATGCAGGACGCGCCCGCGCAGGACGTGCCCGATACTGAACTCAACGACCATCTTGCCGGCAGCTACGGTATTTTCTCGGGTGCGCCCAAAGGCTGGGCCACGATTATGTTCAATGCCAAAATCGCCCGCTGGGTGGCGGACGAACACTGGCACTCGCAGCAGCAGGACCGCTTCCTCCCCGATGGCCGCTTCGAACGCAAAGTTCCCTACAGCGCCCCGCGCGAACTGCTGATGGACATCCTGCACTACGGCCCGGATGCGGAGATCGTCGAACCCGCCGCGCTGCGTGAGCAGATGAAATCCATGCTGGAGCTGGCGGTCAGTAATTACGGGCAATAGGGTGTGCCTAGGCGCACCGTTTTTTGCGGAATGGCAAGCGTCGTGAGCGCCTGTTCAACATGTTTCTCAACCGCGAACAGATCAATCATCTGTCATCCCCAACGCCCGCGCAGCGGGTGGAGGGATCTGCTGTTGCGCGCACTGGCCACAAGCAGATCCCTCCACCCGCTGCGCGGGCATTCGGGATGACATATTTTCCAAATCATAGATTTTGAACAGGTTCTGAGAGCCTCGTTCAATCCAGAGGCTGATGACTTTAGTCCCAAGAACTGAGCCGTAATTCCAGCTCTTATCACCCAATTAGCATCGTCAATCGTCGCCATCCGCATCGCTATTGAGGCTTTCGATCGCGCGTCGCAGCTCCTGAGACCCACCACCCCAACACTGGCCTCCACCCCACCGGAGCGCCGCCATGTCCCTGCGTCATCTCTCCTCTGTCTCTTTACTCGAACAATGCCTGCTTGGCGCAGCTGGGTTGGCGCTGATCGCGATGCTTTCGCTCCCGGCGATGCGCGACGTCAGCAACACGTTCGGCTGGCTGCCGTTCTGGCTGTTGGCGCTGCCGCTGACGGCGTGGGCGGTGGCGCGTGCGCTGCGGCAGCGTGGTCAACGCGAGACGGTGCTGCCGATGGCGACGGTGCATCCGATCAGTGTCGCGCGTCCATCCGTGAACGTTGCGGATTCACATGCGCTGCGCCGGGCGGCTTGAGTCGTACTTTGGCGGGCTAAGCGTGGGGCGAACCCGCGCCGAGGACAGCTGTGCTAGCGTGGCGGCCCCTGCCGTCGATGTACCGGACTTCCACATGCCCACGCTTTCGCATGTCTGTATCGCCGCCGCTTTTGCCATTGGTGGCGTTTCTGCAACCTCCGCTGCTTCTGCCGCGACTCCCGCCCCCGCATCCAAGCCGACCATGCCCCCCACTGTCAGCACCCCCGCCAGCACTACCGCCGCCGACCCCTTCCTTTGGCTCGAGGGCGTCGAGGATCCGAAGGCGCTGGACTGGGTCCGCGAGCGCAACGCGAAAGCCGAGGCCGAGATTGCGAGTACGCCGCAATTTCAGAAACTCGAAGCGGATCTGCGCGCGATCCTTGATTCCGATGCGCGTATTCCCGGTGTGCAGAAGATCGGCAACTATTACTACAACCTGTGGAAAGACAAACAGAATCCGCAGGGGCTGTGGCGCCGCACTACGCTGGTCGAATATCGCAAGCCCAGTCCGAAGTGGGAAACTGTTATTGATCTGGATGCGCTCAACGCGGCCGAAAAAGAAAACTGGGTGTGGCACGGCGCCGAATGCCTTAAGCCGCAGTACGAGCGCTGTCTGATCGCGATGTCGCGCGGCGGCGCCGATGCCGACGTGACCCGCGAGTTCGATCTCGACACCAAGACCTGGGTGCAGGACGGGTTTTTCCGCCCCGAATCGAAGGGCGGGCTGCAGTGGATCGATCAGGACACCGTGTACGTGTACACCGATTTCGGCACCGGCACGATGACCGCATCGGGCTATCCGCGGGTGGTCAAAGCGTGGACGCGTGGCACCCCGATGGCGTCGGCCAAAGTGGTGTATGAAGGCAAGCCCGAGGATATGTACATCGCCGGTTATCGCGACCTCAGCCCGGGCTATGAGCGCGATTTCGTCAGTCGCACCATCGCGTTCTACAACGATGAGCTGTACTTGCGCGGCAAGGACGACAAGCTGGTCAAGATCGACGTGCCCAACTCCGCCAACAAAGCGGTGCACAACCAGTGGCTGACGCTTGAGCTGCGCGAGCCGTGGAAGCTCAAGGACATCAGTTATGAAGCCGGTTCGCTGCTGGCGATCGACTTCGACAAGTTCATGGCCGGCGGCCGCGAGTTCGACGTGTTGTTCGCGCCGGACGATCGCACCTCGCTGTCCGGCTACACCTGGACCAGGCGCCATCTGGTGGTGACGCTGCTCGAAGATGTGAAAAGCAAGATCCGCATCATGACGCCGATCGGCGAAGGCAGCTGGCGCCAGAGTCTGTTGGTCGGCGCCCCGGCGGTCGGCACCACGGGCGTTAGCGCGGTGGATGCCGACGACAGCGACATGCTGTGGATGACCACCACCGACTTTCTCACCCCGACTACGCTGTCGCTGGTCGACATCGGTCAGAAGCCCGAAAAGCTCAAGGCGATGCCTGCGTATTTCGAAGCGGAGGGCCTGATCACCGAACAGCACTTCGCCACGTCGAAAGATGGCACCAAAGTCCCTTACTTCATCGTCCGCTCGAAGTTTCTGCCGATGGACGGCAGTACGCCCACGCTGCTGTGGGGCTACGGCGGTTTTGAAGTGTCGTACACAGCGACCTACAACGCGATGGCGGGCCGCGGCTGGCTGCAGAACGGCGGCGTATACGTGCTGGCGAATATCCGCGGTGGCGGCGAATACGGCCCGCGTTGGCATCAGGCCGCGCTCAAGGCGAATCGCCACAAAGCGTATGGAGATTTCGCCGCGGTCGCCGAAGATCTGTTCGCGCGCAAGATCACATCGCCCGCGCGCCTGGGCGCACAGGGCGGCAGCAACGGCGGCCTGCTGATGGGCAATATGATCGTGCAGTACCCGCAGCTGTTCGGCGCAGTGGTCTGCCAGGTGCCGCTGCTCGACATGAAACGCTACAGCCACATGCTGGCCGGCGCGTCGTGGATGGCCGAATACGGCAACCCGGACACCAAGGACTGGGAATTCATCAAGACGTTCTCGCCGTATCACCTGCTGAAAGAAGGCACGACCTACCCGCCGGTCTTCTTCACCACCTCCACCCGCGACGACCGCGTCCACCCGGGCCACGCGCGCAAGATGATGGCGAAGATGGAAACAATGAACGCCGACGTGCGCTATTACGAAAACATCGAAGGCGGCCACGGCGGCGCCGCCAACAACCAGCAGGAAGCGCATATGCGCGCGTTGGCTTACACCTTTCTGTGGCAGCAGCTCAGAAAATGAGTGGAGCGGGCGCAAGCCCGCCATCGCGTTCGGCGCACCATGAGCGCAGGGATACGGGCGTTTTACCCATAGATATGGAAGTTTTTTGTAGCTGTTCCGCATCAAGCACCGGTCGGACAGGGACTCCGCACCATCACAGACGGATAACTTCTGTTTTCATATTTTTTGGGGGATTGAATGGGTATTCTGGGTAAATCGCTTTGGCTGGCGCTGCTGGTCGGGCTTATTATGGTTGTAAGCGCGGTATCGCCTCAGCTGGCGAAACCGTTGATGCAACTGGTCGAATCCGTGCTGGCAGCCGAACCGAACGCCGCGCGCGGACTTCTTGAATTGACGTCTGATCGTGCCGAAGTCGCACAGGCCGAATCGGTCGAAATCGACGTTATCGCCAACGACACGATGCTCACCAGCGCTCGCCTGCTGGCGGTCAGTGAAGTCGATGTCGGCAGCGTCACCGTCGCCAACGGCAAGGCGGTCTATACCGCGCCTGCCGGCTTTCAAGGTGTCGCCCGCTTCACCTACATGGCTAAAGGCCGTCCGCCAGGTCCGCCGGGGCGTGGCCAGGTCGTGGTCGCGGTCGGTACGCGATTGAGCATCGAGGGCGCGGTCTACCGTGCCAGTCAAGATGGTGCACGCGTGACCTTGGCCATCGGCGGTCGCGAATACGCGACTACAACCGATGCCCAGCGCGGTTATCGATTCGATGTGCTCGGCTTCGACGATGCTGCAGTCGCCGTACTCAAAGCCGATGGGCTTGAGGCCAATACGCGTCTGCATCTGGAAAGCTTTCTGGGCACGATCGGCCGGATCAAGCGCAAGATGGGCGCCGATGGCGTGCTCACGCGCAACGACGACAATGCGGTGCTGGTGAGCTTCCTCTCGTCGGCGCTGATGATCCATGCCCAGGCCGCCAACGACGACGCGATGCCCGCGACCTATGCGCAGTACGAAGCTGCGGTGCTCGCTTCGCTCATGAATTCGATGCTCGAAACGGCCTCGTTCATGCACCGCGTCGATGCTGGCCAGTACAAGTTGCGTGATTGGTCGCAGAGTGCTTATGCCTTCGTGAGCCAGCCCGGTGCGGTCTGGGCGTATCCGCAGGATGATGAAGAGCGTCAACTCGGCGGATTCGGTTTTTTTCCGATGATCACGGAAACGCCCGAGCAGTTCGCGCCGGTGACCGGCGACGAGTTCGCGCGACCGTTGACTTTGATCGGCGAGGCGATCGGCGGCGGGGTGCAGGATTCGATCCGTGTCGTGCAACTGGTCGAGCCGCAGCAGGACGGCCGTGTGAATTTCGTTGACGGCATCGCCAAGCCCGTGCAACCGATGACGCTGTCGTTGGATGGTCCCGGCGAGACTGTCTTCACGCCTGCGGCAGGGGATAAACACATCGTTCGCGAGTCGAATGTCCGCATCAACGGTGCGCTCACCAAACAGTTGCAGGTCGTGCGCCGCCGCGAGATGTACCGGATGTTTGACGGCGAGCATGCGGATCTCATGCTGCAATTCGATACGCTGCGCACCGAATTTCCGAGTTTCCCGGAGCGGGATTTCGATGGCTCCGGCGCCGGCCGCACTTGGGTCGCATACGAGCGCCTGCCGCAACTGCCTTATACCGAGGCGGATGTGCCAGCGCGGATGGCGATGGCCTACTTCTGCCCGCGCGAGACGCTGTTCGTGCGCTTCGGTTATTGCGATTACCAGATCCATCGCCTCATGCCGGGCGGTCAGGGTCTGATCGAAACCGCGGGCCCCAGCCTCGATGGCGCCGGCAATCCGCGCGCGCGCGCCGATGGCGGTGCGGTGAGCTGGTCGCTCGATGCGGAAGGTCGTCTCACGACGGTGCGCGAAGGCACGACGATGACGCATCAGCGTCTCGTGCAAGAGAACGGTGTCGCAGAAGGCATTCTGTCGGTCGGCACCGCGACGATCGACGGCAAAGTGCTGCGTATCGCGCATTACTACCAGGGTGTGCGCGTTCCGGCGGATGGTTCGGCGACGCCGGTGCCTGATATGTCAGGCAACTGGGATAGCAGCTTGGCCCGTCTGTATCCGCTCGACCTCACTCGGCAGCTGACCCAGACCTATCGCTTCGATAACGATGCGACCGGCGTCCGTAACGAAAGCGAGTTGGGCGAATACTTCATCAACAACTTCGCTTGGCAGCTCGATCCGCAAGGCCTGTTATTGAAGCAGTATCTGAGGTTCCAGCAGCTTTCGGAAACGCCTCCGACCTACCTCGCCAGCGAAAACCGCTGCACCGCCGCCAGCGGGAATTGCAGGGTGCGTTTCCAGCGACTGATTCCGCTCGCCGCTGCCAACGGTGAAGCCTACTTCCAGGAAGAGATATACGAGTCGACAGGATTTCCGGCAGTGCCGCTGACGAGAACGGCGACCCGTCCGACCGCGTTCTATCGGAGGTGACGATGGCGTGCCGCCATCGAAGATGAGTTCGCTGCGGGATGCAGCCTACGACGCCCGGCAAAGCCGGGCGTCGTCGTTTGCGACATCGTTCGCAGCATGTTGACGTATTCGACGTGGATGGCCGAAGACGGCGACCCAACACCAAGGATGGGGAGTTCATCAAGACCTTCTCGCCATATCACCTGCTGAAAGAAGGCACCACCTACCCGCCGGTCTTCTTCACCACCTCCGCCCGCGACGACCGCGTCCATCCGGGCCGTGCGCGCAAGATGATGGCGAAGATGGAAACTATGAACGCCGACGTGCGCTATTACGAAAACATCGAACGCGGCCACGGCGGCGCCGCCAACAACCAGCAGGAAGCGCATATGCGCGCGTTGGCCTATACCTTGCTTTGGCAGCAGCTCAGGAAGTGATCGATAGGATGCGCCTTGGCGGACAGGTGTGAAGCGCGGGCTCAAGCATTGCCATGATGCGGCGCATATCCAGCGCAACGCACAGGGCAGCTATGAGCCGCTCTGTGTGTATACAGAAACGCGCATCCGCGTTGTGCAACCCGACAATTCGATCACTATAATTTAGTGACTGCCCTCTCGGCAGATCCTGCTTTTCGTTTGTAAAAATCACATCTATCGCATTGGAGGCGTCTATGAAGCTCAATTCCATCACCGCAGCATTTCTCGCATTGTCACTGTTTGGCGGCAACGCGTTGGCCTATCCCCGCGCCGACTGCATCGGCGATGAAGGCGGCACCGTGATCACCGCAGGCACGGTGCTGCAGAACGCGGTCAACGCTGCAAACGGCGGCACCGTGGTGCTGTGCCAGAAAGCGCAGTTCGAAGTCTCCGGCGGCATCCTGATACCGGCGTACACCAAACTGCAGACGCGCGCCCTGCCCACCGACGACGCGTTGAAGGCGCGCATCTATTACAAGCCCGGCAGCGGCCTGCAGCAAGGCGGCGCGGTGCTCAACGCCAACGGCCGCTCCGGCGTGGAATTGCGCAACCTGATCGTCGATGGCTCGCGCAGCAGCGTCAATGTCGAACGCACCACAGGCAACGCAACGAAGTGGCGCGCTTTGATCGCGATTTCAGGCCAGAACTCGCTGATGGATCGGGTACGTGCGATCAACACCATCGGCGGCGCCACCATCGCCGCAGCCGATGACGTCAACTGCAGCAATCTGCGCATCACCAATTCGTTCATCGGCTACTCCGGCTTTCTCGAATCCGAGCAATGGGCCGACGGCATCGGCCTGTACTGCTCCAACGCCTACATCGCCAACAACGAACTGCGCGATGTCACCGACGGTGCCATCACCTTCTATGGCGGCACGAACACCATCATCGAGGGCAACTGGATCGCCAACAGCGGCCGCTCGGCGATCAGTGGCATCATTGCCGCAGGCGCGCAGAAGCGTACTTTCGGTACCGCCTTCGCCGGCTTCAACGGTTCGGTGTTCCACAACAACCTGATCCAGACCGCAGGCGGGCAGCGCATCACCATCGCGCTCGCCGCAGGCTCGCGCATGTGGTGCGACGCAGCGCAAAACAATCCGGACTGCGAGATGGTCAGCGGCCTCAGCATCGCCTACAACCAGGGCAGCGGCACCTACGGCTACGGCATCGTTGTCGCCGGCATGAGCAACGCCACTGTCGTCGGCAACAATCTGACCATGACCCCATGGAACAATCCCGGCTGGACCGGTGCGCGTGCCCATTGCGCCGGCGTCAACTGGTATGTCGTCGAAAGCGGCTCCGGCGGCAACCTGCAGCCCGGCTACACGCTGCGCCCGACCGTGGGCGGCTGCGCCTGGTTCTGAGTCCAGGTTGCATCAAAACTCGCCGCTCGCATCCAGCCACGCCTGTTCTTTGGGCGTGCTGGTGCGGGCGGGCAATTTCGATGCGCAAACGACAGAGGCGTCGAATTACATCGCGATGCGCTTCGTGTCTTCATAGGGCGAGCCTTGGCGCACAGCTCGCCGTACGCGTTCGCAACCAGACCCGGTAAAAACGCCACCGCACCCGATGACGCTCATACTCAACTGAACCACCGTGCGGCAATCTCCGTTGTCATCCCGAACGCGCACAGCGCGGAGGGACTCGCTGTTGCTTGAAGGCCTGTGCGACTGTGCACCACCTTCTCCCCGCCCAGCGGGGAGAAGGTGGCGCGAAGCGCCGGATGAGGGGTGAAGCGGTTAGACGCGCGCGTCATCGTCAGCTGCATTGCGCTTGGGCGCCGCCTTATGGTGCTGCAGGCGTGTCGCACGCCATGTAATTTCATGCACCCGGAAGACGATGGAGCGAGGCTTTCACCGTTGCGAAATCATCCTCGGAAAGACATTGCATGCCGCGCGGCATCAGAACATCGTTCATGAATGCGAGCATTTCGTCGGCGATATCCGCAATCTTTTCGACCGTCTTGATGGTCTTCCACACGGAAAGATGCCTTGTGGGGTCGCGGTCGCCCAAGGATTGCCGCAGTCGTTCCGCCTCGGCCACCCAGTAGTCGACATAGTTGATCCGTTTGTCATCGCTCAGGCTGAACGATGTATCGACGATCAGCGGCAGTGCACAGCGCCGCAACTGATCCGGGTCGGATTGGTTGCGGGCATTGAGGTTTTCCAGTTCCTTCATGCAGTTGCGGGAATGGACGTAAGCGTCGCTCAGCAGGACCAGTACGCGTGCCCCGCGTCCGATTTCGCTCATGAAAGCTTCCAGACTGTCGCCAGGCAACATCGCTTCCTGGTCTCTGCGCACATCGAATTCCGTTTCCAGCGACCGCTGCAGACTGGCTGCGAACTCCTGCAAAGGTCTCTTTCCATTCTTGTCTTGCGTACCCCAGGCATAGGAGATGTACACCACCGGTTTCTGGCCGGGCAGCGGCGGTATCGGTGCGGGTTGCAGCATGTCGCGGTCTCCTTGCGATGAATGACGAGGCGGCGCTGGCTGTGCAGAGGCATCATCTCGCGTGATCTGCGGTGGCGCGCCGATGCGGATGTCGTCCAGTAGCGCGATGAGTTTCGCGCAGAGCGCATCAGCGTCAGGCCCGGTCGCGCGCATGCGCACGCGGCCCGCGCCATCGGCGTGCTGTTCGGTATCGATGCGGGCGCGGCTGGCGGTACGGGCGTCGTACAGGCAGACGCCATGGCGCCAGTACACCGCATCGCGGCCGGCCAAGCGACCAATCCGGGCTAACAGCGCGCGCAGCACGCCATCGTGCAGGAAGACGTATTCGGCGACTACTTCGACGGCCTGCGCGTCGACCGGCCAGACCATCGCGATCCGGTTCGCACTGGCCGCTGCATCCGGCAGGGCGTCGATCATCACGTAGTAAGCCGTCTCGTTCCAATGATGAATCGGAAAGATCAGGTCGCAGCTGGCCATCATCGACAGCAACAGCGTCTGTTCCCCATCGTTGTAGTGACCGTTCCAGGCCAATGCGTCCAGCATCTCTGGCGCGAAGAGGCCGTTATGCCCGCGCAGCAGCGGCAAGACCCGGCCGCGATCGAACAGGGTATAGATGCCGTCCAGCGCCCACTGCTGATCCAGCACGATGGCATCGCCGAACAGGCCGGGTTGATGGAACACGTCGCCGGCCTGATGCAGGTAATACAGCAGCGCCTCTGACGATGCGCCGTGATGGGTGTCGGCGCAGATCGCGTCGAAGCGCGCGCGGTCGATAGTTCTGTTGGACTCGCGCAGCGCCACCAGCCGGTCGCGTACCACCAGCCAGCTGGCCGGCATTCGCGGCGGCGCGGGCGTTTCCAGCCGATGCCGCGCGGCGCGCTTCAGCAGGTCGCGCAGGCTGTCCACGCCATCGTCCTGATGGGCGCAGCTGATGGTCGGCCGGTACCAGGCCAAGCGTCCGGTATCGCGCAGCGGCGGTGCGGCCTCCTCGCTTTCGCGCGCACACTGGGTCTGCACCACGATCACCCGCGCCTCACCGCCGGCCAGCGAATGGATATAGTCCAGCCAGTACTGCAGCGGCCGATGGCGCATCTCCAACCCGCTCACCGCCTCGGTGTACGGCGCATCGGTTTCCATGTCCGGATGCCAAGCCAGCACGAAGATAGCGCGCGATTTCAAAAATAGGGCATGCGTGCCCAAGTAGACATCTTGCCCGCCGAAGTCCCAGGCATTGATAAAGATCGGGCGGTCATCGTGATGCCTGCACAGCTCGAAACGGCCGAGCTGGATGCCGTGTGTGGAGGGCAGGTCGCCGTGGAAGGCCTCGCCGCGCAGACGGCGGAACAGCTCGGACTTGCCGACGCGGCCATTGCCGAGGATGAACAGCTTAAGTTCGTGGGAGTTGGCTTCGCCTTGCTGCAGGTCTTGCCACCAGCTTTGCAGACGAGGAAAGCAGTTATCCCCAGCCCCGGAAGACTGAATTTCTGATGGTGCCAACTGAATATCGCCGGCACAGAGTTCCTCAAGGGATGTCCAGTTCTGGAACAAAAAATCTGCAGAAAGTATGCCCGTACCCGGGGTTTGGACTGATTTCAGTTCTCGAAGTCCAGTAAGAGGTGCGAGGTCTACGATGTTTTCACATGATCCTAAATCCAAGTGTTCCAATGAATAAAGTCCGTGTAGCGGCGTGAGGTCTGTAACAGCACCACACATGTACAAACAAAGAGATTCAAGTTGATGCATTCCTGCAAGAGGATTCAGGTCGACAAGCTCATAACACTTGCTCAGATCGATTTCTACTAGCTCATGCAGCTCGCTTAGCGGCATGAGATCAGTAACCCCACACCAAGACAGGTCGAGAAACTTCAGTCGATGCATGCCTTTGAGCGGTATTAGGTCGATCACGTTGAAGCACTGGTAAAGAAAAAGCATGCGCAGCTCTGATAGCCCGGCAAGAGGGGCAAGGTTGGCGACTTGCTGGCACAAGCTCAAATCCAGCGATTGCAGCGAAGTGAGGTCTGCGAGGGGGCTGAGGTCTGTGAGCTGCTCGCAATCGCTCAAATCGAGCGATTGCAGCGCGGTGAAGCCGGCGAGCGGGCTTATGTCTGTAAGCTGTCCGCACCCGCTCAAGTCCAGCGCTTGCATACTGGTGAGGCCAGCTAGCGATCTAAGGTCCGCGAGCTTCTCGCACACGCCAAAATTTAGCGATTGCAGCGCGGTGAGGCCGGCGAGCGGGCTGAGATCTGTGAGCTGTCCGCACGCGCTTAAATCCAGAAATTCCAGCGCGGTGAGGTCAATGAGCGGGCTGAGGTCGTCGATGCCATGATGTAAGTGATAGCGAGTGAAGGCATATTCCCAGACTGCCTGCTCCGGATCGTACTGATCAAGGCCCAACCCAAGTTGCAGCAGTTGACCCGCCAGTCGGCCGATCTCCACCGGAATTGCATCCAGACGCAGATCCCCAAGATCCAGCCAGTGCTGCCCGCTCTGCGCCGCCTGTTCAATCCTCCGCACCGCCTCCGCATAGCCCTGCTCCGGCGTCATCGCTGCCGGATCGCTTCCTGCCCCATCGCTGCTCATCCTTCCCCCTTGCACTGCCGCACCCGTTGGCGCATGACCTGGATCACGCCGAGTCTATCGCGGGCGGCCGCATCCGTAGGAGGGCCTTCAGGCCCGAGACTTTGCTTTGTCCATGACGCGCAGTGGTGCGTGTGACATCGCTTCAGACGGGACGGGTTGTCTTGCTAAGAGCTCGGGCCTGAAGGCCCTCCTACAATGGGCTTCGGGCTTGTGCCGCCGTCAAAACCCACCGCCCGCATCCAGCCAGTCCTGTTCTTCCGCCGTGTTCACCCGCCCCAACGCCCGATTCCGATGCGGAAACCGCCCGAACCGGCGAATCACATCGCGATGCGCCTGCGCATACTTGAGGTAATTCGCATCGCCAAGCGCTTCGCACAGCGCAACCGTACGATCCTGATCGGCGATGTCTTCGGAATGCTCGAAGGGCAGATAGAAGAAAATCCGCAGCGCGGGATCGATTTTGATATCAAAGCCCGCAGCAATAGCGCGCTGCGCATATTCGCGCGCCAGCGGGTCGGTTGCGAACGCATGCGCGCTGTCGCGGAACACGTTGCGCGGCACTTGATCCAACAACAGGATCACTGCGAGGGCACCGTCGGCATGGTCAAGCATCGCTTCGCGTTCGCGGCGCGCTGCCGCGAAGTGTTCGTAGAGAAATCGTGCGCGCAGTTCAGCGTCGAAAGCGTCGTCCTTCGCGAACCATTTCGCCGGGCCGGCGTCGTTCCAGAAACACACGATGTGCAGCAGCGCTTCTTTTGTTTGACTATGTTTCATGTCGGAACTCCCGGGCGCATGCAGTGCAGTGTTACCGCCAGATCGTAGTGGCACGGCGCCCCCACCCCAACCCTCCCCCGCACGCGGGGGAGGGGGCATAAACAAGCGCGAGTGTCATTCGTCGAACCGCAAATGCTTGACCGACTTGCCGTGCCGGCGGATCAGCTTCAACGCCTCGATGCCGATCTGGATATGACGTTCGACATAGTCGGCGCTGACCTTTGCATCACTGGCCTCGGTCTTTACGCCTTCGGGGATCATCGGCTGGTCGCTGACCAGCAGCAGTGCGCCGGAGGGAATGCGGTTGGCGAAGCCGGCGGCGAAGATGGTGGCGGTTTCCATGTCGATGGCCATGCAGCGCATCGCGCGGAGTTTTTCCTTGAAGTCTTCGTCGTGCTCCCAGACCCGGCGGTTGGTGGTGTAGACGGTGCCGGTCCAGTAGTCGTGGCCGAGGTCGCGGATCATTGTCGACACCGCGCGCTGCAGGGCGAACGCGGGCAGTGCGGGCACCTGCGGCAGCAGGTAGTCGTTGCTGGTGCCTTCGCCGCGGATGGCGGCGATGGGCAGCACCAGGTCGCCGAGTTCGTTCTTGCGCTTCAGGCCGCCGCATTTGCCGAGGAACAGCACGGCCTGCGGCATGATCGCCGAGAGCAGATCCATCATGGTCGCGGCGTTGGGGCTGCCCATGCCGAAGTTGATCAGGGTGATGCCGTCGGCGGTGGCGCTGGGCATGGGCCGGTCCAGGCCGACGATTTCGGCGCCGGTCATGCGCGAGAAATGGCTCAGATAGCCGCCGAAATTGGTCAGCAGGATGTGTTGGCCGAACTGGTCGAGCGGCACGCCGGTATAGCGCGGCAGCCAGTTCTGGACGATCTGGTCTTTTTCTTTCATGCGTGTTCTCCAAGTAATCCGCTTCATTTTGTCACGCACCATGACCTTGGTCATGCTTGGCACTGGGGCGGCGGCGGGCTAGGGTGGCGGTTCGTCCGAGGGGCTCCTCGTCAGGGACACTGAAACCATGCATCGAATTTTGATGGCCGCACTGGCCGCGACCGCGCTGTTGCCTGCGCTGCCTGTCCATGCGGCCGACGCGCCCGCATCCGCATCGAAGAAACCGCTCGCCTCACGCTTTGCGCAGGATCCCTACGCCAGCACCTATCGCGCGATCAGCTCGCCGCCGGTGTTGATCCAGGGCGCGACCGTGCTGACCGGCACGGGCACGCGCCTGGACGGCGCCGACGTGCTGATGCGCGACGGCAAGATCGTCGCGGTCGGCATGAATCTGGATGTGCCGGCCGACGCGCTGCGCGTGGACGGCCGCGGGCGTTGGGTGACGCCGGGCGTGATCGACGTGCATTCGCATCTGGGCGTGTACGCCAGCCCGGGCGTGAAAGCGCATCAGGACGGCAACGAAGCCACTGCGGCCACCACGCCCAACGTGTGGGCCGAGCATTCGGTATGGCCGCAGGATCCGGGCTTCGCGAAGGCGCTGGCTGGCGGCGTGACCTCGATGCAGATCCTGCCGGGTTCGGCGAATCTGATCGGCGGTCGCGGCGTGACATTGAAGAACGTGTCGGCCACGACCTATCAGGCGATGAAATTTCCGGGTGCGCCCTGGGGTCTGAAGATGGCCTGCGGTGAAAACCCGAAGCGCGTCTACGGCGAGCGCGGCGGTCCTTCGACGCGCATGGCCAACGTCGCCGGTTATCGCGCGGCGTTCATCGACGCCAGCGAATACCTGAAGAAAAACAAGCCGAAAAAAGCCGCTGCGCAGAAACGCTGGTGGCAGAGCGGTTCGGATACCACCGACAGCGCCAACGACAGCGGCGGCAAGCGCGATCTGAAAATGGACACGCTGGCCGGCGCGATCAACGGCGACATCCTTGTGCACATCCACTGCTACCGCGCCGACGAGATGGCGGTGATGATGGATCTGGCGAAGGAATTCGGCTTCAAGATCAGCGCGTTCCATCATGGTGTGGAGGCGTACAAACTCGCCGACCGGCTTGCGCAGGACGGTATCTGCGGCGCGCTGTGGGCCGACTGGTGGGGCTTCAAGATGGAGGCCTTCGACGGCATCCAGGACAACATCGCGCTGGTGGACCGCCCGCAGAACGGCTGCGCCATCGTGCATTCGGATTCGGAAGAAGGCATTCAGCGATTGAATCAGGAAGTGGCGAAAGTGATTGCCAGCGCGCAGCGCATCGGTATCGATATTCCGCCGGAGCGCGCAGTGCGCTGGATTACCTCCAACGCGGCGAAATCGCTGGGGATTCTCGACAAAACCGGCACGCTGGAGACCGGCAAGATGGCCGATGTGGTGCTGTGGAGCGGCAACCCGTTCAGCGTGTACGCGAAGGCCGATCAGGTGTATGTCGACGGCGCCCGCGTGTACGACCGCAATGATCCCTCGCGACAGCCGAAGTCCGATTTCATGCTGGGTCAGGACTTTGAAGGAGGCGTGCGATGAGCCGCCGTCTTTTCATTGTCATTCCGAGCGCAGCGAGGAATCTGTTTTTTGGCTCGCATCTAGATGCAACGATCAGAAGCAGATCCCTCGGGTTGCACCCTCGGGATGACAATCCGTTAGCGCTACGCTGCCTGACAAAATTAACGCTCGCGGTGGCGCTGTGTTCGTTGGCCTCGCTGGCCTCCGCGCAAAATCTACTCATCCGCAACGCCACCGTGCACACCGCCGGTGCGCAGGGCACGCTGCAGAACACCGATGTGCTGGTGCAGGGCGGCAACATCGCTGAGATTGGCCGCAATCTGTCCGCCGCGAACGGGATTGAGGTCATCGACGCCGCCGGCAAGCCGCTGACGCCGACGCTGTTCGGCGGCGTGACCGCGATCGGTCTGGATGAAGTCTCGGCCGAAGACCCCACCAACGACCAGTCGCTGGCGTTGGGGCAGGGCAAGCAGATGGTGGTGCGGCCCGAGTTCGACGTGACCCTGGCCTACAACCCGGCCTCGGTCCTGGTGCCGATCGCGCGCGTAGAAGGCATCGGCTTCACCCTGTTGGGTGCGGACACTGCCAACGGTGGTTCGATCATTGCGGGTCAGGGTGCAGTGGTGCGGCTGGACGGCAGCGCCGACCCGGCCGGCCCCAAGCTGCTGTTTGTGCAGTTGGGCAGCGACGGCGCCAACCTCAGCGGCGGCAGCCGCGCCAGCCAGTGGATGCTGCTCGATCAGTTCATTGATGAAGTGCGTGGACGTATTCCTGTCGGCGCGTCGATGGCGATGCTGACGCCGGCCGGTCGCGACACGTTGGCGCGCTATCTGAACGGCGGCGGCCGGGTGATGGTCGGCGTGCATCGCGCTGCGGATATCCGCCAACTGCTGCGCTGGTCGCAGCGGCATGGCGTGCGCATCGCCATTCAGGGCGGCGCCGAGGCGTGGATGTTGGCGCCGCAGCTGGCCGCGGCCAAGGTGCCGGTGTTCATCGATCCACTGGCGAATCTGCCGCGCAGTTTCGACGAAATCGGCGCTACGCTGCAGAACGCCGCGCGGCTGCGCGCTGCGGGTGTGCAGGTCGGGTTTTCGCAGTCCGACAAGGCCTCGCACAACGCGCGCAAGATCCGCCAGCTCGCCGGCAATGCGGTCGCGAATGGATTGCCGTGGGAAGACGGCCTTGCCGGCCTGACCCGCGTGCCCGCGGACGCACTGGGCGTGGGCGACCGTAGCGGCACGATCAGCATCGGCAAGCGCGCCGATCTGGTGCTGTGGACCGGCGACCCGCTGGAGGTGAGCACGGTGGCGAAGCAGGTGTGGTTCGACGGTCGCGCGATCCCGATGCGCAGCCGCGAAACCGAACTGCGCGATCGCTATCTGCGCGCCGAGGGCGACCTGCCGCGGGCGTATCCTGCGGGCAACGAATAACGTCTGGAGTGCGCCATGCTGTCGTCCGCTCTGATCTTCGCGCTGGCCGGCGCACACGCTATCCAGCCGCCGGGTAGTTTTCACGAAGGTGAGGCGGTCGCGCGTCACGGCGAGCGCTGGCTCGCGCTGCGCGTGCGCGGCAGCGATGCAGAGCTGGAGATGACGCGGCTGCGGGTGAAGCCTGTGTTCGATCAAATTGTAGACGCCGAAGGCGACACCACCGGCAGCGAGGTCGCCAGCGATGACGACACCGACGTGCTCACTTATCTGCGCGGTTCGGGCCTGCATGCAGGCAAGGTCGTGCAGGCGCAGATCGAAGGCCAAGGCGCGCTTGCCCCAAACGAAGCTGGCCTGCTTGCGCAGACGCTGCAGATGGGTGGCCGCCGCTATCGCATCGACACCGACTGCAGGGCCGATAAAACCCGCGCTGCCGAGCCGGGCCTGCTGTTCTTCGACTGCAGCATCCAGCTGATCGACGGCGAACGCACGCAGACCCTCATGCGCATGTCCGGCACACGCAGCGAAGGCAACGCCGATGGGCGGATGATGCTGGGTGACGATGCCACACCTGCGCTGATGTTCGCCGGCGATCTGGACCGCGATGGCAAGCTCGACCTCATCATCAATACCACCGACCACTATAACTTGGCGCGGCCGGTGCTGTTCCTCTCCGGTGCAGCCGAAGGCGACGAACTGCTGCACGCAGTGGCCGAACATCGCGCCGTTGGCTGCTGAATCAGCATGCTGTCACTTCTGGAAACCTGTTCATGACTGAAGCCGCCAATCGCTGGTATTTCGATTTCATCTCGCCCTTCGCCTATCTGCAGTGGCCGAAAGTGCGCGCGCTGATGGCCGAACACGAAATCATTCCGGTGCCCATTCTGCTGGCAGCGGTGTTGGATGCGCGCGGCCAGAAAGGTCCGGCAGAGATTCCCAGCAAGCGCGAATTCAGCTATCGACACGTGCTGTGGCAGGCACGTCAGGCCGGCGTGCCGCTACGGTTCCCGCCGAAGCATCCGTTCAACCCACTGCCGGCGCTGCGATTGTGCATTGCAGCAGGCGCATCG
>JANOKD010000038.1:0-92378 GCA_031419075.1 Lysobacterales bacterium
GCGTGGACTACCAGGGTATCTAATCCTGTTTGCTCCCCACGCTTTCGTGCCTCAACGTCAGTTTTAAGCCAGACGGCCGCCTTCGCCACTAGTGTTCCTCCTGATCTCTACGCATTTCACCGCTACACCAGGAATTCCACCACCCTCTCTCAAACTCCAAGCTCACCAGTATCAGCTGCAGGTCCCAGGTTGAGCCCGGGGGTTTCACAGCTGACTTAGTGTGCCGTCTACGCACGCTTTACGCCCAGTAATTCCGATTAACGCTTGCACCCTTCGTATTACCGCGGCTGCTGGCACGAAGTTAGCCGGTGCTTATTCTTTGGGTACCGTCAGAACAATCAGGTATTAATTGACTGCTTTTCTTCCCCAACAAAAGTGCTTTACAACCCGAAGGCCTTCTTCACACACGCGGCATGGCTGGATCAGGCTTGCGCCCATTGTCCAATATTCCCCACTGCTGCCTCCCGTAGGAGTCTGGACCGTGTCTCAGTTCCAGTGTGGCTGATCATCCTCTCAGACCAGCTACGGATCGTCGCCTTGGTGGGCCATTACCCCGCCAACTAGCTAATCCGACATCGGCTCATCTTATCGCGCGAAGCCTTGCGGTCCTCCGCTTTCACCCTAAGGTCGTATGCGGTATTAGCGTAAGTTTCCCTACGTTATCCCCCACAACAAGGTAGATTCCGATGTATTCCTCACCCGTCCGCCACTCGCCACCCACAGTATTGCTACTGCTGTGCTGCCGTTCGACTTGCATGTGTTAGGCCTGCCGCCAGCGTTCACTCTGAGCCAGGATCAAACTCTTCACTTAAATTTTTCGGACCGAAGTCCAATTTTTTGAGTGCAGTCGCCTTCCGAGCCCCAAATTACTTTCTTGCATTTGCATGCTTTGAATCTATTTGGTTCTTGTTCGAACGTCTGCAAAAATGGACAGTCATCCACTTGCCAGACGCCCGCACAAGTCACCTGCGCACACTGTCAAAGATCGTCGGAATCGGCCTCAGCGCCTCATCCCTTTTACTTCTTTCGTTCATCGCCGAAGCGTCTGACCGAGCCGCACATTATAGGGTAGTTTTCGTTTCCGTCAACACCCTGTTGCGATTTTTTTTCTTTCTTTCGGTCCGTGTCGGCGCCTCCAGAAGGTCTCACATTATGAGAAGTTTCGACGAACTCGTCAACACCTCTTTTCTGCTTCGACCTGCCTTTCCTTTGGTTCGTCGAGACACCTTAAGTAGGGCCGCGCATTATAGGGGAGCATCTGAATCCGTCAACACCCCAGCGCATTTGTTTCTTTTCTCGCCCCGGTTCGTTGCGACACCGTGGCGGGGCGCGCATTGTGCACGGCAACAATGGATTTGGGAAGGGGTTTCTTCAACTTGACGCGAAGCCGTGTGTACGGAATGGTGCAATACGTTTTCATGGAGCCTGTTTATGCGCACTTTCTACGTCACAGCCCTGTTTTTAAGTCTTTCGATGAGCGGTTGCGGCAATGCCAAGGATCCTTGGGTGGAACTGGAAGGCCGCCGCTTCAACGTAGAGATCGCCGATGACGACAAGGAACGCTCACGCGGGCTGATGTTTCGCGATTCGATGGATGACGATCGCGGCATGCTCTTCATCCACGACGAACAACAGCGTCTTGCCTATTGGATGAAGAACACCAGGATCGCGTTGGATATTCTTTACTTCGACAGTGAGCGGCGCCTCGTATCGCAGCAGCGGGATGTTCCCCCCTGTTCGCTGGGCAATCGCTGCCCACCCTACCCCAGCCTTGCGCCTGCTATTTACGTACTCGAACTGAATGCCGGGCAGGCCGCCAAGCTTGGGTTAAAGGATGGGGCCGTACTGACGTTAGGTCCGGACATTGCGCCTGCCGACTGAATCGTGACGGGTCAGGACTTGTGCCGGGGGCGAGCTGCCGGCAGTCTTGGGCCATGAACGCCATTTTCGCGCTTCCCGACTGGTCGGCATTGGCCGACCTTGCCGATGACCAAGTGCCTCTGCTGGGCAGCGCCCTGCTGATCGCACACGATGAATACCCGGATCTGGACGCCGAGGCCTGCGACGCCCTGGTCGAAGCACATGTGGCGTCGCTGCGCCCGGAAGTGGACTTGATCGACAGCGCCCCATTGAAAATGCAGGCGATCAACCATCGTCTATTCAATGAATTGGGGTATGTCGGCAACCACGATGAGTACTACGACCCGCGCAACAGTTATATGAATGAGGTGCTGACCCGGCGGCTGGGAAACCCGATTTCATTGGCCCTGGTGCAGATCGAGGTGGCGCGTCGGCTGGGGATCCCGCTGGACGGCGTGTCCTTTCCCGGGCATTTCCTCGTTCGATTGCCTGTCGATGACGGGGTACTGGTAATGGACCCGTTCAACCGGGGGCGTCCATTGAATGCCGATGAGCTGCGCCAACGCGCCCGGCCGCATTTTGGCGAGGATGTCCCTGATGAGGCGTTGATGCAGATTCTGAACCCAGCGCCGGCGCGGGCGATTCTGGTGCGGATGTTGCGAAATCTGCAGGCTCTCTACTCCGAGAGCGGGGATTGGGCGCGGGCGGTGCGCTGCATCGACCGGATCCTGATGTTCTTGCCTGACAACGCGGAAGCCCTGCGTGATCGCGGCTTGGGCTACTCGGAACTGGGTCATCGTGCGGGGGCACATCATGACCTGAGCCGTTATCTACAGCTCAATCCGGAAGCGGACGATGCCGAGGCGGTCAGAAACAGGATGATCGAGCAGGCGCGCGAACGTCAGCGCCTGCATTGACACAGACCACTGATACAGACCAAAGGCGAGGGCTGGTGAAGCCATCGCCTGCCGGACCTGCTTTAAGTGGAACCTGGTCTAACTTGAGATCAGATCGTGGTCATCTCGAAGTCGCTCTTGGTCACGCCGCAGTCCGGGCACGTCCATGTCTCCGGGACATCTTCCCAGCGGGTGCCCGGGGCGATGCCCTCGTCCGGCAATCCTTTGGCTTCGTCATAGATGTAGCCGCAGACGACGCACATCCAGGTGCGGTAGGTCACGGGGGCAGCGGTCTCGCTCATCGGATAATGTCCAAGGTCAGGGTGTTTGAGGCATTGTCCCATCCCGCGCCCACCGCCGGAAGCATCGATACATGAATTTTCCCGTTCCCCACGATGACCCCGCCCTGCGCCGCAAGTGGTCGCGCGGCCTGTACCTCATTACACCGGATGACCACGACACCCAACGCCTGCTGGCGCGCGTTGGCGCGGTGCTGGAACATGCCGCACTGCTGCAATATCGCAACAAATCAGCCGGCAGCAGGCTGCGGCACACACAGGCGGAAGCCCTGCACGCACTGTGTTTGGCGCGCGGCGTGCCGATGATCGTCAACGACGACCTCGCGCTGGCGCGGACCATCGGCGCCGAAGGCGTGCATCTGGGTGAGGATGACGGCGATGTTCTGGCAGCGCGCACCATCCTGGGGCGAGACGCCCTGATCGGGGTGTCCTGCTACGACGCGCTGGATCGTGCCCGAACCGCTGCCGCGCAGGGTGCCAGCTACATCGCTTTCGGCGCGTTTTTTCCGTCGTCTACGAAACCACTGGCGCGACGGGCCTCGTTCGACCTGCTGCACGACAGCGCTGCGCTGGGGATGCCGCGGGTAGCGATCGGCGGTATCACCCCCGACAATGCACGGTCGGTGATCGACGCCGGCGCGAATCTCATCGCGGTGATCAGCGGCGTTTTCGATGCGCCCGACCCCGCAGCCGCTGCGCGTAGTTATCGCGCCTGCTTCGACACTTGAACCTCACTTGACGCCCTGCACACGAGATATCGATGAAGACCGACCGTTCACACGACCTGTTCACCCGCGCGCAGACGCTGATGCCCGGCGGCGTCAATTCGCCGGTCCGTGCCTTCAAATCGGTGGGCGGCGAACCTTTTTTCGTCGAACGCGCCGATGGCCCCTACTTATATGACGCTGACGGCAACCGCTACATCGACTATGTGGGGTCTTGGGGGCCGATGATCGCCGGCCACAACCATCCGGCAGTGCTGGAGGCGGTGATCGCCACCGCGCGCAACGGCCTGAGCTTCGGCACGCCCAATCCGCTGGAACTGACGATGGCCGAAACCATCACCCGGCTGGTCCCGAGCTGCGAGATGGTACGAATGGTCAATTCCGGCACCGAGGCGACGCTGTCGGCCATACGCCTGGCCCGCGGCGCCACCGGGCGCAACCGGATCGTGAAATTCGAGGGCTGCTACCACGGCCACGGCGATTCCTTTCTGGTGAAAGCCGGCTCCGGCATGCTGACCCTCGGCGTGCCCAACTCACCGGGCGTGCCCAAGGCGCTGGCGGACCTCACCTCCACGCTGACGTTCAACGATTTCGAGGCCGCCGCGGAGTTGTTCGACACGATTGGCGCCGAAGTGGCCGCGGTCATCGTCGAACCCGTGGTCGGCAATGCCAACTGCATCCCTCCCCGGCCCGGCTATCTGCAGCATCTGCGCGATCTGTGCACGCAGCACGGCGCCATCCTGATCTTCGACGAAGTGATGACCGGCTTCCGGGTCGCACTCGGCGGCGCACAGGCGGTGTACGGCGTAGATCCGGACCTCAGCACGTTCGGCAAGATCATCGGTGGCGGCATGCCGGTGGGCGCGTACGGCGGGCGCGCGGAGCTGATGCGCCAGATCTCGCCCAGCGGCCCGATCTACCAGGCCGGCACGCTCAGCGGCAATCCGGTAGCCATGGCCGCGGGGCTGGCGATGCTGGGCCTGATCCAGGCGCCCGGCTTTTACGAAACCCTCGACGCGCGCACCGCCGCGCTGTGCGCCGGGCTGGAAGCCGTCGCCGCAGAAGCCGGCGTGCCGTTCACCACCAACCGGGTCGGCAGCATGTTCGGCCTGTTCTTTACTGCCGAAAAGGTCGACACCTACGCTCAGGCCACCGCCTGCGACACGGTCGCCTTCAATCGTTTCTTCCACGCCATGCTGGAACGCGGGGTCTATCTGGCGCCGTCGGCGTTCGAGGCGGGGTTCCTGTCGATGGCGCATGACGACGCGGTGATCGCCGCGACCATTGACGCCGCGCGCGCGGCTTTTTCGGAGTTGCAGGCATGAGCACCCACGCGTTTCACCCCGAAACCCTCTCCGTGCACATCGGCAATGAAGCCGACCCCGCTACCGGCGCGGTGGCGCCGCCGATCCATCTCGCCACCACGTTCCGCCACGGCCCTGCGGGCGAACGCATCGCCGGCTATGAGTATCAGCGCGAGGGCAACCCGACCAACGACCGGCTGCGCGAGGCGCTGGCGGCACTGGAGGGCGGCGAGGATGCGATCACCTTCGCCTCAGGCATGGCGGCGATCAGCACGCTGCTGGAGTGTCTGCCGAACGGTTCGCGGATCCTGATTCCCGACGATTGCTACACGGGTCTGCGGATCTTCTGCGCCGAATATCTGCCGGAGCGCGGCATCGAGGCGGTGACGGTCGATATGGGCGACCTGGACGCGGTGCGCACCGCCTGTAACCTGCATACGGCGCTGGTGTGGATCGAAACCCCGTCCAACCCGCGGCTGAAAATCAGCGATATCGCCGCGCTGGTGGAGATCGCCCACGCCGCCGGGGCGTTGACGGTGGTCGACAACACCTTCGCCACCCCGCTGCTGCAGCGCCCGCTGACGCTGGGCGCCGACGTCGTGATGCATTCGACTACGAAGTATTTAGGCGGCCACAGCGATGTGCTGGGCGGCGCGCTGGTGTTCGCGAAGCGCGACGTGCTGTTCGCCAAAGTCGCGCATCGGCTGCACATCACCGGCGCGACGCTGGCGCCGTTCAGCGGCTGGCTGATCCTGCGCGGCTGCCGCTCGCTGGGCGCGCGCATGGCGATGCACTGCGCCAATGCACGTGCGGTCGCCGATTTTCTGGCCGCGCAGCCCGCGATCGAACGGGTGAACTACCCCGGCCTCGCCTCGCACCCGGGCCACGCCATCGCCGCGCAGCAGATGCGCGACTTCGGCGGGATGATGAGCATCGAACTGCGCGGCGGGCGCGATGCGGCGCTGTCGCTGGCTTCAAAAGTGAAGGTGTTTACCAACGCCACCTCCCTGGGCGGCTGCGAATCGCTGATCGAGCACCGCGCTTCGGTCGAAGGCCCGAACCCGCGTTCGCCGCAGAATCTGCTGCGGATGTCGGTGGGGCTGGAGCATGTCGATGACCTGATCGAGGATCTGCGGCAGGCGCTTGCGTGATCGGAGCCGGGTCTCAGCGCCGATAACCGGATGTTTCTGAATCGATATTTCTGAATCTGGGCCATGCCGTCGAACCGTAGAAGATCAGGTATTCCACGAATACAGCCATCATCACCCGCGGCATCTCGCCCGACACCAAGGATACGCAATGATCCGTTTGAAGCCCTTTTCCACACGCATCGCGCTGCTGGCGCTGCTGACCGCGCCTTTCGCGTCGCATGCACAAGAAGCCGAATCGCGTGCAGACGGCTGGGGCGTCGGCGTCGGCGTGTCGATCCGCAGCACCCTGTACGCCGGAGAGGAGAATCGGACCCTGCCGTTTCCGCTGGTCAACTACGAAGGCGAACGCTTCTATGTGACCGGGCCCGCGCTTGGCTACAAGTTCATCGACAGTGAATCCTTCGTCCTCAAAGGCTTTGTCGCCGCGCGTTTCGACGGGGTGGATGCCAAGGATTTCGGCAGAAGCGCGCTGGCTCTGCGCGGCATTGATCGCGACCTGCTCGAAGACCGCGACATGGGTGCCGATATCGGCGCCTCCGCCGTGTTCAAGACCGATGCCGCCGGTGAATTCGAACTCGATCTCCGTGCGGATGCCACCAACACCAGCGACGGCTATCAGGCTTCGCTGGACTACCGTTATCCGTTTCAGGTGGGCCCGGTCAGGCTGATCCCCAGCATTGGCGTGGTGGCGCTGTCTGACAAACTCGCCAACTACTATTACGGCACGCTGTCGAAGGAAGTGGCGCGGGGCGTGATCGACTATCGGCCAGGCAGCGCCATCATCACGCGCGCTGGCTTCACTGCCGTCCTGCCTACGAGCCCTCGCTGGGCTTTCATTGCGAGCGTCAGCGCCGATGCCTACCCGGACGAGATCACCGACAGCCCCTTGATCGATCCAGGCACGGATATCGTGCCCAGCGTTTTTCTGGGCGTGATCCGTAATTTCTGAGCGACTGTTGCCCGGTCAGCGATGGACTCTCTGACCATGAATTGGCACCCGCTGTTGGCCCGGCACCGCCGTGCGTAGAGCAGCCAAACAGCGGGCCGTTTCAGCGTGAATAACCAGAGGCGGTCTGCGTCGGTTTTTCTTGCGTAGGCGTCTGAGACGTGGTCTGCGCGGGCTTCAAAAAGTTGGGACTGTCGTTCAAGAGCTTCAACGAGCTGTCCTCCACGCTTTGTGCCGCCGCCTGCGTCTTGTCGAGTCCCGGACGCGTGATGATCTGAGCAGGATCACTGAGAGCACCTTGCACGGCAAATAGCGTCTGGCCGTCCTTGCTGGCGGTCACGTGATCGATCTGACCCATGCCGCTGCGTTTCGCCTCATAGACCAACGCAGCAGCGGCGTTCTGCCTGTCCTGTTCGTTTGCGAAGGAGGTCTTGCTGGGGTCCAGCTTCGCGATGCCCTGCAGCGCCTCGCCGTACATCTTGTTGTCGGGATGACCGGGGTCCGACAACAGCTTCACCGCGTCCACCACCTGACTCTGAGGCAGCATGGTCACCGGCTGCCCGTTTTTGGCGGTCGCCCACAGATTGGGCGTGAGTGGGGTGTCTATTTTCAAATCGACATCACCGATACGGCTAAGTGTCGGTACGGTTGCCGAGGTGAACTGGCCGTTGGCCAGATTGCTTAGCTGCTGCGGCGGGAGTTGGGCGAGATTCGGAAAATCGAGGCGATAGACATCGCCATCGCCGCTCACCATGTACCCCTTGTTCTGCGACAACCCGTGGATGTTATTGCCACCCCATGAATTGAAATCCCCGCGCGAAGGCCCTTCCTGGATCAATCCAGTCTGACCCTGGCTGTTGGTGATGGTCTGTGGATGGGAATGAATGTGAGCAACAGTGGTGTATTTGTCGTTGGGATTCGCCTGCAGGAAATTATTCAGATCCTTCAGCGCTACTTGGTTATCGACCGTGTTCTGCACGCCCTGCGACGGTGCCACGACAAAGAACCGATCCTGTCCGTTGACTGCCTTGGATACGATCCAGGCCCCGGCTTCACTGCCACTCTGCTGGGTATAGGGATGCAGCGACTGCGCAGCTGCGCGGGCAGCGGTATCGGCATCGACGAAGCCGCTGTTGCGCACGCCAGCCACATCGTTGATGGCTTGCGGCATCGCGTACTGGCTGTTCGGGTTGGCCGGCGGTACAGGGTTTTGCAGAACGCCCTGAATGAACTGCTGCTCGCTCGGGCTGTAGTTGTACGGGGTGGGTGTCGACATATTTCACTCTTCTCAATGCGATTGAGGTGTTGCTGCGATCAGCATGCGCATCAATGCCACACGTTACAGGTCATTCAAGCATGGACATCGCGATGCTGGGGATTGAATGGCCGGCATATTTGATCAGCGCCAATGGTTCGTGACGAAAATCACAAAAATCTTTGCGCGCTGTCACCAGACGCCGATATTGGCCATCGACGCCCAAGGTTCCTGAGGCGGCAAACGACCTTCCTGCAGCAATTCGATCGAGACCAGATCGGGTGAACGTACGAAGGCCATGTGGCCGTCGCGGGGCGGGCGGTTGATGGTGTAGCCCATCGCCTGCAGATGCGTGCAGGTCTTATAGATGTCGTCGACCCGGAACGCGAGGTGGCCGAAGTTGCGCGCGGTGCCGTAGTCCTCGTCCGAGCCCCAGTTGCAGGTCAGCTCGATCTCCGCGCCCGGGGTTTCGTCGGCGGCCAGAAAGATGAGCGTGAACTTTCCGGCAGCGTTTTCCATCCGCCGGACTTCTTTGAGGCCCAGGCCTTCGCAGTAGAAGCGCAGCGAGGCGTCGATATCACGGACGCGGAGCATGGTGTGAAGGTATTTCATCGGGTCATGCCTGTGCTTAGGAGATGGGAGACGGGAGACGGCAAAGCATGTCATCCCGAACGAGGATGCAGCCCAAAACCTGCCCCCGCGAAGGCGGGGGAGAGACTGCCTGAATTAAGCCGTGACGCGAAGCGGTATCGGGTTGAATGAATTTTCAGCGCCCACTTACGGTGTGAAGTCTTGGGGCCAGAGGAAATACGGGCCATGCTTTGGACTCATGCGGAACTCACCACCAGCGCCCTTGCCCTGTGGAGTGAGGTGGTGTTTCCCGTCTTTGATTTCGAGATGACCTGCAGCCACAAGTTTGTCCATCAACTCCGCAGTCTTGAGCTTGAGGCGCTGGCCGAGCTTGGACGACGTGAGCTTTGCGGAAGGCTCATCAACTTCTGTTTTTTCTGATTCGGTGTGTGCTGCGACACGCTCCAGCGTAATTCTGACCTCCTCACTGATGCGAATGATGCGCTGAGATTCTTCATACGCATCGCGATAAAGCTCGCTGTCCTCGGAGCGGCGAATGAGAACGCCCATCTCGTTGTTATTGACTTGGCTGAACTCATACAGATTCAAGCTAGTGACGATGCATAGTTCTTCGTTCATGTAGCACTTTGCGTGCAAATTGCGGCAGAAACTGGTGCGAACGTAGGAAAGCTCGTTGAGCCAGCCAATTTCTTCTGGTTGCAGCTCGCTTTTGCCATAGACAATGCGCACATCAATCTTGAGGCGATTCTTGTCTGTGAGAAGTTCCTTGATCCGATCGTTGAGCCGGAGAAAAGGACTGATAAGAATGAGACGGTCTTTCGCATCCTTGATCATTTCTTCAAGGAAGTAGTTGGTCGCGCTGGTGTTCAGGAATTTTGCCATTTTCAGATCCTTATGAAGGTGGGTGTGGGCGCCAGCTGTTTTTAGCCGATCAGAAGCGAAGCACCAGCAGGTCCCTCCGCCCGCTGCGCGTGCGTTCGGCATGACAGCAACATTCACCATGACTGCCATGACTCAGATAAACAGATCCGGCAGCAGCGGCTGCGATGCATCCACCGCATAGCCGGAAAGATCAATGATGCCCGCTTCGGCCAAGACTTCGTCATCGATCAAAAAATGGCCGTGAAAGCCGCCAGCGCCGCGCACCAGCACCGCGTGAGCGGCGTCGGCCATGATCTCGGGCCTGCGGCAGCGGGCAAGGTCCACGCCGGGAATCATGTTGATGGCGTCGGTGGCGATCACCGTGCGCGGCCATAGCGCATTGACCGCCACACCCTGCGGGCCGAATTCCGCGGCCAAGCCCAGGGTCACGAAGCTCATCCCCATTTTCGCCAGGGTGTAGCCGGTGTGCGGGGCCCACCACTGGGGGTCGAGATTCGGCGGCGGCGCGAGGGTGAGGATGTGCGGGTTGGGGGCCTGCAGCAGATACGGCAGGCAGGCCTGGGCGCAGAGAAAACTGCCGCGGGCGTTGACCTGCTGCATCAGGTCGAAGCGCTTCATTGGCGTGTCCAGGGTGCCGCGCAGCCAGATGGCGCTGGCGTTGTTGATGAGGATATCGATGCCGCCGAACGTATCAACCGTGGCTGCGACTGCCGCGCGGACCTCGTCTTCCTCGCGTATATCGCACTTCAATGCGAGCGCCACGCCGCCCGCCGCTTCAACCGCTGCGGCGGCGCTGTGGATGGTGCCGGGCAATTTTGGATTGGGCACCGAGGACTTCGCGGCGATGGCGACGTTGGCGCCGTCGCGCGCGGCGCGCAGCGCGATGGCCAGGCCAATGCCGCGTGAGGCGCCGGTGATGAAGAGGGTTTTGCCTGCAAGTGTGGTCATGAAAACATACTCATGGTTTGGGTCCTTGTCCTTCGTTGTCTTCCCACTTCAACAGCTTGCGCGTGACGAAGCGATAGATGGGTTTGCCGGTGCGAAACCACAGGTCGCGCACCCAGGATCGTCTTTTGAGCAGACGACGTTCGATGGGCGTGATCGCGTCCGGGCAATAGGTGCGTTTGTGTTTGAGCAGGTGGCGCAGGTCTTCGCGCGCGAGCAGTCGCATCCATCGCGAACGCGGCGCGCCGCAGACCGCGAGCTGAAAATCGATGATCGCGGGGGTTCCGTCGGCCAACACCAGCCAGTTGGCTTCTTTGGCGAGGTCGTTGTGCGCAAAACCGTACCGGTGCAGCGCCTGCAGGCGTCGGCGCGCAAGCCGGAAATAGGCCAGATCGCCGTGCGGCGGCCGCTGATACATCGCGGCGCCGTCGAGATAACTGCGGTCGAGGCGGCGGCCGTCCCAGTTGAGCAACTGTGGGACCGCGTCCGCACCGAGCACACGCTGCAGGCCGCGGGCCTCGCGCCGGGCCAGCCACCATGCGGGAAACCGCAGCCATACCGGCACGTGGGCCAGATCACGACGCACGAACACCCCGCGCGCGTCGCGCATCAACGCGATACGGCCGAAGCTGTCGGCTTTGAGTGCTTGCAGTTCGATGGCTTCGGAAGGCATCGCGGGATTGTAGCGGTGAGCGGGGGGGTTGAAAGCCGCAAAGACAGCTGTCATCGGAACGTCTGCGCAGCGGGCGAAGGGATCTGTTTGTGCTCTGCCTGTGACCAAGCCACAGCAGATCCCTCCTCGGGCTATGCCCTCGTTCGGGATGACAGATTTTTTTGCGCCCTCGTTCGGGATGACAGCGTTTTGATGCCCTCGTTCTGGGCGACGGGCTTTTCACCCCTCCTCCCACATCCCTGTCACCGCTTCCCAAATCCCAGCTGCCATAATTCGTGAATGACGAGCGCATGGCTGGACACCGCTACGAACTGGATCGCCGCGCACCCTGTGGCGGCCGGGGGCGTGATCTTTCTCATCGCGTTCTGCGATGCGCTGGCAGTGGTGGGGATTGTGGTGCCGGCGCTGCCGCTGCTGTTCGCGGTGGGCACCTTGATCGGCCTAGGTCATCTAGACGGGCCGTATGCATTGATCTGCGCCGCATTGGGTGCGTTCGCTGGCGATGCGCTCAGCTATTGGCTGGGCCATCTCTGGGGGCCGTCGATGCGCGAACACTGGCTGTTTCGGCGCTATCCGCAGTTCATCGACCGCGGCGAGCGGATGTTCCGCAAACACGGCAGCAAGGGCATCGTGATCGCGCGCTTCGTCGGCGCGGTGCGTCCGTTTGTGCCGGCGGTGGCGGGGATGCTGCGGATGCCGCTGCGCCGCTATGTGCCGGCAAGCCTGGTTGCGGCGGTGCTGTGGGCGGCGTGTTTTCTGGCGCCCGGCTGGATCTTCGGCGCGTCGTACGACGCGGTGGCGGCGGTCGCAGATCGCCTCGCGCTGGTGTTGTTGGCGCTGATCGCGTTGCTGGCGCTGGTGTGGGCGGTCGTGCTGTACACCTATCGCTGGTTTGTCGGGCATGCGGACCGCCTGCTGGCCCGGGCGCTGAAATGGACCCGCGCGCATCCCCGCCTGGGTCGTTACGCAGCGCCATTGATTCAGCACAATCGCCCTGAATCGGCATCGCTGGCGATTCTGGCGATGTGCCTGATCGGCATCGGTTGGGGCTGGTTCGCACTCCTGGCTGTGGTGGTGACCCGCGACGGCCCATTGGCGATCGATGAACGGGTCTACGTGATGATGGCGGCGCTGCGCAACCCGCTGGCCGATCGCTTCATGGCCGCTCTCGCATCGCTGGGCGATCTGCAGATACTGCTGCCCGCCCTGCTGCTCGGGCTGGGATGGCTGCTGTGGCGCAGGCGTTTCAGCGCAGCGCTGCATTGGCTGGCGGCGGTGGCCTTCGGCTTCGTGTTCACCACCTTCTTGGCGCTGTCGGTGGAAATGCCCCGCCCGCCCACCGCGCTCAGCGGCTTCGGTTTCCCGTCGATTCCGGTGACGCTGCTGACCATCGTGTTCGGTTTTTTCGCGGTGCTGATCGCGCGGGAAATGCCGGGACGGCAGCGTGTGTGGCCTTACCTGCTTGCCGGCGTGGCGGTAGCCTTACTCGGATTCGCCCGCCTCTATTTCGGAGCGCACTGGCTCAGCGATATCGTCGGTGGCGCGCTGTTCGGCATCCTTTGGCTGCTGGTGCTGGGCATCGCGTATCGCCGCCACATCGGCCGGTCGTTCTGGATGCGCCCGTTGGCGATGGTGTTTTACGTGAGCTTCGCGCTGGCTGCGCTGTGGCATGCGCCGCGCGCGGTCGACGACGTGTTGGCGGAGTTCGTAGCGCCATCGCCCACCCGCGGAATGGCGGATGACGACTGGTGGCGACAGGATTGGCGCACCTTGCCGGCACGCCGCAACGAGCGCGACGCCAGTCGGCGCTGGCCGCTTGACCTACAAATTGCCGGCCCCTTGGCACCGCTGCGTGCGCGGCTGGAGGCCAAAGGCTGGGTCGCGCAGCCGCAGGCAACTTGGGTCGCGACGCTGGGGCTGCTGGATGCCAAACGCCCCATGATGCGTCAGCCGGTGCTGCCGGCGACCTTGGACACTGAAGCCGAAACCCTGCTGCTGCGTATCGCCAGCACCCGCGCCGACACCATCCACGTGCTGCGCGTGTGGCGCGCGCCCGCGCTGCTGGACAGCGGCGAGCCGCTGTGGATCGGCAGCACCCAGACGCTGCGCTTCGTCCGCCCAACTCCGGCCTTTGGTCTATGGATGCCGCAGCCCGACGATGGCGCGGCGCATGCGCGCCTGCGTGTGGCGCTGGGCGATCTGCAGACCGCTGAATCCGTGCATCCGGATGGCGATCTGCCGGTGCTCCGCATGCGCACAGGGCGATAGCACACTGCATGTCCCTGCCAGGGCATCGCGCTCAGCGCTTCTGGATCACGGCATCAACGCCAGCAACTGATCGAGTCGCGCATGCGGGTCGTTTTCCTGCAGCAGCAGCTGCCGCTGCTCATCGCTGAGCGGCAGCAGCTCAGTGAGTCGCCAGCTGACCCACGCGGCATCGTCGAAACGCGACGGCGGCGCCTTGGAGAATTCGCCGCCGATCTGATCGATCGCCTGCTGCAGCATGGTGCCAAGCAGGCTGTGCTCGTGTCGCAGTTCGTCGTCGGGATCGGGATCCAGCCAATCCACATCCACCATCGCCAGACCGTTGCTGCGTACATCCAGCGTGCGCACACGGAACCGTCGCGCACCGCGCACGCGCAGGCTCAACAGGCCATCGTCGGTAGTGCCAAAATCTTCGATCCGGGCCTCGGTGCCGACCGCTGCGGGCGCCGGGGGCCGACCCGCATCATCGTCGTCCGCCAACAGCAGGCTGATGCCGAAGCCAGACCCGCTGCGGCCGCAGTCCCGGACCATGTCGAGATAACGCGTTTCGAAAATGCGCAGTCCCAGCGATGCGCCCGGCAGCAGAACAGTCCGCAGCGGAAACAGCGGGAGCGCCCCCGTCATGGGAAACACGCAGCGACGATGCCGACACTCGACACGGCCGGCCATTGGACACAACCACTGGCCGCGCTGCTTGCGGGACTGCGATTTCGGTTAGATCGCTGCATCATGTTTCGCACCAGCATACTCATGGCCTTCAGGCTCGGACCCTTCATGCTCAGCGACCTCTCTCGGCTTCGACGGACTGGTGTCTGCAAACCATTGTTTCATTACGGTCAGGCGCTGGTGCGCATCGACAATCTCCAGCAGCTCCAGCTGCTTGGACTGCGCCATATCGTCCATGCGATTCATCATGCGCCAACAGGCCGAAGGCGCGTGATCGAACTCCGCGCGCAGGGGTTCCCTGGAATCGGGATTCCGCTCCGCCAGGTTCTGCAGGACATAACCATAGATCAGGTGATCCTCCTGCAGCCGATCATCGGGCTCGGGCGGAAACCAGTCGACTTCGGCCGTGTACACGCTTTCATGGGTGTACAGCGTCCGTCGGATCCGGAAGCGTCGCCCGCCGATCAATCTGTAATACAGCATGCCGTCCGGCAGGGTGCCGAAGTCGGCGATCAGCGCCTCGCTGCCGATCAGAGCCGGAAACGACGGCTCATGCTCGCTGAGCGGCTGCAGCTGTAAGCAGCAGCCGAAACTGATGTGGTTGCGCTGGCAATCCCGGATCAGATCGAGATGGCTGGTGTGCACCATCGGAAGACGCATCCCGATACCGGGCAACAGCACCCGATTCAGCATGATCACCGAGAGCATGTCACTCATATCGGCGCGGCTCCGGCATCGGCATCCGCTTTGGCCAGCGCGGCCAGAAAACGTCGCGGTGCGCCGTCGAAACCACCGTTGGACATGAACACCACATGGTCGCCGCTGCGCACAAGCGCACGCAGCGCGGCAATCAGCGAATCGACGGTCGGCGCGGTGCGCGCTTCGCCGCGTATCGCAGCCATCACCCGGCTGGCATCCCAGGACAATTCCGGTCGATGCAGAAATACCACCGCGTCGGCATGATCCAGCGATGGTGCCAGGGCTTCGGCATGCGCGCCGAGCCGCATCGAGTTGCTGCGCGGCTCCATCGCAACAACGATCCTGCGCGCACTGCCGACTTTGGCGCGCAGGCCTTCCAGCGTGGTGCGGATCGCGGTGGGGTGATGGGCGAAATCGTCGTACACCGTGACGCCCTGCGCTTCGCCGAGCCATTCCAAGCGGCGTTTGACGCTGCGGAAGTCGGTCAACGACGGAATCACCGCGGAAAGCTCCACGCCCACAGCGTGACATGCCGCCAGCGCAGCGAGGCCGTTGAGCACGTTGTGCAGGCCGAGCATCGGCCAATGCACGTCGCCAACCGCATGGCCGGCATGGAAGACGGTGAACGCACTGCCGTCGCCCTGCAGCAGACGCGCGCCCCACTCGAAGGCATCATCGACCATGCCGTCGCGCAGCACGCCGAAGCGTTCGACCGGCGTCCAGCAGCCCATCGCCAGCACTTCAGCAAGGCGCGGATCTTCGCCGTTGACGATCAATCGGCCGCGGCCGGGGACAGTCCGCACAAGATGATGAAACTGGCGCTGGATCGCGGCGATATCGGGAAAGATATCGGCGTGGTCGTATTCGAGATTATTGAGAATCGCCACCAGCGGCCGGTAGTGCACGAATTTGCTGCGCTTGTCGAAGAATGCGGTGTCGTATTCGTCGGCCTCCACCACGAACTCGCGGCCGGTGCCGATGCGCGCGGACACGCCGAAATCCTCGGCGACGCCGCCGATCAGAAACCCTGGATCGCGTCCGGCGCGGTCCAGCAGAAAACTCAGGATGGTGGTGGTGGTGGTTTTGCCGTGGGTGCCGGCAACCGCCAGCGCGTCGCGGCCCGGCAGCACGTATTCACGCAGCCACGCCGCGCCCGAGGTGTAGTGCAGGCCGTGATCGAGCACATATTCGACGGCGGGATTGCCGCGCGACAGCGCGTTGCCGATCACGATCTCGTCGCAGTCGGCGGAGATGTTCTCCGGCGTGTAGCCCTGACTGAGCGTGATGCCAAGGTTTTCGAGCTGCGTGGACATCGGCGGATACACCGCCTGATCGCTGCCTTCCACCGTGTACCCGCGCTCACGCGCCAGCGCTGCGACGCCACCCATGAACGTACCGGCGATACCCAGAATATGAAGTTTCAAGATCGTTGCTTCCTAGACATTCGCGTCATTATCAACGAAGCGATTCCTGTTCGGCGTGTTCGCCCCTCTCCCTTGTGCGGGAGAGGGGTTGGGGTGAGGGAAGCGCCCTCATCCGGCCCTTCGGGCCACCTTCTCCCGCAGACGGGAGAAGGGAAACAATACTGCCTCCCGCAGGCGGGAGAAGGGAAAGCAATTTATGCAATAGAATTCCATGCAAACACCGCTGTTCACTTCATATAACCGCGCAACATCTCGGTAGCTTTTTCATTGACGGCGGAGACGTCGCGGCGGCCTTCCTTCGCATCGCTCATGATGTTCTGGCAGGCCGCGAGGCGCTGCGCGGGATCGGTCATGCCGCGCAGCCGATCGGTGCCGCGCTGGGCGACACCGGCGATGGCCTGCTCGAAATCACGGTCGAAAATCGGGCCGTTGTTGACTGCGTCACTGCCAACCAGCCGCGCCCGCATCTCGGTGCGCACCGCCAGGCTGGCGGTCAACCAGGGCTGGTTGCGCTTGGTCCAATGGGCCATCAATTTGGGCGTGGCCTTGGCGATGTCCTTCGCTTCGCCGCCGCAGAACGCCAGCTCGTTGCGCAGCGAGCGCTCGGTGGCCTGACCGACCGCGGCTGCCGCGCCGCCGGTCGTGAAGTCGAACTCGGGCTTGGCGCCGTCGGCGGCACATGCGCCACCGATCATCAGCGCCAGTCCTGCAAACACGACGCCTGCGCAGATAGGGCGCATATCAGCCGACATCCACGCCGACCGCGATGGTCTCGACGATCCGGGTGAACACCTCGTCCATCGAGCCTTCGCCGTGGACCACTTTGAGCATGCCGTGCTGACGGTAAAAGTCGATCACCGGGGCGGTCTGCTGGTTGTAGATATTAAGCCGATGACGCACCGCATCCGGGCTGTCGTCGGCGCGGCCTTCTGCCTGCGCGCGGCCGGCAAGGCGGTTGACCAGTTTGTCGGTATCCACGTCCAGCTGCACCGCGTGGTCCATCGGCTGGCCGATGCGGGCAAGCAGCTTTCCAAGCGCATCGGCTTGGGCAAGATTGCGCGGGTAACCATCAAGGATGAAACCGCCAGCGACATCGCCGCGCGACAGGCGGTCCTCCAACATGCCCAGCAGGATCTCGTCCGACACCAGATCGCCGCGGGCCATGACCGCCTGGGCCTGCACACCCAGCGCTGAGCCGGCCGCTACTTCCGCACGCAGCAGATCGCCGGTGGAAATGTGCGGCACCTGCAGGTGTTCCTTGAGTCTTGCCGCTTGAGTACCTTTGCCCGATCCCGGGGCGCCGAGGAGGACCAATCGCATCGCATGCTCCAAAAGAGAGAAACGTCGGCCGCGGCGCTACACTCTTCCGCCCGGCACTACCCGGCCAGCTTAACCGCTCGCGGGCCCCGCCCCAACCCACCCAAGACCAAACTGCGAGCCCGTCGCCCATGCCCAGCGGAACCCTGCTTTACGCCCAGTCGGGCGGCGTCACCGCCGTCATCAACGCGTCCGCCTCCGCGGTCATCAGCGAGGCCCGCGCCCGCAAGGTCAAAGTGCTGGCGGCCCGCAACGGCATCCTCGGTGCCCTGCGCGAAGAACTGATCGACACCTCGAAAGAATCGGTGGCCGCGATCCGCGCCCTCGCCCACACCCCGGGCGGCGCCTTCGGCTCGTGCCGGTTCAAGCTCAAATCGCTGGAGCAGGACCGTGCGAAGTACGAGCGCTTGCTGCAGGTACTCAAGGCCCACGACGTGCGCTGGTTTCTGTACAACGGCGGCAACGATTCCGCCGACACTGCCCTGAAGGTGTCGACACTGGCGGCCGAATACGGCTATCCGCTGACCTGCATCGGCGTGCCCAAAACCATCGACAACGATCTGGCCGTGACCGACTGCTGCCCGGGCTTCGGTTCGGCCGCCAAATACACGGCCGTGTCGGTGCGCGAAGCTGCGTTCGACGTGGCCGCGATGGCCGAAACCTCCACCAAAGTGTTCGTCTACGAGGCGATGGGCCGCCACGCCGGCTGGCTGGCTGCGGCGGCCGGTCTGGCCGGCAACGGCCCGGATGAGGCCCCGCACCTGATCCTGTTCCCCGAACGTGCCTACGACGAAGCCGATTTTCTGGCCAACGTGAAGAAAGTCGTCGCCCGGGTCGGCTTCTGCGTGGTGGTGGCGTCGGAAGGCATCCGCACCGCCGATGGCACTTTTGTCGCCGACGCCGGCGGCGGCAAAGACGCGTTCGGCCACACCCAACTGGGCGGCGTGGCCTCTTATCTGGCGGGCAAGGTGAAGGACGAACTCGGCTTCAAGGTCCACTGGACCCTGCCCGACTACCTGCAGCGCTCGGCCCGCCACCTCGTCTCGAAGACCGACCTCGACCAGGCGATGGCCGCCGGCAAAGCCGCGGTGCAGTTCGCGCTGAAAGGGATGAACTCGACAATGCCGGTGATCAAACGCACCTCCAACGCGCCATATCGCTGGAAGATCGAAGCCGCGCCGCTGGACAAGGTCGCCAACCACGAAAAAACCATGCCGGCGAACTTCCTGCGCAAAGACGGCTACGGCATCACCGCCGCCGCCCGCACGTATCTGGAACCGCTGATCCGCGGCGAATCGCCGCCGCCCTACGGCCGCGACGGCATGCCGAAATACGTGACGCTGAAGAATGTGGCGGTGAAGAAGAAGCTGCCGGCGTGGGAAGGCTGAAGCGCTCAGCGATCTCTGCTTGCGAACGGAACACTGTCATCCCGAAATAAACTGTCATCCCAAACAAAAGAATTGTCATCCCGAACGCATGTGAGGGATCTGTTTTTTGCTCGACTACCGATCAGACACAAGCAGATCCCTCCTCAGGCTTCGCCTTCGTTCGGGATGACATTGTGGTTGTTGTCATCCCGAACAAAAAAATTCATCCCGAACGCATGTGAGGGATCTGTTTTGCTCGACTACCGATCAGACACAAGCAGATCCCTCCTCGGGCTTCGCCCTCGTTCGGGATGACATTGTGGTTGTTGTCATCCCGAACAAAAAATGTCATCCCGAACGCATGTGAGGGATCTGTTTTTTGCTCGACCATCGATCGGACACAAGCAGATCACTCCTCGGGCTTCGCCCTCGTTCGGGATGACATTGTGGTGACGAATCGTTACCAGCGCCCCTTGCTGCGATTCCATCGATACAAAACAGCGGCGAACGCGTCGTAAGCCCAACGCATTGCCGGTCGAATCAGCGGAAGCGCCATCAGACGGCCCAGCCAGCCCTGCCCAGCCGTCTGGCCAAACAACACAGCGACCGCATCCGCGCCTACGCGCACACGACCATCGGCATCGCGCACGTGCAGACGCTCGCGCACCGCTTCAAGATCAGCGCCCACTTCGGCGACAGCTCCGGGCGTGTTGTGCACATCGACCCATTCGATCTCGCACGATGATGCCTTCCCCTGTTGCCACGCGACGCCGCGGCGGCACACCGGGCAGGCGCTGTTGAAGTACACCGTGGTTTTCGCCGCTTGGCTCACGACGCAAGCTGAGCCATTCGCGCATTCGCCGGCGCATGCTTGACCGCCGGCTCCACAAGCACATGCCCCACCGCCATCGACAGCATCGCCGGTGCGACATAGCCACGATGGGTGCGGTCGATCGAACGCATATAGACATGTCCGAACCAATTGCGGTTACGCACGCGGGTGCCCAAAGTGAAGCGCACCGTGCCGCTGGGCAGCACTTCGACACCGACGCAGGACCGGAAGCGCAGATGTTTGTCGTCAGCGCCCAGCAGGACCTGCGCACGGCGGTCGTCGGCACCCACCAACTGCTCCAGCACCGGGTAGCAGCCGGCAAAACGCTGCGGGGCGTCGTTCAACAGTGACGACACCGGGCAACCCAACGGCGAGGTGCGCAGCCCCAGCGGCCGGACCAGCACGTTGCGCAGGCCCATCAATCGCGACACGCCGGTTGGGCGGTTTTCGAGAAAACCATCCAACACACCGGCCAGCAACTGCGAGGCGGAGGCCGTAGGCAGATCGGCGGCGTCGACGTCCAGCGCGAAGCTGTCCTGGTGATCGAAGCCGTCGCTGAACTGCTGCCACAGCAATGAATGCGGCGCCGGCTCGGGCAGTTCGATCACTGCGCGGGCACCGCTGTCGGCGAAGAAACCGATCGGCGTGCGACGGCGACCCAGCGCGCCGCGCAAACGGCCGAACAGATTGCGTGTGGAAGCACAGAACCGGCCACGCAGCGATGCGGTGGACGCGACCAGCGACAGTGTCACCGTGGGCACCGCGTCGTTACCGATGCCCGCCGCAAGCATCGCGATCACGGGCTCCGGCAACAATTCGGTCAGCGACGGAATGTCGGCTTCGTTGGCGAGCACGCGCGCGCGCTGGTCGGCGTGCAGATCACCGCCGAGTTCGTTGGTGTGGCACGACAGCGCAAAGAGCGCCGGGTGGCCGGACGCGGGATCGCGCGAGACGAACTGATGCCAGGTGCCGCCGCCGAAGCGCACCGTGAACAGACAGTCCGGCGGGATGTCGACGTGCCGCAGCGCATCGAAGAAGGCTTGCGGCTCATCGTCCAGACGCGCGCGTGGCGCGGTCGAGAACCGCAGGCGCGCACCGGCGCTGCCCGAGACCGCGGTAAACACCCGATGCCCGACATGGCAATGAAACGGATGTCCGGTGGCGCCGACCGTGAAGGTGTAGAGGGATGTGGCGTCACCGCGCGCAAAGTCGGCGCCGCCGATCCGCGCGGACGGCTCATCCAGCGCATCGACGTAACTGGCGTGGCCGCGCTGCAGGGCCGTGGTCTGCGCGATCAGCGCGGAGCCGGCACCGATGCCAATCTGTGCGATCAGCACGACCTCCACCGGCAGACCGTCGGACTGCGATGGGATCCGCACGGACGGAAAGGTGTCGACGGCAGTGGTGATGGTCATGGCGGCCTACTCCGCGTCGGGGCCGGCGAGAGCCGGCGCGCTGTCGGCCGCTTTCGGCGCGCGCGCGCGCTGGCGGCTTTCGTGTTTCAACGGCCGTGCGACCGGGCAGAGCTCCGCAGCCCATGCAAACACGGTATTGGTCAACCGTTCCGGCACCTGCCTGAAATAGACGAACTGTCCGCGCTTCTCGCGGGCGATCAGGCCGGCATCTTCGAGAATCCGCAGATGCCCCGAGAGCGCCGGTTTGCTGAACTCGAAGCGCGAGGCGATCTCGCCAGCAGTCAATTCTCCCTCACTGAGATACGCCAGAATCTTGCGGCGGGCGGTGGAGGCCAAAGCTTCGAAGACGCGGTCCATATCAATTCACTAATTAAGTAATTACCTAATTAAATTTCCATGCGCTGCGCTGGATGTCAAGCCATTGCCGACCGCCGGCCACACCCGGTCCCATGCGGAGGGCGCCACGAAGCGACGCCGAAAGACTGTCCAGGACAGAGGGGGGTTTGCGATAATCCCGAATCCAAGGGGAAACCATGCCATTCCAATCGAAAGGCGCATACGCCTCGCTGATGCTGTCGCTGTGCTTCGCCGGCCTGCCGTGCGCCATCGCGCAGCAAACCACCCAACCCGCTCCTGCCGCTGTCCAACCGGCCGCGCCTATCGCGCCTTCGGATCAGCCGGCGTTGTCCGACATCGCCCCAACTTCAGGCACCGAGGCGCCGACATCCGCCACTGCCTATACAGGCCCCTGCTGCGTGCTGCCCGATGGCAGCCTGGTCAGGATCGAGATCGCCGAGGCGCTGAGCTCAAAAACCGCGCAGCGCGGCCAGATCTTCAAGCTGCGTCTGCTGCAGCCTCTGGCTGCGCCGGAAGGTGCGCTCTTGCCGGTCGGCACCGAGGGCGTGGGCGAAGTGGTCCATGCGGAGCGTAGTCGCGGCGGCGGCAAAGCTGGCGAATTGATCCTCGCGGCACGTCATCTCGAGGGACCGGATGGACCGATCAAACTGCGCGGCATGAAGTTGGGGGGTTCCGGCAGCAACAAGACCGGCGCCGCGATCGTCGCATCACTGGTACTGCCGCTTGGCGGTTTCGTCCGCGGCAGCGAGATCGAGATCCCCCTGGGAACCAACGCCGTCGCCAAGCTGGCCGGAGCCGTCCACTTGCCGCTATTGGCAACACCGTTGTCGACACCTCCCATTCCTCCGAATATGGAAAACGCTGCGACTGCTCCCGGTCCGGTTGCAGGCGAGGACTCGCCGACACCTACAGCACCTACAACACCGATCTGATCATCCACAGGAGTTTCTCCATGCGTTCTGCTTCCAAGACAATCCTCTTCACCGCGTTGTTGACCGGCTCACTCGTCACTCGGGCCCAAGACTCCACCGCAACCGCGCCGGTCGAACCGCAGGCACCAGCCGCGCAAGAGGCCTCTCCGGCCGCTGCCGCCCCAGCGCCTGAAGCGGCGGCTGCGGAAGCATTGCCGAGCGGTATCGCTGCTCCGCCGGAAGGCATGGGTCAGGTCGTGTTCTTCCGCGAAAGCAAATTCGTGGGCGCCGCGATCGGCTACAAGGTCCGTGAGGGCGAAACTGAGCTCGGCAAGCTGAGCAACGGCAGCTACTTCGTGCATGTCACCACTCCGGGCCCGCACGCCTATGTGGTGCACTCCGAAGCCAAGGACGTGCTTAATCTCGAAGTCGAAGCCGGCGAAACCTATTACTTGGTCGGTGGAGTGAGCATGGGCGTGTTCGCCGGTCGTCCCAACCTGTCGCCTTCGGATCAGGGCACCTACTCCGCCATCGCCGCCAAGCTGAAGCCGGCCAAGCCGATCAAGCCGAAGAAATAATGCATCACCAGCCCGCAGAGGCTGCCCGCTGGATCCCAGGGAAGGCCGCATTCGCGGCCTTCCCTGTTTACGGTGCCACGGAGGGTATCGCCTCGGTTTTTGTGACTGGCCTCAAACTTTACATAATCCCGTTACAATTCAAGCCAATAACCGGGGGGCCCGAATGCTTACGATCCGATCCATCTGGACGCTGTGCCTGTGGCTGATCCTTACGCTTACGCTTGCCAGCTGCGCCGCCACGCAGGGCAAAACAGCCGGCGCCCCCCCTGTGGATTCGGCGCAGACCCAGGCCGTGGACGCCTACCGGATCGGTGTCGACGATCAGGTCCAGGTCGCGGTGTGGCGCAATCCCGAGCTGGGGATCACCGTGCCGGTGCGTCCGGACGGGATGATCTCGGTACCGCTGATCGGCGACGTGCTCGCCGGTGGCCGCACTCCGCCGGAAGTCGCCAAAGATATCCAGGACAAGCTGTCGGCCTATGTCCGCGACCCCCAAGTCGCGGTCATCCTCACCCAATTGCGCAGTCACGAATACCTGTCGCGCGTGCGCGTCACAGGCGCAGTACGACAGCCGGTGTCGGTGCCGTTCCGCCCAGGCATGACCGTGCTGGACGCGGTGCTGGCGGCGGGCGGACTGACCGAATTCGCAGCGCCCGACCGCTCGGAACTGCATCGCAAATCCGGCAACAGCGCGCGCACCTATGAGGTGAAGCTGGACCGCATCCTCAACCGCGGCGATCTGGCCACCAATTACCCGGTCGCGCCGGGCGATGTGATCACGGTTCCGGAGCGCACGTTCTGATGAATGCACCGCTTCCGGCCCGGCGCAGTTCGGCCGCGCGTGCGGGTGCGCCCACGCAGACCGCGCTCGCGCCAAGCGACCTGATCCCGATCCTGCTGCATGAAGCCCGCCGTTTTCAGCTGGTGCTGACTTCCATCTTCGCAGTGATCGCCCTGCTCGCGCTGCTGGTCGGGCTGTTCCTGCTGCCGCGCAAATATGAGGCTTCGACCTCGGTGCTCGCACAGGAAAGCGACATCCTGCAGCCATTGCTTGAAAACCGCGCGGTGTCGACCCAGGCGGTGGATCGCGCCGGGCTGGCTAGGCAGGTCGTCTTCGGGCGCAAAGTGATGACCCGGATTCTTGCCGTCGGCGGATGGATGGAGGAAAAACCGTCGCCGGTCATGCAGGACCGGCTGATCGAACAGATCCGCGAGCGCACCAGGATCACCAACGCGCGCGAGAATCTGGTCCAGATCACCTATCACGACAACGATGCGCAGCGCGCATTCAAAGTCGCCGAAGCGATGGCCAATCTGCTGATCGAGGAAAGCCTGGCCAGCAAGGAGCGCGAAAGCCGTGAGGCCTACGAGTTCATCGACAAACAGGTCACCGACTATCACCGCAAACTGACCGATGCCGAAGACAATCTGCAGGCGTATCGCTCCGACAACGCGGACGCGCAGCCAGGCAGCGCGACCGACGTCAACACCCGCATCGGTGCGCTGCGCACCCAGGTCGAACAGACGCGGATGAATCTGATGGAGCTGAGGTCGCGTGAAGAGGCGCTGTCTTCGCAGCTGTCGGGTGAGTCGGCGGTCACTGCGGTGCAAACCCGCGAGACGCTGTACCGCACTCAGTTGGTCGACCTGCAGAATCAGCTGGATACGCTACTGCTGAGCTACACCGACCGGCATCCCGATGTGGTCCGCATCCGCCACCAGATGACCGATATCCAGGCTGCGATGCGCCAGGAAGAACAGCGTCGCAATCAGCCGAACAGTAGCGAGGAAGCCGCTGATACGCGCCTCAATCCGCTGTATCAGGAATTACGCAGCCGCTTGGCCGAAACGCGCCGCGAGATCGCTGCGATCCAGTCGCGGATGGGCGCATCGGAAGGCCTGCTGGGCAATGAACTGGGCCGCAGCCAGCGCATCGCCTCATCGGAAAGCGCGCTTGCCGAACTCACCCGCGATTACGACGTGAACCGCGAGATCTACCAGGACATGCTGCGCCGTCGCGAAAACGCGCGCGTGTCGATGGAGATGGACCGCGAGCGTCGCGGCTTGACGATGCGCATCCAGGATCCGGCGCAGATGCCGCTGCGCCCCAGCGGCCTGCGTTTCATGCATTTCGCGCTGGGCGGACTGGCGGCCGCGGTTGTGGTGCCGCTGGTGCTGCTGTTCTTGCTTGCACGGTTCGATCCGCGCGTGCGCTCGCCGCGTCAGCTCGAACGTCAGGGACATTACGCGCTGCTCACGGTAGTGCCTCGCTATCGCACGCCGCGCGACCGTCGCCGCGAATTCATGCGCATGGCGATGAGCGCTTCGATCCTCTGCGCGGTCGTGCTGGCCTACGGTCTGGTCTACGGTTACAAGCAGACACACGCATGAGCTATCACGTATGAAGCATCGCGCATGAACGACCACAACCACACCGATACCCACGTGGCCGCACAGTCGCTGAGCAAGACGCGGCACGATCAGGCGCTGACCACGCGTCAGCTGGAAGAACGCCGGCTGATCCATCGCCAGGAATCGGTGCGCGTGCATGCGGACGCGTTCCGCGAACTGCGCACCCGTCTGCTCGCGCTCGGCGCCGGTGCGCATCAGGCCGGTGGACACTTCGTCACTCTGGTGGCGCCGGTACGTCACGGCTGCGGCGGCAGCTACGTCGCGCGCAATCTCGCCGCCGCGTTTGCGTTCGACGACACCAAACAGGCGCTGTTGATCGACTGCGACGCCAGCCACCCGGCGCAGGGCGACGCACTACAGGTGTCGGCCGAACACGGCGGCCTGATCGACTATCTCGAAAACGAATCGATCGCGCTCGGCGACATCGTCTATCCCACCGGCGTTCCGCGTCTGCAGCTGATTCCGAGCGGCCGCATCCGCGAAACCCCCAGCGAAAACTTCAGCTCGCTGCGGATGCGGATGCTGATCGATTCGCTGCGCACCCATCACGGCAATCGTCATCTGATTCTCGACGGCCCGCCTGCGCTGGGGTCACCAGATGCGCGGATCCTGTCCGATCTGGCCGACTTGGTGGTGCTGGTGGTCGGATATGGCCAGATTGCACCGGATGCCGTCGACAAGGCGGTCGCCAGTTTTCCGGCGGAGAAATTCGCCGGCGTCGTGTTCAACCAGCGCCCCTGAACGGGCGACGGGAGGCCGTATGCTGCGTCATCGACTTTGCCCTGCCCTGATCGGCGCGTCGGTATTGGCGGCCAGCCCGCACACTGCGCACGCGCTGCGCGTCGATTACATCATCGACCTCACTGCGGAGCGCAACGACAACCTGCTGCTGACGCCGAGCAATCCAATCTCTCTTACCGTGCTGCGTCCGGGCGTCGGCTTCGAGGTGAGCCACGATTCCTCGACGCTGCAAACGCGCATCAGCGGCCGCGCCGAATATCGCCGCTACGGGGACAGTCGTTTCGATGATGTTGTCGACGGCTCGCTTACCGGCCGCGTGAATTGGGTCGCCATTCCCGAACGCTTGAGCTTCAGCGTGGTCGACAGCCTCACCCTGCAGCCGGTCGATACGCTGGCCGCCGACACGCCCGGCAACCGGCAACAGGTGAATGTGCTGTCGGCCGGACCAACGCTGAGTTTCGAATGGGGCGGCGGCTGGCGCGGTATGACCGAACTGCGCTACGTGCGCAGCGAAGCCGAAATCACCGACGAATTCAACTCGCAGCGCATCGATCTGGCGCTGCGCGCGATCAAGCCACTGAGCACCACCAGCCGCCTCGCCTTCAATGCGCAAATTCAGCACGTTGATTTCGAGGACGACAGCATCGCCCGCGATTACCGCCGCTCGGAGCTTTTCGCACGCTATACGCGCACGCTCAACCGCTTCGACATCGCGGTCGATGCCGGCTATTCGCGGCTGGATTACCGCCGCGACCTGCCGGGTTTCGCAGGCGCACGCGCCGATCCGATGCTGCGTACCGATCTGACGTGGCGGCCCAACGACAGCCACAGCCTCAGCGCGCGTTTCACCAATCAATTCTCGGATGTGGCCGCCGACAGTCTCGCCAGCGTTGGCGAGAATGCCGAGCTGCCGACCGAAGTCGTCACCGGCGACACCGTGGTCAACGCGTCACCGTTCCTCGAACGTCGGCTCGAAACCGAATACACCTTCACCACGACGCGCTGGAGCTTCAGCGCCACGCCGTATCTGGACCGGCTGCGTTACGACGACACCGATACGTTCGATCAGAACGGCTATGGCGCGGCGATCGAAGCCAACTGGCGCGCGCGCCGCAACCTGATGTTCGGCTTCACCAGCGCGCTGGATCACACCGAGTACGTGAATCTCGATCGCGAGGACGAAACCCGACGCTACGCCGCCCACATCCGCTACGACTGGGCGCGGCACTGGAGCGGCATGCTTACGCTGGCGCGCTATCAGCGCGAGAGCACCGCGGCAGGTCAAAACGCGGACCAGAACGTGTTCAGCCTGACTTTCAGCTACAGCAACCGTTGACGCCATGACCATCACACAGACACCGCGCACCCAGCGTTCCTTCAGCGTCATGCTGCTCGGCGCGCTGTCGGTATTTGTCGCCGCCTGCGGCCAGCAAACCACGGCCATCGCTGCGGTCAGCGAGACTGGAAGCGCTGCAGTTGCTGCGGCTACGACTGCAGCGCCGCGCACACCGCTGGCGCCGATCACCGCGGGCATTCCGCTCGATCTGAGCTATATCGACCGTCAATCGCAGGCGTTCTCGCGTTTCCAACGCTGGGTCGACAGCGCAGCGACTGGCCAGCCCGGCTACGCGTTCTCCGCCTATGACGCCGCGCTGCTGTATCGAATCGATCCCAAGAAAAAATACTGCGATCTCGCGGTGAAGATGGTCGAAAAAGAAGTCGCTGACGCCGAGACCGCCATCGCCGAAGGCCGCGCGCCAGAGATCACCGGCGACTCGTATCTGGAAGTCGGCCCGCGCATCGCGGCGCTGTCGATGACCCTCGACAGCTGCAAAGCGCAGATCGACGACGCTCAGCGAAAGCGCTGGTCCGCGTTCGCCGAACAGGCAGTGTGGAACGTCTGGCACCATCTGCGCGCGCACTGGGGCGAGCGCCCGCGACCGTGGACGGGTTGGTCGGTCGACAATCCCGGCAACAACTATTACTACAGCTTCGTCGAGGCGACCCTGTACTGGGCGTTGGCCAGCGGCAACAACGACTGGATGCGCTTTCTGCATGCAGAAAAAATGCCGCCGCTGCAGGGATATTTCGCGAAACTGCCCGGCGGCGGCAGCCTGGAAGGGACCGGCTACGGCGCCGCGCACATGCGCTTGTTCGCGCTGTATCGGCTGTGGCGCGACGCGACCGGCGACGACATCGCCAACGCCAGTCCGCACGTCGACGACAGCATCGCGTATTGGGTGCACGCCACCGTGCCGACGCTGGACCGCTTCGCACCGATCGGCGACCAGTCGCGCAACTCGGTGCCTGAAATTTACGACTATCACCGCCGGCTGGTGCTGGAAGCGCGTGCACTCAGCAAATATCCGCAGACGCAAACGCTGGCGTCGTGGTGGCTGCACCGCATCTCGATGACGCAGATGAGCAGCGGCTTCAACACCCTGCACGATCTGCTGCCGTCAGGCGACGCCAAGGCACCGGCGCCCGACGCGCTGTTCCACCACGCGCAGGGCACCGGCCATCTGTTCGCACGCAGCGGTTGGGACAAAGACGCGATGTGGCTGGCGTTCGTCGCCGGGCCATACAACGAAAGCCACGCGCATCAGGAACAGGGCGGCTTCACGCTGTTCGCGCGCGATTGGCTCACGGTGACCGAAAACATCTGGAGCCACAGCGGCATCCAGCAGGGCACCGAAACCCACAACGTGCTGCGCTTCGAACGCGACACGCCCATCGCCCGCCAATGCCACGCGCCGCCGGACGACCGCGTGGTCCATCAGTGCGAACCCAGCGCCTCGCGGATGACGGTGACACCCGCTGCCGACGGCGCACTGCGCATCGACGCCGACCTCACCGGGGCCTACGGCAACGATTCTCCGGTGCAGCTGTGGACACGCAGATTGGATTTCATCGGGCGCACGCTGCGGGTGGAAGATCGCTACACGCTGGACCCCGCGACCCAGGCGATCTTTCAGCTGAACCTCCCGGTCGAACCGAAGATCGACGGACAAACTGCCGTCGCTGGCCGGCTGCGGATCCGGGTGCTGTCGCCAGAGAATGCCCAGCTCTCCGTATTGGACTGGCGCAGCGTCGACAGCAGCGAATTCCGCAGCGGCTGGCGGCTAGATATCTCAGGCGGAATTTCCGACAAAACAAATACTTACGTGGTCATGCTGGAAGACGCTTCAAACTGAACGCACACTGACTTTGGTTTTAGACAGCATTCACACTTTTTTTCGATCGCTGACGCAATCGCCCGGCCGGTCACATTTCGGGCTTCTCTCCCCACCCATACTCGGCGCCGGTCGACCCGTTCAGCTTCGGGTCGGCCACGTATGACGCGCTGCACCCGGGTCCGGACGGGGTGCATCAGGGGGCGCGACCGACCGCAGTATCGCCACGGACGCGAATGCCGAGCCTTTGATATGCCATTGACCCCACGCAACACCGATCTGTCCCCCAAGACATCCGCCACGACGCCCGCAACGACTCGTAGCACCCCGTTTCCGCGGCACCGCATGACCCAGGGACTGATCGTCCTCGGCGTGGTCGCCACCACCGGCATCGCCCTCGCCGGCCCGGGCCAGCTGATGCGCGAACTCCGCGCGCGCTGGTCCGAACAGGACCGTTCCACACCTGCCCTGCAGACCCGCCCGCTGGCGCAGCGCCGCGCCGCGCAGGCCGCCGCTCGCCCACGCTCGACGTCGGGCTCCACGTCGTCGCAGTTGGCCGATATCCCGATGAATCTGACCTACGTCGATACTTCGCGTACGTCGTACACACGGTTCCGCACCTGGGTCGACAACGCGGTCAACGGCAGCCCCGGCTATGCCTACGAGGCCCGCGATTCGGCGCTGATGTTCCGCATCACCCGCGACGCTAAATACTGCATCCACGCGGTGAGCATGGTCGAACAGCAGGTCACCCAGGCCGAGACCGCCATCGCCGCCGGTCAGCGCCCGGTGGTGGCCGCCGACTCCTATCTCGACGTCGGCCCGATGATCGCCGATGTCGCGATGACCTACGACACCTGCGCCTCGCGGCTCACCGCCAGCCAGCGCCAGCGCTGGTCGGCCTATGCCGAACAGGCGGTGTGGAACGTCTGGAACTACCAGAGCGCACGCTGGGGCACCACCTCGCATCCGTGGAGCGGCTGGTCCGTCACCAACCCCGGCAACAACTACCACTACAGCTTCATCGAAGCGACGATGTCGTGGGCGCTGGCCTCGCGCAATCCCACCTGGATGAGCCTGCTGCAGACCGACAAACTGCCCAAACTGGAAGCTTATTACCGCGCCATGCCCACCGGCGGCAGCCTTGAAGGCACCGGCTACGGCACTGCGCAGATGCGCCTGTTCAATCTTTACAGCCTGTGGAAGGACGCCACCGGCATCGATCTGGCCAACGCCAACACCCACGCCACCAACACCATCAAATGGTGGACGCATGCCACCGTGCCGACGCTGGACCGCTTCGCGCCGCTGGGCGACCAGTCGCGCAACTCGGTGCCGGAAATCTACGACTATCACCGCCGTCTGGTGCTGGAAGCGCGTCATCTCAGCAACGACGCGGCCGCACAGCGCATCGCCAGCTGGTGGCTCAACAACATCTCCGTGCAGCAGATGGGGCAAGGCTCCAATTTCCGCTACGACATGCTGCCGGCCGGCAGCAACGGCATCGCGCCTGCGGAGCTGTACTACAACGGCACCGGCACCGGACATCTGTTCGCACGCAGCGGCTGGGAACGCACCGCGATGTGGATGTCCTACGTCGCCGGCAAATACAACGAAAGCCACGCCCATCAGGACCAAGGCGCGTTCACCCTGTTCGCCAACGACTGGCTGGCGGTGACCGAAAACATCTGGAGCCGCAGCGGCATCCAGCAGGGCACCGATGTGCACAACATGCTGCGCTTCGAACGCAGCAACACCAGCGCCCAGCAGTGCGCGTCGCCGGCGAACGACCGCATCGTCCATCAGTGCGAACCCAGCACCTCGACGATGACCGTCACCCCCGGCGCCAACGGCGCACTGACCGTCGTCTCCGACCTCACCCCGGCATATCGAGGCAACCCGGCACTGAGCGCGTGGACGCGTCGCCTCGATTTCGCCACGCGCAAACTCACCGTCCGCGACAACTTCACTCTGGCAGCAGGCACCACCGCGTTCTTCCAGGTGCAGGTGCCGGTACAGCCCACCGTCAGCGGCACCACCGTCACCGCCGGCCGCCTGCGCGTGCGCGTACTGGAGCCCGCCAACGCCACGATTACCTTGCGCAACTGGAACACCGTGGACGCAAGCGAATTCACCAAAGGCTGGCGGATCGATATCGGCGGCGGCAGCACGACGTATCTTGTCGAACTGAGCGAAGTGCCCTGATCGCAGCGGAGGTTTTGATTCGAACATGTCGATTCGATCATTTCGATACAGCGTTGAACACAAAGCCCGGCATTGCCGGGCTTTTGTTTTTTTGGTATTCGCAGGAGCGCTCGCAGCCGCGAGTGCCATCGGCAACATTCTGCGGCGCGTGCTTGCGCCATGCAAAATCCAATAAAAATCCAGGAATTCCGGGCTTTTCGCATTGACTCCAAGACTGTTTCTGACGCGATGCGTAATGCGATCAGACCCCGTGGTACGTCAGCATGAGATATGCCATTCCCGTGGATAGAATCCTTCGGAAGCGCATTGATGCGCAATGTCCACTCAAGAGGTTTCCAATGCAGCCACACGACAACGCGCATGCAGATTCGTCCGCGCTCAAGCCATACGTGTCCAATCCGCAGTTCGACACCCTGCACAAGCTCATCGGCGAAATACCGATCGCGATGCTGACCACTGCGACCGCCGACGGCACGCTGATTTCCCGTCCGCTGCAAACGCTGGAGTTCGATGCCGAGCATGTGCTGTGGTTCGCCACCGATGCCAACAGCGAAAAAGCGTCAGAGATCAAGGCCAACCCGCACATCGGCCTCAGCTACGCCGACCGCCGCGACAACAGCTATGTGTCGGTCTCAGGGCCGGCCCGCATCCTGCGCGACCCGCAGAAGCTGGATGAGCTGTGGACGCCGGCGATGTCGATCTTTTTCCCGCAGGGCAAAGAGGATCCGGACCTGGTGTTGATCCGCGTGGAAATCGAGCGCGCCGAATACTGGGATGGACCCGGCACGCTCGTCGGCAAGATGCTGTACCTCGCTGCCGCCGCAATCACCGGCAACCCGGGCGTGATGACCGAAAACGCGAAAGTGGAGCCGGTCTCCACCTTCTGATCAATGACCACCGGCGTTATGCTGTGATCAGATTGCATGCCCCGACACGTCCGCTCTGATAGATAATTTCGAGTGGGGCTTTCCCTGCTCCACCAGCAATTCATACAGGAGCCCGATGCGCCGGGAGCAATGTCACAGGATCTGATCGTGCAGCGGCCGGAAGGACTGTTCTGCCCCGCCGGAAATTTCCATATCGATCCGTCGCGCCCGGTGGCGTGCGCGGTCATTACCCACGGTCACGGCGATCATGCCCGGCCGGGCATGGGCGAATACCACGGCAGCCGTGCCGGGCTGCCGATTCTGCAGTGGCGGCTTGGCCAGCAGCAGTATCACAGCTACGACTACGGCGAATCGTTCGTGGTTGGGAATGCGCGTCTCTCGCTGCATCCGGCTGGGCATGTATTGGGGTCTGCGCAGCTGCGCATCGAAGTAGACGGCGAGGTCTGGGTCGCTTCGGGAGACTACAAACGCCAGCACGATCCGACCTGCGCTGCGTTCGAAGTGGTGCCCTGCGATACCTTCATTACCGAAGCCACGTTCGGGCTGCCGATCTATCGCTGGCCCGACACTGCGGACGTTGCCCGCGAGATTGTTGAGTGGCGCGATGAATGCGCGGCGGAGGGCGTGGCTGCGGTGCTGTTCTGCTATGCGCTGGGCAAAGCGCAGCGGGTGTTGGCGGAGCTGCGCGCATTCACCGATGCGCCGGCGTGGATCCACGGCGCGATGGTGCCCGGCGTGGAGGTGTATCGCACCGCGGGAATCGATCTGCTGCAGACCCGGCCGATCGACAACGACGCCCGCGGCACCGATTACGCGGGTCAACTCGTGCTGGCGCCGCCGTCTGCGGCGGGCAGTGCGTGGATGCGTCGCTTCAAGCGCGCGCAGACCGGTTTCGCATCGGGCTGGATGCTGATCCGCGGCAATCGCCGACGCCGCAACTACGACCGCGGTTTTGTGGTCTCCGATCACGCCGACTGGCCGGCGCTGCTGCGCACCGTGCGCGAGACCGGCGCGCGCCGCATCATTGCCACCCACGGCAACACCGAGGCGCTGGTGCGTACGCTCAACGATACCGGTCTGCGCACCGATATCTTCCGCACCGACTACGGCGGCGAAGACGGCGCCGGTGAAGACTGATGCGACGCTTCGCCGATCTCTACCGACGCCTCGACCGCAGCACTGCGACCTTGGACAAACGCGCGGCACTGATGGATTATTTCCGCGATGCGCCGCCGCGCGACGCCGTGTGGGCGCTGTGGCTATTGTCGGGCGGCAAGATCGGCGGCGCCAAAGCCAAGATCGCCGGCAGCGGTGAACTGCGCGCGTGGATCGCTGCGGAAAGCGCAACCCCACCGTGGCTGGTCGAGGCCAGCTACGAACAGGTCGGAGATCTTGCCGAAACCCTGTCGCTGTTGCTGGACGATCCGCAGCAGTCCGACGATGCGCCATTGCATGTGTGGATCGAACAGCGCCTGCTCGGAGTCGCCGGCAAGGATGAAGTTATTCGACGCGATGCGATCACGCACGGTTGGCGTCATCTCGATCGCGAACAGCGCCTGGTGTTCAACAAGCTGCTGACCGGCGCGCTGCGCGTGGGCGTGTCGCAGCGTCTTGTGCAGCAGGCGCTGGCCGAACTGTCCGGCGTTGATATCGCCCTGCTCGCGCAGCGGATGCTGGGCAAGTGGACGCCGGATGAAGCCTTCCTGCGCGATCTGCTCAGCCGCGAAGCGCTGCCCGGCGATCGCGCACAGCCGTATCCGTTTTTCCTGGCGTCGCCGCTGGAAGCGGAGCCCGCATCGCTTGGCGACATCGACGACTGGCTTCTGGAATGGAAGTGGGACGGCATCCGCCTGCAGCTGATCCGGCGCGATGACGACCTGGCGCTATGGTCGCGCGGCGAGGAACGACTGGACGGCCGGTTCCCCGAAATAGAGCGCGCCGCAGCCGGGCTGGCGCGCAATGCAGTCCTCGACGGCGAGCTGCTGGTCTGGCATCCCGATGCCGATGCGCCGTCCGCATTCGCCTCGCTGCAGACGCGCATCCAGCGGCTGAAGCCCGGTGCGAAATCGCTGAGCGAACACCCCGCGAAGATGATCGCGTACGACCTGCTGGAACTCGACGGCGAAGACCTGCGCGAACGGCCGCTGCGCGAACGGCGCGCGCTGCTGGAAGCGCTGTGGGCCGACAGCCCCGATGCGCACGCGCGGATCGCGCTGTCGCCGCCGGTCGCCGTGAACGACTGGGCCGCCGCCGCAATCCTGCGCGAAGCATCGCGTGCGCGCGGCGTCGAAGGCCTGATGTTGAAACGCCGCGACTCGCCCTATCGAACCGGTCGCCGTCGCGGCGACTGGTGGAAATGGAAAGTCGATCCGCTGACCATCGACGCGGTGCTGCTGTACGCGCAGGCCGGGCACGGCCGCCGCAGCACGCTGTACACCGACTACACCTTCGGCGTGTGGGACGGCGAAGCACTGGTGCCGGTGGCCAAAGCCTATTCGGGTCTGGACGATGCCGAGATTCTCAAGCTCGACCGCTGGATCCGCGCGAACACGCTTGAGCGCTTCGGCCCGGTGCGTTCGGTCACTGCGCATCACGTGTTCGAACTCGGATTCGAGGGCGTGAACCGCTCCACCCGGCACAAATCCGGAATTGCAGTCCGCTTCCCGCGCATCCTGCGCTGGCGCCACGACAAGTCTGCGCAGGATGCCGACCAGCTCGGCGCGCTGCAGGCGCTGGCGCGATGAAGCTGCCGCGCAAGACAATACCGAAACCCGTCGGGAGTCGATCGAAGCCCGCAGCCGCATCGCCGCGTACGCCCGCACGCAACAAGATTGAAGCCGAACGCACGCTGCGCGACTGGTTCGACACGCGGGGCTGGTCGCCGCTGCCGTTTCAGCGCGAAGTCTGGAAACGCTATCTCGCCGGTGAAAGCGGATTGATTCACACACCGACCGGCAGCGGAAAAACGCTGGCCGCGTTCGGCGGGCCGCTGTTGGAAGCGCTGCGCGACGACGACCGCGCGACCCGCAGCGCCGGCCCGAAACTGCTGTGGGTGACGCCGCTGCGCGCGCTGGCCACCGACACCGTGCGCGCACTGGGCGAACCGATCGACGCGCTGGGCCTGCATTGGACCGTGGGCATGCGCACCGGCGACGCCACCGCGCGCGACAAACGCCTGGCGCGCGCCGGCAAACTCGATGCGCTGGTGATTACTCCCGAATCGCTGGCGCTGCTGCTGTCCTACGACGACAGCGCAGCGTTGCTGGGCACACTGCGCTGCGTGGTGGTGGACGAATGGCACGAACTGCTGGGCAACAAGCGCGGCGTGCTGCTGCAGCTCTGCCTCGCGCGGCTGCGTGCACTCGCGCCCGCGATGCGCACTTGGGGCCTGTCCGCCACGCTGGGCAATCTGGACGAAGCGCGCGATGCGCTGCTGCCGCACGCGCCCGAGTCCGCCATCGTCTCCGGCGCACTGCGCCGTGGGCTGGTCATCGAAACACTGATGCCCGAAGCGGGCGAACGCTTCCCGTGGGCCGGACATCTGGGCCTGTCGCAGCTGCCGCGCGTCGTTGCAGCGTTGGCGCAGGCGCGCAGCTCGCTGCTGTTCACCAATACCCGCGCGCAGGCCGAACTGTGGCATCGCGCGCTGGAGGCGGTATGGCCGCACGATCCCGCCACGCTGGCGCTGCATCACGGCTCGCTCGATCCCAAGCTGCGTCGCGCCGCCGAACAGGGGCTGCGCGACGGCAGCCTCCGCTGCGTGGTCGCCACTTCCAGCCTCGATCTGGGCGTCGACTTTCCTGCTGTGGATCAAGTGCTGCAGATCGGCAGCCCCAAGGGCATGTCCCGCCTGCTGCAGCGGGCAGGCCGCGCCCGGCATCGTCCAGGCGAAGCCGGCGCGATCATCTGCGTGCCCACCCACGCGCTGGAGCTGGCCGAATACGCGGCCGCGCGCATCGCCCTCGCCCACGGCCGGATCGAAGCGCGCCCGCCGCTGCGGCTGTCGCTGGACGTGCTGGCCCAGCACTGCATCACGCTCGCGCTGGGCGGCGGTTTCAAAGCTGATGCGCTGTATGCGGAAACCATCGGCACGCATGCGTTCGCGGAATTGACGCGGGCGCAGTGGCACGCCGTGCTCGCCTTCATCGTCGAAGGCGGCAACGCGCTGTCGAACTATCCGGAATATTGCCGGGTGCAGCGCGACGAAGACGGCGTTTACCGCGTCCAAGACCGCAGGATCGCGATGCGCCATCGGCTGTCGATCGGCACCATCGCCAGCGACGGCAGTATGGCGGTGAAATTTCTCAAGGGCGGCGGGCTGGGATCGGTCGAAGAAAGCTTCATCGGCCGCCTGCGTCCGCGCGACCGCTTCCAGTTCGCCGGCCGCACGCTTGAACTGGTGCAGATCAAGGACATGACCGCCTACGTGCGGCTGGCGTCCGGCGGCGACGGCGTGGTGCCGCGCTGGCAGGGCGGACGGATGCCGCTGTCGACCGAACTCGGCCGCGAGGTGGAAACGCTGTTGTCCGCTCACTCCGACGAGTCGGGCAACGTCGACACACCTGCAGAGCTGCGCGCGCTGGCGCCGCTGCTGGCACTGCAGTCGCGGCTGTCGTCGCGCCCGCGTCCGCAGCATCTGCTCGCCGAATGGTTTGAAGCGCGCGACGGTCAGCACCTGTGCGTGTTCCCGTTCGCCGGCCGGGGCGTGCATGAAGGTATCGCCGCATTGATGGCGCTGCGCTGGGGCCGGATCGCGCCGAACACGTTTTCGTACGCCGCGAACGACTACGGCCTGATTCTGTCGGCACAGGCGAAGACCAGCATCGACGCAGCGCTGCTGCGCACGCTGCTGTCGCCGGAAGCGCTGCTGGAGGATCTGCGCGAAAGCGTCAATCTCGGCGAACTGGCGCGTCGCCAGTTTCGCGAAGTCGCTCGCGTCGCCGGGCTGTTGCCGCCGTCGCTGCCGGGCCGCGCAGCGCGTTCGCTGCGTCAGCTGCAGGCGTCCAGCGGGCTGTTGTTCGACGTACTCACTCGTTACGACCCCGATCACCTGCTGCTGCAGCAGGCCGAACGCGAAGTGCTGGCCCAGCAGCTCGATGTGCCGCGGCTCGAAACAGCGCTGCGCGACTGCGCCGCGCGCGCAGTTGATTTGCAGCGTCCGCCTTCATTCACGCCGCTGTCGTTTCCGCTGTGGGCCGAAGCGCTGCGCGGCCAGCTCAGCACCGAAGACTGGAAGACCCGCATCCAGCGCGCGGCAACGCAGCTGGAGAAAAAAAATGGCTGATCGCCTGGCGCTGAGCATCGCCGGCGAGCCGATGCAATTATTCGCCGATCGCGCCCTGTACTGGCCGGCGCGCGAAAGGCTGCTCATCGCCGATCTGCATCTGGGCAAAGGCGACGTGTTCCGCGCGGCCGGCATCGCGCTGCCCAGCGGCGGCACCGCGCACGATCTCGCGCGACTGTCGCGTTTGATCGAAGCCAGCGGCGCGCGCGAAGTCTGGGTCCTCGGCGACCTGCTGCACGGCGCCACGCATCACGCGCGCTGGCGCGACACCTGGAACCAATGGCGCGCAGAACACACCGCCATCCGATTCGTCGCGCTGCGCGGCAATCACGACCGTTTACGCGATGCCGCCGCGCTGGACATCGAAGCGCTGGGCGACGCCGAAAGCGACGCGCCATATTTACTCTGCCATGAACCGCATGCGCATCCATCGCTGCACGTGATCGCCGGACATCTGCATCCCGTTGTGAAACTGCCCGGCCTACCGCGACGCATGCCCGCATTCTGGCTGCGTGAAGGCATGACTGTACTGCCAGCATTTTCCGCATTCACTGGTGGTTATGCGCCTCCATATGCGGATGGCGGTCGCTATGCAGTGTGCGCGGAAGATCACATCGCGCTGGTGTGAAGGCCAGCGTTCAAGCGTCCATGCTGGAGCGGCGTTTGGACACCGCAATCGCCGCATAGTGCGCGAAATACCACGCGGCGCGGATCGGGCCGAGGCCTTCGACGTTGCGATAGATATTCCACTGCCACTGCGCGGCCTTGCGTTTATCGGCGGACAGCGAGCCGCTGCGCACCAGATATTCGGCCAGTGGTGCTGTGGTCGGCACGCGGCGCGCGATACCGGCGCGACGCACCAGCTGCAGCCAGAACACGTAGTCTTCGTGACCGATGCGCTGGAAGCGCGCGTCGCCGATGCTGCGGTCATACAGGCCGGTGAGATTGCCGATGCGGTTGCTCTTCAGCATATCCACATAGTCAACTTCAGCGGGCGGACGCACGATCGACAGCTCACGGCCGCTTTCGTCGAAGCGTCGATAGCCGGTGTAGCTGATCTGCGTGCCGGTCTGCTGCATGTGCGCGAGCTGCAGCGCGAGTTTGTCGGGCAGCCAGCGGTCGTCGCTGTCGAGGAAGGCGATATGCGTGCCGGTCGCGGCTTCGATACCCGCATTGCGTGCAGCCGCCACGCCGCCGTTCTGATGCATTTTGATCGGCACAACGCAGGGTTCGCGCGCGGCGGCGTGCTGGATCAATTCCCAAGTGGCGTCGCTGGAACAATCGTCGATCACCAACAGTTCGACATCGGCATGGGTCTGCGCGAACACCGAGTCCATCGACGCCTGCAGCGTTGCCGCGGCGTTATAGGCCGGCATGACCACACTCACGCGCGCGCTGTGGGCACCGCTCACGCGCTGCGCGCCCTGCGCCCACCCACCCATGAAGATCGCGGCGCAGGCAGCAGATAATCGCGGTACTGGCCCGGGTCGCCCTGCTCACCCGCTTCAGCGGCCTTGATGATGTTGTAGACCTCGCGCGAGGTGACGTAATGCAGCACGTGACGCTTGCCGTCGTTGTAGGCGGTTTCGAGATAGCGATGCATGGCATCGACCGGCTCGCCCAGCAGCGTGTCGATATCGTGTTCCTGGGTGCCGTGGGTATGGATTTTGACAAACACCCATTCGGGCCGACCTTCGACATGCACGCCGGTCTTCACCCACAGATCCACACGCGCCTCGGTGGGCGGGCAGTTCTTGCGCACATCTGCATTTTCGATCCGCGGCATCACGCCCATGCGGCGCTCGCGCCAGTTCAGACCCAGCGGGCCCTGCACCAGCATCAGATCGCCGCTGACGCCGCCGCCCACTTTCACCGGACTGCCGTGATTATGCGATTTAGGTGCCTGCGGATCGTCGGTGGCGTAGTAGATGCTGTTGACCACCGCGGTCTGGGTGTCGCTGGGCGCCGACGGCAGCGTGAAGTCTGCATAACAGCCGAGTTCGCGCAGCAGAATCAACTCATTGTCGATCCCGCACCAGCGGCCGTCGCCGCGCGAATTGTCTAGGCACCAGTTGCCGTGGATAAAGCCGAATCGTAACTGCCCGGTGTCGGGATCGCGCGGCAGCGCGCCGTGCTGTTCGTGCAGGGTTTTGCAGAAGCGGCCGATCGATGCGCGGAAATTCTGCTCGGTGTCGTTGTCGTGATGCAGATGCACCTCGATCTCGCCGAAACCGTCCGCGCACAAGGTGGCCAGCTTGTCGAGATGTTCGACGGCATATTCCTCTTCCGGGTAGAAGAAGCTGTGCTGCGGCGGACGCCCGTCGGCGTCGCGATGCCGTGCGGCGAGTGCGCGATATTCGCTGCACCAGCGATCGACGCGCCGACGCTGGGTGTCGAGATCGGCGCCCTTCCACATCGGCTCGAAGTGATCGACGAAGCAGAACATCACGTGCACCGGCCGGTCGGTCACCACCGGCACGCGGCGGCGCAGATAGTCGCGCAGCCATAGATGCATATTGCGCTTGCGCATGTCGCGCACGACCACGGCAACCGCGATCACCGCGAGCAGCAGGCCGCACGCTGCAATCGCGATGATCGTGTTCAAGGCCGCACCATCATTTGCATATTCGTTCATATCGTTCCCCTGAAATGTCGCCTATGCGCTTACGTCGCTGGCTGCAAAGGCGCGAACGCGAAACCGTTCGCAGCCCAGACCGGCAGCATCGTCTGCAGCAGCCGCAGCGACAGTCCGCCGTCGTCGTGCATCAGCAGAATTTCGCCGGGCTGCGGCGGATAACGCTGTGCAGAGGCGATGAGTGCTTCGGCCGTGCGCTGGCTGTAATCGAGACTGTCGTACGACCAGTACGCGATACGTCGGCCGCGGCGAATGCAGTCGAACACCATTGGCCGCGGCATCACCCCGCGCGGCGGACGGAAATCGTGCCGCGCCAGACCATCGAAGCCGGTAAGCAGCCGGTCGGTGCGTTCGATCTCCTCGCGCTGCGCAGCCAGATCCAATTGATCGAACTGTGGGTGACTCCACGAATGGTTGCCCAAGGTATGGCCTTCGCGCACGATCCGTTCGACCAGTTCGGGATAGCGCTCGGCCTGCTGCCCGATCAGAAAGAAGGTCGCCCGCGCGCCATGCAGCGCGAGCAGCTCCAGCAGCACCGGAGTGTGCTCCGGATGCGGACCATCGTCGAAGGTCAGATACAGGACACCGCTGCGCCGGGCACCACGGGTCAACACCCAGCGGTTCGGCAGCCATCGCAGCACCTTCAGTTTTTTGGGGCGGGGATTCATGTCGGCTCTGATGATGTGAACGGCGTGCGGCGGAATTGGCGGTCGCGGCCACGGGCCGAGACAGGCGCGCAATGATGCCCGAAGCGACGTGCGGTCACTGGCGTGCGCCCCGATAGAGTGATGCATAGCGCATGGCCATCGTCTCGATCGAGGCTTCGCGCAGCGCCCAGTCGCGGCCGGCCAGCCCCATCTGCGCCGAACGCTCTGGCGCGCGCAGCAGCGCGGTGATGGCCTCCGCCAGGGCGTCCTCGCGACCGGGCGCGACCAGCAGGCCGTTGCGGCCATCGACGACGATCTCGCGATTCCCGCCCACGTCCGTAGCGATGATCGGCAGGCCGCTGGCGCAGGCCTCCAGCAGCGCCATCGAATACCCTTCGCTCAACGACGACAGCACGAACAGGTCGAACCCCTGCAGCAGCTGACGCACATCGCTGCGGTCGCCAAGAAAGTGCACGCGGTCGCCGATGCCCAGCGCCGCGGCCTGCCCCTCCAGCGTCGCGCGCAGCGCGCCATCGCCGATCAGCACCAGCGCGCTTGCTGTCTGCGTGTTTTCAGTCTGTGTGGTTTCGGTCTGCGTGGTTTCGCTCAGTGCCGCATGCGTCCGCGCAAACGCACGCAGCAACGTCGCCTGATCCTTGACCGGATTGAGCCGTCCCACCGTACCGACAATGCGCGTGCCCGGCGCAAGACCCAGCACATTGCGCAGCGCGACTCGGCGTTCTTCAGAGGCGCGCGAAAAATGTTCGACGCGAATACCGTTGGGCACTGCCAACAGCTGCGCGCGCGGGCGCACGCCCTGCTGCGCGAAACGCAGACGTGCGGCTTCGCACACTGCTGCCACCACATCCGTACGGCGCATCGTGCGCCGATACAGCCACTCGCCGCGGCTGCGCGGCTGGGCGGCGCCCATGCCGTGACGGGTGTTGATGACACGCGCCAAACGCAGACCGACGCCCGCCGCGACCGTGTGGTAATGCGCATTGGCATTGTGGGTGTGGATCACTGCTCCCGGCACGGCGCGCAGCCATGCGCGCAGGCGTCGCAGCGCGCCCAGATCCAGCCCGCCGCGTTTGTGGCAGGCGTACACCTCGATGCCCTGCGTTTCCAGTTCGTGGACCAGCGCGCCCGGCTCGAACAGACACGCGACCCGGCAACGATGCCCCGCCGCGCGCTGCGCGATCGCAAGATCAATCACCATCCTTTCGAGTCCACCGCGTTCAAGATTCTCGACGACATGCATGATGTCGAGCGTCTCCGCTGTGTCGCTCACGCCGGCAGCTCGCAAATGGTCACACGGCGTTTACCGCTGGCGGTCAGCGCGATCGCATCGACGGTCTCGAATTCAATGCGCACGCCGTCGCCGGCAAGTTTGCGGATGCTATCGCGAATACCGTCCTGCACCGAAGCGTCGTAGTCCGTATCCGGCACCAGCCGCACCAGCAATCGATCCATCTCGCGCTGCACGACCTGGTATTGCTTCACGCCGGTCACCGCAAGAAACACATACACGATGTATTCGCCGGGCAAGAGGCGGCCGTCCTGCAGCCGCAGCGCGTCGAGTTTGCGCCCATCGACTTTGGCCAGCTTCGGCAGCCCGCGACCGCAGGCGCAGTGCGCATGCCCGGGCGTGCCCAGATCGCCGTTGACGTAGCGAATCAAGGGCATACCGTCGTTATGCAGATCGGTGATGATCAGGTCGCTCGGCTCGGTCGCCGCGGGGCCGCCAGCGAACTCGACGTGCAGATGATCGCTATTCAGATGCAGGCCATCGCAGACCTCACACTCCGCCGCAATCAGCATGACTTCACGGCAGCCGTAGGTGTCGTAAGCGGGCGCACCGAACACGCGCTGCAGCTGTTCGCGCTGATGCGGATGCAGCGCTTCTGCAGCGCCGAGAATGCGCTTGGGGCGATGGATGGTGCGGCCGTTGCGCTCGATCCAGTGCGCAAGCTCCACCAGGGGGCCGACGTAGGCGACGATGGTCTCCGGCTTGAAGCGGTCGATGGCGTCGGCATACTCCGCCATCCGCTGTTCGTTCATATCGAACGCGTTTAGCATGCAACGGTTGAACGCGGCGTGATACAGCCGGTCCTTGAACAGATGAAAGCCCGCCGGAGCTGCCACCGGCGCGCCCCACAGATACGCGGTGCGCTGACCCAGATGCGCGCCCGACCAGCCATAGCCACGGAACATCACCGCGACCCGGCGTTCGTAGCTCTCGCGCGTGTAGCCGAACCGCAGCGGCTCGCCGGTGGAGCCGCCGGTGCTTTTGAAATACAGCTGGCCGCGATACGCAGGCGCGATCATCGATTCGATGTGTTCGCGGATCACCGGCTTGGTCAGCACCGGCAGCCGCGCGTAATCCTGGCGATTGCGGATATCGGCAGCGGAGGCGACACCGGCCTGGCCCCACCAGTCGCGATAGAACGGCACGTGTTCCCAGCAATGCGCGATCAGTCGCTGCAGCTTGCGCCACTGAAGTGCGTCCAATTCATCGGCCGACCGCCACTGGTCGCGCTCGTACTCGCGCAGATAATTCAGGGTCTTGCGGCGACGCAGGCCGGACTCGTACGCCGGGTACAGCACGCGGCGGAACAACGATTCGTAGGCACTGCTCGGCGCTGCATTGTTCAACGCTGGACCGTTCATGCAGGCACCTCCGCGCGGGCGTGCGCCCACTGCAATAATCGTGCACCGACGCGCGGATGTCCGCGCAGCAAGCGTTGATGCAGCTGCTGCATATGCGCAATGTCGTTGCGCGACCAGCATCCCAACAGCAGCGTCAGCGGCAGATACAGCGCGCCGCCGATGGCAGCACCGGCCGCAAGCGCAGCCCAAGCCGGCAGATGCGGCACCAGCGGCCACAGTGGCAGCACTGCAAGCACACTCGCCAGCAGCGTGCGCAGGATCCGCGGCCAATCGGGCGATGCGCCGCTGACCCGGCTCGCCATCGTGATGTAGGCGACGGCGTTAAACACCGATACCGCAAAAAACGCGATCATCGCGCCGCGCAAACCGTCGATATGGATCAGCCAGGCGTCCAGCGCCAGCTTCAGCACGCCGAAGCAGATCACCATCACCAACACGGCGCGCTGGCGGTCGGCGCTGATCAGCAGACTCGACCCACCCTGCGCGGAGGTCGTAATCGCAGCGCCGGCCAGACACACCGCAAACACCGCGGCGGCTTCCTGATATTCGGTGCCGTACAGCAGACCGATCAGCGGCTTCGCAAGCACCACGCCGAACGCAACCAAGGGCAGCGCCAGCAGCGCGAGGTAGGCGGTGGATGCGGCGAATCGGCGCCCGGCGACTTCGCGGCCCTGACTCAGCGCATTCGCCATCATCGGCAACAGCAGCGCGCCGAACACACCGGGCACCAATGTCGCCGCGCCGCTCGCCAACTGATACCCGACTTTGAATTGACCCGCCGCATGCGGGTCGCCATAGGCGGTAAGAAACAGCACTTCGATTTCACTGGCGGCGATGAAGCCCACGGTGACGATCAGCGTGCTGTACAGCATCTGCCGGCGCACGCGCGGCACCAGATCATCGGGCAGCTGCGGGCGATCATCGCCAGGCGGCAGCAGCGGCCTCACCTGCGACAGCGACATCGCATAAAACATCACGCTGGAGACCAGAAACACGCCGAGCAGCCACTCCACCGGCATATCGAACCACATCACCAACGCGACCATCGCCAAATTCACCGGCGTGGACAGCACTGCGACCATCGCATTGATGCGAAAATTCTCCAGGCCTTTGGCCACGCCGATGTTGAACATGTAGCCGGCGCGCAGCGCGATGGCGATGACCAGAAACCCGAACAGCATGCCGTGATGGAAACTCGGCGCCACCCGGTGCCCCGCCAACCACAGCGCCAATGCGCCGATCAGCAAAATGACGACGAGGAACAGACGCTGCACCCGGCGCAGGTAGGCCACCAGCGGACGCACCAGCGCATCGCGGCCGCCGCCGCGCAGCTCGGCGACGAACTTGATCGCCGCACTGGCGGTGCCCGAATTGGTTGCAGCCACGCCCATGCCGACCAGCCAGATCACCGCGCTGTAGGCACCGAATCCTTCCGGCCCAAGATGCCGGGCGATGATGATCGAGGTGAGCATGCCCAGCGCGAACTCGGTGTACATCGCCACCGACGAAAACAGCGTATTGCGAAGGGTGCGTGCGCGCAGCGTCATTCCATCACCAGCAGAATCTTGATCATGATGTACAGGAAGATGGCGGCGCCGCCACCGATGAACGGCCACAGCAAAGCATCATTGGCGAAGGAAAACCGGGGTAGATCGGGGTCGTCCCGAGCGATATCGGTGTAATGCGCGACCACCAGCGCGGCCAGCAGATACAGGATGATGACGTAGCTGCGGCTGAGAAAAAACGCCGATGTGAAAAATCCGGTCAGCGACAGCAGTAGAGTCATCGCGATCGCGCGGCCTTCGGCGATGTGCGCCTGCTCAACATTAGCCTGCTCAACATCAGCCTGCTCTACATCAGTCTGATCGACATCTGCCTCTTCGAGCTGCGCTTGACCCGCATCCGAGCGCGATGCTGTGGCCTGCGACTCCGCGCCAGTATCAAAGGCATCTTCCTCCTCCCACAAGGGCGTGGCGGACGGGCGCGAACCTGCCCACATCATGCGAAAGGAATACACCACGAACGCCAGCCACAGCGTGAAACCAATGATCCCGGTTTCGGCGATGATGAGTACGAACGAATTATGAGCGGTCAGATGGTGGTAGTCGGAATACATGTCCGGCCCCACGCCGAAGATCGGATGCGCCTGAAACATCTGCATGCCTTCGTACCACGAATCGACGCGACCCTGTGCCGACGCCTCCTCGACATCGATTTCATTGAATCGCGACGGCAGCGCCAGCAGCACGGCCACCGCTGCGGCGCCAAGCGCACCGGCGATCAACACGCCTTTGCGCTGCCAGATGTACAGCCCCATCACCGCCAGCAGCGCCAGCAGCGAGCCGCGCGAATCGGTCAGATACACGCCGTAAACCAGCACCCCGGTGACGATCAGCCAGAACAGTCTGCGCAACCCCATCAGCCCGCCGCGGCCGCTGAGATACGCGGCCATCGGCACGCAAGTGACAAACAGCATGCCCAGATCGTTGGGGTCGTTGAAAATACCCACGTATTGAATGCGCGTGCCCTGCGACAGCTCGATACCGGTCCAACCGATGCCGGTCTTCTGCTGTTCGATGCCGTGCACCGCCAGCACCGCTGCGCACAGCGCGAACACGGCCATTGTCTTCAGGATCCGGCTGCGCCGATCCAGGCCGTTCGCGAACACCACGAACGCCAGCACCACCGGCGCGAATTTTTCGAGCTGTTCAAGCGCACCGCCAAACCACCCGTTGAACACGTGCGACACCATCAGCACGCCGAAGAACATCAGCAATATCGGATAGTGCGGCGCATCGAAATGTTTGCGCGGCGACAGCAGCCAGAACCCGGCCGCCAGGATCAGCATGATCGGCTGCAGGGGCAGACCGATGCTGTCGATCAGCGCCGGATAGTCCTGCGGTCTGATCAGCACCAGCAGCAGATAAAGCATCATCGCGATAAACATGATGTCGCTTACGAATCCCGCGTCCGCGAGCGATGGCAGAAGACTTCCGGCAACGCCAGCATGCCTTCGAACCAGTCCGCATCCATCTGCCGTTCAATCGGAATGCGGCGCATCGCATAGCGCGATTCCGCATCCAGTGCTTCCGGCCCGGCGCGATAACTGCACGCCGCGCGAAAGCCCGCATCGCGCACGGCGGCAATCACATCGCTGCTGTAGGCATCGGTGCCGCCGACCGGATACGAGATCACCTGCGCTTCGCCGCCGAGTTCGCGCTCGATCGTGCGTTTGGATGCCAGCACTTCCTCGCGCATCGCTGCAGGCGTCATTTTAGCCAGCATCCGATGATCCACACCGTGCGAACCGACCTCCATACCGCCGGCGCGCATCTCGCGCAGCTGCGCCCAGGTCATCGGCCGACAGTCGGGATGCCCCGCATCCGCCGGCATCGACCACTCACTTTGCAGGCGATCGATCAGCGCCTGCTGCGCATTGGCGTCAAGGGTCTTGATGCGGTCCAGCAGTTGGTTGGCCAGATCGCGGCGCGTGTGCAGATCGTCCAGCAGCGGCCAGTCGATAGCCAGCTCCGGCGCGTGCAGACGCGCTGCGCGGGTCGTGCACAGCATGTGCACCAGCCAGTCGTAGGCATAAGGACGGCCCGAGTCGATATGCCCGGTGGAGACGAAGAACATCGCCGACAGCCCGGCATCGCGCAGGATCGGCCAGGCGACGCGATAGTTGTCGTCATAGCCATCGTCGAATGTGATCAGCACTGCGCGACGCGGCACCGGCCGGCCACGGTCGAGGGCATCGATCAATTCGTCGAAGCGCATCGGTGCGAAACGCCGTTTGATGATCGCCAGCTGGCGACGGAACGCCTCGCTGGATGCGCTGATAAGCTCGGGGTCGAAGCGGAAGCCGTCGGGTTCGACCGCGTCCAGCACGCGGTGATACGCGAGAATGCGTACGTCAAGGCGCAGCGCGGCACGCACCCAGCCGATCAGCGGCATCGCGCCCGCACGACGGCAGACGCGCGCCAAACGTGGCCGACGACCTGCCGACGGCAGCCCGCTCGACCTTCTATCCGTTTCCCCAAACGTACCGCTCATCGCATTCCCCATGTCTTCACACATAACGCATTTTCCGCCGCTGTCCGGACGATATCGGCACGACATCCGCCACGCTTGCATTCGCACGACGAACGCGGTCCACTGCGCGCCTTACACGAACGTCGGCGATGGAGCGGGCATGGCCGAAGACACCGATTTCGCAGCGCTGTATCGCGAGCTCGGCATTGATGCGACGTGCTCGCTCGCCGAGCTGCGCGGCGCCTGGCGGCGACGCGTGGCCAAACTGCACCCGGATCAGGGGGGGAGCGCAGAGGATACCGGACGCCTGCAGCAATTGAACCGCCTGTATGACGCGGCGCTGGATTTTCACGGCCGCTATCAGCGGATGCCGGGCGCGACAACGTCAGGCCACTTGTCCCCTGAAAGGTATGCATATCAACCTCGGCAGTCTTCATTCGAGGCCGAAACTCAGCCAAGCGCGCTTCCGGCGTCCGGATTTAACCGAATATCCCGTTATTTCGTGGCAGTGTCGCTGATCGCAATCGCCATTCTGGGGTGGCGGGTGGTCCAACACGATCAGCAAAACGCATATTTTCCCGATGTCGATGCTGGCCCAGATCGCGTCGCGAAGGTTGATGCCAACAGCGACAAGACACTCCCTGTGCGGACGACAGCGAAGCCATTGACGGCCACGCTGACGATCGCGCCGGGCATGGGGAAAGACACGGTGCGGGACATTCTGGGGGAACCGCTCGATATGCATGCGCTGCGCTGGACTTATGGCCCGTCCTGGGTGGAATTCCGCTGCGACAAAGTCGTGGACTGGCACAGCTCGCCGCTGCGCCCGCTGCCCGTGTCGGCTGGGCGCGATGCGCGGGCCTATGCCGCGCTGCGCGACGACCGCAGCTGCGACTGATCGGCCGCACAGCATGTTCAGCCGAGCGATCACCCTGCTGCGCAAAGCGCGTCGTCGTCTGTGGATGAAGTACGCGCTGCGCGGCGTCGGCGGCAGCGATAACTTCGAGCGTCTGGATCTGGCCTACAGCGTCGAAGATCCGTGGAATATGGCCTCGGATCTCGAACGCGCGCGCTTTGAAGCCACCAACGCGGTCATCGAACGGGTTTTCGGCCGGGTCGGCTCGGTGTTGGAACTCGGCTGCGGCGAAGGTCATCAGACCGAATATCTAGCCCGGCTCAGCGATACGCAGTACGGCGTGGACGTGAGTGCGCAGGCCGTGGAGCGCGCGCGCAGGCGTTTGCCGCAGGCGCAGTTTGAAGCCACCGATATTTTCGGCCAACCCTGGGGCGATCAGCGCCATCGCTTCGATCTGGTCACCGCCTGCGAGGTCCTTTACTACGTCAGCGAACCGGAGAAGACCATCGCGCAGATGCGCCATCTCAGTCGCTGCGGACTGGTCACGTTTTTCGCGCCGGCCTGCGGCCGGATCGGCCCGCATCTGGATGCCTTGCCGGGTCTGCACAAAGAATGGATTTACCACGGCGGTACCGCATGGCTGATTGGATGGTGGCGGGATGAGTAAGTCCTCGTCGATCCCCGCCCTGCCGACTGCAATGCAGGGTTATGGCATCGTCTATTTCGGCAATGACTGGTACGCCGAAAACCGCACCAGCAGTCATCACATCGCAAGCCGGCTCGCCCGCAGCCTGCCGGTGCTGTACGTCGATTCTCCCGGCATGCGCGCGCCCAACGCCTCCGGCCGCGACCTCAAGCGCGCGGTGCGCAAAGTGTTGGCTGCGTTCAAACGGCCCAGGCAGATCAGCAGCGGACTTTGGCACTGCACCGTGCCGCAGCTGCCGTTCCGGCGTGTGCCGGGCGTGGACGCGTTCAATCGATGGTTCGGCCGCTGGGCGGTGCGTCGCGCACTGCGTCTTGCGGGCATCCAAAAACGCATTTCGTGGTTCGTGGTGCCGCATCCGGGCGTGCACGCCGGCAAGCTTGGCGAAGACTTGTGCGTGTATTACTGCATCGACGACTACGCCGTGCATCCGGGCGTGGACGCTGCATTGATTGCGCAGCGCGATCTCGACCTCAGCCATCGCGCGGATCTGCTGTTCGTCGCGCCGCCTGCACTGATGGAAGCCAAGCGCGCACTCAATCCGAACACCATCTTTTCGCCGCACGGCGTGGATGTCGATCTGTTCGCAGCCGCGCAGGATCCGGCGACGGAACTGCCTGCGCTCGCCCGTGATCTGCCGCATCCGGTGGTCGGCTATATCGGCTCGATCCACACGTGGATCGATGTGCCGCTGATCGAATGGTTGGCGCAGCAGCGGCCGCAGTGGAGCTTTCTGCTGGTCGGTCACGCGCACGTGGCGGTCGATGGTCTGCACGCACTGCCGAACGTGCATCTGGCCGGGTCGCAGCCGTATGCGACGCTGCCGGCGTGGTCGAAAGCCTTCGACGCTGCGATCATTCCCTATCGACTCAATCGCCAGGTCGCCAACGCCAATCCGCTGAAACTGCGCGAGTATCTGGCCGCCGGCAAAGCCGTGGTGAGCGTGCGCAATCCCGAGATCGAAAAATTCGCACAGTGGGTGCGGCTGGTGGACGACCGCGAGGGGTTTCTCGCCGCGCTGGACATCGCAGTCACCGACAACGCGCCCGGTGCGGCCGAAGCGCGCATCGCTGCGGTCGCTGATCAGACCTGGGACGCGCGCGTTGCATCGGTGCTTGCCGATGTCGCCGCCCATATTTCATCGCATTCCTCTACAGCAGTCCATTCATGACCGTTTCCGCTCCCCGTACGCTCCGCGTCGCCGTCGTCGGCGCCGGCTATGTCGCCACGCATCATCTCGCCGCGCTGTCGCGACTGGATTTCGTCGAAGTCGTCGGCCTCTGCGACAGCCATCTGTCCGCCGCCGAAGCGCTCGCGACGCGCTTCAAAATCGGCAAAATCGCCGCGACATTGGCCGATCTGGCCGACACAAAACCCAACGTGGTCTACGTGCTGACGCCGCCGGCATCGCACGCATCGCTGGCGATCGCTGCGATGGACATGGGCTGTCACGTGCTGGTGGAAAAGCCGATGGCCGACACCGCCGCCGACTGCGAACGCATGTTGGCGAAATCACGCGAAACCGGCCTGAAACTGGGTGTGAATCACTCCGACCTGTTTGATCCGGCGTTGATGCGCGCGCTCGACGCGGCAAAGAACGGCGACATCGGCGAAGTGCTGTCGGTCGACATCGTCCGTAATTCCGAATATCCGCCGTACGCCGGCGGCCCGCTGCCGGGGATGGTGACGCAGGGCTCGTACCCGTTCCGCGATCTCGGCGTGCACGGTCTGTACACCATCGAAGCCTTTATCGGCGCGATTGCGCAGGTGGACGTGCGTTACCAGTCGCGCGGCAGCGACCCGAATCTGGGCTTCGACGAATGGCAGACGCAGGCGCAGAGCGCGACCGGCGTAGGCCGTCTGCTGCTGTCGTGGAATGCACGACCGATGGAAAACCGTCTGGTGGTGCGCGGCACCCGCGGCATCATCGAAGTCGACCGCTTCACCCAGGTCTGCCGCATCCATCGCGTACTGCCGGGCCCGAAATTCATCGGCATCATTCTCAACGCTTTTTTCGGCGCAGCGAAAGATTTGTTCCGCATTCCGATGAATGTGCTGCGTTTTGCCACCGGCCGTTTGAAGCCGTCGCCGGGCATCCAGCGCGGCGCCGAAGCCTTCGCGCGCGCGGTGCGCGACGACGAAACGCCGCCGTTCACCGCCGAAGACGGTCTGCGCCTTGCGCGCCTGCTCGATCCGCTGTGCGCCGAACCCGACCGCGCACGGCTGCAGCAGCTCGAAGCGCGCTATGTCGACCTGCCGCCAGCGGACGCTTTGGTCACCGGCGCCGCTGGTTTTCTCGGTCGCGCCGTCGTGGCACGACTGCGCGCACAGGGTAAAACCGTGCGCGTGCTGGTGCGTCGCCCGGTCGCAGCGTTTCGCAGCGACGACGGCATCCAGAGCGTGATCGGCGACCTTGGCGATCCGCGCATGGTCGATCATGCGGTCGCCGGCGCCGGCATCGTGTATCACGTCGGCGCGGCGATGCGCGGCGGTCTGCGCGATTTCGAAGCCGGCACGATATGGGGAACGCGCAACGTGCTCGATGCCTGCCGCAAACACGCGACCGCACGGTTGGTGTACGTCAGTTCGATGAGCGTGTTCGATCATGCAGGGCGCAAACACGGCGAGGTGCTGACCGAAGACTATCGTTTCGAGCCGCACCCGCAGCTGCGCGGCGCATACACGCAGACCAAGCTCACCGCGGAACAGATGGTCGCCGATGCGATCGAGCAGGAACGTCTACCTGCCGTGATCCTGCGACCGGGGCAGATCTTCGGGCCCGGTGCTGAACGGGTCACGCCGAACGGCACCATCGCGTTGGCAGGTCGCTGGATGGCGATTGGCGGCGGCGGATTGTCGTTGCCGCTGGTCTATCGCGACGATATCGTCGACGCGCTGCTGCTGGCGGCGGAATCGCCGCAGGCGCTGGGCCGCACCTTCAATCTGGTCGATACCGATTCAGTAGATCGCAATGAATACCTGCGTCGCTGCAAACGCAAGCTCGGCGATACGCTCAAACTGATGTGGCTGCCGCAGTGGGTGTTCATGTGCCTGGCGATCGGCGTGGAGCTGCTGGGCAAGGTGTTGAAGCGCGACGTGCCGCTGACCCGCTACCGCGTGCGCTCGCTGCGCCCGCTGACCAGCTTCGACACCGCCGCCGCGCGCGATGTGCTGGGCTGGACGCCAAAGATCGGCGTACGCAAGGGCTTGGACATCACGTTTGGCGAAGGCTGAAGTGCGACCATTCTTGTAGGAGGGGCTGCAGCCCCGAGCAGGTTTCTGATGGATTCATTGAAAAGATCGGGCCTGATGGCCCTCCTGCCAATGCAGCTCGCGTTCAAAGTGCTCTTGGCCAGATCAATCATTCATGCGTTGCGGGCTTCGCGGTTAAAGCCGCTCCTACATCGCTGCTGGCCGCTTTGCGCCTGCGCCAACCATCGCGAAGTCGGCGCATCGCAGGCCGCTCCACGCTGTAGGTGAGCGCTGTCGCAAGCACGAGCACTGTCAGCACTGTGAGCGCCACAGCGGCAAGACTCGGAACACCGGCGGCTTCCAGACGATAGATCAGCGCGAATCCTATAACCTGATGCAGCAGATACAGCGAATAGGAAATACCGCCGAAAAACGCGAACGGTGCTGTCCGCAGCCAGCGCAGGCGATGGGTCACGAACAGCGCGAAGATCACACAGCACACCACGCCTGCCGCCAAAAAGACCGGCGCATACGCAATGCCGATAGCGAGCAGCGACAGCACGATCATGGCAAGATTCAAGCGCCATTCACCAGGCCGGGTATGAACCCGATAAAACAGAATACCCAGTGCAAAAAAAGGAATATGGCGCAATAAAAGCAGCTCGCGCAGCGTGTACGAAAAATGCATATGCCGCTGCTCGGTCAGCGCATAGACCACCGCCATCGCCAGCCACAGCGCGATGATCCAGTGGATCCGTTTGAGCTGCCCCAGCATGAACCAGAACAGCATCTGCGCGTAGAAGAGCAGTTCGACCTGCAGCGTCCAGTACGAGCCATCGAGATGCTCGAAACCCAGAATTTCCTGCAGCATCGAAACATTTGCCGCGACATCGGCCCAAGGAATCTTCTGCTTCGGCAGACCCAACGTGTAGACAACAGTCGCCGTCATCGCGATCGCCGCCCAATACGCCGGAAACAATCGGGACACGCGCGATACGATGAAATCCATCGCCGTGCGGGTGCGCTCCAGGGTCATGAAAATCACGAATCCGCTGATCAGGAAGAACAGATGCACGCCGTAATTACCGGCGGGAAAACCGAAACCGAGCGGCTGCAGATGGCCCTGTTCCTGCTGATAGAACGTGGTGTAATGACACGCGACTACCGCAAGCGCGGCAAGTCCGCGCAGGGCATCGAGTTCGCCCACGCGAGGCTGCACGCCTGTTGGATGCACGGCTGTTTCGATCTTTTTACCGCCCGACTGGTCCACTCATCCTGCCCCGACGATCATCGATCATGAAAACCCCGTATTATCAACGAATTTCAGCATTCGGACAGGACATCATTACCCGCAACGACGCGTATGCCTTTTCTCAAGCATCGTTTCGAAACCGCGCATGCGCATCCTGATCGTTACTTCGCAATTCCCCATCGCCGGCGAGCCCAACCGCGGCCGGCCGATCCATCAGACCGTGCGCGCACTGTCGCAGCTCGCCGATGTGCGCGTGCTCAGCCCCATCGCCAGCTATCCGCGCTGGGCCAGACCGCGCAGCTATCTGTTCCATGCGTCAGATTCGGCGCACGTGGTGCCCGGCTGCGATGTGCGCTATATCGATTATCCAGCGCTGCCGATGGTCAGCCGGCCGTTCAACGGCTGGCTGTGCGCGCGCACGCTGCATGCGCCGCTGCGTCAATTTGCACCCGATGTAGTGCTGTCGTATTGGCTGTATCCCGATGCGTTCGGCGCGATGCATGCGGCACGACGTGCGGGTTTGCCGCTGGTGGTCGGCGCACGCGGCTCGGACCTGCGCGTGCGCGATACGATCAGCAAGCGCCTCACCCGTCCAGTCCTGCATGCCGCGCAGCGCATCCTGGTGGTCAGCGAAGACCTTGGCCGGGTCGCGGCGCGCGACTACGACGCCGATCCCGCGCGCATCCGCGCGATCCCCAACGGCTGCGATGCGACGATCTTCCATCCGCAGTCGCGCGCCGACGCACGCGCCGCGCTGGGCATTGATGCCAGCGCAGAACTGGTGGTCTATGTCGGCCGGCTGGTGCCCGAAAAAGGCCTGCGCGAACTGCTGGCTGCGATGACCGTACTGGCCCCGCAGCGGCAGAAGCTGCAGCTGGCGCTGATCGGCGATGGCCCGATGCGCGCGGAGCTTGAAAGCCGGATCAGCGCCGACCCCGCACTGCGCGTCTCGCTGCCGGGCGCGCAGGGGCCGCATGAAGTCGCACGCTGGATGGCGGCATCCAATCTGGTCACGCTGCCGAGTTATTCCGAAGGCCATCCGAATGTTCTGGTCGAAGCCCTGGCCTGCGGCCGTCCGGTGGTGGCAACGCCGGTGGGCGGCATACCCGAAGTGGTGGACGCCGACTGCGGCCTGCTGGTGCCGGCGCGCGATGCGGCAGCGCTGGCCGCAGGGCTGCACGATGCGCTTGATCGATCCTGGGATGAGGCGATGCTGTCGCGCCGGTTCTCGCGCGGCTGGGACGCAGTCGCAGCGGATACACTGCGCGCCTGCGAGGAAGCTATGGCTGAAATCGCGAAGCGTTAGCACGCCTGCATTGGCTGGCTTGCGCTGCTTTTTACGTTGATTCGGCCATCGGCCTGAAAGACCGCAGCTTCGCGAACAATTCGCAACCCAGGGGGAAATACGACGTGTGTGGAATCGCGGGATTCAGCGGGCCGAATGTGCGCCCGGACATGGCGCATCCGCTGCTGCGGCGGATGATCCACACGCTCGCCCATCGCGGGCCGGACGGTTACGGCTATCACGCCGAAGACGGTATCGGGCTTGCGCATGCGCGGCTGTCGATCATCGATCTGGCCACCGGCGATCAGCCGATCCGCAACCCGCGCGGCACGGTGTGGACCGTCTTCAACGGCGAAATCTTCAACTACGTCGAACTGCGCCGCGAGCTTGAAGCCGAAGGCCGCGTGTTTTACACGCAGTCCGACACCGAAGTGATCGTGCATCTGTACGACCGCGACGGTGATCGCTTCGTCGAACACCTCAACGGCCAGTTCGCCATCGCGTTGTGGGACAGCGAACGCCGCCGACTGGTGCTTGCGCGCGATCGCGCCGGCATTCGGCCTTTGCTCTACGCACGACAGGACGGCTGCCTCTGGTTCGCATCGGAGGCGAAAGCGCTGCTGTCGGTGCTGCCGCAGTGCGCGGCGCTGGATCCGCTCGCGCTGGCCGAAACCTTCAGCACGTGGTCGCCGATCGCGCCGCATACGGTGTATCGCGGCATCGACAGTCTGCCGCCGGGGCATACGCTGGCCATCGAACACGACGGCCGCGAAACCCTGCGTCAGTACTGGGATTGGACCTTCCCCGACGCAGCCGAGACTTCGCCTTCGCGTTATCCGCTGAGCGTGGAAGCCGCCACCGCCGAACTGCGCGAACTGTTGATCGATGCGGTGCGTCTGCAGCTGCGCGCCGATGTGCCGGTGGGCGCATATCTCAGCGGCGGGCTGGATTCGTCCGGCATCGTCGCAATGATCCGCGGCTTCACCGATACGCCGGTGCGTACGTTTTCGGTCGCATTCGAGGACGGCGAGTTTGACGAAAGCGAATACCAGCAGGCGATGGTGCGGCATCTGCGCACCGACCACACCACCCTGCGCTGCACTCGCCGCAATATCGGCGACGCCTTCCCGCAGCTGATCCGGCATGCGGAAACGCCGGTGCTGCGCACTGCGCCGGTGCCGCTGATACTGCTTGCGGGCAGCGTGCGTGAACATGGCTACAAGGTGGTGCTGACCGGTGAAGGCGCGGATGAAGTGTTCGGCGGCTACGATCTGTTCAAGGAAGCGAAAGTGCGCCGCTTCTGGGCACAACAGCCGCAGTCCAAGCTGCGTCCGCGACTGCTCGAAAAACTGTACGGCTATCTGCCGAATTCGCCGGTGCGCAATCCCGCGTTCGCGCAGAGTTTTTTCGGCCAGGGGATGGAACATCTGCAGCGACCGATCTTCGCGCACGTGCCGCGCTGGACCACGTCGCAGCGCGCGCTCGGGCTGTTGTCCGCCGAGATGCGCGCGGAGGTTGGGCACTTCAATCCGCTGGATGCTTTTGAAGCGACACTGCCGGACAATATCGGCCGCTGGAGCCCGCTGGCGCGCGATCAATATGTCGAAGCGAAATCGCTGCTCGCCGGTTATCTGCTCTCGTCGCAGGGCGACCGCGTGGCGATGGCGAACTCAATCGAAGGCCGCTTCCCGTATCTCGATCATCGGGTGATCGAATTCGCCAACCGGCTGCCGCCCAGTTTCAAAATCCGCGGGATGACCGAAAAATATCTGCTGCGTCGCGCGCTGGCCAATATGTTGCCGGACGAGATCGTCAACCGCACCAAGCAGCCGTATCGCGCGCCCGACAACGCGAGTTTTTTCTTCGACGGCCAGCCGCTGGATTACGTGGCCGATCTGATGAGCGAGGAGCGCATCCGCGCCGCCGGTTATTTCGACGCCGCGGCGGTCGGCCGACTGTTCGACAAATGCCGCGCCGGCCGCGCGACAGGCTTTGCCGACAATCAGGCCTTTGTCGGCGTGCTGTCGACGATGCTGGTCGATCAATCCTTACGCGAAACCGCCGATGCCGCATCCGAACCCGCGCTAGCCGCCAGCGACACCTGACAACCCGCTTTGAACCGGACGACTCCTCACCTATGCATTGGCGAATCAAAGGTCTGCTGCAGAAAACGCTCGGTGTGCTGCCCGGCGGAGAAACGCTGCATTACCAGCTCCAGCGCCGCTTCGGCGGCATGCGCAACCCACGGCGCGAGATACTGCTCAAGATCGAAGACTGGGAGTTGATGGTCAAACAACTGCGTACCGTCGGTGCCGGGATCGGCGGCGCGCGATTGATGGAAGTCGGCAGCGGCTGGTATCCGGCGCTGCCGCTGGCCTGCTACCTCGGCGGCGCAGCGCGGGTCTACACCTGCGACCTCAACCGTTTGCTCAAACCGGATCTGATGCGTATCTGCATCGACATACTGGGCGAAGAACTGCCGCGCATCGCAACCGCCTGCCAGATACCGCTGGCGGATGTGCAGGCTCGCTACCGGCGCCTGCTTGCCACAGCCGATGCCCGCGACCCCTCAGAGCTCAGCGAAGGCGTGATCCAGTACCGCGCGCCTACCGATGCCGCCGACGCCGGGATCGAAGACGGCGCGATCGACATCCTGTTCTCCAACAGCGTGCTGGAACATGTGCCGCCCGACGCCATCGTCCGCCTGCATCAGGCATCGCTGGGACTGTTGCGCGCGGGTGGCTGGATCTTCCATTCGGTGAACTGCGGCGATCACTACGCGTATGCGGACCCGAAGGTCCATCAGCTCAACTATCTGCAGTTCTCGGACCAGCAGTGGGGATTCTGGAACAACGCTTTTTTGTATCAGAACCGGCTGCGCGCGCATCAGTTTGTGGACGCAGCGCGCGATACCGGCTTCGAGCTGCTGCTGGATACATCGCATGCACGCCCGCAGCGGCTTGAGCAGCTGCGGGCGATGAAGATCGCAGCGGAATTCTCTGCAATTCCAGAGGAAACACTGTGCATCACGACGGTCGACTTTATCGGAAAAAAGCCGCTCATTTCATAGGGTGCGCCTTTGGCCTGAGGTATCCCCTCGAATTTCGCATAGAAAACACGACGATCAGCATTTCCAAACAATGCCGAAGCCGCTGTTGATCTTGATCTGCCGGGCCCCCTGTAAGCGGCAGGGTTCGCGGATCAGGCCTGCAGGGCGTGCGGCAGGACGCCGCGCGTTTTTCGACCAGTACATGGATGTACTGTCGAAAAACCCCGCGAAACCTGCGAACCCGGCGCAACGCGTCGGGCGCGACGACGGGGTGTGCTTTCTTTTGGTTATCTTTTCTTTGCACAAGCAAAGAAAAGTAACTCGCTCGCGACAACGAGTGAAACTAAGGCACAACCCATGAGTCTTTCCGTCAGTCCGGGTGTGCAATGGCCTTTGAGGCGATTACAAAAACAGGTCCCTCGCCTGCGGCCCGGGATGATAGCAATGTGATGAATGCTCGTAACCTCATGATCTGTTGAGAGAAAAAGTGAGGAGACATCAGGCCACAGACGCACCCTGTATGGTCATTGCGTTTTTTCAACCGGCTGTATCCGCAGCAGCTTGCCGTTTTCCTCATCGATCAACACATAGATCGCACCGTGCGGACCTTCGCGCACGTCGCGGATGCGCTCGGCGCGATCGGTCAGCAAACGCTCTTCGTGCACGACGCGGTCGCCGTCGAGTTCCAGCCGGATCAGTGCGCTCTTGGCCAATGCGCCAACAAACAGGTTGCCCTTCCATTGCGGAAACGCGCTGCCGCTGTAGAACAGCATGCCGCTGAGCCCGGGCGACACGTCCCAGACATGATGCGGCGGCTCCATGCCTGCAGCGGCCTTGCCGACCGAACCGTCGACCGCGGTACCGTTGTAATCGCGGCCATGCGTGATGACAGGCCAGCCGTAGTTGCGGCCAGCTTGCGGAATGTTCAGTTCATCTCCGCCCATCGGGCCATGTTCGCTGGTCCACACGCTGCGCGTCGTCGGATGCAGCGCCGCACCCTGCATGTTGCGATGGCCGTACGACCAGATCTCCGCACGCACGTCATCGCGATCAACGAATGGGTTGTCGTCGGGAATGCGTCCGTCTGGCCAGATCCGCACCAGTTTGCCCTGCAGTTTGTCGAGCTGCTGTGCGGTTTCGGCGACCCGGTTTTCGCCTTGGGTGACGAACAGATGGCCGGCATCGTCGAACACCAGCCGCGAACCGACATGGGTGCCGCTGGAAAGCTTCGGTTCCTGACGGTAGATCACTTCGACATCGCGCAGCGCAAGCTCTTGCGGCGCGACAACCTGAAGTGCATCGCCATCCAGCCGTCCGCGCGCGACCGCGGTGCCAGCCTTGTTGCCGCGCAGATTGGGCTCCGCGAACGACAGGTACACCAAGCGGTCCTTGGCGAACGTCGGTGAGAGCACGACATCCAGCAAACCGGCCTGGCCGTCGACAAACACTTTCGGCAGCCCTGCGATGGGCGCAGATACGGTGCCGTCAGCGCCGATTCGACGCAGGCGACCGGGGCGCTCAGTCACCAGCATCGCACCATCGGGCAGGAAGGCCAGCGCCCAAGGATGTTCCAGCCCGTTCACGAGCTCGACAACCTCGAATCGGGCTTTCTCCGAGCTTGCCAATTGCGGCTTCGGATCGGCAACTTTGCGCGGAGATTCGCGCGGCGCCGGCGGGGCGCCGTCGCATGCTGTCAAGCTGATCGACAGCAGTACCAGCGGCAGGATCCGGCAGTAAGCACCGCAGTTTGCAGAGAATCGAGCACTTGCAGCGACGTCAGCCATACGCGTTTGCTTTCGATGCGAGAGGAGGAAGGTTATTCTATCCAAAGGATCGCCGCGACCGGGGCGTCGTGGATTCACGCTAACACCGCCTTCGATCGTGATCGCCGCCATTGTGGCCGGTACACGGTCGTTATCGCGTTCAAAGTTTCGACATGGGGACACATGCATGCATCAGCGGCAGCGAATCAAGCAATACATTCTCAAGAATTTTCTGTTCTCCAACGACGACAATGCCATCGGCGATCAGGATTCCCTGGTCCGCGGCGGCATTCTGGATTCGACAGGTATCTATGAACTCATCATGTTCATCGAAGAGGAGTTCAAGCTCACGATTGCCCCGGAAGAGATGACGCCGGACAACTTCGACACGCTCGAAGTCATCGACACCTTCATCAATCGAAAACTGGCGCAGTAACAGGCTCGCCATGCCGTCGATTCCCGCCCGGATCGCCAAAGTCGCAAGACGCCATGCGGACCGTGTGGCGATCGTTGCCGACGATCGTCGCATCCGTTATGCCGAATTCTGGGACGAGGCGCAGCGCTTCGCTCGGGCATTGCGCGCGCGCGGACTGCGTCCCGGCGAGCGGGTCGCGATCCTGTTGCCCAATCGCATTGAAGCGGCGGTCGCCTGCTACGGCTGCTGGCTGGCCGGAGGCATCGCTGCGCCGCTGAATGCACAGGCACGTGCGCGCGATTTCGCAACCTGGCTGCGGCACTGCGACGCACGACATATCGTCTACGAATTCAGCCATAGCGACGCGTTGGAAGCGATATCGACAGTCGACGCATCAGGTGAATGTCCGCCCATTCAACGCTGGCCGGTCGACGCGGAACATCCGCTGTGTCCGCCTGATCTCGCGAACGATGGCAGCATGGATGCGAGTGACATTGCGCCGGATGATCCTGCACTCATTCTCTACACCTCGGGCACCACAGGCGCGCCCAAGGGCGTGACCCTGACCCACGGCAATCTGCTGGCCAATGCCAGCGCGGTGGTCCGTTATCTCGCACTGGACGAGCGCGACAGCGTGCTGTCGATTCTCGCGTTCTATTACGCGTACGGCGCTTCGGTGCTGCATACGCATCTGCTGTCGGGCGGCTGCGTGGTGCTGGCGCAGAACCTGCTGTTTCCGCATCTGTTGATGGATACCATCGCCCGGGAACGCATCACCGGTTTCTCAGGCGTGCCCTCGACTTATGCGCTGCTGTTGGAGCGGGTCAAACTCAGCGATTACGATCTGTCATCGCTGCGTTATATGACCCAAGCCGGCGGCGCGATGAGCACTACGCTCACCCATCGTTTGCGCACGGCGCTGCCCCATGCGCGCCTGTTCGTGATGTACGGCCAGACCGAGGCCACTTCGCGATTGACCTGGCTGCCGCCGGAGCGCCTCGACGAGAAAGCGGGTTCGGTCGGCATTCCGATCGACGGCGTCGAGCTGCGCATCGCGCACGAAGACGGACGCGCTGCTGGCACCTGCGAGCCCGGCGAAGTGTGGGTCCGCGGGCCCAACGTCATGCGCGGCTACTGGGACAATCCCGAAGCCAGCGCGTCGGTATTGCGCGACGGCTGGCTGCGCACAGGCGACATGGGCCATCTCGACGCCGATGGATTTCTGTATCTCGCCGGGCGCCGCAGCGACATGATCAAGACCGGCGCGCACCGCGTGCATCCAAACGATATCGAAGAGGTGATTCTAGAAGTCACCGGGGTCAGCGAGGCTGCTGTGGTCGGCATCGACGATGCGGTGCTAGGTCAAGTGGTCAAAGCCTTCATCGTGGCACCGGGATTACCGCTCAGCAGCGAAAACATGATCAAGGCGCACTGTCGGGAGCGCCTTGCCAGCTACAAAATCCCGCGCGAAATCGAATTTGTCTCCGCCCTGCCGCGCACCGCGTCCGGCAAGGTCCGCCGTGCTGCACTTCTGGAACCGCAAACCGCCCTATGAACGCCGTCAATTCCAAAACGCTCGACTGGACTGTGCTCGATCTCGACTACGCACTTGAAGCCGACCGCATCGCCGCGCGTCTGCGCGAAATCACCGCGCGGCAGCTGCATCGCCGCGGGTTGGTGGTCGCCATTTCGGGCGGCATCGACAGCTCCGCAAGCGTCACGCTGGCGGTGCATGCGCTGGGCCCTGAACGCGTGTTTGGTTTGATTTTGCCGGAGCGCGATTCCTCCGATGACAGCGCGGCGCGCGCCACCATTCTGGCCGAGCACCTGGGTATCCGCACCGAAACCGTGGACATCGCGCCGGCGCTGGAGGCCATCGGCTGCTATCGCGCGCGCGATGCGGCGGTGCGCAACACGCTGCCCGAATACGGCGACGGCTGGAAGTTCAAGATCGTCATCGACGGCGGCATCCAGGGGCGTTTCAATCGTTTCCGGTTGATTGCGGAATCGCCGGACGGCGCGCCGCACGAGCGCGACCTCGCCTTGGCCGACTATCTCACCATCGTCGCGGCCACCAACTTCAAGCAGCGGATCCGCAAGACGCTGGAATATTTCCACGCAGACCGACTGAACTATGCCGTGGTCGGCACCCCTAATCGGCTGGAATACGATCAGGGTTTCTTCGTGAAGAACGGCGACGGCTCGGCCGACGTGAAGCCCATCGCGCATCTGTACAAATCGCAGGTGTACGGCATGGCCCGCCATTTCGGTCTGCCCGAACGCGTCTGTGCGGCCATTCCGACCACCGACACCTACAGCCTCAGCCAAGGTCAGGACGAGTTCTATTTCGCCCTGCCCTATCGGCAGATGGATCTGGCGCTGTACGCGCTGAATCATGGCTTCCCGTCAGCGGCGCTGGCGACTGCGCTCGGCATCGAAGAAACACAGGCGAACGCGATCTATCAAGATATCGCCAACAAGCGTCGCACCACAAAATATATGCATCTGCCGCCGGTGCTGGTGGTGGACGTGCCCGAGCCGCACGCCCACGCGTGAGCCCACAACCATGACCACGCAGGCGCTGCCGCTGTATTCGACTCGCGACGGCGATGCCGGCGCCGACCGCGCGGCCGTGCTTGCAGTGTGGCGCGGCAACCTTGGCCAGGATGCACGAATGGCTGCGAAATACGACTGGTTTTACGGCAGCGCACCGGCTGGCGCACCGCTGCTGCAGTTGTTGATGCAGACCGGCAACGAAGCCCCGGTGGGCGCCTGCGCCGCAGGACGTCGACGGATGCTGCACAAGGGCACCGAAGCGCGCGCCGGAGTGATGGTCGATCTTGCCGTGATGCCCGCACATCGCTCGCTCGGGCCTGCGTTGATGCTGCAGCAGGGACTGTTCGCGGCCGGGCAGCGCGAACTCGATCTGCTCTACGGTTTTCCGAATCCCAAAGCCGCGCCGGTGTTCAAACGCATCGGGTATCGGCAGCTCGCCGACATGATCCGGTATGTGCGCGTGATACGGCACGCGCAATATGTACATCGCCGCCTGCCACGGCTGCCTGCATCGCTTGCCACACCGCTCGGCGCCATCATCGATCTGACCCATCGCCTGCGCGACGTCTGGCGCCACCCGCGCGCGAAAACATTGCGCGCAGCGTGGCGCGATCGCGTGCCCGATATCGCGGCCATGTGGGACGCATCGCCGAAGCCGCCTGCATTGACCGCGTTACGCGATACGGCGCATCTGCGCTGGCGTTTCGACGATGCGCCGACTGCGGACAATCTGCCGCCGTTTCGCCATCTGCAGCTGTTCGATGGCGAGATGCCAGTGGCGTGGTTCGCAGCGCGCGTGGAAGGACACACGCTGCATATCCACGATTTCTGGTCATGCGACGGCGCGCAGCCTGCGCCCGACATCATTGCTGCTTTGCTGCGAGCCGTACGTCATCAAGGGCATGCCGCAGTATCGATCGAGCTGGCGACTTCAGACGAACGTCTCACACCTTGGCGGCATCTGGGATTCGAGCCACGCGGCAAGCGCCCGGTCTTCGGCGCGATCGCGGCATCGACCGGCGTCGATGCACCGGATCTGCATCTGACCTCAGCCGACGAAGACGAATAAAATCTTTACGCCGCCAATCGCCGCGTCGCGCGACGGAACAGATACCAGGCTAGCAGGTCTGGACAAAACGTCCCTTTGCTGTCGGCGACCGTGTCGGTTTCGTAACCGGTGCGGCCAAGCAGCCACGACGGCTGCGCGCCCACGGGATTCAACACAGGCACACTGGTGAACAGCAGTTCATAGCCGGCTTCGCGCGCGCGCTTTGCAATCGCGTCGTCGAACGATCCATGCGGGAAAGACAGGGTCGCGCAGGCAGGCGACGCAAGCCCTACGGGTTGCGCCAACATCGCCGCCATCGCTTCGCGCGCACCACCGAGTTCCGCATCCAGATCGTCGGCGCGCAGCATCGGCACATGACTTTTGCCGTGCAGTCCCAACTCGACGCCACCGGTGCGCAGGCGAGTGAGATCGGCGACATCGACCATGTGCTGCAGGCCGTCATCGAGCACATCGGCATGACGTTCGAGAACGGCACGTCGCGACGCTGGCGACATCCGTTCAAGCTGCGCGATCAGCTGCCGCAGCCGGGCGATGCCGTCACGCGCGGGACGCTCGCCGCCGTGTTCGCTCATCGTCTCGGCCAGCGCGTCCACGGTCAGTTTTTTCAACCGCCAGGCCGCGATGATCTGCTCCTGATAGAACGGCTGACGCGCGCCAACGGCATCGGCGGCGACGAACATCACCGCCGGCAGACCGGCACGCTGCAGCGCCGGCAACGCGTAATCGACGTTGTCCAACCAACCGTCGTCGAACGTAATCAGCAGCGCACGCGGCGGCAGCCCGGTGCCGTCGCGGCGGGCGCGCAGCACGGCATCCAGCGACACCACACGATAATGACGTTTGAAAAACGCCAGCGAATCGACGAACAGGTCTTCGCCGAGGGTATAGTCGGGGTCGCAGGACGCCCACCGCGGGTCGTCTTCGCGCAGCGTGCGGTGGAACATCACCACCGTTAAACTGTCGGCATTGCGCACGCGGTGATATAGACCGAGCGCACCGCTGACATACAGACATTTCCTGGCGAAATCCTTGAGCATGGCGCGCCTGATCGAAGTTCCCGCAGAAGTACCGGCGATGACGCCGGCGAACGTGTCGCTGAAAGTATCGGTAAAAGTATCGGTGATTATACCGACCTATAACCGGCGCGAACTGGTGCAGCGCGCCATCGATTCGGTGTTGGCGCAGACCCATCCGGTCGACGACATCATTATTGTCGACGACGGCTCCACCGACGGCACCGGCGAAGCGCTGCACGCACGCTACGGAGAACGTATCCGCTACCACTGGCAGGCCAATGCCGGCGTTTCTGCGGCCCGCAACGCCGGCATGGCCATCGCCGGCGGTGCTTATTTCGCGCTGTTGGACAGCGATGATCTGTGGCGTCCCGAAAAGACCGCGCGCCAAGTGGCGTGGCTCGATGCACACCCGGACTTCGGGATGGTGCTGTGCGACGTGGTCCGCGTCGACGGCGACGGCAAGCCCTACGACGTGTTTCATCGCCGCGATGTGTTGCCTGAGGACGGCTGGGTGCTGCAGTGGCTTCTGCTCAACCCGTCGCTGGTGCCGGCATCGATCATGTTCCGTCGCGAAGTGTTCGAGACCTGCGGCGGCTTCGACCCGAGCCTCCGCACTGCGGAAGATATCGACTTCCATCTTCGCGTCGCGCGTCGCTGGAAGATTGGAGTGGTCGAAGCCGAGCTGGTCGAAGCGATGCGTGGCCACGACGGCGGGCTGTCGGGCGCGGCTTCGACCTACGACGATTATGTGAGTGTAGTGGAGCGCGCAATCGCCGATGCCGAAGGCGTGGTCGATGAATCGATCCGCCGCGAAGCGCTGGCGCTCACCTATCACCGCAATGCGCGCGGCATGTTGATCCGCAGCCGCTGGCGCGATGCGTGGCGACTGTGGCGCGCCGCGTGGCGACAGGCGCCCAGCGATACGTCGCGCAAGGCCCTGCTGGCACTGCTGCCATTCGCAGCCAAGCGTGTATTGAGCGTGATCCTGGGCCGCGGCTGAGCGAAACACCGTTTTACTCAGCGCGTGTTATTCAGTGCATTTTAGCCAGCGTGTTTACTCAGCGTGTTTTACCCCGCGCGTTTACTCAGCGCGCGCCGCGCCCGAACAGCACCACTTCCACGGTCTGCAGCATGATCATCAGATCGAACACCAGTCCGTGGTTCTTCACGTAGAACAGATCGAACTTCAGCTTCTCGTTCGCATCGCGCACCGAGGCGCCGTACGGATAGCGCAATTGCGCCCATCCGGTCAGGCCGGGTTTTACCGAATGGCGCACATCGTAATAACGGATCTCGCTGTTGAGCATTTCGACGAAATGCGGACGTTCCGGCCGCGGCCCGACGAAGCTCATCTCGCCGGTCATGACCAGAAACAGCTGCGGCAGTTCATCCAGACGCGTCTTGCGGATGAGCTTGCCGAGGCGGGTACTGCGATCGTCGTCCTTGGTGGCCCAACGCGCCACGCCGTCGCTTTCCGCATCCACGCGCATGCTGCGGAACTTCACCATCTCGAAGTGCCGGCCGTGCTCACCGACGCGGACCTGACGGTAGATCACCGGGCCTTTCGACTCCAGTTTCACCGCCAGCGCGACCAGCAGCATCACCGGCCAGATCACCAGCAGCAGGGCGCCGCCGGCGAGCAGATCGAAGAACCGCTTGGTGAGCCGGCGCGGCGTGGAATAGTCGAAACCGCCCGAGAACACCAGCCAGGACGGATCGACGATATTGAGCTGGACCATGCCCGCTTCGCGCTCGAAAAACGTCGATAGATCGGTGACTAATACGCCCTGCTGCACACAGTTGAGCATCTGCTCCATCGGCATGCCGCCACGGCGCTCGTCCGGAGCGATCACGATCTCGTCCACGTTGAGCCGATCAGCGACCGAGCAGAGCGTTTCGTCGGTGCGGATCAACATCGCTTCATCGACCACCACTGGCTGGCCCGACGCAGGCACGAATCCAAGCACGTTGAAGGACTGGCGATCGGTCTTGCGGCGCAGCCGCGTGTTGATCAGATTGGCGTTGTTGCCTGCACCGTAGATCAGCACGCGCTGTTTAAGCATTTCGGCAGCCGACAGCTGCGACACCAGGTAGCGCACACCCAGCACCGCACCCATGCCGATCAGCAGCGACATCGCAAGTACGCCACGGCCGATGTAAGCGACGGGCGCGACGTAATACAGCACCAGCAGTGCGATCCCGCCCAACGCGAAGGACAGCCCGATCCGCAGCAGCAGATCAAGACGACTGTGGCGCACGTAGGCTTGATACAAGCCGAACGCAAGCATCGCACCCGTGATGCAGACTGCGACGAGCAGCGCGCGCGCAGCGATATCCGCAGTAAAGTGTTTGAGAGCTGAAGGATCTGCGTGGAAACGCAGCCGTGCGGCGGCTACGACCGAAAAAATCAACACGCACAACTCTGTCAGCCACAGCGTCCTGATCGCCAATGTCTTGCGGCTTGAACGAACGGTCCTCATGAATCCCCCTGACCACGATCATGACGAGCCGCGATCAGTCCGACATGCACAAAAGCCGCTATCAGTGATGCCCACTCTGGGCATCACTGATGTTGCTGGCCATCCTGCGTATGCCCCCTGTGCCGATCGCGCCCCTCTTTGCCGGGTTCGCAGCGCACATACCGCGCCGCTCTTGTATCCCGCCCCCCGGTTCACAGTGTACCAACGTCACGCTTTCAAAAAACCGGTCATCGGCAGACCGCATCTGATGTTGAAAATATTCAACAAATGACTTGAAAAAATTACGCCGTTACTTGGCATCCACCCAAGAGCGGCTGTGTAAGCAGCGAATCATCAACCCCACACCGTTCGATCCCTGCCCTCTCGCTTCGCCTGATACAGGGCGGCGTCGGCGCGCTTCAGCAGGGCCTCGACATCATCCTCCGCCCTGCTTTCAGTGACCCCGAGACTGATGGTCACCCGCGCTCCGTCCCGAAACCCCTCGAATGCGGCAGCCGACATTGCCGTACGCAGCGCCTCGGCAATCTCCCAAACCTGAGCGGCCTGTGTCGCAGGCACCACCACCAGAAACTCCTCGCCACCCATCCGGCCCAGTTTGGCGTTGTCGGGAAGCTGGCGATCGATGATCTCCGCGATCGCACGCAGCACGCGGTCGCCGCCGTGATGTCCATACGCGTCGTTGATCCGCTTGAAATGATCGACATCGAACGCGATCACGCCCAACGGCTTGGCATTGGCCTGAGCGATGCGCAGTTGCCGCTCCAGAAACTCGAAAATATTGCGCCGGTTCGGCAAATCGGTAAGCTCGTCGGTCATCGCCAAGGCGCGCATTCGCCGCCCTTTACCGACTTCCTGCCAGACCATCGCGGCCAGCAGCACCACAAAAGTCATGCCAAATACAATCATCACGCGCTGCAGAGACCGCACCCGTTCGGCGTTGATCAACGCTTCGCCGCGATGCGCGTTTTCGATCAGCAGCGCGCGGTTTTCCTGCTCTTTTTTGGCACTGTCGAACTGCACGCGCAGGCGCGAACCCTGTTCTTCCCGCGCGTGTTTTTCGAGCTGTTTATCGGCCTTCCGATATGCTACGGAGGCCTGATACGCCATCCGCCAGTCGCCCGCATCGGCATGCGCAGAGGCCAGCACTTCATAGACCTGGGCGAGGTAGCGCGGATTGTTCTGCTTCTGGAAATGCCGCTCGGCGAAATCAAGATCTTCCATTGCTTCGCGCGGGCGTTTCAGCGCCCGCAGCGCCTTGGCGCGGTGCAGACGGGCGCGCGCAGTGCTTTCAGCGTCGGCCGCAGCGACAAAACGTCCCAGCGCGCGCTCGATCCACGGCAGTGCTTCCCCGGCTTTACCCTGTTTCACCAACAGCGAACCGATCGACAGTTCACCCTCGGCGATCGAAGCCGTATCGTTCAGCGCGGTATCGATCTGCAAGGCCTGGCGATATTCCCGCAGCGCAGCCTCATATTGCCCCTTCATTTCCAACGCAGAGCCGATGTTGAACCGCGCCGTCGCGACCCCGCTCTTGAGCCCCGACGCTTCATCCTCGCTGAGCAACTGCCGGTAATAACCGATGGCTTTGTCGAACTCGCCCACGTGTTCATCGCTGTACACGTTGGCAATCGCGTTCAGCGTGTAGCGCTGGCCGCTTTTGTCGCGCAGTTCGAGATTGAGCGCATAGGCACGATTGAGATCGGCGATGGCATCGTCGTAACGCCCGTGGTAATGCCGGCTTTCGCCGCGCATGGCCAGCGCTTCGGCCAGCGTTTCCTTGTCCTGGGCCTTCTCGGCAGCGGTCACGGCGCGCTCGTAGGCGAGCGCGGCTTCGCCAGGTTTGCCCTGCAGATCCAGCGCATACGCGCTGCAGCCGATGAAAGCCGCTACGGCCGCAGGATCGTCGGCCTGCTGAGCAGCGCGCAGCCCGTCCTCGGCGATCGGCAGCGCTGCCTCCGGATCGATCGCTGCGGTATTGAGGCAAAGGACCTGCTGGGCTTCACGCAATAATCCTGCATCGCCGATGGTGCGCGCCATCGCCACTGCACGTCGCGCCAAGCCAAGCGATTGCTTCGGGTCCATCTCCTGGATGACCTCGGCCTGCGCAAGCAGCGCGCGAACCTCAACGGCCGGTGCAGCGGATTGCGGGTAAACAGGCCAGGACACGGACACTGCAGCCATCAACAGCCACCGCACGACTCTCTGACGGCGGGGAGCGACCTTCGATCCCGGCACAGTAAGGCTCAAGCGCCGTCGCTCGATATGCAGCCCAGACGGCACGAGAACGTCGTGCCGATACGCCTGAAACAGCCTGCAGGTAGCGCCAGCGCCGCGACGCCAGAGATTCGGATCATGGTTCCTCCCCCCACGGAAGTTGCTGCATGGCCGCACCCCAACGGGAACGCCAACCAATCAGCACAATGGATTCTAAAACGACACCTCCAGAAAATATGGGCGCCCCATCGCGATCTTTATGAGGATTCAGGCATGACGGGTTCCGATTGGGCACTGCCGCAGCGGATCATCATGCGCCCCACAGGGCAGCCAGTGCATGTGCGGCGCACGCCCAGTATCGTGCGCAGCAGCCGCGCTTAGGGGCAACGCTTCCGAGCCGCGACCGATGGGTCGGGATCAGACCGGCGACTGTAGACGGGCTCAAGCATGCTTGAAGATGGTCGCGATGCCTGACCATGTCGCAGCGAGATATCCGCGGCAACACGGTCGTTTCCGTTACAGCATCAGTACCGACACGGGGATGGCGGCGCTAGAAACCGTTCAACAAACGCCTCGCGCGCTGCTTCTCGGTGACATCGCGTTCGGCCCGCTTGGCGTGTTCGTCGGCCCGCGGCGGCAGTTGCAGCCTGCCGAAACGGGTCTTCAGGTCGTAAGCCTCTTCGATGCGCTGCAGTTCCAGCATCAGCGACGCGCGCACCAACAGGGCATCAAGCGCGAGCGCATGACAATCCGCGGCGACCGGCAATGCCTGCAAGCGCTGGAGCAGCGCGTAACTCGCCTGGACACCGTTGTCGCGATGCCCAATCTCGTGTTCCCGTAGCGCATGCGCTACCCGCTGCCATTGCTCGGAGAATTCCGCGCTTGGCGTTCGTTTCGGCTTCCATTCCGGCAGATGCATCTCAATGCGGGTTCGCACCTGCACGTTCGCCAATCCGCAAGCACCGGCGCTGGGCGACAACACATACTCGACCTCAATCGTGTGTCTGGTCAGCGCCGCCGCGGGATGCCCAAAACGGGTCACGGGGCCACGCGCATCCAGCTGGCGACGCATCTGGGACACATTGCGTGCATCCACGAGGTACAGCGATGTGTGCTCCGTGATGACGACCGCATGCTCTGCGGCAATCGCCGGAACAGATTCAGTTGCCGAGGCAGTACAGCTCAACGCCAGCAGCCATCCCAACGCCGCCAAGGCGTATCGCCGCACCAGATCCGGGTGATCGCAAAAGAGAAGGCGGTGCATGTGCGGACTCGACAATCGATTGCCCATCATAGGCGGCAGCGACTGGAATGCACATTGCTCACTTCTCTCCCGATGAAAGCGGCCGGCATTGAAGCCGGCCGCCTGGTTCACGGGTCTTCGATCAGCGCAGCCACATCCTGGCGCCGCGCGCCGGCAGACTGAACGTGTAGTTGCCGCTGTTGATGTTGACGACATTGCCCGAGCCGAGCGTATCGGTGTAATTGCTGTACCACCACAACACGCTGTTGTTCATGTTGACCGAAGCGTTGACGGTGCTGCCGCACTTGTTGATACCGACGATGCCCAAGCTGCCGCGACGGAAAATGATGTGACAGCTGCCGTGCGACAGCACCTGCATATCGTTGCCCTGCACGCTGTTGTGGAAGCGGATCATGCCTTTGATGTCACTGCGGTTATAGGCATTCACCCAACGGTTGTCGCCGCTTTCGTTGTTGTCCGAATACACCATTGGCTTGCCGCCATTGCGACCGAACAGATAGGCGTAAGCCAGTGTTTCGTCGGTCGCATCCATGATCGCGTAACGGAACCCGCTGTTGTTGGGGATGTCATGCGTCACGGTAAACGTCAGCGCACGCGAGCCCGCCAGCGCCTGACCGAAGGCACCGGGATCGACAAGGCTGCTCATGCTGCCATTGAACGCGAATGCGTTGCGAAGCGATGTCTGCAGCGGAAAATCATAGGCAGCGTGATCGGTGTTCTGCAGATAGGGCTGCAGGAAGCGGTCGTACTCGGAACTCCCCGCTCCGCCGCCGGTGATGATTTCGCCGAATACATACACACCGCTCTTGATGTCCGCGGTCAGCACACCGTTCATGTGCGACAGCGTCATATGTTTTGCTGCATCGATACGGAAGCCTTTCACACCGATGATCTTCAGTTGGCGCAGGTATTCCTGCTGCTGCGCAATGACGTAACTGGTGCCTTTGAGATCCGGCAGACCTGGGTCGCCGCCACCGCCGCACAAACGCCAGTTCTGCACCTGGTAAACATCGTTGTAATCGGTGATGCAGCGCGTTTCGCCAAAATCCGTGCTGCTGAGGTAATTGAAGCCCAGATTCCCGAACAGGCGGATACCGCTGTAATAGCCGGTGTTCCCGCTATAAAGATTCAGAATGCTGCTGCCTGGATAATTCAGATCCGAACGCTGTGCGGACTCATTGGCCATATGGTTCATCAGCACATCGGCATATACGTGGACGCCGCGCGCTTTCAACGCATTGACCATGTTCTTGAAGGCGGTGGTATCGCCCAGCGGATGATGGATCACCCGGTAATCCTGAGGCTGATAACGCGCCCACCACTGACTGCCTGCAGATTTGTACGCCGGCGCCACCAGAACGGCTTTGTACCCGGCGGCCTGGATCGTCGCTGCGCGCGCTTCGACATCCGCATACCGCCAATTGAAGGCGTGCAGGATCGCTTCGGCCTGCGCACTCCCGGCCGCTATACCCGACAACATCAATAATGCACACAGGCGCAGTGCGCCGGCGCGGAACGAGGCGAGCGATTTCAATACAGACGGCATCTGGATTCTCCTTGAATAGACGACGGAACCCCGCTTTTTTCAAGCGGAATCGGCATGTGCAGCTCCGGTCCGCATGCAGACATCGCACGTCGGGCCGCAACTTATAACGGCCGGCCGTTCATGAGCGCCGACCGTATCGTCGCAGCATTGCGCTTACGACTGAAGCAGGATGCTAGGGCAGCATCGCAATGCAACATGGATTACTGCATACGTATTCAATTCAAATCAATGTCGACATCCGTCACGGAGATGTGATTTGCATATCGAAAGGTGCCGATCAATAAGCGCCTGATCAAGAGGCGCCGGCTCAAGAGACGCGAATTCAATAGGTTCGAATCAACAGATGGGCACCCAACACATTGGGCATGTGCGCACTGAGATACGGCTGATATCAAGCGTCGCTGGTGCGCGCCGCACGCCCACGCGGAGTGCCTTTGCGGCAGGCATCCGAGCAATAGCGGACCTGCGGCCAGTCGCGCTCCCATTTTTTGCGCCACGCAAAGTCGCGGCCACAGACCGGGCAGGTCTTCTTCGGGAGATCACGCTTGGCGGTCATCGTTACTTCGAATCCGGCTGTGTCAAGGCTGCACGCGGCATCAGGATTTGCGCAAGAAACAGGTCTTCAACACCAGCCCTTTGATCTTGTCGGAATGGCCTTCGATATGTTCGGCGTCGCCGTCGACCAGACGGATGTGTTTGATGAGCGTGCCCTGCTTCAGGGGGATCGACGACCCCTTCACTTTCAGGTCTTTGATCACCACCACGGTATCGCCATCGGCGAGCAGGTTGCCGTTGCTGTCGCGCACCGTGGCCGAAGCCTCACCCGTGCCTTCGCCCGTCGTCAGCCACTCATGGCCGCAATCGGCGCAGACAAGGTTCGCCCCGTCCGGATAAACATTGGCCAGCGTGCATTGCGGGCAGAGCAGCGGAGCGGTCATGGAAACACCTTGTCGACGACAGCCGCAGGGCGGTCTGCGGCGGATCATTATCCCTGCAAAGCAGGCGCATCGCACCCGACACCCTCGCCATTGCAGACATCGAGACAGGCGACAACCCGCAGCCGGCGTGGCAGGATCGCAGCGAATACCTGCCGTCGAGACCCGCATGAATGCTGATCGAGGCTCTGCCGACGAATGCGCTGCCGATCAATGCGCTGACGATCAAAGCTCCACCGACCCGGGCGCACTGCATGCGCTCGCCCATGCCGCTTTTGACCAAGGCGATCTTCTCGAAGCACGCACGCGCTTCGACGCGCTGCTTGCAGCGGTGCCAGACACGGCAGACAACCACTATATGCAGGGACTGGTCTGCAAATATCTGCGCGATTGGCCAACGTCACTGCGCCATAACCTGCAATCGCTGGCGCTGCGCACCGAGGCGGACGAGGCCGCGCAGTGGAACGCTGCGATCGCCGCAACCGCGATCGGCGATTGGGCAGAAGCGCGGCGCCAGTGGAGACAGTGCGGTATCGAGATTCCCGACGGCGACGGCGCGATCGACGGCAAATATGGCGTCGCCAGCATTCGCCTGAATGCTTGGGGCAGCGGCGAAACGCTGTTCGGCCGCCGCATCGATCCGGTGCGCGCACGCCTGATCAATGTGCCCCTGCCCGACAGCGGGTATCGCTATGGCGACATTGTGCTGCACGACGGCGCGGCCACTGGCCAGCGCCGGTTTCACCAGAGCATGGTGCCGGTGATGAACGCACTGCAGCGATTGGAAATCTCGGAATTCCAGACTTTCGCCGCGTTCGTTACCTGTCCACGCAGCGAAGATCTTGATGCACTGGTGGAAGCGCGCGTGCCCGGGATCGCGTTTATCGAGGACTGGACCGACAATCTTTCGCACCTGTGCCTGCGTTGCAGTTATGGCGCACCGCACCGCCGTGGCGGCGATGCGCACGCAGCGGACGCATCAGGCGGCTGGTGCCAGGAACGCAATGTCGGCGTGGCTGCGCAGAGTCGGCATTCGGTTGCGAAAGTGCTGCAACGCTGGCGAACCAACACTATCGGCCGTCGGGTGGATGCGGTCGAATCCCGCGATATCGTTCCCAGCGCACCGCCGACACACGGCGAACAATGGTGGTTGTCGCCTGAGGATCGTAGAGCCTGATGCGTGGCGACGCGTTGGCAACCCATTGATGCTGATCCGTCATTTCGTCTTCAGTGGATCTCCCAGATGCGTGCGAAGGAAACCGGCGACGCCTTCCCATACGCGCTCCCGGCTGTCACTGCTGTCAATGCTGTCAATGCTGTGGCCCTCATCCTTGAGCTCGATGAGTACCGGCGGCCTTCCCGCCAGATTCAGCATCCGCACCAAACGTCGAGTGTGCTCGTAGTCCACGCGGAGATCCTCGCCCCCGTGGACCAACATCACCGGCAGATTCAGTTCCCTGTAACGATACAGAGGCGAATAAGTCCGCATGGTATCCATATCTGTTTTCGGATTGCCGATCCGTTCCTCCAGCACCTTGCGGCCTTCTTTCGTTCGGGCAGCGTCGCTAGCGGTGAAAAACAGCGCGCGATCGCTCACGCCTGACATCGAAATCACACAACGAAACCGGCCTGGCCAACGGATCGCAGACACCATTGCAGAATAGCCACCGTAACTTGCGCCCATCGCACACATCCGCTTTTCATCCAACGGATATTCGGCAAGCGCAGACGCAAGCGCCATATCGATATCGTCTTCGATCGCGGTGCCATAATTACGCTCTCCCGCTTTTCGGAAAGCGGTGCCAAAGCCCTCTGAGCCACGGAAGTTCACCTGCAGCACTGCATACCCGAGCGAGGCCAGATATTGCACTTCCGGGTCGAAAAAGCGGCTGTCACGAATGCCGATCGGCCCGCCATGAGGGAACACGACCAGCGGGCGTTTGCCCGCACCCGCAGCGGGCAACGTCAAGTATGCCTCGATCTGCAGGCCATCCTTGCTGTTCGCCCGGATCGTGTGCGAGGGCGCGAACTTGCGCTCCGCGAGCCACGGCATGGTCTGACTGACCAAGGAAGCACGCGCGGCCAGGCGGTCGAACATATAAATATTCGTCGGTTGAGCGCTGCCGCCGACCGCAACCACGAAATGTTGGGCAGTCGCATCGGGCTGCAGAATACCCACCGCCTGATCGGGAAACGCCGCGCGAAGACGCTTGGCGATGGCCGCATCGGTCTTCTCGAAGTAATCACTGACCAGCAAGCCATCGCGGTAATAACTGGCGCCGACCAATGTTCCGGCCTCGTCGATCAACGGCGCCTCGACATCGACGCCCGGCTTGGTGAACAGCGTCCGCGTAATAGTGCCCGAGACGGGATCAAATTCCACCAGATCGCGCTGTTCACGGTCTTTCTCGGCAGTTCCGTAAATCAGATTGCCATCCCCCGACAGCGCGACAGGGCGGAAATTGTTGTTATCTCTGAACTTGAGCACCTGCTTGAACTTTCCATCCTGGCCGTGCATCAGAATCCGGTCATTATTCTTGTCCAGAGCGATCACCATGCGCAGTCGGCCCTGCGCGTCGGCATACCAGAGCAGGTCGTTGTCCACGCCACGATTCAGTCGCGCTGAGGCTGGGAAATTGAATTTTTTCAGAACCGCCTGACTACGCACATCAACCCGATGCACCAGAATCTTTCCAGATGAGCTCAATGACTGAAGCAAAATATGACCTGGCTGATCCCGCAGTACCTTTACCAGAAACCCTGTACGCGGGACGATCACAGTCTCGTATTTTCGGCCTTCTGGCGCGTCGCTGATGTTGGCGACAATCAGCATATCGCGCTCATAGTCACCACCGATGCTCATGATCAATGAGCGGCCATCGACCCAGTCCAATCTTGAGATTTTTTTCGGAGAATCGTACAGCCTGACGCTGCGATCGCTCTTGAGATCGATAAGATCAACCCCCCAAAACCATTTGTCGTCCCGCTTGAAGGTCACGACCTGGGCAAGCAGATCACCCGCTGGATTCAGCTCGACGATGGACAGCTGGCTGGGGCGCCAGAGTTCCGCGACCGGAATCGGCAATGTTCCTGGAGCGGGAACCGGCGTAGTTTGATCCTCGAGCCGCTTGCCGCCTGCGATTATTTCGCGATAAAGCGCCGGAAATGGATCGGGGTAATGCCCGGTATACTCGAAAGCGTAGTTGCGGAAGAGCGTCGGGTGCTGCGTCTGCATCCAATCCATTGCGAGCAGGCCACGATTGCTGACGTGCAGCACGCCACTCCACCACGACACTGATCGATACACCATATCGCCGGGATAATTGATCCGCCCCGCTTTCACTTCAAACGTAAACTCCTCATCGTTACGAAGCTCGTAGCGCAAGCCTGATTCGCGCAGGGACACGGATGACCAGCGGTAGCGTCCCACCGGTACCGCGAACAGCTGCGCATTGCGTCCTTGGTCCAGTGCACGCATGCTTCGCATATCCAGGTTCGCGCCGTCCCGGATCACTCTCACCGCACCGAGATCGACATCGGTATCCACCCCGATCAACAACAATGCCTCGTCGGCATCAAGCTTCGGAAGCTCGCCAGGCTCGACCTTTCGGATGACGGCCAACGCCGCGGTTAGCGGGCAAAGCAGCATGCACATCAACAGCAGCGCAAGAGCAGCGCGCATCTTGCAGGCACTGCGACAGCGTGAATGATACATATCGAAGCTCTCTCCCCTTTAGACGGCTCGGGGATGCCCGCAAGACGCTGTCGCATGCCCCTTTGAAATCATAACGGAAGCCACCGCGGACAGAACAATAATGATGGCGACAAAGTCCTTGCTTCGTCGCAACGTCGTCGTAGCGTCGTCGTATCGTCCGCACGGTTCTGGGTCAATGCGCCGCGATGGATGATCATGAATGCCCACGGCTACAAGCCTGCAACATTCCGCGTAGATCGCCCGCTCATATCGAAGCGGGCGATCCCTTCAACGCTGTGATCGAAGCGGACTCACGGCACGATCGCGCAGCACTCCCGCTGTGCGTCGATCGGGCTGCGCGTGGGCAGCTGCAGCTGCACAGCGCCCTTCTGCAGCAAGGTTACGGCCATCGCAGTGCTGGCCAGCGGCAAGGTCACTGCAGGCGGATTCCAGTCGACCGAGCACTGGGTTTTGAAAGCACTGTCGGACACGCGTGCAATCAGCGCGTGCAGCGGGTCGCCGTTCGCCAGCCAGTTGGTTGAAGTGGAGCCGGCGAAGTAAGCGCCTTTGTTTGCCGCGGAAAGCGTCAATGCTTTTTCCGCGAGCGCGCCCTGGGTGCCATAGCGCTTGCCGATCACCGCCAGCCCGACAGGCAGCACATACGGCAACAGCGACTGCGGATCGGCCAGATGCATGAAAGCATCCTGGCTGAAGACAGTGCCGATACTGCCGTTGACCTCGCCGCCAACCATCATCACGCCTGCAGGCGCGCCAGCGTAGGTAGTCGACAGCGTGAGGTCGGTGCCATGACCGATCTCGCGGTCCGCAGTGGCACCCCAATGCGTATGCACGCGCAGCAGGCAATTGGGCAGGAACCGAGACAGATACACCTGCTGTGCGGCGCCGACCGCGTTGGTCTCGCCGACAGTGAGGTATTCGGGCGTACCGGTGCTGGTCTTCACCGCGACCACATCACGATACTGCGCGGTGCCAAGACCGCGCGTGCGCGTGGCGCAGACCACCGCACCGGTGTTGCCGTTCACCTGCAGCACCGCGGCTTCGCCAGCGATGCGGCCCACCGCGACCAGATCGCCGGTGGTGCTGGGCGCGACAGGCACGAGTTCGGTGATCGCCCGCAGTTCGAAATCACCGACGACCGACGACTGATAATCACGCACCCAGATAAGCGTGCCGTTGGAGCGCGTGCGCGCGATTCGCGCACGATAGATCGCAGGCGCCGCCGCCGTCGCAGGCTTGAAGTATTTGCCCAGGGCGACAAGATCGCCCGGCTGGGTCGAAAAACCCGCGTTGCCGGACGTGGTCTGCAGGACATCGAAGCCGGTGTTGTAGTCGGTGGTATCGCCATATGAGAAGCGCCACAGCGGCGCACCGCTGCAGTCGATCTTGGTCACGATGAAGTTGGACGTCGGCGCCGTCGTGCTCAGCGGATCCAGGCTGCCCACTGCCGCGAAACCGCTGCCGTCACGGAACTCGGTCACCTGCGCGCCCTGCTCCGGACGCAGGCCTGTGTCGTATTGGAAACGGAAGCCGGGCGCGCCGATCGACGCCAGTGTCGACAGGCGTTCGATCAGCATATTGGTGTTGGGCGCTGCACCGCCGGGCGTCGTGGTGCCGACACTGATGGAACCGCCGGGCGAAGCGCAGACGCGAATCTCCTTGGTGCCGCGATGCACGTCTTGCTGTGTGGGCAGGCCCGAGGTCATCTCCCAGTTCTGCGCCATTGCGACGACGGGGATGAATGCGGGGATCAGCGACAGACACGCCAGCGCCAATGCGGTTTTTTTCTGTATGTTCATGTGTCCCTTCCTTTTGATCGAATAGTCCGTGAGGCGACCCTCGAAGCAGCTTTTCCCTGCGGGCATGCACAGCGGCGGCTCATTAACTGGCCGCGTCGTTGGTGTGCATGTCGTGTGATATCGCGTGAGCGCTCCCTGCGTTGAATCGCCGGCAGCCGATGACCGCCACTGATTCCAACGGGTCAGCCCCGCATCCACGGCCAACGTCCGCTGGCTTTGCGAACTATCGTGTGATGTCGATCACAGCATCCGCCGACAGGCGGCAGGTCGCTTCGGGAAAAGTGAACAGTGCGCTCAGCGCAGCTGGCTGTCCTTGCTGCCGCGACGGTTGTAGCCGGGGCTCGAAGCATCGTCCTTGTCGTGTGCGTCCTGACAGTTCACGCACAAACGCGCGCCCGGCACGGCCTTGCGCCGCGCCTCGGGAATCTCTAGTTCACAGTCTTCGCAATGAAGCAGACCCGGGCCCTGCGGCAGGCGGCTGCGCACCCGCTGGATGCCGTCTTTGACCGTGGCGTCGATCTGGTCCTGCACAGCGCCATCGCCTGCCCATCCCGTTGCCATCACCGTCTCCGGAAGACCTATTCGACTACCGTACAAACGCAGCGGCAGCGCCGTGGCGGACGGGCAAGGCCGCCGCCCGACACGGGCGCCGGCATTATTCCTGATCGAAATTGATGCGCACGTCTTTCACAGTGCTGGACACCAGCGCGATCAGCACCCGCGGCCTGAACAATCTCCGCTTCACCAGCACGTCTTCGCCGTCGTCCAACTCGGCATCGACCCAGCGGCCGGCCTGACGGTCAATCGCGGTCTTGACCTTGCGCGCGACCCGGTTTTCGCCGTCGTTACGTTCGATTGCGACCGTCACCCGCACCGGTTCGCGGCCCTTGGGCGCAATCTCAAGCACCAGTTCACCCGCGGATTCCGCCGCACCGCTGAACTCCAGCCGCCATTTGTTGGATTCGGCGGCGAGGGCGGGAGTGGTTATGCACAGCACCAACAGAAAAACGGCGAAAGACCGGATAAGGCGCATCGAAATATTCTCGCGGAAAAGGCTGCGCCGATGATAGCCATCTGCGCGATTCATCCGTGAACCGGTATTCAGGCCTTCGCCGCCATCCGCACCCGCGGCGTCAGCGCCACGTTCAGGCTGTCGCTCATCAGCTGCAGTTCGGTGTCCTGGATCATTGCGGTGAGGCGCATGCCGCGCTGCAGATGGCCGACGATCTCATCGATCGCTTTCGGATCGATATCGATCACCGTCAGATTGTTGAAGCGCGACAGCCCCGCGGAAATCTTGTTCCACCACACGTCGGAAGCATGGCCTCCGTAATTCACTACCACCACGTGATCCGCGCGTGCGCAGGCTTTGCGGATGCGGCTTTCGTCGGGGTGACCGAGGTCGATCCAGCGCTGGATGTCGCCGACGTAATCGCGCTGCCAGATATCCGGCTCGCTGTCGTCGCTCAGACCACGGCCGAATTCCAGACGTTCGTCGGCATACAGCGCAAACGCCATCAACCGCACCATCAGCCGCACGTCGGTTTCGGACGGATGCTGCGCCAGGGTCAGGTTGTGCTGGGCGTAGTAATGCCGGTCCATGTCGCTGACCTGCAGCTCGACCTTGACGACGGTGGATTTGGGCGACATGCCGCTGCCTGACAAAGAGGGTCACGGATTGTAGGCGCTTCGCTTCGGCAACGCCCGGCTTTGCTACCCTTCGCGCATGTCAGCACTTTATGAAACCCGATGTCTGGACCCGCATCGTCCGGAAGATTTCGAGCTTGCGTTGCGCCTGCTGCGCCAGGGCGCACTTGTGGCCGTACCTACCGAAACCGTCTATGGTCTGGCGGCGGACGCTTCCAATCCGGAAGCCGTAGGCCGGATTTTCGAGGCGAAAGGGCGCCCTTCGAATCATCCGCTGATCGTCCATCTCGCCGATGCCCAGCAGATGGACGCCTGGGCGCGGGACATTCCCGAGGTCGCCTGGCGACTGGCCGCGCGCTTCTGGCCAGGGCCGATCACGCTGCTGATGCACAAAGCCGATGCGGTGTCGCCGGTGGTGACGGGCGGTTTGGACACCATCGGTCTGCGCGTGCCCGCACATCCGGTGATGCAGCGCATTCTGAGCGCGTTCCGCGGCGGCCTGGCGGCGCCTTCGGCCAACCGCTATCAGCAGCTGAGTCCCACCGCCGCCTGGCAGGTGCTCAAGAGTCTCTCCGGTCGAATCGATGCCATCGTCGACGGCGGCCCCTGCAGCGTCGGCGTGGAATCCACCATCGTCGATCTCACCGGGCGAGTTCCGCATATCGTCCGCGCAGGCCCGATCACCCGCGCTCAGCTGCAGGACGCCCTGCACATGCCGGTCGAATTTCCCGAAGAACATGATGTTGCGGTCCCGGGCAACGTCGCGATGCATTACCGGCCGAAGACGCCGCTGCATCTGTTCGAAACCGAGACACTGCGGATGCGGCTGCGCACGAAAGAAAACGATGCGCCGATCATCGTGATCGAGCACAGCAACGTACTCAGCGGTCACGACCGCAGTGTTGTGCAATCCATCCGCATGCCTTCGGACAAAACCGAATACGCACGCTGCCTGTACGACGCGCTGCACACGGCGGACGCGGGCCGCGCCAGCGAGATCTGGATGGAAATGCCGCCGGCTTTGGAAGACTGGCGCGATGTGCGCGACCGGCTGGCGCGTGCGGCAAGCGCATACACGGGCGACAATCACATCAGGTATTGATTCGCCCAGATTATGCCCGCAGGCGTGTTTTTGCTCCATCGCGCTCGAACGGCAATGAGACTTCCAGTTCGCAACCGACACGTGCATTCGCTCTCGACCTCCATACCTTATTGACACCTCATGAAGCTTCATAACAGCGGCTGCATTCCACTATTATCTCCTTCAAGACCGGGGGAAATGCGCCTCCAAACCGCGCCTGGGTGATGGTCCGATCGGAGGCCCATAACCAATGCGCGCCCACATTTGCACGGTCTGACTTGGACGCTGTGCACCCACCAGATCGTGGATTGCCGCATAAGCACCGGACTGCTCCGGATACTCCTGTAAAGCCTGCTGCAGTGGATGCATCGAAAGACCGTATGCGGCAGCGGTCAGCTGTGCCCTTGCATACGCCCGACCAGCGCGCAATTGCGTGGTTCGGCTGTTTCCTTCTGTCGTCATCCAGAAGAATGCGGGTGTAGATGCAATCGCTTCATTGAATGTATCGATCTGTGTTTGGACCGAGGTGCTATCCGGTGGGGCGGCTTTGTCTCGGTCGAACAGGCCTACAGCGCTCAAAAAACGAACCATAGGCGCGTTGATGGCGATGCCGTCGCGCTTTTCGGCAATTTCTTCAGGACCTACACGCATCAACTTCAGCGATTCCAGCATTGTACGCGCAGTGGTTATTTCGGTTTTCCACGCCTGCATCGCAATGTCGCGATGGGCTTGCGGGTTTTTGTCCGCGCCTATTCCTGAAAATCCGATGCTGACCGTATCGTTCGCAGCATTCGCATATATCGCGGCAATACCGTCGCTGTCGGGTATGCGCGACGCATATGCAAGACGGTTGGTATGGCGACGAAAGATCTGCGCGAACAAAGGATCGGGCGTCAGCTGTGCGTCTTGCACCAAGCGTATCTCAGCAGTCGGCCGATCATCCGGGCCGCTTGGGCCATATTCACCGCGGGGAAACATCGTGATCTCTGCGCGATAGCCACGCTGGCGCGCGGCCAAATCCAGCAGTTCCAGAAAAGTGCCTTGACTCATGACCATTTGTCGTGAGTAAGGATCTGTGTATGGCAGGATACGCGTGGTATCCATGTGCAATCGAATGACTTCCGGCTCGCGAAGATCGACAATCCACGATTGGAGATTGTGCGAATGTGGTGCCAGAATTGCGTGTGACAGCACCCACCTTCTCAGGTCGGGCTCATTGCCAGGCCCTTTCCATGCGGCAATCGCGGCGGCGGGAAGCTCATCGCTGCAGCCCGAAAGCGGGGCAATTGCTGCCGCTATGACACCACCACCGATGAGCTGCAGTACTTGACGTCGTTCCATAAGCAGGATTGAAGCCGGAAACCGAATTCAGGATTATCCGCTGCGCCCAGAGACGGCTCAATTCCCGAAATCCGGGTATCACCTATTCGCATATGAATACTTGGGCAGTGAGCCGGGTTGTGCAGTGCTTCAAAAATACGAACACTTTTCTACACGGCTTTTCCGGCGGTACCCCTCACAAAGACCTGCCCTTCCAACAAGCCCAACGCCGCCCCCTACCACCGCACATCGCGCGGGGATAAGGCGTTTGAAGCGTCTGAAGGGCGCGCTTTGGGAGGCATCTTGGCGGCCTTTGCCCCTCATCCGACGCTGCGCGCCACCTTCGCCACGCGCAGTGGGGAGAAGGAACACCTCAATCATGCTCACCGCTGAGCGGGGAGAAATAACAGCTCAATCATGCTGTGAGGGCGACGCAACTCCGCGCAGATCCAGCAACCAATCCTGCAAAAAAAATGCAACAAGTTGCAGCGTTAAAAATGGTTCAAACAGTGCGAAGCATTACACTATGCCGTGGCTTCATCATTATGGTTGGCTTCGTCGACATCAGACAAGCACGCACCTAAAAGATCGTATACCGCACGGATCGCGGCATTCCCGCGGATCTCGCGATGCACCGCCAGCCAGATCGGCAATGGCGGAATCGGAAGCTTCGGCATCACGCGGCGCACGTTGGGATCGGTCGCAGCGGCGTAGTGCGACACAAAACCGATGCCGATACCTGCACGCACCGCTTGCCAACTTGCGACATGATCGTCGCTGCGGAAAGCAAAAGACTCGCGCGCGACATGCGTCTTGAGCGCGGCGAATCCGCGCAGCAGCGTATCGTCTTCATCGAAGCCGATCAGATCGTGCGTCATCAATGCCTGCGTTGACGTCGGCTCGCCGCGCCGCGCCAAATAGTCGATGCTTGCGTACGCGCCAATGCCGACTTCACCGACCTTGCGCGCTACCAGCGAGCTTTGTTCCGGCCGGACCATGCGCACCGCGATATCGGCTTCGCGGCGCAGCAGATTCGACACCGCGTTGGTCGATACCAGTTCGATCTGCAGCGTCGGATATGCAAGCCGCGCGCGGGCAAGCATCGGTGGCAGCAGATAGCATGCGGCCATTTGGCTGGCGCTGATTCGCACCGTGCCGATCGGCGCGTCCTGCGACGCCGCCAGCGCCCGCGCCACCGCGTCCGCGCCTTCAGCCATCTGTCGCGCGTGTTCGGCGATCGCCTCTGCAGCGCGGGTCGGCAGCAGCTTGCGGCCGGTGCGCTCGAACAGCGCGCAGCCGAGCTGTTCTTCCAACTGCATCACGTGCCGGCCGATGGTCGGCTGGGTGCTGGCCAATCGGCGAGCCGCGCCCTGCAGGCTACCTGTTTCGATCACAGCCAGAAAGGAACGCATTAGCGTCCAGTCGAAGTCGGGGGCGGTCATTCGCGTAGATCCATACATTTTCGATGAGCAGATGTTCGCACATGGGGAATTGGCGTGGCGCGACCCAGGACCAAGACTGCGCTCCACACGCCACGGAGCACACCGCCATGCGCAAGACCGTTCTGATACTCGGCGCGACCGGCCGTCTCGGTCATTCGCTGCTGCACGCATTTCGCGATGCGGGCTGGCAGGTGGTCGCGCAAGGTCGCGGCCCTGCCCCCAAAGACCTGCCGCTGGGCGTCGATTACGACCGCGGCCCGCTGGATCCCGTGTACTGGTCGCATCGCTATCCACGCGCATCGGTGGTGGTGCATGCGATCAATCCGCAGTACAGCCGCTGGCACAAGGAAGCGATCCCGGCGCTGCGGGCGGGTATCGCCATCGCACGTGCGCTCGGTGCGCGGCTGATGTTTCCCGGAAACATCTATAACTATGCGTTTCCGCTGCCTGCGGTCATCGGCAACGATGCTCAAGAGCGCGCTACCACGCGCAAAGGCGCGATCCGCGTCGAGATGGAACGCATGCTCGCGGCGGCCGTCGCCGACGGCGTACGCAGTGTGGTGCTGCGCGCCGGCGATTTCATCGGCGCAGAGCGCCCGGGCACCTGGTTCGATCTCGCGATCACTCGCGATATCCGCGGCGGCGCGCTGTGTTATCCCGGCCCACTGGATGTCGACCATGCCTGGCAGGACGTGGACACGCTGGCCACGCGATTTGTACAGGTGGCTGCGCGCGAACAGAGACTGCCCGACTTCGTGCGCTTCAACGTCGAAGGCCACGCAGTGACTGGCGCCGAACTGCTGGATGCGGTCGCGCGCGCGACGTTCACCCTCGGCTTGGCCACGCGCCGTTATCCACTGCGAATCAAGCGGTTTCCGTGGGCAATGTTGATCCTCGGCCAGTGGCTGGTGCGCGATTGGCGCGAGCTGCTGGAACTGCGCGGCTTGTGGCAACAACCACATGTGCTGGACGGAAGCGCGCTGCGCGAATTCATCGGCGACGAATACGAACATCACGAAACGCTGGATGAGGTCGTGCTGCGCGCGCTACGTCGCGATCCACGTCTGCAGTCTGCGCTGGTCGACGACATCCTTCATTCCCACGCCTGAGCAATCATCATGACGACATCGAACACCATCACGAGCCCCATTACGAGTACCGCTCCACGTCGCTACAGTGGCGCCCTGTTGATCGCAGAAGGCGTGCTGGCGTTCGCGCCGTTGGCGATCCTTGCGCCCGCCATCGGTTGGCCTGCATCGCTGGGCGAACCGGCCGCCGTACAGATGACTGCGATCGCGGCTGAAGCCGATGCGGTGCGCCTGGGTTACTCGGTGTATCTGCTGTATTCGCTGTTGATTCTGCCGGTGATGGCAGTGTTGGCGCATCACACACTGCGCGGTCCCGGCGTACGCGCACCGATGTCGCTCATCGCCACGGTGCTCGGTTTTGCCGCCGCATCCGCATTGGCGCGGTGCATCGGCATTCTGCGCTGGCTGACGGTGATGCCATTGCTGGCTGCAGACTATGCCACCGCCAACGCTGCGCAGCGGCCAGAGATCGAGCGGCTGTTCGGCGCACTCAGCGAATACGGCGGTGCCATCGGCGAAGTGCTTGGCGTCAGCCTGTTCATGGCCGCGGCGATGCTCGCCCTGCTGGTGCCGGCATGGCGCAATCGCAGCCTGCCGCGCGCGTTCAGCGCGAGCGGCATTGTCGTCGCACTCGGCATCGCGGCGCTGTCTCTGCCGATCTTCGGCAGCCCAGAACTGGTGCCGATCGCTGTGGCAGTGACTGCACTGAGCGTGTGGCAGCTCGCTATCGGCATCTGGCTGATCGCATCGCGCCCCGCAATTCAATCAAACAACAGTTGAATCAACTTCACACACTGGCTCGATTCACTCCAAGAGTCGCGCGCCATCGAGTCGACCAAGGTCACGGCGCCTCAGAGTCTGCTTAGAGCCTTGACAACACCCGTCTGCAATTTTTCTATCATGAACAGGAACCACCATGAACATTAGCCGCACCATCACTCTTCTTGTAGCGCTATCGCCTTTTTATTCTCACGCACAATCCGCAGACGATGCCGGCTCAGGATGGAGCATTGGAATAGGGGTTGCCTCAAGAGGCGCCATCTATGAGGGTGAAAGCGCCAGAAACATTCCATTCCCCTTGATCGGATACGAAGGAGAGCGTTTTTATCTGCAGGGCACGAGCATCGGCTACCGCTTGGTGCAGAACGACAACTTCATTCTGAAAGCACATGTCTCCGCCAGCCTCAACAGCATCGCTGCCGATGATTTCGGCAGGAAAGAACTTGCTGCGCGAGGCATCAATCGCAATCTGCTGGAAGACCGCGATATGGGCGCAGATGCGGGAATGACCGCATCCTGGAAAACCGCTGGCGGCACGTTAGAAGCAGATGTCCGAGCAGACATCACCAACACCAGCGACGGCTATCAGGCATCGCTTGATTATGGTTTTCCCTTTCCCGTCCGCGACGCCATCATCACACCCGGGGTAGGCGTCACCTTGTACTCATCCGACTTGGCTAATTACTACTACGGCACGCTTCCGGATGAAGTCAAACGCGGCGTTGTCGACTACAAACCCGGCAGCGCTACGGTCCCGCATGCCGGCATCAGCGCGATCCTGCCGTTTGCCTCGAAATGGACGTTCATTTCGAGTGTGAGCGTGGAGTTTCTGCCGAGCGAAATCACCGACAGCCCATTAGTCGATAAAGACAGCGATGTGCTTCCGACGCTGTTTTTAGGGATTAGCCGCAGCTTCTGATGAAAGACGCTGGATTTCAATCGAAAGAATCACCCAAAAAACCAAATAAGTTTTTTTTTCAAAAAATATCAAAATTTTCCAAGCGCAACGAACGACATCCTTTCGAGCGGATCCAGCAGCTTTGGATAGTGGGGCGATCCTTCGCTTGGCTGGACAATGCTGACTGTTATGGAAGAACTGCGAGCGCAAAGCCAACACCAATTTTTAATTCGCCCACCTCACATATCGCAGGCTGGTACTTGCGAGATTTTTTAAACAGCTTCTCAGTCATGTCGCCGACTTTCCACTTCCAACGCATCAGGAGATTGTCATGTCACACCTCTCTTCAGAATTCACAGCCCGCTGTGCCACCATCGGCCTGCTGCTCGCCCTGGTCGGCTGCGCCAGCGTCGACACGATGCGCGGCAGCCAGATCCCCGCAGATCTTCCGATGGTTGCAGATGCATCCGACCGCGACGTCATGACGTGGCGTGCCGATGCGGCATTACCGCGCAGCTACGTGCTGGATCCGTTCGTTTGGTCGGGTGACACCCTGCGACGCACCACCAGCAAAGACCGCGCGCAGCTTGAGCGGTCGCTCGGCAGCGCGATCCAGACCGCGATGACCGGCTACGAACGCAGCGCGACAGCTGCCGCAGGCGTCGCAGTGGTTCGCGTCAGCATCGAGGCTATCGACAAATCCAGCCCTGCAGCGAACGCGGCGCTGTCGCTGCTTGTCGGCCCGGTCGACACCGGCGGCGCCAGCGTGAGCATCCGCATCGACGATGGCGCCGACGGCGCGCCGCTGGCCGCGTTGGCCACGTCGTACAACGGCAGTGTGTTGTCCACGAAAGGCTTCAAGCGCTGGGGCCACGCCGAACAGGCCTTCGAGCGCACCGGCAAGCGGCTGTCCGCACTGTTGGCCGGCGCCGACGCGCCATCATCGGGCATGCGCTGAGCCGGAAGTCTGGCATCGTAGAACCAAGGTACGGTGGTGACAGCCGCACTCAGTAGCGTCACCCGGCGGCCAGCCCCTGCGCCGGGTTACAGTCATGCTCATGATCGAATCCATCCGGCCCCGCGCGTGGCGCATCGCGTTCAATGTCATGGTTTTGTCGCTGTTGATTGCGCTGCTGGCAGGCTGCGGCAGCTGGCCACCGCCACCCACGCCGGAACAGATCCGTGCGCAGCTCAGACAGTTGATGCCTGCCACCGTCAAAGACCGCGCCGGCTGGGCCGCCGACATCCAGGCGGCCTTCGCTGCGCTGGAGATCGAGCCCTCTGTGCAGAATCTGTGCTCGGCGCTGGCGATCACCGAGCAGGAGTCCACCTACACCGCCAATCCAGCTGTCCCCGGTCTGGGCAAGATCGCGCGCAGTGAGATCGAACAACGCGCGGCGCGCTACAAAATCCCGGCATTCGCGGTGCGCGCAGCACTACAGATGGAATCAACGAACGGCGACACCTGGGACACCCGTATCACCGCGGTGCGCACCGAAAAAGAGCTCAGCGACATCTTTGAGGAAATGATTTCGCGGGTGCCGCTTGGCAAACGTCTGCTGGCGCGCGCCAATCCAGTGCGCACCGGCGGGCCGATGCAGGTCAGCATCACGTTTGCCGAAGCACACGCCAAAGAACGGCCCTACCCTTACACCTTCGAAGGCTCGATCCGCCACGAAGTCTTCACCCGCCGCGGCGGCATGTATTTCGGAATTGCCCATTTATTGGGCTATCCGGCCGCATACGACAAGCCGCTGTTCCGCTTCGCCGACTTCAATGCCGGCCGCTATGCCAGTCGCAATGCGGCATTCCAGAATGCGGTTTCCGTAGCGACCGGCATCCCACTGGACCTCGACGGCGATCTGATCCGCTATCGCAAAAGCAAAGGCAGCGGCAAGGTCAGCGCCACCGAAACCGCGGTACTGACACTGGCCGACAAGCTGGCCATGACGCCCGGCGAGATCCACCGTGCATTGTCGAAAGCACATCTCCAGCGCTTTGAAGACAGCGAGCTGTATCGCCGCACATTCGAGATTGCCGATCAGCGCAACGGCAAACGATTGCCGCGCGCAACCCTGCCGCGGATCCGCCTGCACAGCCCGAAGATCACCCGCAAGCTCACCACCGAATGGTTCGCGACGCGGGTCAACCAGCGCTACAACCGCTGTATGGCGAAAGCCAAATAATTGCCATCTGGCATCAGCACCCGTGCGCGCAAAACCTGTTCAAAATCTCTGTTCCAGAAAACGATGTCATCCCGAACGGGGGCGAAGCTCGCGAAGGGATCTGCTTGTGGCCGCCGGTGTTACAGCAGCGGTTCCCTCCACCCGCCAGGCGGGTGTTCGGGATGACAGATATTTTTTTCGTTTGCGAGTTGGAAATATTTTGAACAGGCGCTCAATCCTGCTCGGCGGCGGCCTCTCGGCCCTGCTGGCGGATGATGGCTTCCTGGCGCGCGTCTTCGATCGACAGCTGCACCGCGCGCACGTCCGCACGCCGGGTGTCGAACTTGAAACGCCCGGTCAGCGGCGTGTCGGGGCGCAGATCGCCTTTCTCGTACAGCGCCCACATCTCTTCGCCGTAGTGCGTCTCGGCCAGTTCCGGTGCAAAACGACTCAGCGTATCGCGCAGGTTGTGCACATCGCGCAACAGCATCGTACGCGCCTCGTTGTTGCCGGCAGCGCTGACCACTTGCGGGAAATCGATGATGACCGGGCCGTCGGGCGTCGCCAGCACATTGTATTCGGACAGATCGCCGTGGATCAGGCCCGTGCACAGCATGCGCACCACGTCGCCGATCAGCCGCGCGTGATAGGCGTGAGCCTCATCGGCGGTCAGCTCCACTTCACCTAGCCGCGGGGCGCTGTGGCCGTCGGCATCGGTGATCAGATCCATCACCAGCACGCCGTGGAAATAGCCGTATGCGCGCGGCACGTGCACGCCGGCCTCGGCCAGCGCGAACAGCGCATCCACTTCGGCATGCTTCCACGCTTCTTCCTGTTCTTTGCGGCCGAACTTGGTGGCCTTGCCGATCGCCCGGGCCTGCCGGCTGCCGCGCACTTTGCGGCCTTCCTGATACTGCACCCGCGCCTGGAAGCTGCGCTGCGCCATGTCTTTGTAAACCTTGGCGCAGCGGATCTCGTCGCCCACGCGCACTACGTAAACCGAGGCTTCTTTGCCGCTTTTCAACGGGCGCAGGACTTCATCGATCACGCCATCGTCGATCAAAGGCTGCAGTCCTTTGGGGGTCTTCATCGCATCGTGGGGTTACGGAGGAGCATCCATTGTCGCCGAGTTGAGGGAATCGCGCTCGCATGGGCCCGGCAGCGTGCTAAGGACCGGACACACATCGCATGGAAAAGGGACGGCTCGCGCCGTCCCCTTTCTATGGTCTGAAACACATCGGCTGAAATCACCAGGCCTACAAAGCCTTGGACTTACTTGCCGTCGCGGTCCGAGTCGCCCGGTACGGCGCGTTCGACGCGATCCCATGCGGCGCGCGTGGCTTGCTTTGCATCATTCCAAGACAGCCGCGCATTGCCGCGCGTGGTCTCGTAATCACGCTGCAGGTCGGATTCGACTTCGTCGAACTGCTTGCCTTCATAGCGTGTCCGCGCTTCGTAACCTGTGCGATAGGCAGGCGCATAGTCGTCGAATGTGCGTTCTTTGACGTAGTAGGGCTCACGATCGTACTGGCCGCGCCAGTAGGTGTCTTCCGCGGTAGGATTGACCGCTTCACCCACGCCCTTGCCAGCAAGACCGCCAACTACTGCACCGACAGCCGCACCGGCGAGCATGCCGACCGGACCACCGACGGCTCCGATGACCGCGCCGGTAGCACCGCCCGCAGCTGCGCCCACACCGGTACCGACCGGATGTGAACCCGGCGCGCCGGTGATCGGATCACGGTTCATGTCTTTGTCCAGCATGTCTTTGTCCAGCATGTCTTTATCGTGCTTGTCATTCATTGCATTCACCTTCGATGGGGGAGGCTTCGACAATCCGTCGAAGCTGATTCGAAAGTTGCAATATCCGTGCCATTCCGCAATAAGCCAGTATTGACTGGGTTTCCAGTCAATTTGCAGTGGCGCGATGAAGAATGCATCGCGTGCATCGCATGATGCGCAGGCCCTTGCCGTGCATATTGCGTTAGCGTGGTCCTCAGCCAGTGGCTGTCACATCTCCGGCGTAGTGTCTTCAATCAAGCGCATCGCCTCGTCTGCTTTGCGCTGTGATTCACGAATCTCCGCCTTGGTCGGAGGCAGCGGCAAAGGTGTAGCGATGGGCTGGGACAGCACCGGCTGCGGTTCGTAAATGACGATGGTCGGCTGAACGATCTTTGCTGACTCGGCGACGGGCGGCAGTTCACCCGCAGTATCCGCAGTGCGATCAAGCATCGCGCGAACGATAACGATAAAAGCCACAGCGCAGATCAGCGCGACCACCCAAAACCACGCGTTCGTATTCGCGGGCGCACGCGTTGGCGCGGCATGAACCCCGGGCGCTGACACCGACACAGACATCGGCGCACTCGCCGGCTCGCCCTCGGGCAAAGGCCCGAGCATCCCGCGCAGGGTGACGCCATCGATCAACTTCACATGCCCGTGACGCTGCGCGGCCTCAATGGCGGCACGGGTGAATTCGCCGCTGCTGACCAGAATCGCGCCGGTTGCGCCTTGGTTGATCATCACCCCCAACAGCTCATGGACCGCGTTGTGCGTCACCTGCTTCACATTCCAGTGCTTGCACTGCACCAGCACGATCTCCGCATCGCGACGGATTCTCAGATCCACGCCGCCGTCGAACTTCGCGCCAGTGCCGCCGGTGCCGGCATGCTCCACCCACCAGCCAACCTCGCGGTAATAAGTCGCAAGCAGCCGCTCCAGATCGGCCCAACCGACGCGGCTCAGCGCGTCGTCATGGCGATGTTTGACATTCTTGAGTCCATTCATCCCGCCCCCTGCGGAATTGG
>JANOKD010000039.1:0-166509 GCA_031419075.1 Lysobacterales bacterium
GTCGGCAAACTCGAGATGGGCGACGTGGTCGACATCCTGCCGTACGACGGAAAGATCGTTCGCGGCAGCGAGACGGTTGCGGAGTTCGCTTTGAAAAGCGATGTCCTGTTCGACGAGGTGCGCGCCGGTGGCCGCATCAACCTGATCATCGGCCGCAGCCTCACCGCGAAAGCGCGTGATTTCCTGGGCCTGCCCGCCAGCACCACGTTCCGCCTGCCGCAGGCGCCTGCCGCCACCCAGGCCGGGTTCACGCTGGCGCAGAAGATGGTGGGCCGCGCCGTCGGCCTGCCTGAAGGCCAGGGTGTGCGCCCGGGCACCTATTGCGAACCGAAGATGACCTCGGTGGGCAGCCAGGACACCACCGGCCCGATGACCCGCGACGAGCTGAAGGATCTGGCCTGCCTCGGTTTCTCCGCAGACTTGGTGATGCAGTCGTTCTGCCACACCGCCGCGTATCCAAAGTCGGTCGACGTGAAGACTCACCACACGCTGCCGGAATTCATCTCCAACCGTGGCGGTATTTCGCTGCGTCCCGGCGACGGCATCATCCACAGCTGGCTCAACCGCATGCTGCTGCCCGACACCGTCGGCACCGGCGGTGATTCGCACACGCGCTTCCCGGTCGGCATTTCGTTCCCGGCGGGCTCGGGTCTGGTCGCGTTCGCGGCGGCCACCGGCGTGATGCCGCTGGATATGCCGGAATCGGTGCTGGTGCGCTTCAAAGGCACGCTGCAGCCGGGCGTCACCCTGCGCGATCTGGTCAACGCGATCCCGCTGTACGCGATCAAGGCCGGTCTGCTCACCGTGGCGAAGCAGGGCAAGCAGAACATCTTCTCCGGCCGCATTCTCGAAATCGAAGGCCTGCCGAATCTCAAAGTCGAACAAGCATTCGAGCTGTCCGACGCTTCGGCCGAGCGCTCCGCCGCCGGCTGCACCGTGCATCTCGACAAGGCACCGATCATCGAATACCTCAACAGCAATATCACCATGCTGAAGTGGATGATCGCCGAGGGCTACGCCGACCCGCGTTCGATCGCGCGCCGGATCAAGAAGATGGAAGCGTGGCTGGCCGATCCGCAGCTGCTGCAGGCCGATGCGGATGCCGAATACGCCGCTGTGATCGATATCGATCTTGCCGACGTGCACGAGCCGATCCTGGCCTGCCCGAACGACCCGGACGACGTGAAAACGCTGTCCGATGTCGCCGGCGCCAAGATCGACGAAGTGTTCATCGGTTCGTGCATGACCAACATCGGCCACTTCCGCGCCGCCGCCAAACTGCTGGAAGGCAAGCGCGATATCCCGACCCGCCTGTGGGTAGCGCCGCCGACCAAGATGGACGCGTCGGAGCTGACGAAAGAAGGCCATTACGGCACGTTTGGCACCGCCGGCGCACGCATGGAAATGCCAGGCTGCTCGCTGTGCATGGGCAACCAGGCGCAGGTGCGCGAAGGCGCAACCGTATTTTCCACCAGCACCCGCAACTTCCCGAACCGGCTCGGCAAGAACGCGAATGTGTATCTGGGCTCTGCGGAGCTTGCGGCGATCTGCTCGCGCCTTGGCCGCATTCCGACCAAGGCCGAATACATGGCTGATATGGGTGTGCTCGACGCACATGGCGCGGAGATCTACCGCTACATGAATTTCGATCAGATCGCCGATTACAAAGATGTGGCGGATACGGTTAGCGCATAACCACGTATTTCCCGATGTCTGTCATCCCGAACACCCGCATAGCGGGTGGAGGGACCTGCTGTTGCGCGCACCGGCCATAAGCAGGTCACTCCTTAGGCTTCGCTCTCGTTCGGGATGACAATCTTTTTTGCGAGTGAAGGTTCCGGCAAAAGCCAGGCCTCTTTTCGTATTAAATCCTGCTTGCGCCAAACGAATAAGGTGTGTGCAGAATCATTCCAAATTTGTCAGGTGCTTCAGGCCAACGCATCCGTGGGATGTTGGCAATTGGAAGTGTTACAAGAATTTCGTCGTCAATATCCGCGGTAAGCAAAGGATCTATCCTGGAATAAGAAAAGAATGATTCTGGCGGCTCGTCAGATGTAATAAGAAAAGCAACAGGGAAAAACTTGATCAATGTGAAAATAGAGTTCGGAACTCCAGCTCTAGCGGATACATAACCGGCCATTCGTATGACAACTTGGTCGTTGCTCGGGTATGGCCAGCAGTAAATCTTCAACTCGGCGGGCCATTTAGCAGAGGGGTCAAGAAAATAGTCTGTTAAAAGTTCAAAGTCATCTCCCTTTCGGTGTAGGTCTATGCCATGAGCAATCAGGTGCCCGATTGCACTTCTGACAACTCTATTCAGCTTTGTTGTTATTTCAATTGGCAAAAATAAGCGAGACTCAATTTTTGCTTTCAAGCTATACGAAAATTCGATCAATTCCGGATCATAATGAGCCCCTAGCAAAACGTTGTTGCAGTTCGAACAAATCGACCTGTACTTGACTCCATCCTTAAAAAACCGGCGTGATCTTTTTTCAGGCTTCGTACCGATTAATTCCATGATGCTCATAAGGTAGGCTTGTCCTACTCTTGGACATCCTTTTGGGGGTATGTGGTCTTCAGTAAGCTTTGCGGTCTTGCCGCAGATATTGCAGACACCAACCTCTGGGCCGCGTGTTTGTAGTCGCATAAGATCAACCCAACTCCGCCTCAATCTCCTGCATCATCGCGCGGCGCCGAAACACGAAATCCCACAGCGATCCGCCCATCTGCCGCCACAGCACCGCCGAACGCAGCGCGGCGAGCAGCAGGGCGCGGATTTCGGCCACAACTTCCGTCTGCTGTAAATAATGCGGGTTACCCTGCACGATCACTTTCGGACGCAGATGACTGATGGTGTCGGCGTACAGCTGGCCGAGTTTCGAGATCACCTCGGGATGGATGCTGCCCTGACGTTCGGCAATGCCTTCAAGCGTGCGGATGCCGTCCAGCACCTGCTGCGCAAGCGAGTCGTCGGCAACGAAGCGGCGCTCGATCTGCAGCACCGCCATGCCCAGTTTCGGCAGAGCCGCATCGCCGCTGCGATCGGTCAGGTAATCGCGCAAGATCAGCAGGCCGGCGCGGAGTGATCGTGTGCTGCCGTAGACGGCTTCGGCGGATGCCGCGTCAATACGGAACACGCTGTCGAGCGTATTGCGTTCGCCTTCTCCATCGGCGTGGCCGGTGTCGGCGATCTGCCTCACCTGTTTCAGCGCCTGCAGCATGCCGGCAAGGGCGAGCACTCGGGAACGTAGATCCATTGTCATATTCAATCAGCTTTTCGTAGGTACGTTTTTATAGGAGCGGCTTTGTAGGAGCGGCTTTAGCCGCGATATTTTGCAGAAGTAGCTTTAAGTCACGATACCCAACCCGTGCTGTGTTGTTCCAGCGGGGCATCGGTGGCCGCGATGACCGCGCCACCAAGGCAAACGTCACCGTTGTACAGCACCAGCGATTGCCCGGGCGTGACTGCGCGCTGCGGGCGCGCAAACAGCACCGATAGCGTCCCGTCGGGCCGCACTTCGACCTCGCAGGCTTCGTCCTGCTGACGGTAGCGGGTCTGCGCGGTGCAGGTGAAGCGTTCAGCCGGCGGCGATCCGGAGATCCAGTGCGCGGTTTCGGTCCATAGCCGGCTCGACAGCAGATAGGGCGAATCGCTGCCCTGATCCACAATCAAGGTGTTGTCGTGCACGCGTTTGCCGACCACGAACCACGGCGCCGCCGCGAAACCGCGCACGCCGCCGATCTGCAGGCCTTCGCGCTGGCCGAGGGTGAAATAAAACACGCCCGGATGCTCGCCGATCTGGCGGCCGTCAGGCGTCACCATCGGCCCTTTTTTTGCCGGCAGATATTGCGACAGGAACTCGCGGAAGTCGCGCTCGCCGATAAAACAGATGCCGGTCGAATCTTTCTTCGCGGCGGTCGGCAGTCCGGCGTCGGCGGCCATGCGGCGCACATCGGTCTTGATCAATTCGCCCAGCGGAAACAGGGTTGCCGCCAGCGGTTGCTGGCCCAACTGGTGCAGAAAATAGCTCTGATCCTTGCTGCGGTCTGCGGCGCGCAGCAGCTGCCACACGCCGTTGTGCTGGCGGACGCGGGCGTAGTGGCCGGTCGCGATGTGCTCGGCGCCCAGTTCGCGCGCGGCGTCGAGAAAATGTTTGAACTTGATCTCGCGGTTGCACAGCACATCGGGGTTCGGCGTGCGTCCGCTGGCGTATTCGGCCAGGAAATGCTCGAACACACCGGACCAGTATTCGTTGGAGAAATCACGGAAGTGGATCGGCAGTCCCAGTCGGCCGCTGACCGCAACCGCATCGCGGCGGTCATCTTCGGCGCGGCAGTCGCCGCTGCCATCGTCGGCCCAGTTGCGCATGAACAAGCCGGCGACCGACACCGACGGGTCATTGATTGCCTGATCGCGCAGCAGCAGCGCAGCGACCGAGGAATCGACCCCGCCGGACATGCCGACGATGATCCTGGGTGAGATCCGGGCCGCGCTCACGATACCAAGCTCAAGACAACGCGCTCATGCCAGATGCTGCAGAACCGACAGCGACGAACGGTGGCCGGCGAGATGATCGGCGACCACCTTCCAGACCAGCGGGCTGCGGTGACGGTCGCGCGCTGCCAGCAGTTCGTCTGGGGTCAGCCACAGCGCCTGGACGATGCCCTCGTCGAGGGTGCGTGCCGGATCGTGGCGTTCGGGTTCGGCGGCGAAGGCGAAGCGCAGGTAGTGGCGGTTGGTTTCGGGGGCTTTCCATTGATAAGCACCAAGAAAAGCGGTCAGGCGCACGTCCCAGCCGGTTTCTTCACGGGTTTCGCGCAGTGCGGCTTCCAGCAGACTTTCGTCGGGTTCGAGATGACCGGCCGGCTGGTTGAGCACCAGTTGGCCGTTCACCCGCTCCTCGACGCATAACAAACGGCCGTCGGCAACCACGACCGTGGCCACGGTCACGTCCGGCTGCCAGAAGCGTCCTTCGCGATAGGTCATACGCCGCAGCTCGAAGTCACAGGTCGTCCCGGTCGTCGCTGAACGTGATCTCCATGTCGTCCGCGGTCTCGGCGGCGATATCCATGGCCGACTCCATCTGCGCACCGTCCATGCTGTCCGGGAGTTTGATCACGAAATACAGCACATCTCCGCCCAGCTCCCAGCCGCCGAGCTTGTTCTTGCGGCTTTCGGCCATCAATTCCAGCGCCTTGGCGCCGCTGATACCATCTTTTTCCACCCGTGCCGCCGGCGAGAAAATTTCGCGGATTTTGAATCCACCGACGGTCTCGGTGCTGCCGCTCACGAAGACCAGCTGCGTGCGCTTTTCCTTGGAATAGTTGTAGGTGACTTTGAAATCGCCGTCGTCATCAACGGTGTACTTGACGCCGCGGGCGTCGAGACGCGACTTGACCGAAGCATCCTCGGCCTGTGCCGCAGGTACCACTGCGGTAGCAAGCAGCAGGGAGCCGAAAAGCGCGGCGCGAACGGATGACGACATGGGCAGTTCCCCTTGGGCTGAGCAGTCGGAATAACCGCTCTGACACGGCATTGTGTTACGGCAGCACGATCCGCGTCCACGGTCCGGGGCGGGGCGGCGATCCGGACCCTGCAAGCAAGACCGCTGCGCAGCGACCATCAGGTGCGGATCGACCAGCCAGCCCGGGCGGCGGCCCCGTATAATTCGCCCATGCCAAGCAATCACGAACACGACCAACATCACGATCACGGCGTCGCCGTCGCGACCAGCAAACCCGAGCTGGCTGTGCCGCCCCTGTACGCCGTGATGATCCTGAACGATGACTACACACCGATGGACTTCGTGGTGGAGGTGTTGATGCGTTTCTTCAGCCTCAACCTCGAAAAATCCACGCAGGTCATGCTTCACGTGCATACCCGCGGGCGCGGCGTCTGCGGTGTCTTCACCCGCGAGATCGCCGAATCCAAGGTGGCGCAGGTGAACGAATATGCGCGTCTCAATCAACATCCGCTGCTTTGTACGATGGAAAAAGCCTGAGCGCGCCCCCAACTCCCGGTCTGCGGATATTCGATCACAGCATCAGTGGCCCGGAACTTGCATCTCCTGCTTGCGTGCAGACGTACATTGAGTGCATCGTCATGCGGCATGGATTGCCCGGACGACGCAGTCGACCTCAGGCAACAAGTGTTTCGGCACGATGCAGTGTTCCAGATCTTCGGTATTCCGCATTGGGATGGCGCAACCCATTCTAAAACTCACGCGGCTTCATGTGACCCAACCGGGCACACTTGGCCTCGCCCGGCAGAACTTCTCGGAGGGTAGTGCGACCATGTTTAGTAAAGACCTCGAATACGCCATTGGCCAGTGCTACAAGCACGCCCGTGAAGCGCGCCATGAGTACATGACCGTCGAGCATCTGCTCCTGGCCCTACTCGACAATCCTTCCGCCGAAACCGTCCTCAAGGCCTGCAGCGCGGATTTCACGCGCCTGCGCAGTGATCTTGAACAAGCTATCGCTACTTCGGTCGCCACGTTGGCCGAAGACGATGTGCGCGATACCCAGGCCACCCTTGGCTTTCAGCGCGTACTGCAACGTGCGGTGTATCACGTGCAGTCCTCGGGCAAAAGCGAGGTCACCGGCGCCAACGTGCTGGTCGCTATTTTCGGCGAGAAAGATTCCTACGCGGTCTATTACCTCAACCAACAGGGCGTCACCCGGCTGGATGTGGTCAATTTTCTGTCCCACGGCATTGCAAAAACCGGCGACGGCACCGAATCGCAGAATCAGGACGCCATCGAGCCGAGCAGCGACAGCGAAGCGGGCGATGGCAAGAACGATCCGCTGACCGAATTCACCGTCAATCTCAATGCCCTGGCCCGCGAGGGCAAGATCGACCCATTGGTCGGTCGCGCGGAGGAAGTCGAGCGCACCATCCAAGTGCTGTGCCGCCGACGCAAGAACAATCCGCTGTACGTCGGTGAAGCCGGCGTGGGCAAGACCGCACTCGCCGAAGGTCTGGCCCGCCGGATCGTCGATGAGGAAGTGCCGGTCGTGCTGGCCGACGCGACCATCTTCTCGCTGGATCTCGGTGCGCTGGTCGCCGGCACCAAATATCGCGGCGATTTCGAAAAGCGTCTGAAATCGGTGCTGGCGGCGCTTAAAAAGATTCCGCAGGCGGTGCTGTTCATTGATGAAATCCACACCATCATCGGCGCCGGCTCCGCCAGCGGCGGCACGATGGATGCCAGCAATCTGATCAAGCCGGCGCTGGCGTCCGGCGAACTGCGCTGCATCGGCTCCACCACCTTCCAGGAATACCGCGGCATCTTCGAGAAAGACCGCGCGCTGGCCCGTCGCTTCCAGAAAATCGATGTGGTCGAACCCACCATTGGCGAAGCGGTGGAAATCCTGCGCGGACTGCGCTCTAAGTACGAGTCCCATCACAACGTCAGTTATGCCGATGAAGCCATTCAGGCGGCTGTGGACCTGTCGGTCAAGCACATCCATGACCGCCTGCTGCCGGACAAGGCCATCGACGTGATCGACGAGGCTGGCGCACGCCAACAGCTGTTGGCGCCTGAGTTGCGCAAGAGCCGGATCGATGTAGAGGAAGTCGAGATCATCGTCGCCAAGATGGCGCGCATTCCGACCAAGCAGGTCAGCGCTTCCGACAAGGACGTGCTGCAGCATCTCGAACGCAATCTCAAGATGGTGATATTTGGCCAGGATCCGGCGATTGGCACCCTGACTTCAGCGATCAAACTCGCCCGCTCGGGCTTGGGCAACCCGGACAAGCCCATCGGCAGCTTCCTGTTCGCAGGCCCGACCGGCGTTGGCAAGACCGAGGTCACCCGTCAGCTCGCGCTGCAGTTGGGAATCGAACTGGTCCGCTTCGACATGAGCGAATACATGGAGTCGCATTCGGTGAGCCGCCTGATCGGTGCGCCTCCGGGCTACGTGGGCTTCGACCAGGGCGGGCTGCTGACCGAAAAGATCGTCAAGACCCCGCACTGCGTGCTGCTGCTTGATGAAGTCGAAAAGGCGCATCCGGACATCTTCAACATCCTGCTGCAGGTGATGGACCGCGGCGTGCTGACCGACACCAACGGTCGCGAGGCCAATTTCAAGAATGTCATCGTGGTGATGACCACCAATGCAGGCGCTGCACAGGCCGCCCGCCGGTCCATCGGTTTCACGAAACAGGATCACAGCACCGATGCGATGGAGATCATCCGCCGCAGCTTCAGCCCGGAGTTCCGCAACCGGTTGGATGCGGTGGTGCAGTTCCAGGCGCTTGGCTTCGATCACATTCTGCGCGTGGTCGACAAGTTCCTGATCGAACTGGAGGCGCTGCTGCACGAGAAGAACGTCTCGCTGTCGGCGACGCCGGCCGCGCGCGACTGGCTGGCAGAGCATGGCTTCGATCCGCTGATGGGCGCGCGCCCGATGTCGCGGGTGATCCAGGACAAGGTCAAGCGTCCCTTGGCCGACGAGCTGTTGTTCGGCAAACTGATCGGAGGCGGGCGGGTGTCGATCGATGTCCGCGACGGCGAACTGTTTGTCGAGGTACAGGCTGAACAGGAAAAGCTGCTGCCGGCCACCGTAGAGTGAGATTGAGCCCGGAGCCTGTGTGACGTAAACAAAAAAGGCGGCCAGTGGCCGCCTTTTTTTATCAATCGTTTGTCCGCATCATTTCATGCGATATGTGATACGACCCTTGGTCAGGTCGTAGGGGGTCATCTCGATCTTGACCTTGTCACCGGTGAGAATGCGGATGTAATTCTTTCGCATGCGCCCGGAGATGTGGGCAATGATCTCGTGGCCGTTCTCGAGCTTCACCCGGAACATCGTATTCGGGAGGGTTTCCGAGATCGTACCTTCAAATTCTATGACGTCGTCTTTCGCCATGCGCCTTGGGCTGCCGTTGAGGTCGGGCACAAAGGCCCAACGAAGCCGCGCATTCTGCCACGCTGCGGCGTTAATCGCAAAGAAAGCGTTAGCCGCAGGCCAGATCGTGAAGCGACAGCGCTGCGAACGCCTCCGTCCAGCGACCGACCCGGCCAGTTTCGGCGACTTGCGCGGCGACTGCGGCCATAAAACGGTCGCGCGGCCAAGTCTCGGCGCCGCTGCGCAGCAGATGCGGGTTTTCGACCTGGGCGTCGATCAGCGGCCATCCCCAGTCGTGAAGCCGCGCGGCAAGGGCGGCAAGGGCGGCTTTCGATCCTCCGGATTCCGGACTGACCATGCTCTCGCCGAAAAACATCTGGCCAATCGCAACGCCGTAGATGCCCCCAACCAGACGGTCTACGCCGTCGAAGACTTCCACGCTGTGCGCGTGCCCGAGTCGATGTAGTGCAATGTAGGCATCGCGCATCTCCGCGCTGATCCAGGTACCGCGTTGGCCCGAACGGGGGACGGATGCGCAGGCGTCGATCACGGCGACAAAGGCGGTGTCGGCCCTCGCAACCCAGCCACTGCCGCGCAGCTGTCGCCGGAAACGGCGAGAGAGATGTACGCCATCGGTGCGGAAGACGGTGCGCGGATCCGGCGACCACCACAGGATCGGCTGGTCGTCGGCATACCAGGGGAAGATGCCGTGACGATACGCGTTGAGCAGACGGGTCGGGGTCAGATCACCGCCCGCGGCCAGCAGTCCGTCGGGGTCGCGCAGGGCGGTGTCGACCGGCGGAAAGGCAGTGTCCGGATCAGCCGACAGCCACGGCAGCTGCAGGGTCATCCGCCGTTGTCCGCGGCGGCGCGGAACGGCGAATGGGATGCCAGCTGTGCAGCATAGCGACGTACCTCGATCGCTTCCTCGTCGCACCAGCGCGCCAACGGCGCGGCGAAATCGGGATCGGCGATCCAGTGCCGGCTGTGCACAAACGCCGGCAGGAAACCGCGATCGATCTTGTGCTCGCCCTGCGCGCCGGGTTCGAACCGGGTCAGGCCTTCGCGCAGGCAATAGTCGATCCCTTGGTAGTAGCAGGTTTCGAAATGCAGGCCGGGCAGGGTGCGCACGGCGCCCCAGTAACGCCCATACAGCGTATCGCCGCCGCGCAGGCACAGCGCGCCGGCGATGGTCTCGCCTTGATGGTCGGCAAGGATCAAGACCAGCTGTCGCGGCATCGTTTGGGCCAGATGACGCAGAAAATCGAGCGTCAGCGCCGGCGAGTTCCCGTATTCGGCGAAGGTCTGCAGATAGAACCGATGCATGTCGGCCAGATCGGTCTCACTGGCCTCATCGCCATGCACGATGCGGAACGTGGCGCCGCTGCGAACGACCTTCGCGCGCTCCTGACGGATGTTCTTGCGGTGTTTGTGATTCATCGCACCGAGAAAAGCGTCGAAGTTTCGCCAGTCGGCATCGCTGCGCCAGTGATATTGCACGTCGATACGCTTCAGCCATCCGGGCATCTGGTCGAGTGCGGCATCGCCGCTGGCGTCGATGAAATTCACGTGCGCAGACGACGTGCCCATCTCCAGCGTCATCCGCATGATGCTGTCGATGATCTGTCGCTGCGCGTCTGTATCGCGTGCGAGCAGGCGCGGGCCCGTCACCGGCGAGTAGGGCACCGCACACAGCCACTTGGGGTAATAGTCGCGGCCATAGTGCGCGTAGGCGCGGGCCCAGGCATGGTCGAATACGAACTCGCCGTGGGAATTTGTTTTCAGATAGCCCGGCGCCGCAGCGATCAGCGCGTCGCCTTCCCACAGCGTGAGATGGTGCGGCGTCCAGCCCCAGTCGTCGCGCAGACAGCCGTGTTGTTCAAGGCCACACAGAAACGCGTGACTGATGAACGGATTACGTCCGTCATGGAGTGCGTCCCACTGCGCAGATGGAATTTCAAGAAGTGAACGAACGAAGGGAGTTCGCCGTGACATCGGAAGATCCTTGGTTCGCGTTCAAAAATACGCTGCGAAACCTCAGCCTTCCTTATCCAGAAATTTTTCCGCATCCAACGCGGCCATGCAGCCGAAGCCCGCCGAGGTGATCGCCTGCCGATAGACCTGATCGGCGACATCGCCTGCGGCATAGACGCCGGGCACCGAGGTCTGGGTGGCGTTGCCGTCGAGGCCGGTGACGATGGTGAGATAGCCGTTTTTCATCGCCAGCTGGCCTTCGAACAGCGTGGTGTTCGGGGTGTGTCCGATCGCGACAAAGAAACCGTTCACCGCGATATCGCGGGTGCTGCCGTCCAGCACCGACTTCACGCGCATGCCGGTGACGCCACCGTTGTCGCCCAGCACTTCGTCGACGGTGTGGTGCCAGACGGTTTCGATCTTGCCGGCCTGCACCTTCGCAGACAGTTTGTCCTGCATGATTTTTTCGGCGCGCAGGGTATCGCGGCGGTGGACCAGATAGACCTTGCGCGCGATGTTCGACAGGTACAGCGCCTCTTCGACCGCCGTATTGCCGCCGCCGATCACCGCCACGTCCTGATCCTTGTAGAAAAAACCGTCGCAGGTGGCGCAGGCGGACACGCCGCGACCCATGTACTTCTGTTCGGATTCGATGCCGAGATACTTCGCGGTGGCGCCGGTAGCGATGATCAGCGCATCGCAGGTGTATTCGCCGCTGTCGCCCTTGAGCCGGAACGGGCGCTGCGACAGATCGGCGGTGTGGATGTGATCGAAAATGACCTCGGTTTCAAAACGCTCGGCGTGCGCCTGCATCCGCGCCATCAGATCCGGGCCCATCAGGCCGTGGGCGTCGCCCGGCCAGTTGTCGACCTCGGTGGTGGTCATCAGCTGGCCGCCCATCTGCAGCCCAGTGATCACGACAGGCTTGAGGTTGGCGCGGGCCGCATAGACCGCCGCAGTCCAGCCGGCGGGGCCGGAGCCGAGGATGACCAACTGGGTGTGCTTGGAAGTGCTCATGAGGTCTCGGAATTAAAGAAGAAAGGCCCGGTAGTGGCCCGGGCCGGCAGACATACATTGTAGACAGGGCCGGTCGAATCAAGGCGAACAGATGCGCGGCCGAGTGCCGTCTGCGGAACGCTGTATCGCGGCCGGACGTTCGGCGCTTACCAGTCCTGATGATCCGGCAGCAGCCCGCGCAGTTCGGCGTCGGTGAGGTTGCGCCACTTGCCGGGCTTGAGATGCCCAAGCTTGATGTTGCCGATCCGCACCCGCAGCAGTTGTTTCACCCGCATGCCGAAGTACGCGGTCATCAGCCGGATCTGCCGGTTCATGCCCTGCACCAGCACGATCCGGAACCCGTTGCGGCCCAGCTTGCCGGTCTTGCAGGGCAGGGTGACTTCGCCGTGCAGCGGCACCCCGCGGCTCATTCCGCGCAGGAAATCGTCGCCGACCTGACGGTTCACGACGACCAGGTACTCCTTCTCCAGCTTGTGCTCGGCGCGCAGGATCGCGTTGACGATGTCCCCATTGCTGGTCAGCAGGATCAAACCTTCCGAATCCTTGTCGAGCCGGCCGATCGGGAAAATCCGCTGCGCGTGATCGACCAGATCGACAATGTTGTCCTTCACATCGGCCTCGGTGGTGCTGGTCACGCCCACCGGCTTGTTCAATGCGATATACACATGCCGACGCTGACCCTTGGCCGCGGTGCGTACTTTCAGCGACTGGCCGTCGATCTGGACCTGATCCTCATCGCCGACCTCCGACCCGACCCGCCCGCGCTGCCCGTTGATCGTGACCCGACCTTCCCCGATCAGCCGGTCGGCCTCGCGGCGCGAACAGTAACCGGTGTCGCTGATGTGTTTGTTGAGGCGCATGGCTTGGTTGACAAAGGAAGTAAGCCGGCCATCGTAGCCTGTAGGGCGACCGAAATCCCGTTGCCGTATCTCGTGCGCCTTTGGATATCCCTGTAAGATCAATCTCCTACACGAATACCTTCAGGCATCCCCACACGGTGGCACGCGAGCTTTCCGACCGCAGCAGCAAACCCCGTCGCGCCGTGGTGGCCGAGGCTCCGAAGATGAGTCCGCTGCGGCAGCGGTTGGTGCGCGATATCGCGCTGATCATGATCGCGCCGTTCCTGCTGTACCTGCTGGTGTGCCTGTTCACCTTTTCGCCCTCGGACCCGGGCTGGTCGCATTCCGGCAGTGTGACCGCGGCGCTGCAGAATGCCGGCGGGCGGGTCGGGGCGTGGTTGGCGGATGTGCTGCTGTATCTCTGCGGCTATGTGGCTTTCCTGCTGCCGTTGATTCTGGGCGCAGTTGCGTGGATCGCATTGTTCGGGATGGACACCGACGGTGATGGCGATGCGGATCTGGGGCCGGCGCTGCGGCTGGTGGGAATTGTCGGGTTTCTGGTCGCGGCCACAGGTCTGCTGTACGTGAAGATCGGCGCGGCGCCGGATTTCTCGGCGGGAGCGGGCGGGATTCTGGGTCAGCTGGTCGGGCGTTCGCTGTTCCGCGGTTTCGGACCGGTCGGGGTCAACCTGTTCCTGATCGCGCTGCTGCTGATTTCGATCACGCTGGCCACCGGTCTGTCCTGGCTGGCGGTGATGGATCGCATCGGTGCGCTGGCGATGAAGATTCCGCCGATGTTCCGCAAGGGCACGCAGCAGGCGACCGAGTGGCAGCAGGCGCGGGTGATGCGCGAGGAGCGCGAGGAAGTGCGCAAAGTCGACACCGAGAAGCGCGCCAAGCGCGAGCCGGTGAAGATTGAGCCGCCGGCAGCGCCCGTGGTCGAAAAGAGCGAACGCGCCAAGCGCGAGCAGCAGATTCCGCTGTTCCACGTTGCGGACGGCACTGGCATTCCGCCGCTGTCGCTGCTGGACGATCCCAAGCCGCAGCCCAAAGGCTACGACGAAGACACGCTGGAAACGATCTCCCGCCAGATCGAATTCAAGCTCAAGGATTTCCGCATCGAGGCGCAGGTGGTTGGTGCGTATCCCGGCCCGGTGATCACCCGCTTCGAGATCGCCCCGGCACCGGGCGTGAAGGTCAGCCAGATCAGTTCTTTGGACAAAGACATCGCGCGTGGGCTCAGCGTGAAGTCGGTGCGCGTGGTCGACGTGATTCCGGGCAAATCGGTGATCGGTCTGGAAACGCCCAATACCAAGCGCGAGATGATCTATCTCAGCGAACTGCTGCGTTCGAAGGAATACGACAAGTCTTCCAGCCCGCTGACGCTGGCGCTGGGCAAGGACATCGCCGGCCGGCCGACGGTCGCCGATCTCGCGCGCATGCCGCATCTGCTGGTGGCCGGCACCACCGGCTCGGGCAAATCGGTGGCGGTCAACGCGATGGTGCTGTCACTGCTGTACAAGGCCAGCGCCAAAGAGCTGCGGATGCTGATGATCGACCCGAAGATGCTGGAACTCAGCGTTTATCAGGGCATTCCGCACCTGCTGGCGCCGGTCGTCACCGATATGAAGGAGGCCGCCAACGGCCTGCGCTGGTGCGTGGCCGAAATGGAGCGCCGCTACAAACTGATGAGCGCGGTCGGCGTGCGCAATCTTGCCGGCTTCAACAAAAAAGTGAAGGACGCGCAGGACGCCGGTCAGCCGATGCTGGACCCATTGTTCCGCCCGAATCCGGAGCTGCAGGGAGCGCCGCCGACGCTGGAGCCGATGCCGTTCATCGTGATCTTCATCGACGAATTCGCCGACATGATGATGATCGTCGGCAAAAAGGTCGAAGAACTCATCGCCCGGCTGGCGCAGAAGGCGCGCGCCGCCGGCATCCATTTGATTCTCGCCACCCAGCGGCCGTCGGTGGATGTCATCACCGGCCTGATCAAAGCGAATATCCCCACCCGCATCGCGTTTCAGGTGTCCAGCAAAATCGACTCGCGCACGATCCTCGATCAATCCGGCGCGGAGACGCTGCTCGGTCACGGCGACATGCTGTATCTGCCGCCGGGCACGGCGATGCCCGAGCGCGTGCACGGTGCTTTCGTCAGCGATGAGGAAGTGCATCGCGTGGTCGAGCACCTCAGGCAGACCGGCGGCAAGCCCGATTACATCGACGGCGTATTGGAAGAAGTGCAGACGATGGGCGACGGTGTGGTCGTTGGCCCCACCGGATTGCCAGAAGCCGGCGGCGGGGGCGGTGACGAAAGCGACCCGCTGTACGACGAAGCGGTGAAGATCGTCACCGAAAGCCGGCGCGCTTCGATTTCCGGCGTGCAGCGTCGACTGAAGATCGGCTACAACCGCGCCGCACGGCTGGTCGAGGCGATGGAAGCTGCGGGGATCGTGTCGCAGCCGGAGCACAATGGCGATCGCACGGTGCTTGCACCGCCGCCGCCGCCGCGCTGAACAAGGTACGCCGCGGCGAATTCACGTTCAGCTTGCGCCGTTCAGACTCCCGCCAACCTTGATCGAGCCACCGCCGTGACCTTCATAGTCCGACTTTTTGTCATCGCAACACTCTTCATTGTTGGCAGCGCACATGCCAGCGGCCGCGAATCACTGAACAGTTTCAGCAAAGGCCTCAAAGGCCTCGACGGCCAGTTCAGCCAGCAGGTGTTCGACAGCAAAGGCAAGCGCAAGGAAACTTCTTCCGGCCGGGTGGCGCTGTCGGCGCCGCGTTTGTTTCGTTGGGAATATCTGAAGCCCTATCCGCAGCTGATTGTCGCCGACGGTAAAAAAGTCTGGGTCTACGATCCGGACCTCAAACAGGTCAGCACCCGTGCACAGGGCACCGAAGAACAGAACAGCCCGCTGGCGGCGTTGATCGATCCGCAGCGCCTTGATCGTGATTTCAACGTCAAGGATGCCGGCACGCAGGGCGGGCTGGAATGGCTGGAACTCACGCCCAAACAGGGCGACGACGCCGGTTTCCAGAATGCCCGGCTTGGCTTCGACAAGAGCGGTCTGGCGAAGATGCACATCCTGGATGCGCTTGGCCAGCGCACCGAGATCAGTTTCAGCGGTTGGAAGCGCAACCCTGCGTTTACCAGCAAGACGTTCCGCTTCACTCCGCCGAAGGGTGTGGATGTGGTCGGTGCGCAGTGACCATATCCGCGATCAACAGATGCACATCAAGTCCGCGCCAGATCGCTTTTCCCGTTGATCGCGGCATGACTTCGAACCCGGACACGCCTCACTGCCGTCGTGGCTCGCGTCGTGTTTGGTCCTTTGCGGTAGCCGCGACCCTGTGCGTTGCGGGGTCGACCGCGTTTGCTGCCGGCCCAAAACCGGCCATGCGCGTTGTCACACCCGCAAAAGACGCGCTTGCCCGCGAACGCGAGACCTTGGACGGTGTAGTCGCGGCTTCGCTGGTCGGTGCGTTGTCCGAACAGCTGGGCGACCGGCCGGTGAAGATCAAACTGAAGCAGGTCGATGTGCAGGTCACCAGCCTGCGCGATCGACTGGTCAGCGGGCAGGGTGAGGTGCAGATCGATACGGCGCAGGATTGGATCGGGTTCCGCTTCAGCACGCTGTATGACGCTATTTTCGAGAACGCAGGCTACCCCGACCTCAGCATCGGCACCGTCGGCCCGGGTGGACGCACGCTGCCGAACGATTCGAAGCTGGTGCGCGAACTCGACGACCGCGTGGTGAGCATGCTGGGCGAGGAATTCGGCTATCAACAGGTCCGGCTGCAGTTGGACCGGATCGATACGGTCGAGGCCGGCACCCGCTATCTGCGCATCGACGCCAACGGTATCGCCGATTTCGGTCTCGACGGCACTGCGCCGACCCGGGTGGAAGCGCTCTACGACCGCGAACAGCACGCATGGCTGCGGGTGACCTACACCCTTGAAGGCACCCCGCCGCCGATCTCGACACCCGGCGGCTGAAACGATCTTGGCAATGGAAGACATCGTCGGACCCGTTGGATGGGTCCGACGATGTCAGATGACTCAGAAATAGCCGCAGGTGTCGGTCAGGGCGCCGCCCGAGGAGTCGATTCCACCGTTAGTGTCCCACGCCAGATCGATACCGTATCCGGTTCCTTTGACTGTGACGTTCGCGCGTGCACTGCCGGCAAATGTGTGGGTGCACTTGGTTTCCGAGATCGCTTTGCCTGAGCGGCCGGTGGTACCCGTCGAATGCTTGTTGCCGCACGTTGCGCTGTATCCGAGCGTGCCCGATGCGCTGGACTGATTGCTGTAACCGTACATCGCCGGATTGCAGCTCGAGTTGCAGGTGATTCCCGTCTGTTGTCCAGCGAGATACTTCGATACCAGCGTTATGCCGAACACGTTCTTGTAGGGGACGGTACGTGCGCCCCAGGTCAACGACCGGCCGATGATATTGAGATTGCTGGCCAAACGGCAGACGGCCAAGGTGCTGACCTCGCCGATCGGCGCCTGCACCGGCGCCTGCTCCTGGATTCGGGGGGCGTAGCCTTCCGCTTTGGCGATCCGATAATTGTTGACGACCGAGTCGAGGAATTCGATCTGCGGGTCGTAGATCACGCAATGATCCTGCGCGGCCCAGCACATTTCTAGCGCCCGATGGGTCCGGGTCTGGCCATCAACCGTCACCTGTACTGCGAGCGTGCGGTAGGTTCCTTTGGAAACCGGCAGACCCACTACGTCGAAGCCTTCGACGCCAGCGTCCAGCTCGGTCCGATTCAACGAAAAGATGGATGAGAACTTCGGGTTCATGATCCGACTGGCCCGGGTTTCATCGAACCCGAGCTGATAGCGTGGGGTACCGACCAGTTGGGCGAAGGACTTTCCTTCGAGTTTACGCAGGGGGCCTGTAGAGACGGTCCGCACGTCGAAATTTGTCCTTTGACCGGACGCCATCGCGAAATCGCGATAGATGCCTTCTGCATATCTGGAATCGCCGGCCGGTGCCGCTTGAAGCAAGGACACGCCGCCGAGGACCGCCATCAGACCGATTGCCGTGGCGGAAAAGATGAGAACAGACTTCATGGTGCACACTCCTGTGTCAGATCCATTGAGTGCTCCATGTCTCCTCCTGATCCATGGAGCGGCTGACTGCCAATCTCGGCAGTGTCGTATCTATGTGGAATCCATTTCCGTCCCGACTATGTCCCGATTGCGGCAATGAGTAAAGGCGCTGCAAAACATGCGCCATAAACATGATGAGCATCACAGATTCAATCGATTTCTCCGATTCGGCACCACCAGATAACGACGGAAATCACTGGGCGCCTGTGCAGCTACCGCTAAGCGATAATCAACGGATGAAAACTGAAAATCGTGACGCGATGCGCCCGCTCGCCGAACGCATGCGCCCGCGCACCCTCGACGACATGGTCGGCCAGCGCCGGCTGCTGGCACCGGGCACGGCGCTGCGTCAGTCGATCGAAACCGGGCACGCGCATTCGATGATCCTGTGGGGGCCGCCCGGCTGCGGCAAGACCACGCTGGCGCTGCTGCTGGCCCAGTACACCGACGCCGAGTTCAAGGCGATCTCTGCGGTGCTCTGTGGCTTGCCGGAAGTGCGCGTGGTGCTGGCCGAAGCCGCGCATCGTTTTGCCGAGGGCCGGCGCACGGTGCTGTTCGTGGACGAGGTGCATCGTTTCAACAAAAACCAGCAGGATGCGTTCCTGCCGCATATCGAACGCGGCACCATTCTGTTCGTCGGCGCGACCACCGAAAACCCGTCATTCGAGCTGAACTCGGCGCTGCTGTCGCGCTGTCGCGTGCACGTGATGGAAGGAGTCTCTGCCGACGACATCGCCAGCGCTCTGCAGCGTGCGCTGCACGACGAAACACATGGTCTTGGCGGCCGCGGTCTGCGCATCGCGCCGCAGCAGCTGCAGCTCATTGCCACCGCCGCAGATGGCGACGTGCGCCGCGGGCTGACGTTGCTGGAAATCGCCGCTGAGCTGGCGGGTGAAGGCGAGGGCGCTTCTGAAGCAGGGACGATCACCAACGCGATCCTCGAACAGGTGTTGGCCGACCGCACCCGCCGCTTCGACAAGGGCGGCGAACAGTTCTACGACCAGATCTCGGCGCTGCACAAATCCGTGCGCAGCTCGAATCCGGATGCGGCGCTGTACTGGCTGATGCGGATGCTCGACGGCGGCTGCGACCCGGTGTATCTCGCCCGACGCATGACGCGGATGGCGGTGGAGGACATCGGCTTGGCCGATCCGCGTGCGCTGCAGATGTCGATCGACGCGTGGGAGACCTATGACCGTCTGGGCAGCCCCGAGGGTGAACTGGCGCTGGCGCAACTGGTGATTTATCTGGCCAGCACCGCCAAATCCAACGCCGCCTACACCGCATTCAAAGCCGCCAAGCGCGATGTTGCCGAATACGGCACGCAGGATGTACCGCTGCATCTGCGCAATGCGCCGACCAAGCTGATGAAAGAGATCGGCTACGGCAAGAATTACCGCTACGACCACGATGCCGAAGGCGGGGTAGCGCTGGAGCAGACCGGTTTCCCGGACGCGATGGGCGAGCGGGTTTACTACCACCCGGTCGAACGCGGCATGGAGCTCAAGCTGAAGGACAAACTCGACCGCCTGCGCGCCGATCGTGCGAAAGCGCGACGCGTGAAGCCGACGGCGGGTGAGGCTGCAGAGTGAAGATTGATTTCAAGACAATGGATGTCCGCACGGAACATTTCGGGAGTTGCCGCTGATGGTTGCACTGTGGTGGCAACAGCTGCTGCTGGTAGCTGCAGGCGGCGCGTTGGGTGCCGTCGGTCGTTTCTGGTTGGGTGGTGTGCTGCTGCGACAGCTTGGCACGGGTTTTCCGTGGGGCACGCTCGCGGTGAATTTAATCGGCTCGTTTGCAGCCGGTTTCATCGCGATCTGGCTTGAAGGCCGTGGCCCGGCGGCGCTTTACTGGCGCGCGTTTCTGATCGTCGGCGTGCTGGGCGCGCTGACCACGTATTCGGCGCTGATGCTGGAATGCCTGCTGTATGCCAAATCCCAGCGCAGCGGACTGATGTTCGGCTATCTCGCGATCACACTGGTAGGTGGGCTGGGTCTGGTCTGGTTGGGCGCGCGCGTGGCGTCGGGTTTCAGAGTGGCCTGACACCTGTGTGCGGGGTTTCCCGACACATGTTGTCGGAAACCACCGGCAGACCTTCTGCGATGCAGCGGCTATCTTGGCGCCCTCGACATCACACGGCTCTTGCCGAGGACATCGCCCATGCTTCGGCTTACTTTATTTCGATGGCTGCCGCTCGCGTTGATCGCGGCCTGTCTGATGCACGTCGGACAAGCCGGCGCGCAGGACATTCATATCTGTATCGATGGCAGGGGGGTGAAGAGTTACCAGAATGCGCCCTGCGCCACCGGGCAACGTACCGCTGGGGTGCGCAGTTACGCAGCGCAGCCTGACGACCCGGCGCTGACTGCGCGCAGCATCGCCATCCAGCAGGAGATGGACCGTCGCAATCGCCCCAGCGGCAGGGCGACTGCTGTGCGCAGCAACAGTCCCCGACGCGCGGCGGGCCCCACGCCCTGTCAGGCGGCCAAAGCCAAGCGCGAGGCGACCTTGAAGCGTGTCGGTTTGAAGCGGACATTCGATCTGCTGAGTCAGCTCGATTCCGAGGTGTGGGAGGTGTGCAAGGGCTTTTGAATCAGACGCAGCGCTGCATCAGGGAAAACGCGGATCCATCGCTTCCTGTTCGATACGGATCGGCGTTTGCATCAGTGCTGAAGCCAGCTCCGACCAGTCAGCTTTTTCGGCCCAGTCGGTCATCTTTTTGAGACACGTCGCCGATGGTGTTTCCGCATCCAGACCATGATGCGCGACATCCTGCGGCGACATCAGCCACGGATGCAGGCGTTTGCCGGATATCTTCGCTATTGCCGCGAGATGCGCGGCAATCCGGAAGCCGCCTTCATCGATATCGCCCCAGTGATACAGCGTCGTTTCCGCAGGCAACGACGCCAGCAGACGCCCGTAAAAATTCCGCCACGCAGGCGAGGGCATGCCGCCTGTGTAGATCAGCAGTCCGTCGCGATCCGGCATTGCGCGCGCTGCGTCATGAAAGCTGGTGAGATTTTCGATGGTCAATACGTAGCGCGCCCGCGTTTCGATAGTTTGCACGGCATCGACAGGCAGACCGAGATAGGGGCGGCACAGCGCAAGGCGCGCCTGCGCTAACTGCACCCAACCTTCGCCTGCAACCAGCACCGGCTGCGGTTCGCGGCGCAGCCCCAGCTCCGACCAGATCTGCACATTGTCAAGACCGGACGGCGTCAATTCGCCGCTCAACAGCAGGTCGAGCCACGCGGTCAGCGCTTCAAGACGTTTGCTGTCGCGAAAGATGCGCACGCTTTCGCGGCGCAATAATCGTTCTTCACGGTCATCGCCGCGGCGTGCGTCAATGGCTTTCACTGCATCCGCAATGTCAGCGGCTGCATCTGGCCCATGCCCGCGCACTTGGCGGCCGAGTCGCCACGTCTCCAGCACGGCGTTCAACACCGGATAGGTCATGCAGACATTGCCGAGCTTCTCGGCGGCAGCTTCGACCTGCGCGCTGAGCAGCCGAATGTCCAAATGCGCAGCGAGGTGTTGGAGGCTGATCAATCGCACATATTTCAGACGGGGATGATCTCCACCGAAGCGGTCGTGTTCGATCTTGATAGCGTCCGCGCGCTCAGCCAGCGCGAACTCCGCTTCGAACTGTTCGATGTCAGCAAGACTGCGCAAGTTGCAGTATTCGGGGCATTTGGCCGGGGTCATCGGCAGCGGAACGGTTTCTGCCTTATGTCCAGAGCGCGCGCGTTCGCCTTGTCGCAACAGACGCAGTAATGCCTTGCGCGCGGGGCTCATGACGCTGCGCGCTCGGCTGCGATCCGCGCCGTCTCGGCCGCCAACAGTTCGGGATGCAGCGCGAATTGATCGCTGTGCAGCAGCGCGCGGCCTGCGTCCGTGACCTGCACGCGTTCGACCTGCAGCAGCGGGCCATCGCGAAACAGTTCGATGTAGCTGTCGAGCACGCCGGTCAGCGTGCCCTGTGCGGTGTCGGGCGCGGCCAGGATCAGCTGCAGGCCGAGCGAGCGCAGATATTGCGTGGTGGCGCGCGCGTTCTGGGCATCGATCTTGTCGCCGAATTCATCCAGCATGATCAGTCCAAGACCACCCTGTTGCCCGTCGCGCTTGCCGTACGCCGCCGCCAGTGCAGCGCCGGCAATCACGTACATCGGTGCGCGATGTTCGCCGCCCGAACCCGAGCGCATGCGTTCGCTGAGCGTGCCGATGACGCGGCCGTCCTGCTGGATGGTGACCTCGAAACTGAAGAATCGCCGATAGTCGTCGAGCGGCGAAGGCGCATTGCCGCGACCGCCGATTTTTTCTTCGATGATGTCGCGAAACGCGTCAGGCACTTCACCGGCGCTGCCGAACAGCGTGTCGGTGTCGCCGATGTCCGACACTTTTTCGATGAAGCGGTACAGGTCTTTGTACTCCGGCGCGATCTCGTAATTGAATTTGTAGCGCTCGTTGTTGGAGAACGCCGGGCTGCTCATCAGTGTGCGGTTGAGGATCTGGATCTGGTGCTTCAGCCGGGTGAAATTGTCGTACAGCGCAGACGCCACGTTGCTGCGGAAGGTTTCGACCGCAGTGGCATACGCTTCGTCGGCTTTGGCCTGATGCTGCACCAGTTCGGTGCCCTTGAGATGTGCAATCTCCTTGTGCAGCAGCGCATTGGCTTTGCGCCAGTCCTGCGCCTCCACGTCCAGCACGATGCCGTGGTCTTTGGCGTATTGAGCCAGACCCGACCATGCTTCGGGCAGCACCGCGTTGAGCGCTTTGTCGGCGTCGTCTGCGCGATGCAGACAGCGGGCGATGCGTTCGGGCAGCTCGGGATACTTCCCGTCGAGCTCATCGCGATGGTGTTCGACCAGATTCGGATCGACATCGGCATGCCGGAATGCTTCCACCGCCGCGCGTGCGATGCGCTCGCTGTCGGCGTTGAGACGATCCAGCAGAGTCTGCGCTTCAGCCACTTTGCCCAGCGCAACCGCTTCCTCACCGACCAACTTCTCGACGAGCGCCTCCAGCGCATCCCGGCGCTGCATGCAGGCCTGCGCGTGTTCGCTCAGGCTGACGAGATCCGGGTCTGCCAGCGCGGCGTGGCTGTCGCGCAAAGTGCGGTAGCGCGCTGCGGCTTCGCGATGTTTCAGCAGCAGGCTGTGCACGGTCTGCGCTGCGTGTTCGGGGCTGCCGATCCGCGCCCAATCGGTGACGCGGGTGTCCAGCGTCTGCCACGCTGTTTCTAGACGACGGATGTCCTGCTCCGCCCGTTCCATGTCTTCGCGCAGCAGCTTGAGCCGTTCGCGGTTGTCGGATGCACCGATCTTCAGTTCGGTCGCTGCAGGCAGACGCAGGCGTTCCACGCCGCCGCCTTTCACTACCAGACCATCGCGGCTCAGACCCTGTTTTGCGCGCACAACGTCCGCTTCGCTTTCGATACAGCGCAGTTCACCGAGTTGGCGACGCAGGTAGGCGAGAGCATCGTGGTCGCCGCTCAGCAATGCCGCGACCTGGCCATCGCCGGTACGCGCATCGCCACGCGATTGCCGCACCTGACTGGTCAGCGCGATCTTCACGCCGTAGACCGAACGCCCGCCCTGAAGCGAGCGATACAGTTTAATCGCGCGCTCTTCGTGCTCGACAGGCACCAACAGCGCTTCGACATGACTGCGCAGATACGCTTCGATCGCGCCCTGCCAAAGCGGATCCGTTACCTGCACCAGATCGCAGACCGGGCGACAGGGAATGCCAGCCTCGTCGAAATAACTCATCAAGCGGATCACGTCCGCGCGCAGTTCCGCCTTGCCGGCATTCAAGCGCTTCTGATTCTGTCGTGCGTGTTCCCCACGCTGGCGCGCCGCGTCGAGTTCGCTGCGCAGCGCGTGGGCGCGCGTCGACACCATCGCCATCGTGGGCGCTGCCTGGGTCATCGCGGCGAGTAGCTGCGCGTGCAGCGCGTCCGGTGGCAGATCAATACTCGCATCGGCCGATAGCTCCGAGATCTGCTTGTACAGCGCGCCCCACGGCGCCATCGCCTGGGTCAGCACATCGATATCCATGCCCGGCAGATTCAACTTCGACACCGCCATCAGCTGATCGCGGACAACACCGGCATTGCGCATCAATTCGCGCTTGTGCTGCGTCAATTCATCGCGATCGCGGCCGGCGATCTGATCGAACGAGGCCTGCTCGCTGTAGCCACGCGTGCCCTGCAAACGCCGCTGCGCGTCTTCGGTCTGCTGGCGTGCAGTGGCGCGGTCGCTGCGCGCCTGTTCCAGCGCGCGGGCCGTGCGCTGCTGTGCGTCCTGCATGTGTGTGAGCGTGTCTTCGGCCGCATCGACCTGTTCGCCGTGGTTGTCGCGACTGTACTCGGCGCCCAGTGCGCGATACGAGGCCGACCGCGTGGCCTGACTGGCGACTTTGCGATACAGCGCTTCCACTATTTCCGCAGCATCGATGCGGCGTGCGACCTGTTCGATCTTTTCCTTGATCAGCCGGAAGCCTTCCAGCAGCGCGCGGAATTTGCCGATATCGGTCGGGCGTTCCTCGGCCACCAGCGTGCGCACGAACAGATCGACATCGTTCACCCGCTGCAGGTTCAGCGCGTTCTGGAAGGCCTTGCGATACGCGGCCGGGTCGATATGCACATTGCTCGCCGGGCGCAGCTGCAGCAGTAGATCGCGCAGAAAGCGATCACTGGTGGTGTGCAGTTCCAGCTTGGTGCCGGCCGCTTTGCAGCGTGCGGCGATTGAGGTGCGGAACTGCGCCCACGTCAGCGGCAGTTGCTGGCCTTTGACGGTTTCCAAATGGTCATCCAGGGTCAGCGTCACCTGCGGCAACAGATACATGCCGTGGACGCGGTGATCGGGCTCATCGGCCGATGCGCCCAGCGCGATACCGGCGGTCAGCGTTTCGCCGCTGACGGTGTTTTCAAAGACCAGACTGATGTACGTCGTCGCGGTTTCACGCACGCGGCCGTCATCGCCGGCGCGATACACGCCGAGGCAATAATCGCGAATGCTGCGCGCGCGATGACTGCCGCCGGCCTGTGCGTTGAAACGGATCTGATTGCGGTCCGCGCCCAGCATCACGATCTGCAGCGCGTCGAGCAGCGCGCTTTTACCGGCGCCGTTGGGCGCGATGATGGCGGTGGTGGCGTCCAGCTCCAGCGTTTCAGCCTGGAACAAAAAGAACTGCACCAGATGCGTGCGTTTAAGCTGATACATCGTCGGTGTCCGTCATGTCGGTGGCGTCGGTGGTCGTATCGTCGTGGTTGTCGTCGCCTTCACTGTCGTCATCGCGATTGTGCTGATCGAGCCGCTGCAGCCACTGCGCACCGACAATTTCGACGATGGCCGGGCGCACCAGAATCCGGAACGGCTGCGGGTCGTCGGCTTCGCATTCGACGGTTTTGCAGACCGACCAGCGCCGCAGCATCCGCAGCGTATCGCGCAGTGGACCCAGCTCCGGCATCGGTCGGCCGGTGAGCGATTGATACGCTTCCTGCAGCTCGGGCAAATCCACCATCACTTCGCCGAGATCTTCGATCTGGCCCTGACGCATCGCAACGTCGTAACGGTGGCGCAGCACCAGCATCAGCAGCGTTTGTTCCAGCGTCACCACCGCACCTTCGCCGTGGGTCGGCAGCGCGACGACGTAGCGATAGTGCGCGTTGCGCTCAAGGCGGATGCCCAACGGCTCCAGCGCCGCGGCGAAATCGTTGAAATAGGTTTCGACGAGGTGATAGGCGTTTTTCGACATGCGGTCGCTGCTGTACAGCACTTGCTCAGTGACTAATCGGTACGCGGCACGCTCGAAATCCTGGGTGATGTACAGATCACCCGAGAGCTGGCTGAGATGGGCCCAGGAACGCTTCATGCAGTGATGTTTTCCAATGTGGCGTGGCGGCCGCTGCGACGCAGAACGAAATGCGGCGCATGCAGATAGGGGTTTTCACTTGTGGAGCCCGCGGTTGCAGCAGGCGCAGCGTCGCTGACAAGTTCAACCTGAAACCCGCGCAACAGCCGCTGCAGGGGATCGTCGCGGCGCAGGCCGCCTTTGCGATGGCTGCGCAGGGCGAGCGTGACCAGCGTTTGATACGCGCGGAAATCCGCGATGGTTTCGATCTGCAGCGTGCTTGAATCGATTATGCTTGAATCAACCGTGCCGCTATCGGTATTCCAATAGCGTTCGAGATAACGGGTCAGATCTTCCGGCAGCACCAGCCGAACCCGTTTCATCTGCCGCAGCAGATTCAGCCGCGCCAACTGTTCGGGCGTGGGTTCGGTCTGCACGTTGGCGGTGCGCGGGATCGGGCGCGGGCGCTGCCTCGGCGGACGCAGGCGCTGTTCTTCCATCAGCCCGCCGCTGGCCACCGGCAGCCGCAGCGCGTCTTCCGGCGCCGCCAACACGCCGCGGCAGGCGCGGCGCAGCAGGGTGTCGAGCTGATCCGGTGCGCGCAGCCGGTAGTCGAGAAAGGCCAGCGCGCGGCGGTTGGCCTGACGGATGTCGTCGTCCAGGCGGCCGAGGTATTCGTCGATGCGGTCGATTTCGTACAGCCTGCGCAGGCTGCGGTTGAAGCGATGTTCGGCCAGCGCAGGATCGCCGCCCGGTGTGCGTTCGGCGTACCAGGCCAACAGCGAAGGACGCAGCGGGCCGTATTCGATATCGCGCACCATCGCCAGAATCGACGTGCGCCGCGCCAACGGATGGTCGGCGTTGTGCAGCTCTGCGTAATCGCCGACGAACAGTTCGCCGACATAACGCTCGAACAATTGCCGGGCGAACTGCGCGGTGCTTTCGGCCTTGCTCAGCTCCGGCATGAGGTCGCGCACCTGCACGCCGATCGACGCCACGTTGGACAGCAGCTGGCGCGACTGGTCGGCGGCTTCGTCCAAAGTGTCGCCCATTGCTTTGCCGGCGATCACCTGACTCAACTGCAGCTCGATCGAGCGGACTTTGGCACCGAAAAAAGTGGGGCCGCATTCGGCGAAATCGATCAGCAGGGTCAGCAGCCGCGAGACCGGATGGGTCATCGACACCATGTCGCGGGCGCCGATGCGCTCCTGGCGCAGCCAACCGGCTTGGCGGAAGCGCTCATAGATCGTATTGGCGCGCACCGACAGCGGCGTGTCCGGGGCGTCGCCGTCCTCGCCATCGGCATCATGTTCCCAAGGGTCGTCGGTAAGCAGATAGCGCTCGATCGCAGCGGTGATCTCGCGACGCGGGAAGCCGACGCTGGGCGGCATCGGCGCATCCGGGCCGAAGGATTCATCGAACAGACGGCACAGCAGCCGCCAGTAATGCATGCGGTTGGGCGAGGCCAGCGGCCCGAACAGGCCCTGGGGCAGTATCGAAAACAGCGCGCTGCCCGCCGCTGATGCGCGCCGCTCGCTGGTTTGATCACTGCTTCGATCGCTGCTCAAATCGCTCCTCACATCAAGATCCTTGCCCGGAATGACGGGCCGCGCCTTGGTGAACCGGGCATTATCCCAAAATCCCGAAGCCACTACCGAGTGACGCAAAGAATGCCCATGACCGGGGTAGCATGGTCGGCATCATGGATCACATCGAAAACAATCCGCGCGACATCGAAGCGCTTGAACGCGCTGTCGCGCTGCTGGAGTCCCCGTCGCTCGTTGCCAAACTCACCCATGTGGTCGGCAAACCGCTCGAATCGGCGCTCGGCAAACTGCCTGAAGGCGCTGGCCGTCGCGTACATTCAGCGGTGCAGGGGGCGTTGTCGAAGTCGGTGCGGCTGGCGCTGACCAGTCTGCGCGACACCCCCAACACGTCGGCATCGACCCGATCACATACGCTGATGTCTGCGGCCAGCGGCGCGGCGGGCGGTTTCTTCGGCTTCACCGGGCTGTTGGTCGAACTGCCGGTGACCACCACCATCATGCTGCGATCGATTGCCGATATCGCGCGCAGCGAAGGCTTTTCGCTGCAGGATCCAACCGTCGCACAGGACTGCGTGGCGGTGTTTGCGCTGGGCGGCCCGGGCCGCGACGATGACGCGTCCGAAACCGGCTATTACGCCACGCGTGCAATGTTGAACGAGGTGCTGAAGCAGACCGCCGCCGCGCTGACCAGACAAGCCGCGGTCGGCGCGGGCCAGCAGGGCGTCTCGACGGTCTCGGCAGGCAAAGCGGGCATCTGGTTGGCCAAGCTGATCGAAGCGGTGGCGTCGCGCTTCGGCGTGGTGGTCACCCACAAACTCGCTGCGCAGCTGGTGCCAGTGATCGGTGCTGCCAGCGGCGCTGCGGTAAATACGCTGTTTATCCGCCACTACCAGGACATGGCACGCGGGCATTTCATCATCCGGCGCCTTGAAGACACCTACGGCGCGGATGCGGTGCACTCGGCGTACTTGGGTATGACGCGTCGCCTGAAAGCACCTGCGTGAATTGCATCTATTTTTGCCGCTGAAATGCTGTCATCCCGAATACACATCTTTCATCCCGAAAACGCTTGTCATCCCGAACGAACGTGAGGGATCTGCTGTTTCACTACAACAACATCAGCAGATCCCTCCACAGGCTTTGACCATATCCGGGCCGACAAAACATGCTCAATCAAGCCGCAGCTGACTCTCGAAACATCGCGCCGAACCATCAAGAGGATCGGTGAACATCAGCGATCGCGCCAGCAGCTTGAGCGGTCGCTGCAGATCATCCGGGGCATATTCGGAGAGCTGTGGATACAGCGGATCGTTGTGGATCGGCGCACCCAGCGCGGCCATATGCACGCGCAGCTGGTGTTTTCTTCCAGTAACAGGTTCAAGTGAATAACGCCATGCATCGGCGCCGCGTTCGATCACATTGATGCGGCTGACAGCATTCGGCTCACCCGCAACTTCCTGTGTCCGGAAGAAAGGTTCGCCGCGTATCAGCCTGCTGCTGCGCTCGATGGGCCATGTCGACATCGGCAGCGGCGGCGCGATCGCCTCATAGCGTTTGTGGATTGCGCGATCACGGAACAGCGACTGGTAACACGAGCGGGTCGCAGGCTGATTGGAAAACAGCATGACTCCGGCGGTGAGCCGATCAAGCCGATGCAGCGGGACAATATCGTGATTGCCGAAGCGCTTCACCAGACGCGCCAGCAGTGTTTCGTTGACGTAAACACCGCCAGGCGTCACCGGCAGAAAATGCGGCTTATCGACGACGATCAAATGCGCGTCGACGTGAAGAATCGATTCCACCACCGCCAGCCGCGGCTCGGCTTCGACCTCGCGGTAATAGCGGATTTCTGCGCCGACACGGAACGGCACAGCTTCGGTCAGCGCTTCACCGCTGGCGTCGAGCACGCGACCACGCGCAAAGCGCGACCGCCACCTGTCGCGATCAATCGCCGGAAAGCGCGCGCACAGTGCGTCAAGGACCGTCGACCAAGGGCCGGGCGGCAGCTGGATGCGGCTGGGAATGTCAGCCGATGATGACGATGCAAGTGTTGTGCGCTGCATCGATCTCAGGCGGACTCGGGCGAACGATCAGGAAACCGGCTTGCATACGCGGCCAATAATTCCTGTGCGACCGAAGCGCCCGCCAGCGCAGTCAGTTCGCTGAGGTCGTACGGCGGCGAGACTTCGACTACGTCCATGCCGACGATGTGCAGCCCGGCAAGCCCGCGGATCAAGCCCAGCGCATGGTGCGTGGAGAAACCGCCAACGACAGGCGTACCGGTGCCGGGCGCGAATGCGGGATCCAGAAAATCGATATCGAAACTGACGTAACACTTGCGGTCGCCGACGCGCTCGCGAATCTCTGTGATACACGCATCGACGCCGTGCGCGTGCAGCCATCGCGCATCGAGTACGCGGTAGCCATGATCTTCAGGATTGCGCGTGCGCATGCCGACCTGGATCGAATGCGCGACATCGACGATCCCGGTCTGCGCGGCATGCCAGAACATCGTCCCGTGGTCGATGCGACCCTCGCTGTCGGCCCAGGTGTCGCTGTGCGCGTCGAAATGGATCAACGCCAGCGGACCGTGAACCTCATGCAGCGCCTGCAGGATCGGATAGCTGACGAAGTGATCGCCGCCCAGCGACAGCGGCGCGACGCCAACATCGACGATGCCTCGATACGCAGTGCGGATCATCTCGGGCGCTTCGTGAGGACGGCCCGCATCGAAATACACATCGCCCCAGTCGATCACGTTCAGGCGCTCGCAGGGATCAAAGTCCCACGCGTACGGCGCGCACCACGCCAGCGATGCCGATGCTGCGCGGACTGCGCGCGGGCCAAGCCGCGTACCCGGGCGATTGGTGGTGGCGAGATCGAACGGTACGCCGATCACCGCGACATCGACTCCGACCAGGTCTTTGCTGTAGCGCCGGCGCAGGAAACTGAGGGCGCCGGAGTAAGTGGGTTCGGCGTGCGTACCGTACGGCGAAGTGCGGGTGAAAGCCTGGTCGAGATGGAGATCGACCGCGGGCGTTGGATTCGGTTTGCTCATGAGATGACCTTGAGACAGACCGCTCGTCGTTCGCCGGGACGCGCGTAACCGGGTGTAGCGTCAGTTTGATCGCAACAATGTCTTCAAACGAAGCTCGCCCGGACTCGGACGCCCCGTGCTTTTATAGACGATGTCGTCCAGCTTCCATGTCTTGCCTTCGAGCACCCACTCGTAACGATCCCGCCAGCGGATGGAGGTGTCTTGTGCGTTCTCGATGAACTCGACGTCGACGGCAGCCCGGTTTTTCGTCAGCGTGCTGGTTAAGCGGATGTCGTAGCTGTCGAATTCATTTCCTTCGCCGGAATTGAAGCCAACCTCGACAAGGCCTGGCTTGTCACCCGGATGATCCGCAGTGAACGTGTCCTGCGCGATCCGCGCGGCGCGCAGCGCAGCTTGGAGATCTTTGCTGAGAACGGGGCGCATCTTGTCGATACGTTTGATTTCCTGCAGCGCAACCTCTTGGCCGTAAGTATCGAGGAATATGCGGGTTCGGGCCGCTGGCGTTTGCGGCGGTGGCTTGTTGCCGCCAGCATGGGCCAACGGAAACGCCGCCAGCAAGAAAAGGATGGCAAGGATATGGCGCATGATTATTTCATCGTTGGCATGACAAATTCGGCACTGCGGGCGCCTTCCGGCCAGCGCGCAGTGATCGTCTTCAGTCGCGTGTAAAAACGAACGCCATCGGGGCCGTGGACGTGGAGCGGGCCGAAGATCGAGCGTTTCCATCCACCGAAACTGTGAAAGGCCATCGGCACTGGAATCGGTACATTCACACCCACCATGCCAACCTGCACGCGATGCGCGAACTCGCGCGCACAGCCGCCGTCGCGGGTGAAGATCGCGGTGCCGTTGCCGTATTCGTGTGCGTTGACGAGGTTCAGCGCGGCATCGAAATCCGGTACACGCATCACGCACAGCACCGGGCCGAAAATTTCTTCGCGATAGATGCGCATGTCGGCGGTGACGCGATCGAACAGACATCCACCGAGAAAGAAACCGTCAGCATGGCCTTCAACCGTATGCCCACGACCGTCAACAATCAGCACTGCGCCTTCGGCGACGCCAATATCGACATAGCCTGAAACTTTGTCGCGATGCGCGCCGGTAATCAGCGGGCCCATTTCCGGATCGAGGCAACCGGGGCCAATCTTCAGTGTCGCGACTTTCGGCGCAAGCGTTTCGATCAATGCATCGGCAGTCGCGTCGCCAACGCACACCGCCACCGAGATCGCCATGCAGCGTTCGCCGGCCGAACCGTAGCCCGCGCCAAGCAGTGCTGACACCACGCCGTCAATATCGGCATCGGGCATCACCACCATGTGATTCTTCGCGCCGCCCAGTGCCTGCACGCGCTTGCCGTTGGCGCTGCCGCGGGCGTAAATGTATTCGGCGATAGGCGTGGAACCAACGAAGCTGATCGCCTGCACGCGCGGCTCGTCCAGCAGTGCGTCGACCGCGATCTTGTCGCCGTGCACGACGTTGAACACGCCGTCTGGCAACCCCGCCTGTTTCAGCAGATCTGCCATAAATAACGATGCCGACGGATCGCGTTCGGACGGTTTCAACACAAACGTATTGCCGCAGGCGATAGCCACTGGAAACATCCACAGCGGCACCATCACCGGGAAATTGAACGGAGTAATGCCGGCAACGACGCCCAGCGGCGCGCATTCGCTCCATGAATCGACATCGCGGCCGACGTTCATCGAATGCTCGCCCTTGAGCAGATGCGGGATGCCGCAGGCGAACTCGACCACTTCCAGACCGCGGGTCACTTCGCCTTTCGCGTCCGACAGCACCTTGCCGTGCTCGGAGGTGATGATAGCGGCGAGATCGCCGGCGTGACGTTCCAGCAGTTCTTTAAACTTGAACATCACCCGCGCGCGGTTCAGCGGCGTGGTTGCGGCCCAGTTGGGGAAAGCAGTGGCTGCGGCGTCGACCGCTGCGCGCACATCATCGGCAGATGCGAGCGGAACGCGCTTGGTGACCTGGCCGGTGGCGGGGTCGAAGACGTCGGCGTGGCGATCTGCAGATTCGAACAGTTTGCCGCCGATGTGGTGTTGAATCGAAGCCATACTCGTCTCGATAGCTATTTGTAGGAGCGGCTTCAGCCGCGAGTTTCTCGTCACACAACAGATCGCGGCTGAAGCCGCTCCTACGAAGAGCGGTGCGCCGAGGCGCACCCTATGGGAAGCGGGTCAACCCAACGCTTTCGCCGCCGGTACGTACTCATAGCCCAAATCATCGGCGACGGCTTTGTAGGTGATCTTGCCGGCGTGCACGTTGAGGCCGTTGAGCAGGTGTTCGTCGTCGAGCATCGCTTTCTTCGCGCCTTTGTTCGCGAGCTGCAGCGCGAAGGGCAGGGTGGCGTTGGTCAGTGCGAAAGTAGACGTGCGGGCGACGCCGCCGGGCATGTTCGCGACGCAGTAGTGGATCACGCCGTCCACTTCGTAGGTCGGGTTCTGATGGGTGGTGGCCTTGCTGGTTTCGAAACAGCCGCCCTGATCGATCGCCACATCCACCAACACCGAGCCGGGGCGCATCAGTTTGAGCTGATCGCGCGACACCAGCTTCGGTGCGGCGGCGCCGGGAATCAGCACTGCGCCGATCACCAGATCGGTGTCGGGCAGGCGCTCTTCGATAGCGTCGTGAGTGGAATAGATGGTGGTCATCTGATGGCCGTACAGCTCATCGAGATACTTCAGACGATCGAGCGAACGGTCGAGAATGGTGACGTGTGCGTTGAGGCCCATCGCCATGCGCGCAGCGTTGATGCCGACCACGCCGCCGCCGATCACCAGCACTTCGGCAGGTTTGACGCCGGGCACGCCGCCCAGCAGTACGCCGGAGCCGCCTTGGGCTTTTTCCAGCGCGTGCGCGCCGGCCTGGATCGACATGCGCCCGGCCACCTCACTCATCGGCGCCAGCAGCGGCAAGCCGCCTTTGCGATCGGTAACGGTTTCATAGGCGATTGCGGTGCAGCCTGATTTCACCAGCGCCGTGGTCTGATTCGGATCGGGCGCAAGGTGTAGATAGGTGTACAGCACTTGGCCTTCGCGCAGCATCGTGCATTCGACCGGCTGCGGTTCTTTGACCTTGATGATCATCTCGGCGCGACGGAAAATCTCTTCGGCGGTCTCGACGATTTCCGCGCCGGCTTTCTGATACATCTCGTTGGTCAGGCCGATGGATTTGCCGCCATCACGCTGGATCATGACCTTATGGCCGTGGCTGACCAGTTCACGCGCGCCGGCCGGAGTCAGGCCGATCCGGTACTCGTGATTTTTGATTTCCTTGGGGACGCCGATCAGCATGGCTGGATTCCGTCGATAGAGTGGTTGGCGCGCATTAGGCGGTCTGGCCGATCACATGCGCAAGGGTCTGGAAGATGCGGTCGATATGGCCACGTTCGAGGATCAGCGGCGGCGACAGTGCGATCACGTCGCCGGTGACGCGGATCAGCAGGTTTTCGTCGTGGAAACAGCGGGTGAAGATGTCATAGGCGCGCGTGCCCGGCGCACCGGCACGCGGGGCGAGTTCGATCGCACCGATCAGCCCGATGTTGCGGATATCGATCACGTTGGGCAGCCCGCGCAGCGCATGGATGGCGTCGGCCCAATCATCTTCCAGTTCGATCGCTTTCTCGAACAGGTTTTCCTCGGCGTAGGTATCCAGCGTCGCCAATGCGGCGGCGCAGGCCAGCGGGTGGCCGGAGTAGGTGTAGCCGTGGAACAGCTCGATCAGATGCTCCGGGCCATGCATGAAGGCGTCATGGATTTTATCGGCGACGAACACCGCGCCCATTGGCACGCAGCCGTTGGTGAGGCCCTTGGCCGCGGTGATCATGTCCGGCTGCACGTCGAAGCGCTGCGCAGCGAAGGCTTTGCCGACCCGACCGAAGCCGGTGATCACTTCGTCATAGATCAGCAGGATGCCGTGCTTGTCGCAGATCTCGCGCAGGCGTTTGAGATAGCCCTGTGGCGGCAGGATCACTCCGGCCGAACCGGCGACCGGCTCGACGATCACCGCGGCTATGGTGCTGGCATCGTGCAGCAGCACCAGGCGTTCGAGGTCTTCAGCAAGTTCGACGCCGTACGCCGGCAAGCCGCGGCTGAAGCCGTTGCGTTCAATGTCGAGGGTGTGGCGGATGTGGTCGACGCCCGGCAGCAGGCTGCCGAACCATTTGCGGTTGTTGGGCAGCCCACCCACTGAAATGCCGCCGAAGCCGACGCCGTGATAGCCCTTCTCGCGGCCGATCAGGCGCGTACGCTGGCCTTCGCCGCGGGCGCGGTGGTAGGCGAGGGCGATCTTCAGCGCGCTGTCCACAGCCTCCGAACCGGAGTTGGTGAAGAACACATGATTGAGATGATCCGGGGCAATCTCGACCAAGCGCTCGGCCAGCGTAAACGGCAGCGGGTGGGCCATCTGGAAGGTCGGCGCGAAGTCCAGGGTCGCGATCTGCTGCTGCACGGCTTCGACGATCCGCGGCCGCGCATGGCCGGCGTTGCAGCACCACAGGCCGCCGGTGCCGTCGAGGATCTCGCGGCCGTCCACGGAGCGATAGAACATGCCCGCGGCGCTGGCCATCAGCCGTGGCGCAGCTTTGAACTGGCGATTGGCCGAGAACGGCATCCAGAACGCGTCCATCGCCTCCGGCTGGCGCGTGGCCTGCTGGGCATAGTGGTCGGCAAAGCCGGTGGGAGAATCAGCGGCGTGATCGTCGCGCATGGGCAGGCTCCAAGCCGGCGGCGGTGAAGACGCCAAGCTTAGCGCGTTGAAAAAACTTTACAACCGATGCCGAAACATGCAAAAAATGCTGCGCAGCCGCAAGCGTGTAAAGTATCCCGCATCAATAAAGTCGACGGATGACGAATGAATATCGGTGCGCGCCTGCAGCTCGTCCGCAAAACCAAAGGCCTGAGCCAGCGCGAGCTGGCGAAGCGGGTCGGCGTGACCAACAGCACTATTTCGCTGATCGAACAAAATAAAGTCAGCCCGTCGGTCAGCTCGTTGAAGAAGGTGCTGGACGGGATTCCAATCTCGCTGGCGGATTTTTTCACGATGGATCTCGACGCTGGCCCGGTGGACAGCCCGTTCTATGCGCACGGCGAACAGCCCGACGTCGGCAATAACGACATCCATTATTTCCTGATCGGCCAGCGCCGGCCCCAGCGACAGATGTGCATCCTGCGCGAAGTCATGCCGCCGGGCACCGACACCGGCGAAAGCATGCTGGCGCACGAAGGCGAGGAGGGCGGCGTGATCGTCCAGGGCCAGATCGAAGTGACGGTGGGCGACCGCGTCCGCGTCCTCGGCCCGGGTGAAGCCTATTACTTCGAGAGCCGCATTCCGCACCGTTTCCGCAATGTCGGCGACGAGGACGCGATCCTGGTCAGCGCCAATACGCCGGCGACGTTCTAACAGTCTGTTCAAAATGTTCCTCAATCTAAAAAGTCTGTCATCCCGAACGCCCGCGCTGCGGGTGGAGGGATCTGCTGTTGTGATATCAACAGCTACAAGCAGATCCCTCCACCCGCTGCGCGGGCGTTCGGGATGACATTTTTTGTAGATTCAGAGATTTTGAACAGGTTCTAAACCCATTGGAGTCAGTGATGCCCTCAGCCCACACCCGTGCAAGTTGGCAAGCCCTTGCCGACAGTCTGCAGATCCGCACCCAGGCATTCATCGACGGCCGTTACGTCGATGCCGCCAGCGGCAAGACTTTCAACTGCATCAGCCCCATCGACGGCCGCGTGTTGGCCAAGGTGGCCGAGAGCGAGAGCGAAGATATCGAGCGTGCAGTGGCCGCGGCCCGGCGCAGCTTCGAGGCAGGCGTCTGGGCGAATACCAAGCCCACCCATCGAAAAAAGATTCTCATCAAGTTTGCGCAACTCATTGAACAGTATGGCGATGAGCTGGCGCTGCTGGAGTCGCTGGACATGGGCAAGCCGGTCAGCGACGCCCGCGCTGTGGACGTAGGCGCCACCATCCGCTGCATGTCCTGGACCGGCGAGGCGCTGGACAAAGTCTATGGCGAAGTGGCGTCGACCGGCCCGGATGAGCTTGGCCTCATCACCCGCGAACCGCTGGGCGTGATCGGTGCCGTCGTGCCGTGGAATTTCCCGATGCTGATGGCCGCGTGGAAGATCGCCCCGGCGCTGGCGACCGGAAACTCGGTGGTGCTGAAACCGTCGGAAAAGTCGCCGCTGACCGCGATCCGGCTGGCCGAAATCGCGATGGAGGCGGGCATTCCCGCCGGCGTATTCAACGTGGTGCCGGGTTTCGGCAAAGGCGCTGGCGAACCGCTGGCGCTGCATATGGATGTCGATGGGATCGTGTTCACCGGTTCGACGGCGGTGGGCAAGCATCTGCTGCAGTGCGCCGGGCGTTCCAATATGAAACGCGCGTACATGGAGTGCGGCGGTAAAAGTCCGAACATCGTGTTCGCCGATGCGCCCGATCTGGCCGCAGCCGCGAAAGCCGCGGCTGGCGCCATCTTCTACAACCAGGGCGAGGTCTGCACCGCAGCGTCGCGGCTGCTGGTGGAACGCTCGATCAAGGACGACTTCGTTGCCGCGGTTGTGGAGGCCGGCAAGGCCATGCATCCGCGGCATCCGCTGGAGCCCGGCGCACCAATGGGTGCGATGGTCGATGAAGGCCACACTGCGCGCGTCCTCGACTACATCGCCAAGGGTCGGGCCGACGGCGGTCGCGTACTGCTGGGCGGCAAACGCGTCGATGTGGTTGCCGGCGGCTGCTATATCGAACCCACCGTCTTCGACGACGTCGAGCACAGCCACACCATCGCCCGCGAGGAAATCTTCGGCCCGGTGCTGTCGGTGATTGCGTTCGACAGCGAAGCCGACGCACTGCGGATGGCCAACGACACCGACTTCGGCCTGGCCGCCGGCGTGTGGACCCGCGACATCGGCCGCGCGCATCGCGTCGCGCGCAAACTGCGTGCCGGCAGCGTCTGGGTCAACTACTGGGACGGTGGCGACATGACTGCACCGTTCGGCGGCTACAAGCAGTCCGGCAACGGCCGCGACAAATCGCTGCATGCGTTCGAGAAATACACCGAGGTCAAGGCGACCTGGATCAATCTGGCGCCCTGAGCAGGGCAGGGTACTCCGCTGAGGATATGAGTGGCGACATGGGCGGTGAGCCAGTGCCGCCGAATGTCAGTGCCAGTGCATCGACGACCAAACGCTGCGCGCTACTGGCGCTGGTTGGGCGCCACAGCAATCAGATCGTCACGAACGGATAGTTGCGGTAAACGCGCTATTCAACGGTGATCTGCCAAGCGCCTTCGACCTTGGGCGCAACATGGCACACCGGTCTCACAACAGTGCGAACAGCGCGGCGCACCAGAACAGCGCCAAGCCATAGCGGGATTTTGGTCACAGTTGCAACTCCAGTTTTGTCATTTTTGACCGATCCATCATCAATTGATGATCACTTCATGATCTTTTCGGAACGACGACTTGCCGCAAGCAGGGATATCGTCAAGACATGGACGCACTCGACCATCCTGATCATTGCGCCCATTTCAAGACCTGTTCCCCATTTTTATATTCGTTAACGAAAAGGACATCATCATGAACACAACCCTCAAGATCTTAACCTTGGCCCTCGGGCTGGCTGCTGCCGGTCCATGGGACCTGTATGCCAATTCAACATCGCCCACACTGTTTCGCATGTCGAGCGCAAAAATCAGCGCTGCCAACGACCCCGCATACGACGAACTGCTCAAAAGCCGCAAGGCGGACTCGATCGTGCTGGTGGACATCAACGCCGACGCAATCAACGAAAATACGGACACCTTTTCGCTAGGGTTGAAAGGCATGAGCAATATCGCCTACAAACTCAGTGCCGAAAAAACACCCAGCGGCTCGATTGTCTGGCAGGGTACGTTTGGCAAACGAACGGGTACAGGCGATTTCCTACGGCAGCGGCTGACCGGCGAAATCGCTGTTGACCCTATGAATTATATTCAGGTAACGCGCCACAAGGACGTGGTTGTTGGCTCGATGCACTACAACGGTGAGAGTTATGATCTGGTGCCGACGACAAAAGGCTATGCGTTCATCAAAGTCAACCCGAGCCTCGCTTCGCATTGCGAGCAGCATGGACATGGCGGCATCGGCCCCATTGCCCTGCGGCGCACCTTGGCCACAATGAAAAACCAGCCAACAGCAGTAGGTGCCAGCACCAGAGCCGCTACGGTATATACCGCCAATGTCTTGTTCGGCATAACCACGAGTGCATTTACCAGCATGGGCGGCACGGGTACGAAGGTGCAGGCGGTCGTTGATAATATGATTGCAACCACTAACCGCGTATTTAACACCACCGGCCTATCGGGCGTCAGACTGCAGAACGCAGGGACTTATTACTTCGTCACCTATGCATCAAGCACTTCGCCAGGAACGGACTACACGGCAATCACCAACTCAAACCACCCGGATATGGTGGCCTTTCGTGCAGCAAAAACCAGGGTGAAGTCCGATATTGCCGCAGTTATCGGAACATATGGCGGCGGTATAGCTACATTCGGCGCCAGCACTGCTGGAAATTCCAATTTGGCTTCGGGCTATCCGAGTTTCTATGGCTTGGTATTCGCGCACGAGGTTGGCCATATTTATGGGGCGGGACATCAGCCAGGAAATGGCGGTTCTACCGTCTCGTATGGGCGCGCATATAATGTTTCTACGGGGAGTTTTCCCTTCGCAACCGTGATGTACACGCCAACGTCGGTCAGGACTATCGAGTATTACTCGAACGTGGATTATAAATATCAAAATCAGTCAATGGGCTCGACCACACAAAACAACAAGTTTGTCATCCTCACGAATGCACAGAAAATCGCGGGATTTGCGAACTGATACAGCCCGCAGAGGGTAGGGACTGTCTTTCTTCATCAATGATCCGCGCCGCGGCTTGATGCATGAGCACTGCCCGACCGAAAAGCTGATTGAACTGGGCAGGGCGCCTCGGTCTCCCGAGGCGCCCTTTGTGAACCGCTTGTTGATTCGGACCAGCAGCGATCAGCAGGCATCCACGGTCAGATTCGCATCCGGGTCGAGGTGGCTGAAGGGTGCCGAGCCGGTGGAACGCCCGTGCACCGTGTGCCCGCCTTCGGTCACAAACCAATACACGCGGGCGTTGTCCAGATTGCCCATGATGATCAGATTGCCCGGGGTGGTGACGTAGTCGCCGATGGTCAAACCGGCGCCGTCGGTGATCGGATCGTCGCTGCCGGCAGCCGCCTTGCCGATCAAGCCGCCGATCAGTGCACCGATCAAGGCCGCAACCGCCACCACGATGGCCGCGATGATCAGCACCACCAGCAGGCACAGCAGATAGAACGGCCCGGATGCCGAACACCCGATCGCCGCACCGATCGCCACCGCGGCGATGATGCCGCCGATACCGGCGATAGCGGCTCCCGCGATGGCACCACCACCCGCGGCGCAGACTTCCGAGCTGTGGAAGATCGCGCTGAGAATGGGCGATCGTTCGGCATCGTCGTTGCACACCACGGTCGCACCGCCGTTGGCGGCGAGATCCCAGTAGTCGCATTTGACGACCACATCAATGCGCGGATGACTGGCTGCAAACGGAAACACCCATTCGCTCCAATCGTCGAACGATGGAAACACTTCTTCGATCACACCGGCCGAGCACGTATCCAATCCTCTGGGCGCTTCAACGCAGTTTTTATAGAAGAACACGATAATGACGATCATCACGGTGACATAAGCGGCCACCGCGCCAAGCCACACCGCAACCGGCGCGGTGATCCCGATCAGACTGAAAGACTGCGTCAGAAACGCAACGGTTTCGGCGAACTTGGTGATCACCGCGACGATGCCGGAGCCCAGCGAGATCAACAGCAGGATCAGACCCCAGAGGTCCGAAAAAGTGGTCGCGGTCGAAGCACTGCCAACGCCGCAGGCTGGTTTTGTATTGGCCATGGCTCAGCCCTCCTTGGTGCGTTGTGTGGGTTTGCGGCAGTAGCGGCAGAGCAGGCGGCCAACGAGCAGACCCACCAGCATGCCGATCAGGAAAAACAAAAACGGTTGTCCGCTCAGGTTGCACAGATAGACGGTGAGCGTGCTGGTCAACAGCGCATTGATCAGCAGCGGACCTGCGACCGTTGACGCCGCATAGCGCAGCGGTCCGCACAGCAGTGCGAACAGCGTGCCCCAGCAGAACAGCGCCAGCACCAGCGCGATATAAAGCCACAAGGGATAAGCGACCGGAGTGAAGGCTTCGCCCATCAACCAGGCGATGCAGAACATGAAACCGGTCAGTGCGCCGATCAACATGCCGTTGAGTTCGCATGGACCCAGACGCTGCGAAAAGGGGCGGGTGATGGCGATCATGCTGCGGATGAGTGCGTTCATGCGTCGACCCTCACCAGAAGCGTCACACCGCCCAGCAGCCTGCCGCTGCTGTCATAGCCGACCACCGTGGCATCCTTGAGCAGGAAACCGCCTGCTGGCGGCACGATCGCAGCGGGAATATTCGTCGTCAGCGTTGCGGTGATCTGTTCGCCCGGCGCATACACGCGATTCGCTGGCGTGACGGCGGCACCGAGATCGTTCGCCAGCACCACAAGAGTGATGGTCTGCGTGGAGGCTGAGGCGTTGACTACCGCGAAGGTCATGCCCGGCGATCGACCCAGCTGGGACGTGCGTACGCCGTGGATGGCCTGATAGCCCACGTTGTTGTCGGGAACCTTGTCGTGCGGATGGCTGATCTGCACCTGGATCGAGACATCGTTACCCAGCGCCCGCACCGCATCGTTGATCGGGAAAGCCAGATCCTTGGCGTCGGGTGCGTATCCAAGGCTGATCATCTGGTCGCCCAGCGTGCTGTAGGGCGTGCCGATCCCGAACGGCGCCCAGCGCACCTGGACCAGCGTGTTGACCGCGCTGGCCTCGTTGGATTCGTTGTGCACCCGGACCTGGATGCTGTCCATGAACCGCCAGTCGTCCCACCAGTTGGTCTGGATGTCCGGGCTTTCCCAACTGGCGCTTTGTCCGGAAGACAAGCGCTGCGGCTGGCTGTAAATGGCCGGGTCCGGACGCTTCGGCGGCTGGTCGGTGCCGATGCACTTGCAGTGCGGGCGTTTGGGTCTTGGCCGCCATTCGCAGCGGTCGTCATTGCGACCGATCACTGCGGCGGAGGCGATACTGCGTTCCGACATGACGTTCTCCTGTGTCGAGGGTGGAATTGTGTGACGGGTTCGATGTTTCCAACCCAAGCAACGCCCAATACCTCCGCTACAGGCCATCCCTGTTTTTTACATAATATGCATTATGCGAACTGACTCAACCATTGGAAGCGCTCCCTGTCAGGGTTGAAGGATGGACCACCGGGGCGGGCCCGGGCAAGTCCTGCCCGGGTGGGCGTGAAAAAAGCGGGTCAGCAGGAACAGGGCGGCGCGGGGCCGCCAAAGAGTTCCGCAAGGCTCGGGCAATGGTGGGACCACCGGCCGGGGGTAAAGGGGCGCGGCGTGGCCGCATAGACGCCCCGGAGGGGCTCGCAGGGCCCCGCCCTGCACCCGGGGGACCACGCTCCAATCGAGCAAGCCGGCGACCGATCGTGTCGCACTGGGTCTGCAGATCGTCCTGCACAGTGGCGTAGGCCACGAGCATCGGAAGATCGGATTCCCCAGCCTTCAACACATTGAGCTGGGCGAGAAGGACGCGAAGCGCCTGACGGGCCGCACGCAGACCTGGAATGTCCTCATGAGTGCACAGGCTCATGGGGCACCGCCGAGGACGGGAGAAAGCGCGGGAGGCGTGGCCAAGGCCGCAGACGCCACGCAATGGGAACCAGAAGGAACCCCCGGAGGAATAACCCGACCCCCGGCACGCCGGGTACGGCTCAACTCCCGCGAAGACAGGATGGCAGCGCCCTCGCCCGCTGGCAACAGGCCGACCGGGGGGACCTGCGCTGAATGATGTTTATGACTTATCGATAAGAGAGACAAGCCCAGAGCCGGGCCCGGGTTTGCGGCGCTACGCGCCGCAAATACCGGGGCCGGCTCCCCGACGGGTGCGACGTCGACAACGGGGGAATGCGCAGCAGCGGCGGCGTCCCGCTGGCGAAGGAGGTCAGAAAACGCGGCCGCACGACGAACCGTCAGAGTGAGCCAAGCCATGTCAGAGGGGAGGAAGCTGTGACCCTCGGGAGTGACGAAGCGGCCCCGGATGAGCTTGTAAGCGGACCAAGCCGGGTCGATCAAGTCCCCGTGACGGTAGACACGGAGAAGCTTGAAGGCCGCGTAGGAAGGCCGGGCCTTCCCGGTCTCCCAGTGACCGATGGTCCGGAGGCTGACCTGCAGGAAGTCGGCAGCCTGCTCGCGATCGAGGCCGGAGAAGACGCGAGCGTCCCGGAACTGCTCCGCTGAGATCCTTACATAACGTGCAAATTTTGCGTTAATCCTGGGCCATTTTCGACGGCCACCGGGCCTATGCATTATGCGAAATACACAGTGCGAGGCATATAGTCCCAGCCATGCGTCCGCTGCGGCCCGCTACCCGGTCATCTCTGCGGGTGCAGACTCGCAATCGTATCGACGACTAACCGTTCAAAACCGGCCATATCGCCATTCGGCAGATGCGCGCGGGCCATGCGTACGATCACGAGTTTCTCGGATGGGATGACTGCAATGCGTTGACCCAAATTGCCGAACGCAAAAAAAGTGTCGGCCGGTATGCCGACGCTGCGCCAGTGTGCGGCTGCAGGATCATCGCCGCGCGTGGTCCACCAGCCGGCGCCGTAAGCAGTGCCCAACGTCGACTGCGAGGACCAACGCACCCAGCTTTCGGGCAGCAAACGCTGGCCATCCACGACGCCATCGTCCAGAAACAGTTGACCGAATCGAGCCCAGTCCCGGGCACTGGCGTAGAGATAATGTCCGCCCACTGGCGTGCCGGTTGCATCCATCTCCATCACCACGTGCTGCATGCCGAGCGGCTCGAAAAGTTCGCGGGCCGCGAATCTTTGCACGGAGGCGCCATCGCCGCCGACGGCATCACGCACGATGCGGGCGACCAGATGTGTGCTTGCGCTGCTGTAGTACCAGCGGGTATGCGGTGCCGAAACGACCTTGGCGCGCTGCGCGCAACCGGCCATGTCGACCTCGTCGTAGAACATTAGATTGGATGGGTCGAAACCGCTGCCGGTTTCGTCCAGGGCCAGACCACTGTCCATGCGCATCAGATCTTCAATCGTGATCACCCGACGCGGATCCTGTGCTCCCTGCCAGGCGGCGATCGGCGCAGGCTTGTCGACCGAGAGCCTGCCCTGCTGGACCAGAATACCCACCAGCGCGTTCATCACCGACTTGGTCATCGAGAACCCGAGCATCGGCGTGTCGACGCCATAGCCAGCCGCGTAACGCTCGCCGACGATCCTGCCGTTGTGGACAACGACAACCGCTCTGGTCCAGCGATGCGGCGCTTGCACGGGCTCGACGAAGGCTGCATCCATCGCTGACTTCAATGCAGGCGTCTGCGGATCGACGATGGGCAGTTCCGACAATGTCCCTGTGCGGATCTGTGGGGGAGTGTCGATGCGCTCGTCGCCGTGGACGAGCACGCAGCCCCAGCTTTCGCGGTACACCGCACGGCTCGCGATCGTTCCCAACAAAGACGCTGTCGCCTACCGTTTTGCGTGATCTACGTCGTAACGCAAGGCCCACCCAAGCCTGCGCATGCCCGGGCGTGGCGCGATACTTTCAGCGAATGTCTGCTGCGGATCGAGTCCCGCAACGAAGGTCTCTGAACACAAATCATGCGCCGCCATACCAGTCCCCGTACGCAGTGCGCGGTCGGGTCTGGACACGACACAAACAACAGTGACCGCTACAAGCAAAGCGACGCAAACAACATACCTGCGTCTTGGTCTACGCCACATACACCGTCTTGATGTTCATGAATTCGTGAATCCCGTGTTCGGCGAGTTCGCGGCCGAATCCGGAGGTCTTGGTGCCGCCGAACGGCAGACGTACGTCGCTGCGGACGATGGCGTTGACGAAGGTGGCGCCCGCCTGCAGACGCCGTGCAACCGCTTCGCCGCGGGCTTTTTCTGCGGTCCAGACGCTGGCGCCGAGGCCGAAGTCGGTGTCGTTGGCGATGCGCACGGCATCGTCTTGGTCACGGGCGCGCAGGATGCTGGCGGCCGGGCCGAACAGTTCTTCGGCATAAGCAGGCATGCCGGTTGCGACATGATCGAGGATGGTCGCCGGGTAGTGCGAGGCGCCCTTCCCCGGCGTGCCGCCGATCAACAGCTTCGCGCCGGCAGCGACGCTGCGCTGCACCTGATCGTGTACTTCATCGCGCAGATCGGCGCGGGCCATCGGTGCGAGCGTAGTGGCTGCATCTGTTGGATCACCGACGGCAAGCTTGCCTGCGGCTTCGACGAAACCCGCAACAAAGGCGTCTGCAATGCCCGGAGTGACGATGAAGCGCTTGGCTGCGATGCAGGTCTGTCCGGCGTTGCCGAAACGCGACGCGATGGCGGCGGGAATCGTGAGATCAAGGTCAGCATCGTCCAGCACCACGAACGGGTCGCTGCCGCCGAGTTCCATCACGCATTTTTTCAGATGTTTGCCGGCAGTTGAGGCGACCGCACTGCCGGCGCGTTCGCTGCCGGTGAGTGTCACTGCTTTCACCCGCGGATCGGCAATGACCCGCGCGGCCATCGTGTTGTCGATATGCAGCACGCCGAACACACCGTCGGGAATGCCGGCATCGTGCAGCACGCGTGCGATCGCATCGGCGCAGCGCGGCACATTGGTCGCATGCTTGAGCACCGCGACATTGCCGGCCATCAGCCCCGGCGCGAGGAAGCGGAACACCTGCCAGAGCGGGAAATTCCAAGGCATCACCGCAAACACGCAGCCCAAAGGTTCGTATGTGACATAGCTGCGATGCGCTTCGGTAGCGATCATGCCGTCGCGCAGATAGTCGATGGCGTGATCGGCGTAATACTCGCAGGCCGATGCCGACTTTTCGATTTCGACCAGGGCTTCGCGGTGCAGCTTGCCCATGTCGACGGTCATGATCGCGGCGATGCTGTCGCGCTGGTCGCGCAGACGTACCGCAACCGCACGGATCAGCCCGCCCCGCTCGTCCAGATCGCGTGCGGCCCATGCGGGCGCTGCGCGCGCGGCGGCGTGCAGGACACGCTCGATGTCGGCCTCGCCGATATAGTCGTAGCTGTAGTCGACTTCACCTGTCCATGGATGGATCAATCGCACCGTCACCTTATTCTCCTTTTTGCAGCGCGAGCTGCATGTCGCGCTGGCGTTTTTTATCCTCGCGGGCCATAAACCACCAGGCGACGAAACCAGCGCTGGATACTGCGAGAATCAACAGACTCGCCAGCGCATTGATCTTTGGAGTGAGGCCAAGTCGCACCGACGAAAACACTTTCTGTGGCAGTGTGGTGGAGCCCGGACCGTTGGTGAAACTGGAAATGACCAGATCATCCAGCGACAGTGTGAACGCCATCAGCCAGCCGGCGACCAGCGCAGGCGCGATGATCGGCAGCGTGATCAGGAAGAACACGCGCAGTCGATTCGCGCCCAGATCCATCGCCGCTTCTTCCAGCGACCGATCCATTTCCTGCATGCGCGAAGAGATGATGACGGTGACGAAAGCCATCGTGAAGGTGACGTGCGCAATCCATACGGTGCTCACTCCGCGCTGGATCGGATGGCCGATCATGTCGCCAATGGCCACGAACATCATCAAGATGGAGACGCCGGTAATCACTTCGGGCATCACCAGCGGCGCAGTGATCAGTGCGCCGAATAGCGTCTTGCCGCGAAAATGACGCAAGCGGGTCATGACCAGCGACGCCATCGTGCCCAGCACCACCGCTGCGCAGGCGGTGTAGAAGGCGATTTTCAGCGACATCCACGCGGCGTCCAGCATTTGCCGGTCGCGGAACAGCTCGCCGTACCATTTCAACGAAAAGCCCGCCCATACCGTCACCAGCCGCGATTCGTTGAACGAATACACGATCAGGCTGAAGATCGGCACATACAGAAACAGAAACCCGAGCAGCAGCACCAGGCTGCGGAACGAGAGGATGTCGCGTTTTGCGTTCATGGCGACTCCCTACGACAGGTTGGATTCGAGCTGTCGCGACTGGTAACGATGGAAAATCATGATCGGCACCACCAGCAGCACCAACATTACGATCGCGATTGCCGAAGCGCGCGGCCAGTCGTTGGCGGTGAAGTATTCCTCCCACAGCACCTTGCCGATCATCTTCGTACTCGGGCCGCCCAACAGCTCGGGTATGACGAATTCACCGACCACGGGAATGAACACCAGCATGCAGCCGGCCACGATACCGGCGAACGACAGCGGCACGGTGATCTTGAAGAAGGCCTGCAGCGGTTTGGCCCCCAGATCGTAGGCCGCTTCGATCAAGCGGTTGTCGTGCTTGATCAGGTTGGCGTACAGCGGCAGGACCATGAACGGCAGATAGGCGTAGACGATGCCGATGTAGATCGCGGTCGGGGTGTAGAGGATCTTCAGCGGTTCATCGATCAGACCGATGTCCTTGAGAAAATTGTTGAGCAGCCCGTTTTCCTTGAGAATGCCGATCCAGGCGTAAATACGGATCAGAAACGACGTCCACGACGGCAGGATGACCAGCATCAGCGCGACATTGCGCACCGTGCTGGGCAGTTTGACGATCGCGTAGGCGATGGGGTAACCGATCAACAGACAGATCAGCGTCGAGATCGCCGAGATCTTCATCGAACTCAGATAGGCACCGAGGTATTTGCTGTCGTCGATCAGCGCCTTGTAGTTGTTGAGATTCAGGGTCATGTTGATTTCGTTGCCGACCCGCTCGATCAATTCGCTGTAAGGCGGCGACGCGATCATCGGTTTGGCGAACGAAATCTGCAGCACGATCAGAAACGGGATGGCGAAAAAGATCAGCATCCACACGTAAGGCGGGGCGATCACAAACCAGCGTGGACCCGGCGTCAGCCGCCTCAAAAGCAGTCTGAGCGCGCTGTTCATGAGGTCAGCACCACGCCTTCGTTGTCGCCCCAGGACAACCACACCTCGTCGCCCCAGGTCATCCCCTCCCCGGCCCAGCGCTGCTGGATGGCGAAATTCGCCATGAACCGGTAGCCGGTCGACAGCCGCACGTGGAACACCGAATGGCTGCCGAAATAAGCGATGTCTTCGATTTTTCCCTTGGCCTTGTTGTAAGGTTGCACCGGCTCTTCCTTGCTGATACTGACTTTCTCCGGACGCACGGCGAATCCGACCTCTTGTCCTTCGTATCCGGAAACGCCGTGACCGACATAAATCGGCACATCCAGCGACGGCGATCGGATGGTGATGTAGTCGGCCCGGTCTTCATCAATGATGCCGTCGATCATATTGACCGAACCGATGAATTCGGCGGCGAACCTGTTCAGCGGTGCTTCGTAGATTTCCTCCGGAGTGCCGATCTGGCGGATCCAGCCAGTGTCCATGATCGCAATGCGATGGGCCATCGTCATCGCCTCTTCCTGGTCGTGCGTGACCATCACGCAGGTCACGCCGAGTTCTTCGATGATGTTGACCACTTCCAGCTGCATCCGCGAGCGCAGTTTTTTATCCAGCGCGCCCATCGGCTCATCCAGCAAGAGCAGCTTCGGCTTCTTCGCCAACGATCGCGCCAATGCGATGCGCTGCTGCTGCCCGCCGGACAGCTGATGCGGTTTACGTTTGGCGAACTTTTCCATCTGTACCAGCTTGAGCATTTCGCTCACACGGTCTTCGACCTGCTGCTTCGGCAGACCGTCCTGTTTCAGGCCGAACGCGATGTTCTGGGTCACCGTCATGTGCGGGAACAGCGCATAACTCTGGAACATCATATTGACCGGACGCTCGAACGGCGGCAACGCGGTGATGTCCTGTCCATCCAGCAGCACCCTGCCCTTGGTCGGGCGCTCGAAGCCGGCCATACAGCGCAGCAACGTCGACTTACCGCAGCCCGAGCCGCCCAGCAGCGCGAAAATCTCGCCCTTGCGAATCGAGAAATCGACATCGTCGACCGCAACAACGCCGTCGTACTCTTTACGCAGATGCTCGATGCGCAAGTAGTGGTCGACGCCGAGTTTGTCGTTCTTGGCCCCGTTCGCACTGTTGGAAGAGCCCGCGTTGTCCGTCATGTTCGCTCCGCTATCGCATTCGGTTGGAGAAAAGAGACGGGGGTTACTTCCCGCTCTTCATCGCCGACCACATGTCGGTGTACTGGCGGCTCACTTCCGCAGTCAGCGGCTCCAGAGGAAAGATTTTCTTGCGCACGTCTTCCGGCGGATAGATGTTCGGGTTGCTGCTCACCGAAGGATCGATCAGCGGCTTGCTTGCACCAATCGCATTGGCGTAAGAGGTGTAGCTGGAAATGCCGGCCATCACCTCCGGTTTCAGCAGGAAATTGATGAAGGCGTAGGCGCTGTCTGCGTGTTTGGCGTCTTTCGGGATCGCCATCATGTCGAAAAAAATCGGGGCGCCTTGTTTGGGGATGATGAAATCGACCTTGATGCCCTGCTTCGCTTCATCGGCACGGTCGCGCGACTGCCAGACGTCGCCGGACCAGCCGATCGCAACACAGGCATCGCCATTGGCGAGCGCGTCGATGTATTGCGAGGAATGGAATGTGCGGATGTTCGCATTCAGCACTTTGAGCACGGGCGCGGCTTTGGCGATCACCGCCGGATCCTGCGAGTTGGGGTTCTCGCCGAGATAATTCAGTGCGATCGGCACCAGTTCGGTCGGCGTGTCCAAGGCCATGATGCCGCAGCCTTTGAGCTTGGAAGCGAACTCCGGTTTGAACACCAGATCCCAGCTGTCGACGGGAATATCGCCAATCGCCGCTTTGACTTTATCGACGTTGTAGCCGATGCCGGTATAGCCGATCAGATACGGCACGCCATAGGTATTGCCGGCGTCGTTTTTGGCGATGATCGCCATCATTTCGGGGTCGAGATTCTTGTAGTTCGACAACTTCGACTTGTCGATCGGCATATAAACGCCGGCCTTGCTCTGCCTGGCCAGAAACTGCAGCGAGGGCACGACGATGTCGTAGCCGGTGTTGCCGGCCATGATCTTGGCCTCAAGCGTCTCATTGGCGTCCATCACATCGTAGACGACCTTGATTCCGCTCTCCTTCTCAAAGTTTCCGATCGTGTCCTCGGCGATATAGTCGGACCAGTTGTACATGTTCACGACTTTCTCTTCGCCACCCTTGGCCTTGCGGCTGTCAGTACCGCTTTCGGTACCGCCGCAGGCGACCAGCGTGGAGACGGCAACACACAGACTCAGCATTCGTAGTTTCATGACTGTCCTCTCGCCCGGTCGGGCATCGGTGGGAGTGGAGTGAAGATGGCAGCGGCGACGGTGGAGTGTCGCGCAGCTTGACGACAACCGCCAGCGCTCAGGCATGCTGCAGCGCTGCGGCGGTGTCGTTCAACGACTTCCATGCCTTTTCGAACAGTTCGTCGACCTGCTCACGGCTGATGATCAGCGGCGGCGACAACAGCATGGAATCATAGGTGGCGCGCAGGATCAGGCCGTTCTTCAGCGCCATGTCGCGACAGAGCATGCCCACCCTGCCCCGATCCTCGAAGAAGGCCCGCTTGCCCTTATCGGGGACCAGTTCCAGTGCGCCGACCATGCCGGCGATGCGGGCCTCACCGACCAGGCGGTGTTCGCCCAGTTCGGCCCAGCGCTGGGCCAGATACGGAGCGATCTCGGTACGGGCGCGGTCGACGATGCCCTCTTCCAGCAGACGGATGTTCTCCAGGGCCACCGCTGTGCAGACTGGATGACCGGAATACGTGCAGCCGTGGGCCAGTTCGCCGCCCTGATGCTTCAACACCCCGGCGATGCGGTCGTTGAACATCGCCGCACCCAGCGGGATGTAGCCGGACGTAATGCCTTTGGCGAGCGTCATCACGTCGGGCGTGAAGCCGAAATAGTCCGCACCGAACCACGCTCCGGTACGCCCGAATCCGCAGATCACTTCATCGGCGACCAGCAGCACGTCGTACTTGCGGCAGATCCGTTCGATCTCAGGCCAATACGTCATCGGCGGGATGTACACGCCGATCGCGCCCATGATCGGCTCACCGATAAAGGCAGCGACGCGGTCCGGGCCGAGTTCGAGAATCTTGTCTTCGAGCCGGCGCGCAGCGACCAGACCGTATTCTTCAGGGGCGAGATCACCGCCGTCGGCAAACCAGAACGGCGGCTCGATATGGTGGATATCCGGAATCGGCAGGCCGCCCTGTTTATGCATGCCGGCCATGCCGCCGAGGCTGGCGCCTGCCATCGTGGTGCCGTGATAGCCGTTGTGGCGGCCGATGAAAATGTTTTTCTGCGGCTGATCCTGCACCGCCCAGAAATGGCGCACGAGCCGCAGGATGGTGTCGTTGGCCTCGGAGCCCGAGTTGGTGAAGAAGGCATGATTGAGATCGGCCGGCGTGAGCTCCGCCAATTTGGCCGAAAGCCGGATCGCGGGTTCAGTCGTGCACTGAAAAAAACTGTTGTAGTAAGCCAGTTCAACCATCTGCCGCGATGCGGCCTCGCCCAATTCCTTGCGGCCGTAACCGACATTCACGCACCACAGCCCGGCGAAGGCGTCGAGCATCTTGTTGCCGTCGGCATCCCATACATAAGCGCCTTCGCCGCGCACCAGAATGCGCGTGCCCTTTTTCGCCAGTGCGGCGTTGTCGTTGAACGGATGCAGATGATGCGCAGCGTCGAGCTGTTGCAGGTGGGCGAGATCGGTTTTATCCACGATGGCTCCAGACAATCATTGTAGGAGCGGCTTCAGCCGCGAGATGTGCAATAAGTCGAAGGATTCTGGTTAGACATTGAGCAGCAAAAACTCGCGTTCCCATGAACTGATCACGCGGAAAAACGTTTCGTACTCTTTGCGCTTCACCGAAATATACGCACGCACGAAACGCGCGCCCATCAGATCGTGAAGTGTCGTGCAGGTTTCGAGTTGATCCAGCGCCTCGCCAAGCGAACGCGGCAGCTCGAAACCGACGTCCTGGGCACTGATGGTGAGCGGCGCGGTCGGCTGCAGTTTTTCGCGGATGCCGAACAGGCCGCAGGCCAGCGTGCCGGCCATCGCCAGATAGGGATTGGCGTCGGAGCCGGCGAAACGGCTTTCGACGCGGGTATTTTCCGGCGTATCCATCGGCACGCGCAGGCCACAGGTGCGGTTGTCGTAGCCCCACTGCACGTTGATCGGCGCGACCTGCCCCAGCGCCAGGCGACGGTAGGAATTTACGTTCGGTGCGAAAAATGCCATCGCCATTGGTACGTATTTCTGCAGGCCGCCGAGGTAATGCTCGAAAATCTTGCTGTGTTTGCCCTCACCCTTGCCGGCAAACACATTCTTGCCGGTTTTCACATCGATCAGACTCTGGTGGATATGCATCGCACTGCCAGGTTCGTTCTCCATCGGCTTGGCGAGGAAGGTCGCGTACACGCCGTGGCGCATCGCGGCTTCGCGCATCATCCGTTTGAACATGAACACCTGATCGGCGCGCGACATGGCGTCGGCGTGGATGAAATTGACTTCAAGCTGCGCCGCGCCGGATTCATGGATCAAAGTATCTACGTCCAACTGCATCGCATCGCTGTAGTCGTACATCAGATCGAGGATCGGGTCGAATTCGTTGACCGCATCGATGGAATACGATTGCCGAGCGGTTTCCGGCCGCCCCGAACGTCCGGCGGGCGGCTGCAGCGGTAAATCCGGATCGGTATTTTTTTGTACAAGGAAAAATTCGACCTCAGGCGCAACCACCGGCCGCAGTCCGAGGGCCTCATACGCGTCTAGCACGCGCTTGAGCACGTTGCGCGGCGCCAGCTCATGGCGTTCGCCGGTTTTTGTGTAGCAGTCGTGAATAATCTGCGCGGTGGGGTCTGTCGCCCAAGGCACCAGCCGCACGGTATCGGGATCCGGACGCAGCAACATGTCGGCGTCGGAAGGCGAGATCAGATCGTAATAGTCGTCTGGATAGTCGCCGGTGACGGTGGTGGCGAAAATGCCCTCCGGCAGCCGGGTGCCGTAATCGTGCGAGAACTTGTCGGCCGGGATGATCTTGCCGCGCGCGTTGCCGGTGATGTCCGGCACCAGACATTCGACCTCGGTAATCCGGCGGTCCTTGAGCCACCGCAGCAGCGCGGGCTCACCCGGCTGCTCGGCATGCTTGGAGGTCTTCTGCGCCGGCGGCCGCTTGCGTGCGGACGCAGCTGCGCGTTTGGAGGCGGTCTTGCTGGGAGGTGTTTTCGGGCTCATGCGTTCATCGTACCCGTTGGCTGGCGCGTTGGCGGCAGGCATTGCCGAAGGCGCGAAAAATTCCGTGATAAAACGCGTTCTCAACCACACGCCATTCCGGGTGCCACTGCACCGCCAGCAAAAAAGAAGCGCCTTTGAGACGATACGCTTCGATCAAACCATCCGGCGCGGTGGCTTCCACCGTCAAGCCTTCACCGAGATGCGCGACGCCCTGCCCGTGCAGCGAATTGACCTGCGCAATGTCTGCACCGGCGATGCCCGCGAGCAGCCCGTCCGGCGTCAGCGCGACCGAATGGGTGGGCGCGTACTGCAGTTCCAAAGCATCGTCGAGATTTTCGCGGTGGTCGATGAAGCCGTCGACTTCGTGCACTTTCTGATGCAGGCGGCCGCCGAACGCGACGTTGACCTCCTGAAAGCCCCGACAGATCGCGAGGATCGGCAGCCCCATTTCGATCGCCAGCGGAATCAACGCCAGCGTGTTCGCGTCGCGTGCGGGATCGTGAAGGTTGCCGGGGTAGCTGGGTTCATCGCTGTAGTGATGCGGCTCGATGTTGCTGACCGAGCCGGTCAGCAGAATGCCGTCAAGGCCTTCCAGCAGCGCGCGCATCGGCAGCGCCGGCTGCAGCGTGGGAATCAGCAGCGGCAGACATTCGGCGCCGTCGACCACCGCGCGCACATATTTTTCTCCGACCGCCAGAAACGGATGCGGACCGATCATTTTTCGATCAGTGGGCACACCGACCAGCGGCGGTCTTGCCGATGTCAGTGCCGATGATGGAGACATGCGAAACGCTCGTGGCGAGGCCCCGGGGGCGTCGTCCGCACGTTACCCGGCATGTTCGATTTCTGCAACACTCAACCATCACCTCAACCCTCAAGCGGCGCTTTGACGCACTGCAGCAGCGATTTTTTGCCGTATTACCGGCAAAGCTGGCAAGATGCCCGTTGAGTATTTTTGACGCCTTCCCGCCCGTATCGGCAGCTGTCACACTGTCGCAGAGCCTTATGAAGACCGCCGCCATCATGCCCGCGAGCCTCACCCCCGAAGACCTTCTTGCCCTGCAGCAGACGCCAGACTGCGAGCTGATCGATCTGATCTTGCCCGATATGAACGGCCTGCTCCGCGGCAAACGCATCACCCGCAGCGCGCTGGAAAAGGTCTACGCCGACGGCGTCTGCCTGCCGATGTCGCTGATCGCCACCGACATCACCGGCAATACGGTCGAAGAAACCGGGCTGGGGTACGACATCGGCGACGAAGACCGCATCTGTCGCCCGGTGCCGGGCACGCTGCGGCCGGTGCCGTGGTCGCCGCGGCCAATGGCGCAGCTGCTGCTGTCGATGGAAGACGCCAACGGCGGGAGTTTCGAGGCCAACCCGCGCGAGGTGTTGAAGCGCGTACTGGACCGCTACGCCGCACGCGGGCTCAAGCCGGTGGTTGCGGTGGAGCTGGAGTTTTATCTGTTCGACCGCCTGCCCGATGCGTACGGCCGGCCGCAGCCGCCGGTCAATGTCCACACCGGCGCGCGCAACACCAGCACCCAGGTCTATTACATCGAAGACCTCAACGACTTCCACGATTTCATCGACGCCGTTGCTGACGCCTGCAAGATCCAGGGCATCCCGGCCGATACCGCGGTCGCCGAATACGCGCCCGGCCAGTTCGAAATCAACCTCAAACATCGCGATGACGCGCTGCTCGCCTGCGACGACGCGATCTATCTCAAGCGCGCGATCAAAGCGATCGCCCAGAAGCAGGGCCTGCAGGCCAGCTTCATGGCCAAACCGCTGGTCGATCAAGCCGGCAGCGGCCTGCATATCCACGCCAGCGTACTGGATGCGAACGGCGACAATATTTTCGCCTGCAGGACAGACGCACCCTGTGATGCGCTGCGCCACGCCATCGGCGGCCTGCAGCGCAGTGCGCAGGATTGCCTGCTGCTGTTCGCACCGAACGCCAACAGCTACCGCCGCTTTGTGCTCAATGCATTCGTGCCGCTCAACGAGGTCTGGGGCTTCAACAACCGCACCGTGGCGATGCGTATCCCGCATAGCGACGAGAACAACACCCGCATCGAGCACCGCATCGCCGGCGCTGACGCCAATGTCTATCTGGCCACCGCCGCGGTGCTGGCCGGTATGCTCGACGGCATCGAACACGGCTACGACCCGGGTGCGCCGGTGGTCGGCAACGCCTATGAACAGACACAGATCCGCACGCCCTACTGGCGCGATTCGATCCGCGATTTCATGGCCAGCGAATTCATCGCCACCCAGTTCGGCGAGACCTTCCGACATATCTACGGCCAGCAAAAGCTCAAAGAGCTGCACAGTTTCTATCGCGAAGTCACGACCCTGGAATACGACTGGTATCTACGCTCGGTGTGAATTCAAAAATACAAAGCTTTAGCAGCATTCTTTTCAACGGAAGAATGTCCGGATAAAAAGAGAATCTGACCGCAACACTCGATGATGATGAACAACGCGTAGGCTGGGCTGACAAGCCCAGCATAAGCTCCCAGTGATGGCGGTGCCGGGCTTGTCAGCCCAGCCTACTGCTGCGGTCGGTGTGAACATTCCGAGCACATCGACGAATCTATTTTTCAGTAAATCCGCCATGACTTCTCCCTATCCGCCCAGTTGGTACGCCACCAGCACCGAATCGCTGCCGCAACAGCCTTTGTTGGAAGGCGACATCCATGCCGATGTCTGCATCCTCGGTGCTGGCTATGTCGGTCTGTCGGCCGCACTGGAACTGGCTGAGGCCGGCTACAGGGTCGTGGTGCTCGAAGCCGAGCGCATCGGCTGGGGCGCCTCAGGCCGCAACGGCGGTCAGGCATTGGTCGGGTTCGGCTGCGGCGAGACAAAGCTGGTCTCGCTGATCGGTCGCGACGACGCCCGCAAACTGTTCGACTGGTCCTGCGAAGGCATGCGCTTGATCCGCACGCGGCGCGAGCGCTACAGCATCGACTGCGACTGGCGCGACGGTCACGCGACGGTCGCGATCAAGCCCAGGCAGATCGTCGAACTGCAGGCTTGGCAGCGCGAACTGGAAAGCGACTACGGCTATTCGATGGTGTGGTGGAATCGCGAACAGCTGCGCGAACAGCTCGATTCACCGCGCTACCTGGGCGGCCTGTACGACGCCAACGCCGGCCATTTGCATCCACTGAAATACGCGCTGGGTCTGGGCCGCGCTGCGCTTGCCGCCGGGGTGCGGATTTTCGAAGCCAGCCCGGTGCTGCGCATGACCCACGGGGCGAAACCCGTACTGCACACCGCGCACGGCACAGTGCAATGCGATTTCGCCGTCCTCGCTGGCAATGCGCTGGTGAAGGGCGTTGCACCGGAGCTGGATCGCAAAATCATGCCGGTCGGTACCTACATCGCTGCGACCGCACCGCTGGGCGCGGAGCGCGCGCAGGCGCTGATCCGCAACGATATGGCGGTGGCCGATACCAACTGGGCGCTGGATTATTTCCGCCTCAGCAGCGATCACCGCCTGCTGTTCGGCGGCCGCGCCAGCTACTCCAATCTGCAGCCGCCGAATCTGGATTGGGTGATGACCCGGCGCATGCGCAAGGTCTTCCCGCAGTTGGCGGATGTAGGTTTCGACTATGTGTGGGGCGGCACGATCGACATCAGCCTGAACCGCGCGCCGCACTGGGGCCGGATCGGACCGAACGTCTATTTCGCGCAGGGGTTTTCCGGCCACGGCGTCGCCGCGACCCAGCTCGGCGGACAGATCATCGCCGAAGCGATCCGCGGCCAGAGCGAGCGTCTCGACGTGTTCGCACGCATCCCCCATCACGATTTCCCCGGCGGCCGCACTTTGCGTACACCGATGCTGGTCGCGGCGATGGCGTGGTACAAACTGCGCGATGCCCTGTGGTGAAAAGCCCCCGCATGCTTCATTCGTTGCCAATGCTTGACGCCTCTGCGGACGCCATCTAAACTCTCGCGCTCTCCAGACACTTGGGGCCATAGCTCAGCTGGGAGAGCGCCTGCATGGCATGCAGGAGGTCGGCGGTTCGATCCCGCCTGGCTCCACCAACAGTTCAAAGCGCTTCTGATCGTTAGGCCGGATCCGAAGTGGTTACAAAGTTCTACGACGTCCCCATCGTCTAGAGGCCTAGGACACCACCCTTTCACGGTGGACACCGGGGTTCGAATCCCCGTGGGGACGCCAACTTGTGATGACAAAAAGCCCGCGAAAGCGGGCTTCTTGTTTGCGTCCACGTCGCGGATGCTGGGCGCAGATGATTACCGGCCGACTGCAGCGAGCTGCGGGGTGTCTACAGTGAGTTGGCGCGGCTGCTCGCGGGTCGTGTCCTGGCTCAGCTGGAAAGCGTTGAGATCCTTGGCAACCTGCTCCATCGGCGGCGACTGTGCGGGATCAACACTCACCCGGAATCCGGGCGCATGGCCTCCAATCCAGATCTTGCCTTCGATCAACCCGACCTCGCCGGGATTGACCTTCGACGGGTCGGTCATGCCGTCCTGCTTGGCCAAAAGCATTGCTTGAGCAACCGCGTTGTCGGGCACCGATGGCGGCAACTTATCGCGTAGCAGTTGAAAATAATCGTTATCCGCATGACCGGCGCGGCTCGGGTCAGGCGTGCTGCCGCTGGCGTCCTGACGAGCGCCATCCAGACGAGACTCAGAACGATCGGTACCGGACGGCGCAAGTTGCTGGCCAGGCGGCTGCAAGCGGGGACTGGTATCGGTGATCCCTCCCGGCACTGGAGCGGTCTCGGCACCGACTTCTTTGAGGTTGACGCGGATTTCCGGCGCCGGATGGCTCGGATCGGCGACCCGTGCGACGCGCAGCGCTTCCTGCTCGGTCGCGGCGATGAAGTCCAGGGCCGCACCGACCTTCTGCTCGGGGTAGCCGAAATTCTTGTAAAAGTAGTCGCCCATCGCATCGATAGTCGGCTGCGTGGAAGCCATCTTCAAATCGCTGCCGAGCGTCAGTCCGGATTTTGGTGTGTATGTCGCGGGCGTCTTGCTCAGGTCCACATTGACATAGTTCTGCATGTCGTCCGGCGAGGCGTCGTACATGTCCTTCAGGGTCGCGCTGGGGTTTTTGCTCGTCACATAGCCAGCGAGCGCGTTGAAGCCTGCGATCTCTGCGCCGACTTCGCGCGAGCGGGCGCTGTCGTTGTAGGCCTTCAATATATCGGTGTAATCATGCGGTGATGGCCCGGCAGCGATTCGATTGACGCTGCTTTCGAGCGCCCGGTCTTCGCCCAGTCGCGCATCGCGCGTCACTGCATGGTCGATCTCATGGCCAAGCGTAAAACGCAGGGAATTTGCGGTCTGCACGTTGCCGCGCGCAGCATCGTTGAGCTGGTCGATCGACACCGCCATCGTCTTGTCGTAGGCGCTGTAGCTGCCCAACGCGCCCGGAGCGGTCAATGGCGCGAAGCTGTCCAGACGACCTTTGTCGATCTGGTCAAGGAACGTAGCCTTCAAGCCCGGCGTTGTCTCGATCAACTCACGCAGCTGCTTGCCCGGATCGGTCGTCACGGTCTTGTGAGTCGCCTGATAGGCATCGAGCATGGCATCCAGCTTTTCCTGCGGCGTCGACATGTCCGTGTCCTCCTCAGGCGTAGGCGTTGATGATCAGCATCGATACACAGGCCTGCGTATCCTTCGGGTCGGTTTTGCCGCGGGCGTAGACCGTCACGGCGATGTCGCCGCGCGAGAAATTCCAATAGTCCTGGGTGTCGAGGCGGTTGCGCAGACGCTTGGAGGTGAAGCCTGCCGCAGTCAGGGCCTGGCTGTAGTCTTCGAAGGCGATGCAGACCGGACTCATGTCGGCATCGGCATGGGTCTGGTCGTTAAGCTGGAACAACAGACGGTTCGGCTTCTCGCCGGGCGTACCGGACATCGACCGCAGCGCGTAGTACCACGCTTCGGTCAGCTTGCCGGTGATGCCGTAGTCGTTGTTGTCGTCGGGATTGATGCGGACTTTCATGCCCATGTGTTTCTCGATCATCGTGGGCGAAATGTCCTGGATGCTGCGGACATTCTCGATCAGCGCCAATACGCGCTTGCCGACGTCCTGTGCGCTGAGCGTGACGGGGGTGGCTTGGATCGTCGATTCTGCGGTCATGACAGGATTCTCCTTGGCCGATGGGAGTGACGGAGGCGTGGCGGCGCACGCGGACACGACGAATGCGCAGAGCAGCGCCGGCAGTTCGATACCTGAAAGCGAAGCGGCAAAGACTTTCAACGGTATCCTCCATTGATACAGACAGCTCAGCGCCAGCCTACCCCAGTCGCGGCTCGTCAGCTGCATCATCGACTGCGCGCGATACGGCGCCGTCGTTGGTCTCTCAGGGCACTGCGGAGGAAGCTGACGCAGCCTCGCCGGATCCGGGCAGCAGATCATCCGTCGCCAATGCAAGATCCACACGTACCAATCTGCCCGTGCCCACGCCATGCCCGCGCTCGGCCAGATACTGCATCCATTTGCCCAGAAAGGTGTTCATCCGCAAACGATGGTCGAGGATCTCCGTGGGCGGCGGATACATGCCGATCACGTCCTGCCAGCGACTACCGACATAGCAGTGCGTGGCTTCGACCTGCTTGGCGTCGTGATACAGGCGCAAGTAAGCGGAAGGATCGGGCTCGCCGGTCACTGGGTCCAGCATCGTGTAGCTCAGGCGCAGTTCGGTGGTGTACGCGTGTTGAGCGAGGATATCCAGCCGCAGATCCAGGCCGTCGCCCACCGAAGACACATACCGTCCTTTGGCGAGCATTTCTGGCATGAACAAGCGATGCAGGCGCTGATGATTCTCGGCATACAGCGCCATCAACCAGGAAAACCGGTTGATTTTTGCGGCACTGACCGGGCGGGAGACGACGTGTGACATGCAGTGGATCGTACACATCGCGGACGGTCCGCGACAGCATTGACGGATCTGAAAAACCCGGTGACTATAGAGACGTTACGCTTCATGTCCATGCCGTGATTGACCGGCAGCCCGCACTCAGTACATCTCGCGCTGAATCCCCAACGTCGACATCACTTTGCTCGCAATCTCCTCGATCGAGGTATGCGTGGTGCTGAGCGTTGCAATGCGTTCGGCGCGCAGCATCGCTTCGGCCGCCGCGACTTCGCGCTTGCAGGTGTCGAGCTGGGCGTAGCGCGAATTGGCGCGGCGCTCCTGGCGGATCTGCTGCAGGCGAACCGGGTCGATGGTCAACCCGAACAGTTTGGCGCGATGCTGGCGCAGCCGCGGCGGCAGGCGGTCGTGCTCCAGATCCTCGTCGGTCAGTGGATAGTTGGCCGCTTTGACGCCGTGGTGCATGGCCAGATAAATACAGGTCGGCGTTTTGCCGGCGCGCGAGACCGCGACCAGGATCACATCGGCCTCGTCGTAGTTGGTGGCGATGCCGTCGTCATGGGTCAGCGCGAAGTTCATCGCGTTGATGCGCCGATGGTAGGTCTCGAAATCGACCATCCCATGCGCCTGCCCCACCCGCGACTGGCGCTGCTGGCCCAATTCGCGCTCCAGAGGCGCAATGAACGGCGCGAACACGTCCAGCATCAGCGCCCCGCTCTCGGCCAGCACCGCGCTGAGGCTGGCATCGACGCACGAATTGATGACGATCGGCCGGGTGCCATACGCCTCCCCTGCGGCGCGGATCCGGGTCGCGGCCTCAGCGGCCTTGTCCGCGTTGTCCACGAATGAGATGCGATCGGTGCGAAAATCGGTGCCGCTGAACTGGGTCAGCAGGCTGTGGCCGATGGTTTCGGCGGTGATGCCGGTGCCATCGGAAATGTAGAACACCGGTCTGGTCTGGCTCATGGGGCTCGGAAATAGAGACGGCGACACGCCGGGTCTTGTTAAAATAACCGCTTTCCCGGCGCCGCACCGCGCCCGTATGGAGCCCCGCTTGAACGAGAACATCCTCTGGCTGCACGCGCTGCGCCTGTCCGACCTCGCCCGCGTGGGCGGCAAAAACTCCTCGCTGGGCGAAATGATCGGCCATCTGGCCGGGCTTGGAGTGTCGGTGCCGGGCGGTTTCGCCACCACCGCCGAGGCGTTCAAGGACTTCATCGCGCATAACACGCTGCATCAGCGCATCTTCGATCGTCTGGCCAGTCTGGATGTCGAAGACGTCCCGGCGCTGAATGCGGCCGGCGGCGAGATCCGCGGCTGGGTCATCGACGCTCCGCTGCAGCCGCAGCTCGATACCGATATCCGCACTGCTTACGCGCAGCTCTGTGCGGATAACGGTGATTTTGAGATCGCCGTCGCGGTGCGCTCCTCGGCCACGGCTGAGGACCTGCCCGACGCCTCGTTTGCCGGGCAGCAGGAAACCTTTCTCAACGTGACCGGCGCCGACGACGTGGTGCGCAAGGTCAAGGAAGTGTTCGCCAGCCTCTACAACGACCGCGCCATTGCTTATCGCGTCCATCACGGCTTCAAGCACGAGGATGTCTTCCTGTCGGCCGGCGTGCAGCTGATGGTGCGCTCGGACATCGGCTCGTCCGGCGTGCTGTTCACCCTCGACACCGAATCCGGTTTCCGCGACGTGGTGTTCGTCACCGCCAGCTACGGCCTGGGCGAGAACGTGGTCCAAGGCGCGGTGAATCCGGACGAGTTCTACGTTTACAAGCCGACCCTGCGCGCGGGCAAGCCGGCGATCCTGCGCCGCTCGATGGGCGCAAAACAAATCCGCATGATCTATTCCGACAAGCCCGGCGAGCGCGTGCGCAACGAAGACACGCCAACGGAACTGCGCAACGCATTCTCGATCAGCGATGAAGACGTGCATGAGCTGTCGCGGCAGGCGCTGACCATCGAAGCACACTACGGCCGCCCGATGGACATCGAGTGGGCGAAAGACGGCATCACCGGCAAATTGTTTGTAGTGCAGGCGCGCCCCGAAACCGTGAAGTCGCGCGCGCATGCGACCCAGATCGAACGCTACAGCCTCGGGCATCGCGGCGACGTGATCTGCGAAGGCCGCTCCATCGGCCACAAGATCGGCAGCGGCGTCGCCCGCGTGGTGCGCTCGCTCGCCGACATGAGCCGCGTGCAGCCCGGCGATGTGCTGGTGGCCGACATGACCGATCCTGACTGGGAGCCGGTGATGAAGCGCGCCGCGGCCATCGTCACCAACCGCGGCGGACGCACCTGTCACGCAGCGATCATCGCGCGCGAGCTGGGCGTGCCCGCGGTGGTCGGCACCGGCAATGCGCTGGATTCGATACGCGACGGCCAGCCGGTCACGGTCAGCTGCGCGGAAGGCGATACCGGCTTCATCTACGACACCGAGCTGCCGTTCGAGCGCATCGTCACCGATCTGGACAACATGCCGCCCGCGCCGCTGAAAATCATGATGAATGTGGCAAACCCGGAGCGCGCGTTCGATTTCGCGATGCTGCCCAACGCCGGCATCGGTCTGGCGCGTCTGGAAATGATCATCGCCAGCCACATCGGCGTGCATCCGAAAGCGCTGCTGGACTACGCCAATCAAGATGCCGATGTGAAGCGCAAGATCGACGCGAAAATGGCGGGTTATGCCAGCCCGGTCGATTTCTACGTCGACAGGTTGGCCGAAGGTATCGCCACCATCACCGCATCGGTCGCGCCGAATCCGGTGATCGTGCGTCTGTCCGATTTCAAGTCGAACGAATACGCGAACCTCATCGGCGGCGCGCGCTACGAACCGCATGAAGAAAACCCGATGATCGGCTTTCGCGGCGCAAGCCGTTATGTGGACCCGTCATTCCGCGATGCGTTCGCGCTGGAATGCCGGGCGGTGCGCAAGGTTCGCGAAACGATGGGGCTGGACAACTGTTGGGTGATGATTCCGTTCGTGCGCACGTTGGGCGAAGGCCGGAAAGTCATCGAAGTGCTGAAAGAAAACGGACTCGAGCAGGGCAAAGCCGGCCTCAAGATCATCATGATGTGCGAAGTACCGTCGAACGCGCTGCTGGCCGACGAGTTCCTCGACATTTTCGACGGCTTCTCGATTGGCTCCAACGACATGACCCAGCTCACGCTGGGCCTCGACCGCGATTCGGCAATCGTCGCCAATCTATTCGACGAACGCGACCCGGCGGTGAAAAAAATGCTGTCGATGGCGATCCAGGCCGCGAAGCGCAAAGGCAAATACATCGGCATCTGCGGACAGGGCCCGAGCGATCATCCGGATCTGGCGGAATGGCTGATGCAGGAAGGCATCGAATCGTTGTCGCTGAATCCGGATACCGTCGTCGATACTTGGCTCAGGCTTGCGAAGTCCAAGGCGGGTTGAGCTGCATGTGTGGGCTGGGCTGAAAAGCCCAGCAACGATTCTTGAACGATTCTTGATGGCGGGTGCTGGGCTTTTCAGCCCAGCCTACTTTCAAGTCCAGCGGGTTTTACACACCTTCAGCCGACGAATTCCCCAAGGCGGGCGCGGTAACTGCGCAGCTCGGTAATCGAATCGCGCACGTCGCTGAGCGCGGTGTGCGCGGATTCCTTGTGGATGCCGGCCATCACCTGCGGCGCCCAGCGCTTCGCAAGCTCTTTCAACGTGCTGACGTCGAGATTGCGGTAGTGGAAATATCTTTCCAGCTCCGGCATGCAGCGGTGCAGGAAGCGCCGGTCCTGACAGATCGAGTTGCCGCACATCGGCGACGACTTCGGCCCGATCCAGTCCTGCAGAAATCGGATGGTCTGCAGTTCTGCCTCGCGCATCGTCACGCCCTGCTCCAGCACCCGCTGCCAGAGTCCTGACCTGCGATGCTGGTTGCGGTTCCACTCGTCCATCGCTTCCAGCGTGTCCAGATCATGGGTGATAGCGAGCGAAGGGCCTTCGGCAAGCACGTTGAGATTCGCGTCGGTCACGATGGTGGCGATCTCGATCACCGAATCATGGTCGGTGTCGAGACCGGTCATTTCCAGATCGATCCAGATCAGGCGGCCATCGAAGCGCATGGCATCGATCCTGCTGAAGGCTGCATCGGCGTCGATCATCGGATTGGAAGCCATCTTTGCTCGCATCGCATTTCGGGAAGCCGCATGATATCGCAGCCTTCCCTGTTGGCCCATGCGCATGGCATTTACGCCCACTCTTGATCACCACGCCATCCTCGGTGCGATGCTGGCGCCCGCGCTGTTGATGGCTGCCACCGGCTCGCTGTTGGTCTCGGCCAATGCGCGCCTGGCGCGTGTCGTCGACCGCCTGCGCACGCTGATTGTGGCCTGGGAACAGGACGCCCCCGACCGCGCCGAACGCGACAGCCAAATCGCGCGTCATCGCCATCGCGCTGCGCTGGTACTGCGCGCGTGCTGGATGCTGTACGCCGCACTGGGCTGTTTCGTAGGCACAAGTCTGGGGCTGGCGGCCGACGCGTTGCTTGGTTTCAGACTGGGCGCAGTGCCCACGATGCTGGCGGTGATCGGCATGCTGTGTCTGTTGGCCGCGAGTCTTGCGATGGGCCGCGAAGTCAGCCTGTCGGTGAAGAGCTTCGACGATGAACTGGACCAGGAACTCGCGCGACGGCGCGGTTGATCCAGGTTTTTACATAGGGTGTGCCTTGGCGCACCGAATGCGAGGCCGCATGGTTTGTTGCGCAATAAAGCAAAGCCGGTGCGCCAAGGCACACCCTATGACAGCGACTTGCCGCGTTTGCGCCGAAAATAATTGGTCAGCATCGCGCTGGCTTGTTCGGCCAGCAGGCCGCCCTGCACTTCAACGCGATGGTTGTGGCGCGGGTCTGCCAGCAGATTGAACACACTGCCGGCCGCGCCGGTCTTCGGATCGCTGGCGGCGTAGACCACGCGCGCGACGCGGGCATGCACCATCGCCATCGCACACATCGCGCAGGGCTCCAGGGTGATGTAGAGCGTGCAGCCGATGAGTCGATGATTGCCGATGGCCTGTCCAGCCGCCCGCATCGCCACAATTTCGGCATGCGCGGTCGGGTCATGGTCGCCGATGTTGCGGTTCCAGCCCTCGGCAACAAGATTGCCGTTCGCGTCGGCCAGCACCGCACCGACCGGGATCTCATCATCTTCGCGCTCCGCACGCGCGGCGAGCGCGAGCGCATGCCGCATCCATCCCAGATCGGTCTCGCTCCAGACCGTCTTCGTCAGGTCGCCCTCGGACGCATCCACATCGTGCATCGTTGCAGCGCACTGTTTTTTGTCATCGATTGCTTGCATGCTTGGCCCAGGCGGGCCGCCTTCTGCGTTGTGGCTCGATGAATGATGATCGCTGGAGGGGCCTGTGTCATCTTCCAGGTGCCGGCGATTCGAAAAGGACTCACGCGCCACGAGCGTCCAACAGGGGAAGTTTCACCATGTCGAGCACCATCGATCCGTCCGCGACCACCGGTACTGGCACCTGCCAGACAACGCCCATCACCCTGCCGCCGACGCTGCCGCCCAGTCCGTGCTGCTGCGACTCTGATCCGATCGCCGGTCTGAAACAGCTGTTTGTCGATTATTTTCAGGGTGCGGGAATGGCCGCCGGCCGCGACCCCGCAACCCGGCCGGTGTTCCTGCGCCTGCACGGTGCGGCGCACGGGCGTTTCGTGGTCGAGCCCGACCTGCCCGAGGCGCTGCGCGTCGGCGTGTTCGCGCAATCACCGGAGTATCCGGTGTGGGTGCGTTTCTCCAGCGACGTACAGCCGGGCAGACCGGATGTGAAGGGCACGATGGGCGTCGGTATCAAACTGTTCGGGGTCGACGGCGAGAAGCTGCTCGAACCCGACCAGGACGCCGCAACCCACGATTTCATCCTGCAGAACCATGACGTGTTTTTCGTCGACACCGCGAAGGACATGTGCGAATTCACCTGCGATTCGCTGCACGGCAAGGGTGACGAGTATCTAAGCAATCACCCGATCACCGCGCAGATTCTGGATGAGATGGAGAAGCAGGTGCCTTCCGTATTGATGAGCGATTACTGGAGCGTGCTGCCGTCGTGTTTCGGTGATGGTCGCTACGTCAAATACAAGCTTGAGCCGATTGATCCAACGCCGTCCGAGGATGGCGCACCTGATTATTCCGATCCTTTCTATCTCCGCGCCGACCTGCAGGCGCGCATCCAGCGCGGCGAAGCCCGGTTCCGGTTCATGGTGCAATTGCAGACCAACGATCAGGCCATGCCGCTGGACGCCGCCACCGTGCGCTGGAGCGAAACCGACAGCCCGCCGATCCATGTCGCCACTCTGATCCTGCCGCAGCAGGACGCCGGCAGCCGCGGGCAATCGACCTACGGCGAGAATCTCGCCTACAACCCCTGGCACGCCCTGCCCGCGCATCGTCCCGTGGGCAGCATCGCCGACGCGCGCAAGGTCGTGTATCGCGCGTCCGCAGCAAACCGCCGCAATGTCAACGGCGTGCCACAGGGCGAGCCGGTGGTGCCGCGTCCGCCGCAGTACGCGCCCGGCGTGGCGTACCCGCAGGCAAAAGACACCCGCATCGTGCGCGCCGCGATTCACCCGGCCATCGGCGTTGCGCGCGTCGGCAACAGCGTGAGCGAGTTCTACATCGCCCCGCAGGTTGCCGAGCCCGCACCGCAGGCACTTGGTTTCTATCGCGATGCCACCGGCGCGCTGAAACGCGAAGCCGCGCAGTTCCGTATCTATGGCTACAACGTCGCCGGCGATGTCGTGCGCGAACTCACATCCGACTGGGCCGACATCACGTGGTCGGTGCACGTCGCCAATCGCAAGGCCGACTGGTACCAATGGGCCATCGCGATGGATATTCCCGAAGCGACTACAACCACGGTGCCGCTGCGCAACGCCAAAGTGACTGCGCGCGACACGCTGGTGATCGATCCGGGTCCGCAGTCGATTGCCGGCAACAACGCCGCGCCGGTGATGTGCACGGGCGCGTTCACCGGCGTGGCGGTGAAGATCGGCGAACTGCAGACCGATGCCAGCGGCCGGCTGCTGTTTCTCGGCGGCCACGGCGTATCGGCATCGCCCACCGGCGCGACGATTTTCAACAGCAAAGATCCCAATGGTTTCATCAACGCCGACGACTGGTACGACGATACCTGCGATGGGCCGGTGTCGGCCATCGTGAATATCGAAGGGCGAAGTATTCCGGTCGAATCCGCATGGGTGGTCACCGCGCCGCCGAATTACGCGCCGCAGGTGAAAGCAGAGCGGACGATGTACGACCTGCTGTACGACCAGTATGTGCAGGCGGGCTGGATGCAGGCACCGAAAGACATTTCGTTCATCTACGACGTGTATCCGATCCTGCAGCGGCTGTCCGGCCTGCAGTGGGTCAATCAAGGTTTCGCGACGCTGTTCGGCCATAACGGCCGCTATGATTTCGAGAACGCGGCGTTCATTGCGCAGCTATCGGCGAGGGTGTCCGCAGGCCAATACGACCCGAACGCCGAACTGCGGCGACAGGTGTTCAACAGTTTCCGCCCGCCAAATCCCACCGACGGCAATCAATTGCCGTGGCCGTGGGTGTATGGCGACGCGATGGAAATCCCGGCCGGCGACAGCCCGCGTCAGAACGCCAGCGTCAGCCAGACGCAGTACGTGGTGCTGCAGCGCTGGATGAACGGTGATTTTCAAGCCGATTGGGATCCAGCACACACGCCCGTGCGCAGCATCGACAACGTGCCGCTGGCGCAGCAACCGGCGATGCTGGATCGCGCCGCGCTGGAATTCTGTCTCGCCGACGCCTTTCATCCCGGCTGCGAAATGACCTGGCCGATGCGACATATCACCCTGTATCACAAGCCGTTCCGCATCCGGCTGCGGCCTGAAGGCGTGACAGAACCGAACTATGGGCCGACGCTCGATCAAACCACGGCACTGTCCGCGAACGGCCCGCTGCATGCGCAATCGCCGGGCGACATCAACCGTTGGATGGGGCTGCCGTGGCAGGCCGATACCGCGTACTGCCGCGCCGGTTATGACACCGCCTACGATCCGTTCGCGCCCACGTTCTGGCCGGCGCGCGTGCCCAACCATGTGCTGACCGCCGACGATTACGCCATCGTGATCGATCCCGCGCAGCCAATGGCGCGGCGCATCGAAGCCTTCAGCAATCGCACCAGCTGGAACAAACCGCTGCACGGCAAGACTGCCGCGCAGATGGAACAGATGGTGCGGATTTTCGGCTCGATGGGGCTGGTCGAAGTGCGTCCTGGCGTGGAAGGCGATCCCGCATTTCCGGCCACCATGATGGTGGCGTCGTACGGCCCCGATGTGGACGCGGCGGATGCTTCCAGCATGAGCACAGCCGCACTGGCGAAGCCGATGCTGAAAACCGCGATGAGCGAGGACGCAGATTTGGAGGCGCATCCGAAGATGCATGTGAAGTCGCGTGCATTGCCGCAGGGCGCCAACTTCGACAGTCACGAAGAGGCGGAGCAGGCGCCGCTGCCGGTTCGCCGCCCCACGCGCGACTGATCCGATGCCATCCCGCGACATCGATGTCGCGATCGCAGGCGGCGGTCCGGCTGGGGCCGCCGCCGCTTGTGTGCTCGCCCGTGCAGGCCTTCGCGTGCTGTTGGCCGATGCCGGTGGCGCACGTACCTTCAAAGTCGGCGAAGGATTACCGCCATCAGCGCGTCATCTGTTGCGCGAACTCGGCGTGCTGGATCGCGTGCTTGCCGACGGCCATCGCGCAAGCCACGGCACACTGGCGTTCTGGGGCAGCGACGCAGCGCACGCCAACGATTTCATGTTCCAACTGCACGGCCACGGCCTGCAGTTGGACCGCATGCGTTTCGATGCGGCACTGTTGGAACATGCGCACGCAGCGGGCGCGGAGATCGCGCACGGTGCGAAGCTTTCACTGATATCGCCCGGATCCAACGACAGGCATCACCGCCTGCATCTGCGCACAAACCATAGCGAAGACATCATCGAATGCAGATGGCTGATCGACGCCACCGGCCGACCCGCAACGCTGGCGCGACAGCTCGGCGCAGTCCGCATTCAACACGACGCCCTGCTCGCCTTCCACATGCGCCTTGCCGCAGACACCGATCACGATCACGACGGCCGCACGTTTGTCGAAGCGGTCGAAAATGGCTGGTGGTACAGCGTGCTGCTGCCATCGCGCGAACGGCTTGTCGCCTTCCTCGGCGATGCCGATCTCGTTGACCGCCGCACTCTACTCACCCGCGAGGGTTTGTCGCATGTACTGCGAAGCGCAAAACATTTACATGCGCTCTGCCGCGAATACGGCTATAGGCCTGCCTCTGCACCACACGGCGCCGATGCCTCCAGCAGTCATCTTGATCTCGCTGCCGGCGAACATAGCGGCATGACAGGCTGGCTCGCCGTCGGCGACGCCGCACTCGCCTTCGACCCACTGTCGTCGAAAGGTATTTCGAATGCGCTGTACACCGGCCTGCGTGCCGCGCATTCACTGTCGGGCGCCCTGCACGGAGACGACCAGGCACTCTCCCGCTACGACACCCATCTACGCGAGATCTTCCGGGTTTACCGCGATCATCTCGCAGGGTTCCATGCCATCGAGACTCGATGGCCCGACGCGGCATTCTGGAAACGACGGCAAGGACATGAATCTGGGGCCTCTGTCCTCTCCGAGGCTGGAGAAACTCCATGCCCAGGCGCAATCCTCGACCTGGCTTGATCCGGGTCAATATCGCGGCTGTAGCGGCGGGTTACGTTCAATCCTGCGCTTCACCGTGACTGATCGATGCGGTTTCAAACTCGTCTGAACACAAGAGGAGTCATCGGCCATGCAAACGAATTCGCTTCCCCCGCATGACATGTCGGTCAACACCACCGGGTGCTGCCCGAAGTTCAACCCCCAAGGCTGGGACGCACAGGAACTCCACTTCCGCGACAAGCGCTTCGTCCGCGCCACCACCCGCAGCCTGATGCACGTTCCGCTCAATATGGGCAGGGTCTTCGGCCGCGTGATGGCGCATCTCGAACAAGCCGGTGCCGTGGACGCTTCCGATGACATCGTGCTGTCGCGCGATAAGTCCGCATTCGCAGGCGAGCACCTGTTCGCCGTCCCCAAAGCCGTGCCCGACGAAGAGATGACGACGCTGTCGGGCGATTTCATCACCAAGGTGTTCGAAGGCCCTTATAAAAACGTCGGTCAATGGCACAAGGACATGGCAGACCTCGTCCGCGCCCGCGGCAGTGAACCCAAGTCGATCTGGTTTTTCTACACCACCTGTCCGAAGTGCGCGAAAGCCTACGGAGAGAATTACGTGGTCGGTGTCGCCGAAACTTGATGCATCAACACCTCCGCCGCCCAGCTTGGGAGACGGAGGTGAAGGTTTCGATGCTGGCGCTACGGGAAGAAAGGTCGATCGGACCGTTACCCGCCACCGTTGGATCGATCAACGCCTACGGATGCTGGAGATCTTGTCGTTCAGACCAGCACGGCCGAAGTCGTCCGGCGTGCGCCAGTCGCCGGTGTAGTTCAGGTTGTCCCACAGCTCATGCGTCTGGCCCTGCGAGGTGTAGTACTTCACGTTGCTGATCACATCGTTCATGGTCTGGCCGATCCACGGGACGCTGCCGTCGGTGCAGTCGCCGATGCCCTGATAACCGCCCTCGCTGGTGTAGCAGATCTGCGGCCACGCGATCGGCAGATTCGCCGGCACGTTCCAGTTCGGCGAAGGAGGCGTGCTGTACGGGCTCGGCTCGGACTTGCGGCTCTGACGCGGCTCGTCCCAAAGATTGCGGCTGAATTTGCTGCAGGAATCGCCGTTGACCGGGATGCTCGCGAAATTGCAGCCCAGGATCTCCGGGTTGCGCACATGATCGCCACCGCGGCAGTCCCACCAGGTCTTGTAGTATTCGCCGAACGCATCGCCGCCGCCGAAACGGCAGTAGGCGTTCGGGTTGTGGCCGTGGAAGTAGGCGCCGACGTAGACCTTGTGGCGGTTGCCGGAGCGTTCTGTCGAGTTCCACGGATAGATCGTCACTGCGCTGCCGTGGACGCGATATTTGACCGATACCGGTGCGTTGTTGACGAAGTGGACGCTGGTGGTTTCCCAGTCGTCGCCATGCGCGCCGCCGATCCAGCCGTTCTGCTTGCCATAAAACACGTGATAGTTGATCCAGTAGCTGAAAGTACCGCCGCCCTGCGCGGCAGGCCGGAAGCTCACGCTGGCGTAGACCGGAATGCTGGCGGGCACGTTGCCTTCGCAACGGTTCACGTCTGCCGGATTCCAACGGATCGGATAGCACTGGTTCCGCCAGTGGAAGGAATACACCGGCGCGAAATCGCGGATCTGCTGGCTGATTACGGCGCCCTTGTCGGTGCCGCCCAGCCACGGTGCGCGCGCGGTGATCCGGGTCTTCATCGCGGCGTCGGAATCGCCGGCCAGACCCAGCGCGACGTTGATGGTCTCCGGCGAGTAGTCGCCATTGAACATTTCGAACAGTCGCGGGTTGGCGTCGGCCATTTCCAGCACGCCGGCACCGTACTTCTTCTCGATGATGGAGCGCACCACCGGGTCGCGGCCGATCTCGGTCAACGACTGCGCGCGGATGCGCTGCTCGCGCTCGTAGGCCGCATCGATCACCACCGGCACCTCGGGCTTGCGCTTGCCGCGCACTGTGACCGTGGTCACCGATTGTCCGGCGTCCCCACTCCTTGTCACCTGACCGCGGTCTTCGCGCTGCGCCCCGCGCTCACCGGCCATCGCGCCGGTGGCGGTCAGAAGCGCCGCCATGACGAGCATCGTCGCCATCTTTCTACTGTTAGCCATCTGCAACTCCTTGTCGAAAATCTTCGGATGTTTCAAACGATGCGGCCCATCGCGACAAGCGTATGGACCCGACACCGGACGGACAGAACGGGATTTGTGGAATGCTGATCCAGCCATTTCGGACAACTCCCGCCGCAGATTGTTGGAGTGCGGAAGCGAATGACCTATAGATCGAAGATGTTCTCGACATCATTTTTTTATCTATACAGGCTCATCTCACATCTTTTGCGCGAAAAATGGCGGCAAAGACTTTTTTTGCCGTCACCATGGCTGTTCGTGGAACAGCGATATGCTCGCTGCGCTCAGCGGGCATCCGTTCGCGAGGGGCTCAACAACCAATCCAGACCGCCAACGTAGCCCTCACGCGACGCACTGCCCGCAGACCCGCCTGCACGTCTGACGGCTGGATCCGCCAACAGCGCCACCAGCGGAGCCTGCACAAGCGTATCGCCGAGCATCTGCGCCTCCGCAGCCAGAGCCTGAGCCTGAACCTGGATGGCGGAGGATGGCTGCTCTGTCGCATGCAGTGCATGGACGATATCGATCTGTTCGAGGCGGCTGCGAAGCGCCCAGACGCTCGCCATCGGCAGGCGCCTGGCCGCCGCAGCGTGGCGTTGGCTGGCATCCCAGTCGCGACGCACTGCAGCAGTCTCGGCAAGCCCTGTCTCGGCAATCGCCGCCAGCCACGCGTACCCGGCGCGTTCGGCCTTGGGCAAAATCTCCAGATAGACCCGCTCGGCCTGTGCAGCTGCGCCTGCCCGCATATGCAGCTCCGCAGAGTGGAGGCTGAGCTCCCAGCGGGCTGGACCATCCGCGAGCAGTTCGATCCCGGCGTCGGCATCGGCGATCAGCGCGATCGCATTCGAGCGGTTCGCGCTGAGCAGTTCCAGCGCGGCGCCGGTCAAGAGCGCAGGAACCCGAAGGTCCTCGACGCTGCTGCGCCGGCATCTGACCCATTCCGCTCTTGCCGTTGCGAGAGCGCCGGTTCGCATGTGCAGGTCGCTGCGCAGACAGGCGGCCCCACCTGCAGTCATTGGCGTCTGCGGTAGCGCACCGTCGTCTGTGGCTGCCTGCACGCCTTGGCGCAAAGCCTGCATGGCATGCGAGTACCGCCCTCGCAACATCGACAGCGTGGCGTCGGAATGCGCGGCGACGAATGCCGAATCACCGGAGAGATCGGCTTTGAGCAGCCTGCCGATGCGCAGATCGACACTCCTGAAGTCACCCATCAGATAGTCTTCATTGAGCAGGCTGAAATCGACGGTCTGCTGGCTGATCGGATCACCGGCGAGCTTGGCCACTGACTCGGCTTCGCCGATCAAGGTCCGATATTCGGCCAACTGGCCCATGTCGTAGGCCTTGTAGGCCATCTGAACCAGAATTTCGAATTCCAGACCGCTGTGACCGGTGGCGCGCGCTTCAGCCAGCAGCGTCGGCATCAAGATTGCGCCCACAGGCTGCCCGATCGGTCGCACCGTTTCCGCCATGAACCGCGAATAAAGCGCACCCAACCGGTAGCCACTGGTATCGAAAGTCCGAGCGGCGCGCTCATACAACCGTGGCAACGGCTGCTTCGGAAACTCGCTGTGATAGGCGCTGGCGAACAGGAACCGGGCATCGCCGAGCTGCATGTTCCAGCCCTCCCCGGCATCCCGTATCAGACGTTCGACCTCCAGCGCGTTTCGCCGCGCCTGTGAGGCATAGCCCAGCGTCAATGCGGCCCTGCCCAACTCCATCTGCTGTTGGATGCGTACCCGGCGAGACAGCCGATCCCATTGTTTCGGCGAAAGTATCGCGATCGCTTCTTCAGCGCGCCCCGATGTCGTCAGATGTTCTGCATTTTTCAGCGCGAAATCGCTTCTCGCTGGGTACATCGCCGACAGCGCAGTGTAGGCCTCGGCCGCCTGCGCGGACTGCCGTCGATCCATCGCCAGAGCCATCGCATCGAGCATCTGTTGCGCGTCCTCCGGAACAGGTGTCATCAAACGTCTGGCCACGGCCATCTGCTCGATCGCACGTCCGGGCTGCCCTTGATTCGAAAGCACTTCGGCCAGCCTCATTCGCACCGGCCCGAAGTGCGGGGCCATCTGCACCACCGCCTTGGTCTGGGCAAGCGCCTCCTTCCAGTCCCTTCGATCGATCGATTCGATCGCCCGCGCATAGCGCTCCGCTGCTTTTGGATCAAGCGATAACCGTGGCCATGATGCCTGCATCCGATCCGGAACGATCCGCGCAATTACCTGCTGCGACAGCGCATCGATCATGGCGGGCATACGATCTGCAGGGCCGCGCACTTCGATCTTGCTCATTGCAGCAGGTGGGCTTGGACCATTCCTCCTACCCTCATGGGAGCTCAGAGACGCATCGAAGGTCGCACGCAGCACCATCTCGTCTCCAGTCGACGGCGAGGGGCCGACGGCCAGCAGAACGAGTCGTGGCGGCTCGGACAAGAGATCGGCGGAAAAATCATCTTCCGTGATCAGCACGACTTCCGGAAAATACTCCAGTCTGGAGCTCAGCCAGTCCTTGAGCAGGACGACAGGCCATCGATATGCAAAGGTGGTCGCCGGATCCTGTACAGCGACGACCGTGATGGCGATCGCTGCGGGCCTGACGTACATCGCCCGGCTGCCGTTGAAGTGCCCGTCGGACGACTGGATGAATGCCATCGAGCACAGCAGCAGCAGGATGGCGAGCCCGCGCCGCACCAATGCAATCCATGCATGAAAGCCTGATCCAAACCGCGCGACGGCACCTGCACTGTCGATCTCCGCGACAGCCTCCGGCGTATGGGCTTGTGGCGCGACCATCGTCTGGAAGTCGGCTTGAGCTCCCAGTGACTCCACCTCGACCACCGCTGCCGGCTCGAACACGTAACCACTCTTCGATACGGTGCGGATCCAATGCTTGCGTTCCGGCCCCAGAGCCCTGCGCAGCATCCAGACTGTCTGGGTCAGGCTGGCGTCCTCGACGATCACCCCCGGCCAGACCGACTCGAACAGCGAGGAACGGCTGTGCAACACGCCTGGCGCAGCCATGAACACCAGCAGCAGATCGAATACGCGCTGCGGCAGTTCGACGTCGCCTTCCGCGCACAGAATGCGCCTGCGCGGGATATCGACTACGACATCGTCTATCTTCAGGCGCCCGATATCGCCTCGCCAACGCGTATCCACCATATTCGCATCCCTTCCCTGGTCCGCAACATACTCGCAGTGCCGGAAGCAGGCTGTCCACACCGCGAAACCGCAGACCGTGCAGCATGCATGCCGCACAGGCCGGAAACGCCCAAGCAACCGGCAGCCCTCCCACCGGGAGATACTGAAGGGAGATACTGAAAAAAAACAACGGCAGGCGGAGAAAAGCTTCGCCCCTACTCCCACGCGATCCGCCAGCAGGTCATTCAGGTGAAAACCAAAATCTTCGCATTCGCGATCCTTCTTCTCCTCGCAGGGAATACCGCCATGGCTACTGAAGAACCGGAATTCACTGTCGTCATCGACGACGGCGCCTTTCAGGTCAGGCAGTACCCCGCGCTGCTGGTGGCTGAAACCAGAGTCGGAGGCGACAGGAAGGACGCATCGGGCGAAGGCTTCCGTATCCTCGCCGGCTATATCTTCGGCGGCAATACGCGCCGTCAGAAGATCGCGATGACCGCGCCGGTTCTGCAGTCGCCGCCGACGAGCGAGAACATCGCGATGACCGCACCGGTGAGTCAAACCGCAGTGGGCAACGATTGGATCGTCAGGTTCACGATGCCGTCGGGATACACGATGGAGACCTTGCCCAAGCCCGACGACCCGCGCGTGGAGCTGGGGCTCACGCCCGCAGTACGCATGGCGGTCGTGCGTTTCTCGGGCTGGACGAACGATCAGGACTTCAACCGCAAACGCGCCGAACTCGAACAGTGGATGACGAAGCGGGGCCTCAAAGCGACCGGCCCGGCATCGCTCGCGCAGTACAACCCGCCGTGGACGCTGGGGCCGCTGCGGCGCAATGAGGTGATGGTGCCGATGGAAGCAGTCGCCGCTCGCTGACGGATCACGCGTCTCCAAGATCCCAATAGGCCATACATGCCGCAGTCTGAAGCCGCTCCAGTACCCGTCGCCGCCAGCACCCGACCCGTTGATCCGGCCGGACGCGTGCGGTCTTCGCCCAAAAGAAAACTCCTGCTGCTGATTGGAGCGACCTCCGCAATCATCGTTGCGGTCATCATTTTTTATCGCCTGCGTCCGCCGCAAGTCATCGTCGAAACGATTACTCCGTCGACGATCGAAATCGCGCTGGCCGTGGTCGGCAGAGCGAGGCCAAGCGATCTTGTCGAGATCAAATCGCCCAATGCGGGTCAGATCATTCAAGTCTTTCGCGACGACGGTGATGCCGTCGCAGCAGATGAGCCATTGGCTATCGTCCGCTCCGCTGTCGAACAAGCGCAGAACGACGCCGACGTCGCGCGCGTGACGGCTGCCCGCGCGGAAGCGGCACGCGCCAAATTGGCATTTGATCGCACGCGAGTACTCGCTGCCGATGGATTCGTCTCCAAGGCAGCGCTGGACGAAGCGCGCGCAACCTTGCTTTCGGCCGAAGCCGCGGTCACAGCCGCCGTTGCGCAAGGCCGCGCGACCGCCGCAAGAACCGGCGAGTTCACGATTCGCGCGCCGATGGCTGGCATCGTACTGGTGCGCCCGATCGACAACGGTCAAGTCGTTTCAGCACAGACCACGCTCTTCCAGCTCGGCTCGCTGCAGGGTGTCGAGATCCATGCGGATGTCGATGAAGCCTATGCGGATGCCCTGCGGCCAGGCATGTCCGCGCGGGCTTCGCTGTCCGGATCCGAATCCCAGTTCACTGCGAAGGTGATCGAAGTATCGCCCCGTGTCGATGCCACGACCGGCGGCCGTCTGGTCAAACTTGTGCCGGATCGGGCAATCCCTATTCCGCCGGGACGCTCGATCGACGTCACGATCCTGGTCGCGACGCGCAGGAATGCCATCGTCATTCCGCGTCAGGCGGTGCTCGATGCCACGACCGCCCCGAAAGTGCTTGTTGTCGACGCGCAAAATATCGCGCGCGCACGGACCGTGAAGATCGCGGCTTGGCCATCGTCGAATGCGATCATCGAGCATGGACTGGTCGCCGGCGATCGCGTGGTGATGTTTCCGGACATGATCGAAGCATCGTCCAAGGTGCGTCCGATAAAGCGTGCGGCGGCTGACCCTCCACCATCGGGTGAATGAGCCATGTTCGCATTCACCGTTGCCCGTCGCTATCTGCTGTCCAATCGCGCGCAATCCGCGCTGCTGGTCGCAGGCGTTGCGCTGGGCGTGACCGCTTTTGTTTTCATCACCGCACTGATCGAAGGTCTGGCGATCCGGCTGACCGACGAAGTCACCGCGAACAGTGCGCACGTCAGTCTAGAACCCGTCACGCGTATCGCACGCGTCCTGCCGAAGGCCGGTGTCGATATCGAAGCGGTCGCGCTGGTCTCGACGTTCCAGCGACAGCAGATCCGCGAGTGGCAATCCACCGTCGCATTGTTGCGCCAACAGTCGTCGGTATCGGCCATCAGCACCCAGATCACCGGCAGCGCCTTTCTCGTCAAAGGTCAGGCGGTGGCGCCGGTGTCGGTCACCGCCGTCGAGCCCGAAAACCTGGACGCCATCACCCCGATCACCCAGCAGATCGTCAATGGTCAGCGCAGTCTGAGCGCGGACGGCATTCTGATCGGAACGGTGCTTGCCGAAACACTCGGCTTGTCCGCCGGCCAGCCGGTGTTGTTCCGGACCGATCGCGGTGTCGAACGGCTGTTGACCGTACGCGGCATCTTCAAGACCGGCGTGCGCAGCGCCGATGAGCGTGTGGCCTATCTGTCCATCCAGACAGCGCGCCCCCTGTTCCGGCTGCCCGAAGGCTTGACCAATATCGAGATCAAACTGGAAGACGCCAACCGCGCGCGTGAAGTTGCTTCGTTTCTCCACGAGGCCACCGGCCTGCGCGCGACGCCCTGGCAGGAGCGCAATGCGAATCTGGAAGATGCGCTGACCGCGCAGGCGCAGACGGGCACACTGATACAGATGTTTTCGCTGATCTCGGTGCTGATCGGCATCGCCAGCGCTTTGATGCTGTCGGCCAACCGACGTCGTGGCGAGATCGGCATCATGCGCGCCTTCGGCATCTCTAAATCCTTCATCGCGACGGTGTTCGTAATGCAGGGATTTCTGATCGGCCTGATCGGTGCCGGACTCGGCTGCATCACCGGATACGGCCTGTGCGCTTGGCTCGCCACATTGAGCAAGGCCGATGGCAGCTTGGCATTGCCCATCGCGCCGAGTCAGGGCGGTTATGGTCTGGTGTTGGTCCTCACCACACTGGGTGCGGTGCTGGCGTCGGTGATTCCAGCACGATCGGCGGCACGCCTCGATCCGCTGCAGGCGATCCAGCAATGACACCGGTCCTCGATGCGCGCGGAATCGAGATGACTTTCCGCAATGGCGATGAACTGACGCACGTCCTCAAGGGGATCGACCTGTCGCTCGATCCGGGTGAGCTGGTGGCGTTGCTCGGCGCATCCGGCTCGGGAAAATCAACGCTGCTGTCGATCGTCGGAATGTTGCTGCAGCCCACCGGCGGAACCATCGCGATCGGCGGTCAACGCGTTGACGGCCTGACCGAAGCGCAGCGCGCGGCCTTTCGCAATCAGCGCCTGGGCTTCATCTTTCAATTTCATCATTTACTGCCCGATTTCACCGCAACCGAGAATGTCGCCTTCCCCGCAGCCGCACCCGCCGGCGGCATGTCCGCGGCAATGCGACAGCGTGCCCGCGATCTGCTGGCCAGGGTCGGACTCAAAGATCGGATGGACTTCGTGGTGACGCGGCTGTCCGGCGGCCAGAAGCAGCGCGTCGCAATCGCCCGTGCGCTGATGAACAAACCGGAATTGATTCTGGCCGACGAGCCCACCGGCAGTCTCGACCGCGTTGCTGCAGAACAGGTGCTCGACCTCATGCGCGAGGTCAATCAAGAAGACAAAGCCACCTTCCTGATCTGCACCCATGATGACGATGTCGCGGCGCGCTGCACGCGACGCATCACGCTGAATGATGGACGGGTGCAGTCCGGGTAAAGCGCGCGGAGCCTTTCCTCTCTAGCCCGACGATTGCCTTGAAGCCCGTCACTCCCACTCGATCGTCGCCGGCGGCTTGCTGCTGATGTCATACACCACGCGCGACACGCCCTTGAGTTCGTTGACGATACGGCGCGACACGGTGTCGAGAAAATCGTAGGGCAGATGCGCCCAGTGCGCAGTCATGAAGTCGATGGTTTCGACCGCGCGCAGCGCGATCACCCATTCGTAGGCGCGCGCGTCGCCGACCACGCCCACTGATTTCACCGGCAGGAACACCGCGAACGCCTGCGCGGTCCTGTCGTACCAATTGGCTTTGCGCAGTTCTTCAATGAAGATGGCGTCGGCCTGCGCCAGCAGTTCGGCGTATTCACGCTTCACTTCGCCGAGGATGCGCACACCGAGACCCGGGCCCGGGAACGGATGGCGATAGACCATCTCACGCGGCAGACCGAGCTCCACGCCGAGACGGCGCACTTCATCCTTGAACAATTCGCGCAACGGTTCGACCAGGCCCAGCTTCATGTGCTCCGGCAAACCGCCGACATTGTGATGACTCTTGATCACGTGGGCTTTGCCGGTTTTGCTGCCGGCGGATTCGATCACATCGGGATAGATCGTGCCCTGCGCGAGCCATTTCGCATTGGCTAATGTGTTCGATTCTTCATCGAAAATTTCTACGAACAAACCGCCGATGATCTTGCGCTTGGCTTCGGGATCGGAAACGCCGGCAAGCGCATTGAAGTAGCGGTCGGCGGCATCCACGCGCACCACTTTGACGCCCATGTGCTGCGCGAACATCGCCATCACCTGATCGCCTTCTTTCCAGCGCAGCAGACCGGTATCGACGAACACGCAGGTCAGCTGTTCGCCGATCGCGCGATGCAGCAGCGCGGCAACGACGGAAGAATCGACGCCGCCGGACAACCCCAGAATCACTTCATCGCTGCCGACCTGCGCACGCACGCGCGCGATCTGGTCGTCGATGATATTCGCCGCTGTCCACAGCGCCTGGCAGCCGCAGATGTACAGCACGAAGCGGCGCAGCAGGGTTTCGCCCTGTTTCGTATGGGTGACTTCGGGATGGAACTGCACGCCGTACCAGCGCCGCGCTTCGTCGGCCATCGCGATGATCGGCACGCTGTCGGTGCGGCCGGTGACGCTGAAACCGTCGGGAATCTGCGTGACGCGATCACCGTGACTCATCCAGACGTCGAGGCCCTGACGGCCCGGATGATCGGTCAGCGCACCGAGCAATGTGTCGTCGCCGATGACTTCGACTTCCGCATAACCGAATTCGCGGTGATGGCCGCCTTCGACCATCCCGCCTAGCTGCATCGCCATCGTCTGCATGCCGTGGCAGATGCCGAGGATCGGCACGCCGCTGTCGAACACATCCTGCGGCGCACGCGGCGAGCCGTCTTCCGTCGTCGACTCCGGTCCGCCCGAGAGGATGATGCCCTTCGGATTGAACTTGGTGATATCGGCCGGGTCGTGATCCCACGCCCAGATTTCGCAGTACACGCCGATCTCGCGGATGCGCCGCGCAATCAGCTGGGTGTACTGCGCGCCAAAATCGAGGATGAGGATGCGGTGAGCGTGGATGTCGTCGGTGTGAATATCATGCATGGGAGACGTGAGACGGGAAGTGGGAGACGGGAGGAGTCGGCAAAAGGTGACGTCTCCCGTCTCCCTTCTCCCGTCTCACGGCTTTCAGCTCATCCGATAATTCGGCGGCTCTTTCGTAATCTGCACATCGTGCACATGACTCTCGCGCTGCCCTGCCCCGGTCACTTTCACGAACGACGGCTTCTTGCGCATGTCTTCGATGGTGGCGCAGCCGACGTAGCCCATCGAAGCGCGCAGGCCGCCGACCAGCTGATGTACGACATTGGCGAGCGGGCCGCGATACGGGACACGGCCTTCGATGCCTTCGGGCACCAGTTTGTCGGCGTCGCTGGCGTCTTGGAAATAGCGGTCTTTCGAGCCTTTTTCCATCGCGCCCAGTGAGCCCATGCCGCGGTAGCTCTTGTAGCTGCGGCCCTGGAACAGTTCGGTTTCGCCCGGCGCTTCCTCGGTGCCGGCGAACAGGCCGCCCAGCATGACGGTCGATGCGCCGGCGACGATGGCTTTGCCGATATCGCCCGAATAACGGATGCCGCCATCGGCGATCAGCGGAATGCGGTCCTGCAGGGCTTCGGCGACCATCGACACCGCGGTGATCTGCGGCACGCCCACGCCCGCCACAATCCGCGTGGTGCAGATCGAACCGGGACCAACGCCGACCTTGACTGCATCTGCACCGGCATCTTCCAAGGCCAACGCGGCATCGCCGGTGACGATATTGCCGCCGATCACCTGCAGCAGCGGAAAATTTCTCTTCGCCCAGCGCACGCGTTCGATCACGCCCTGCGAATGGCCATGCGCGGTGTCGACAATGATCACATCGACGCCTGCAGCCATCAGCGCTTCAATACGCTGTTCGGTGTCGCCGCCAACACCCACTGCGGCGCCGACCAGCAGACGCTTCGAAGCGTCTTTGGCGGCGTTCGGGTTGTCGGTTTTCTTCTGGATATCCTTGACCGTGATCAGCCCGCGCAGATCGAAGCCGTCGTTGACCACCAACACTTTCTCGATCCGGTGCTTATGCAGCAGCTGCAGCACTTCCTCGTCGGTGGCGCCTTCGCGCACGGTGATCAGCCGATCTTTCTTGGTCATGATGTGGCTGACCGGGTCGTCGAGCTTGGTCTCGAAACGCATGTCGCGGCTGGTGACGATGCCGACCAGCTGGCCGCCGTCGACCACCGGCACGCCGGAAATATTGCGCGCACGGGTGAGCTTGAGCACTTCGCCGATGGTGGTGTCGGGGTCAACCGTGAACGGCTCTTTGATGACGCCGGCTTCGAATTTTTTGACCCGCGCGACTTCCCGCGCCTGCAGCTCCACCGACAGATTCTTGTGGATGATGCCGATACCGCCCAGTTGGGCAATCGCGACCGCAAGCCGGGCTTCGGTGACGGTGTCCATCGCTGCCGACACGATCGGGAGTTTCAGCGTGAGGGTGCGGGTCAGGCGCGTGGACAGCGAGACCTCGTTGGGCAAAACAGTGGAATGCGCGGGGACGAGCGAGACATCGTCGTAAGTGAGCGCTTCAGCCTGGATGCGGAGCATGGCCGGTCCGGTGATGATGAAGCGCGTAATTCTACCGTGGATAGGGTGTGCCTAGGCGCACCCATCTGCTGCGAATAGGGTGTGCCTAGGCGCACCGTACGCCCAAACCTCGGAAAAAGCCGGTGCGCCCAGGCGCACCCTATGAGGGGATCTCCGATGATTCGGCGGCTTCAAGGGTATTCTGCATGAGCGTAGCCACGGTCATCGGGCCTACGCCGCCCGGGACCGGGGTGATCCAGCTGGCGCGTGCCGCGGCTTGATCGAACTGCACGTCGCCGACCAGCCGGCCGTCCTCCAAACGATTGATACCCACGTCGATCACCACCGCACCCGGCTTCACCCAGTCGCCCGGAATCAGGCCCGGCCTGCCGACAGCGACCACAAGAATGTCGGCCTCGCCCACGTGCCGACGCAGCACCTCCGGCGGGGTGAACTTGTGGCAGCTGGTCACGGTGCAGCCGGCGATCAGTAGCTCGAGCGCCATCGGCCGGCCGACATGATTGCTCACTCCGACGATGGTGGCGCTTTGCCCGCGCACCGGGCGGTCGGTGTAGGCCAGCAGCGTGGTGATCCCGCGCGGTGTGCAGGGACGCAGGCCGAACTGGCGCAGGGCCAGATGACCGACGTTTTCGGGGTGGAAACCGTCGACATCTTTCCGCGGGTCGATGCGGTGGATCAGATGCGTCGCATCCGGAATGCCCGGCAGCGGCAGCTGCACGAGGATGCCGTGGACCGCCGGATCGGCGTTGAGACGGTCGATCAGCGCCAACAGCTCACCCTCGGAGGTCCCGGCCGGCATGTCGAAATCGAAGGCTTTGATGCCGACTTTCTCCGCTGCGCGACGCTTGTTGCGTACGTAGGACTGCGACGCAGGATCGCCGCCGACCAGCACCACCGCCAGCCCGGGACGCAGCTTGCCGGCGGCCACCCGCGCATCGACCAGCACTTTGAGGTCATCCAGCAGCAGGTCGGCGATGCGTTTGCCGTCGAGAATCTTGGCGGTCATGGAGATGATCAGGATGACAGGACGTCCTATTATCCCCGATGTCCCCACCGATCAGCCTCTCCATGAATCCGCAGACCGTCACCGAACTCGAAGCCGCCGCTTTCCGCCGTCTCCGCGATCACCTGATGCACACACGCACCGATGTGCAGAACATCGACCTGATGATCCTCGCCGGCTTCTGCCGCAACTGTCTTGCGGACTGGTATCGCGAAGCCGCGACAGAACGCTCACTGGAAATGAGCAAAGACGCTGCCCGCGAAGCGCTCTACGGCATGCCGTTCGGCGAATGGAAGGCGCTGCACCAGAAAGATGCGACGCCGGAACAGCTGGCGGCATTCGAAGTCGCACAGAAAAAACATGCGTAGTGTTCTGGTCATCTTCGCGGTTGTGGCCCTGCTCGCCTATGCCGGCGCGTGCTGGTTCCTGCATACGCGGCAGCGCGAGATGATCTATTACGGCTGGACGACGACTGCCAATGCCGCCGGGACAGATTTCGAGCTGAAACGGCCCGATGCAACGCTGCGCGGCTGGGTGGTGAATCGCGGCCAGCCCGATCCGATCCTGTACTTCGGCGGCAATGCCGAACGTATCGAGGCGAATCGCGACGATTTCGCACGGATGTTTCCCGGGCGCAGCGTGTATCTGGTGGCCTATCGCGGATACGGCGCCAGCACCGGCGAGCCCAGCGAAGCGACGTTGGTGCCCGATGCGCTCGCTGTCTTCGATCATGTGCAAACGCTGCATCGCGGACAGCCTGTCGCGGTGATCGGCCGCAGTTTGGGCAGCGGCATTGCCAGTCAAGTCGCCGCACAGCGGCCGGTGCAACGTCTGGCGCTGATCACGCCGTTCGACAGCATGATCGGCGCTGCCAAAGCGCATTACCCGGTCTTCCCGGTGGATTGGCTGTTGAACGAACGCTACGAATCGGCGAAAGCGCTGCGCGCTTTTCGCAAACCAATCCTGATTGTGCACGGCGGCCGCGACGACATCGTGCCGGAGGAAAGTACGCAACGTCTGATCGAGAGCTTACCGAGTACGCCGGAGATTGTTCGCATCGTCGATGCGGATCACAACGACATCACAACGCATGATGTGTTCGCGGAATCGCTGATCACATTCATGCGTTGAATGCCGGTGCGTGACGCAGACTAGAGAATCCGCGTCGCGCAGCTGGATTCATACGATTATTCGAAGCCTCTTGGCTCTGACTGCGACGCGTCGCGGGTGTTTTTCTGCACAGCGATGGCCGCGAACAGGCTCATCATGAAGGCGATCGCATAAAACCCCTTCGCAGTCAGATCGATCTCGGCATTCCAAAGCCCGATCACCAGCAGACAAATCGCGAGGATGGTCGAAAACCAGCTCAATCCATAATAGATATTGGTGACCGGGATGGATTCGAGTCGGTCGCGCACCGATTTCTGCACGGAGATCGCCGAGAACAGCCCGTACATCAGCACGGTGAAGTAATAGCCTTTCTCGTTGAGCGCCATCGGCGCGTTCCATAATCCGACAAGGTAGCCGCCCATACCGACCGTAAGCGCGAACCACGATGCGCCGATAAAAGCCGGCGAAGGACCCATTGACCTGGAATTGACAGACATGAAGCACTCCCTGAAATGTGCGGATCGGCAAGACGTAGATCGGTGTCGGCGCGAAGCTTAGCCGAAAAGCCGGCAATGTAACGACCCGGCAATGAAGTCGAGTGAATTGATACAACGGGTTTCAATCGAGGCCGCAAAACCGGCCGTAGTCGATATAACCACCGAATTCAGCGCCGGGCGCGCAGACGACACACTGCGGATCGGCGGACAGTCGGGTCTCGCGGAAACGCATCGACAGTGCGTCGAAATGCAGCAGACGGCCGCTCAACGGCAGGCCGATACCCAGGATCAGCTTGATCGCCTCGGTGGCCTGGATCAAACCGATCACGCCCGGCAATACGCCAAGCACGCCCGCTTCGGCGCAGTTGGGCGCGGCATCGGGCGGCGGTGGCTCCGGGAACAGGCAGCGGTAACACGGCGCGACACCGCGATGACGGCCCGCATCGAACACGCTGACCTGTCCCTCGAAACGATGCACTGCGCCGTAGACCAGCGGCTTACCGAGCTTCACGCAGGCGTCATTGAGCAGATAGCGCGCCGGGAAATTGTCGGCGCCATCGACGACGAGATCGACAACGTCGAGCAGGCGTTCGACGTTGTCGCTGCTCACCCGCTCGGCGATGGCCTCGATGCGCGTGCGTGGATTGAGTGCGGACAGCGCCAGCGCTGCGGATTCGACTTTCGGAACACCGATGCGCGCTTCGGTATGCAGAATCTGCCGCTGCAGATTGCTGCGATCAACGACATCGTCGTCGGCGATCCGCAGCGTACCGACGCCTGCAGCCGCAAGGTAATACGCGGCCGGCGAGCCCAGACCACCGGCGCCGACCAACAGCACGCATGCCGCTTCGAGTTTGCGCTGACCTTCAACGCCAACCTGCGGCAAACGCAGATGACGCGAATAGCGCTCGGCGAAATCCGCGTCGTACTCGCTGACCGGTTTCACCAGCGGCAGTGATTCGGATGCCCAGCGCTCAGTGCCGCCTGCAATCGACATGACATTCGCATATCCCTGCGCCGACAGTGCTTCTGCCGTGCGCAGCGAACGCATACCGCTTTGGCAGATCAGCAGCACTTCGACCGCGTTGTCCGGTAGATGCTCTGCCACCGATGAAATCAACGCACTCATCGCGATGCCGCGAGCGCCCTCGGCCATCCCCAACGCGCGCTCGTGGTCCTCGCGCACATCGATCAGCACGGCGCCGTGGCGCTGTCGGTCGAGGGCTTGCTGCGGGCTGACTTCGGAAATACTCATTATCGAAAAATTATAATGCTGTCATCCCGAGCACAGCAGTGGATATCAGTAAGGCAATACATCGACCAGACTTCCCGGTTGCAGCGTCATCTCGCCCTCGCCCAGCACGATCAGCGCATCGCTGTCGGCGGCGGCGCGCATGCGGTGTGAGCCGTCTGCAGGATTGGGTTCGGCGTGCAGCCGACCTTCGTCGTCGTACGACAGACGGCCGCGCAGAAATTCGAGGCGATCATGTGTCTTCTGCCAAGCGCTGCCGAGACGCGCGCGCAGCCGTGGACGCGGTTCCGCGCGGCCCTGCAGTGCGTCCAGCAGTGTGCGCCCGAGCGTGAGATACGTCGCCAGCACGGAGACCGGATTGCCCGGAAGACACAGGAACAGCGCCTCACCGAGGCGGCCGCCGTCGGCGAACAGCACCGGCATGCCCGGCTTCATCCGCACTTTCCAGAAATGCACGACGCCCTCAGCCTGCAGCAGCGCAGGAATATGATCTTTCTCGCCGGCGGACACGCCGCCGCAGGTGATGACCACGTCGAACGCGTGCCCGGCATGGCGCAGGCCCGAGTCGATCGCGGCTGGATCGTCGACAAGATTGGGCCACATCACCGGCTCATATCCGTCGGCGCGCAGCAGACCCATCAGCAGTTCGCGATTGCTGTTGTACAACTCACCCGGCCGCAGCGGCAGGCCGGGTTCGACCAGCTCATCGCCAGTAGTGAACACGGCCACCGTCGGCCGCCGCGCAACTTCCAGCCGATCAACGCCCTGCCCTGCGGCCAACGCAACGCGGCTTGGCGTGAGTACTTGGCCTGTCGCGAGCAGAGCATCGCCGATGCTCACATCCTCGCCCGCGCGACGGACGTGCTGCCCGCGTTTCGATGCATGCATCACGCAGACCTTGTCGCCTTCGATGCGGGTATTTTCTTTCATCACGATGCTGTCCGCACCCGACGGCAGCGGCGCGCCGGTAGTGATGCGCACGCACTCGCTTGCGCCAATATTAAGGTCAAGGGTTCGACCGGCGAACTGTTCGCCAACCAGTGTCAGCAGGGTTTCGCCGTCGGCGTTGAGATCGGCATGACGCACGGCGAAACCGTCCATCGCCGAATTATCGAACCCAGGCTGCGGCAGGGTCGCTGTCAGCGGCTGCGCCAGCACGCGGCCGTGCGCTTTCGCAAGCGAGACGCGCTCCGACGACAGAAGGCGGCGCGCGGCGACGGCATCCAGCGTGCGTCGTGCCTCGTCGAAACCGATACGGGTGGGGAAACTCATGTCGATGCGGTGTCCGTAATGATGCCGGCAGCATGGAGATCGGCCGGTGTGTTCAGATTACCGAATCGGAAACCTGAGAACACCACCCGCGACATCTGCAGCCGCGACTGCAGCGCGTGAACGGCGCTGACGCCAGACGCCAGCGCCTCAGCACAGGCGATACGCAGGGTATCGCGGCGCCACAGCGCGACCAGCGGCTGCGGGCCGTCGTCGTCGACCGCGTATGCGCCGTCTTCGCCGCGCATTGTCGTGAGCGTGCGCAGCAGACAGTCATTGGTACCGACCAGATCCACCGGCAGCGTCAATAGCCACTGGGTTTCACAGGCTGCGGCCAACGCATCAAGCCCGCCCAGCGGACCCAGATCGGGTGTGCGGTCTGAAACAGCGATCAAGTCATGCGCGGCATATCGATCAAGATCGCGATTGGCCGAGACCAACATGGCGCCAACTTCATCCGAAAACCGACGCTGCCAACGCAGCACCTGCGGCTCACCTCTGCGTTCGAGCCAAGCTTTGTCGATACCGCCGAGCCGCGAGGCTTTGCCGCCTGCGAGCAGGCCGAGGGTGATGTGCTCAGGGGCAACGAGACGAACCATGCGAGAACAATCTCAGCCCCTCTCCCGCACGCGGGAGAGGGTGGCGCAAAGCGCCGGGTGAGGGCGTGAATCGTGCAAGAGCTCTGCCCTCACCCGATCTGCGCTGCGCGCGATCTGCCCTCTCCCGCGTGCGGGAGAGGGGCTGGATCCTCTTTGTTCATTTGTTTTTCTTCACGTGCCGCATCAACCGGCGACGCTTGGCCTGCTGGCCTTCGGTCAGGACGTTCTTCTTGTCCTTGTACGGGTTTTCGCCCTCTTTGAAGACGAAACGCACGGGAGTACCGACCAGTTTGAAGCGCTTGCGGAAGAAGTTTTCCAGATACCGGCGATAGCTTTCCGGCAGGCTGCGCAGGCGCGAGCCGTGGACAACGAACGTCGGCGGCGTGTTGCCGCCCGGATGCGCGAATCGCATCTTGGAGACGTGTCCGCGGATCGCAGGTGGCGGATTGGTTTCGTAGGCGACTTCCATCGCCACCGTGACTTCGGAGGTGCTGAACTGGCGCGTGGCCGAATGATGCGCGCGATGGATCGAATCGAACAACTCACGCAGGCCAGAGCCGTGCTTGGCGCTGATATGCACCGCTTCGGCCCAGCTGACGAACGTGAGTTTGCGCGACAGCAGGCCATCGGTCTGTTCGCGCTGGTAGGTGCTGAGGCCATCCCATTTATTGACGGCGACCACCAGCGCACGGCCGGCATCCAGCACCGCGCCGAGCACACTGGCGTCCTGATCGGTCACCCCTTCGGTGGCGTCCAGCATGATCACCGCGACCTGGCAGTGCTCGATCGCCTGCAGCGTTTTGACGATCGAGAATTTCTCGACCGCTTCCTCGACTCTCGCCTTGCGCCGGATGCCGGCGGTGTCGATCAGCCTGTATTTGCGGCCATCGCGCTCAAGATCGACCGCAATCGAGTCGCGGGTGGTGCCCGGCACTTCAGAGGCGATCATCCGCTCTTCGCCGAGAATGCGGTTGACCAGCGTCGACTTGCCGACATTGGGACGACCGACGAACGCGATACGCACGCGCTCCGGATCGTTGTCGAGGATTTCCGAGTCGCCTTCGGCCGGCAAGCGGGCCATGACATCGTCGAGCAGATGATCGATACCGTGCCGATGCGCCGATGAAATCGCGAGCACATCGGCAATGCCGTAGCGCGCGAATTCGGCAAGCGCGGCGCGGGCGTCGATACCGTCGGTTTTATTGACGACCAGCACCACGGGGCGCGCGGTCTTGCGCAGCCAGCGCAGAATTTCGTCGTCCAGCGAGGACGGGCCTTCGCGGCCATCGACAATGAACAGCACGACATCGGCTTCTTCAGCCGCCGCGCGCGATTGCCGGGCAGTGGCGCCGGCCAGACCGCCGTTCTCCAGATGCACGCTTTCGCCAGCAATACCGCCGGTATCGACGATCGCGAATGGACGTCCTTCGACGAGACGGCATACGCCGTAGTTGCGGTCGCGGGTGACGCCGGGCTCGTCGTGGACAAGCGCGTCACGGGTGCGGGTCAACGCATTGAAGAGCGTCGATTTACCGACATTGGGACGACCTACGAGAGCAACCAACGGCAACATGGCATGGAATATCGAAGTGTAAGGGGATGGAAGGGTGCTGCTTGAACAGGTGCTGCTTGTACAGGTGCTGCTTGAATGAATCTTGTCGAACGACCTGCATCAAGGGCAAGCCGTTTGAAACGCAAGGCCCCGGGGAGTCAGACTACCCGGGGCCGCAGAACAAATGTCGGTAGAGCCGGTTACTGCAGCCGATAGGCACCGAGATCGCCGCCCGCGGTCTGCACCACAAGGATACCGTCGACCACCACCGGCGCCGCGCGCACGGGATCACGGCCCACGCGGACACGGGCACCGAAGTCGCCGTTGTCCAGACGCAGCCAGTGCAGATAACCTTCGACGTCGCCGACCACGGCGAAATCGCCCTGCACTGCGGCACCGGACAGGTTGCGGCGCGCAAGACCTGCCTGCTGCCACATCGCCGAACCGCCGTTCTTGTCGAGCGCCCAGACCACACCGGCAGGATCGGCAACGACTACACGATCACTGGCGACGCCGACGCGACCAGCACCGCCGTGGTCCTGCGCCCACAGCGGACGACCGCTCGGCCCATCGATGGCAAAAGTCTGCTTTTTGTAGCTGGTGGCGAAGAGGGTGGCGCCGTCCAGTGCCGGCGAGCCATCCACATCGGCCATGCGGTCCAGTTCGGTCCGGCCATCGGGCTGACCGATCGCTTGATCCCACAGGGCGCGGCCATCGGCAAGCGACAGTGCGACAAGCGTGCCGTCGTCATTGCCGACGAACACGAAGCCCGGGCCCAGCACCGGCGCGTCGTTGCCACGGATTGTCAGCGACGGCATGTCGTGATTCCAGAACCAGCGACGCTGGCCGGTGACTGCGTCGAATGCGGTGATGCGGCCATCGTTCGAACGCACCAACACGGTGCTCTGACCGATGGTCGGCGCAGCGATCACCTCGGTTGTGACTTTCGCGGTCCACTTCTCGGCGCCGGTCGCAGCATCCAGCGCGATGACATCGCCGTCGAGCGTACCGACCACCACCAGACCATCGCCCGCACCGGGTCCACCGGAGATCGGGAGCTTGCTGCTGTACTGCCACACACTGGCGCCGGTCTGCAGATCGAATGCCCGCACGCCGCCTTCGACAGCAGCCGCGTAAACGCGACCATCGGCGACCATCGGACCCTGGATGATGCCAAGGTCAGGTTCACCGCTGCCGGCCTTGGCGCTCCACAGTCGCGAAACCACCGTGGAGGCGGTGAAATCGGTGAGTTCGGTAGGCTTGGTTGCGGTCTTGGTGGCTTTGTCGCCGATCTCGAACCAGCCCTTGACGGTGCTGCAGCCCGACATTGCGATCACGGCGGTCAGCAATACGACACGCAACACGCTGCTGTGGCGCGAAATGGAATGGGCATTCATTGTGTTCGGCTTGCTCAATGTGACGTGCTCAAGAGGCGGAGGCGGATGCGGACTCGGGTTTGGGCGGCGTGCCGCCGGCCTGCGACAGTTTCAACTCGACCAGCCGGCGCTGTGGAGCGGCGACATCGAGCTGGCTCAGCGCTTTGTTGTAAGCATCGCGGGCCTGATCCTTCCGACCCAGCGCGAACAGCGCGTCGCCGCGCACTTCATGGGCTACGGCATCGTCCAAACTGGCCAACAATGCGAGCGCCTCTTCATTCTTGCCCGCGTCCATCAACAGCCGCGCAAGCCGTTGGGAAATGACCGGTGCGATCACGGTGCCGCTGGTGTCGATTGCGCGCAGCGTGGTGATGGCAGCATCGCGTTGTCCTGCATCGACCTGCGCTTTGGCCAGATCAAGCGCGGCAAGCGCAGCGAACGAGGTGTCTTTGAGACCCGCTGCTTTGGCCTGGGCTTCCTTGAGTTTGCCGGCCTTGAGCTGTTGGACAACGAGCTGATAATCGTCGCTCGCCTTCGTTCGCTTGGCGGTGGCTTGATCCTGCCACCAGAACCAGCCGTAGATGGCGCCAAGCCCGAGGGCGACGCCGCTGATCAGGCCGATGGCGTTCTGACGCAGCCAGCTGCGGACGCGTTCGCTTTGTTCGTGTTCATCGAGGAGATCGTCGATCGCCATAGGTCAGTATCGTGTCTGGTTGGATGCAGCGATGTGGATGGGAGATATGGCGGAAGCGTCTGGTAAGGCAACGCGACCGCGCCCTTGTAACAAGGAGCGGCTGAATCCCGGCCGTCGGAAGCTGGCCTCGGCCACTCATCCGTCAAAGAAACAGACAGGTCGCAGTGCCACAGAAAACCGGCTTCGCTCCGGCGCGGATGGCCAGAGCAGAACCCTGTCGTACGCGAGCTCCTCAGCGATCAACCGGCTGGAGCGAACCGTCAGAGGATACCGTAAAGCGCACCACATTCGCGCGGACATAGGGCGTGAGGTCCATGACTTGGCCGCGATATTGCACGGATATCGCCTGGGCATTGCCGAGCACGGCGCGGCCAAGCTGATCCGCTTTGAACACGCGCTGTTGCCCGGGCTGCACGAGGGCCTGCTCGATCACGGCACCATCCGGTGCGCTGACCCGCACCCAACTTTCGCCGCTGAAGCTGACCGTGAGGTCCGCGGTGGAGGCCGCACGCTGCGGCATCGGTGGGGTCATCGAGGCAACCAGAGGCGTAGCCTGGGAGGCCGGCACGGGGATCGCCTTCGACGGCGCTGTCGATGAAGAAGACCGGAGCTGCTCCTGGAGTGGCAATGCAGCGTCGGCATCAAGCGAAACGGTGTCGACTGCGCCATCCAGGTGAGAACGGGTCGCCAGCCATACGGGCACTACGATGGTGGCGGTTATCACCACATACACGAGGCGCCGGGAGGTCTGTTCGGCGACGCGCTGCATGCGGGGCGTGAACGTGCGCGGGACCAGATCGGCGGGCTTCGCCGCGGGCATCGATACGTTGTCTGCGATCACGTCCGCGGGCAAACCCAGCAGACGCGCGTAGCTTCTGATCTGGCCGCGGATGAAGACCGGTGCGCCGATGCGCGCCCAGTCCTCACGCTCCAGCGACTCGATCACATGCGTCGGCATTTTCAGCTGCGACGCCACTTCAGATGGGCTCAGGCCTGCACGGATGCGCGCCTGGCGCAGTCGTTCACCGATACCGCGAGCACTCTCGGGCATACCGGTTTCGGAGGATGTCATTGCGAGTTGCTCCCCAAAGCAAAGCGTCCTGCTGTTGCGAAAGCGACGCCGGCCAAGGCGTCGAGTCCGTTGGCGGGGTACAGCCTGTCATGCGGCCGCATGTGCTGTCCCCGGTTCGTTGTCACTCGTGCCGCGCCCCCCGCGCGTTTCGAGCGTCTTGCGAAATTCGGCCTGACGCCGGGTACGGTCGGCGACCTGACCCTTCAACTGGCCGCAGGCGGCGTCGATATCGTCGCCGCGGGTGCGGCGGACCATCGTCAACACTTGCGCATCCAGCAGGATTTTCTGGAATGCGCGGATATCCGCTTCCGGCGAGCGCGTAAAGCGCGTGCCCGGGAATGGATTGAACGGGATCAGATTGACTTTCGCCGCATCCTTCATCTGCACCGCATTGTCGAATGAGCGCATCAACCTGGCGAGGTCCCGGGCGTGCTCGGGGCGGTCGTTGACGTTGTGCATCATCGTGTATTCGAAGGTGATCGAGGTGCCCTTCTTGCGCAGCGCATAGCGCACGCAGGCGTCCATCAATGCCTCGATCGGATACTTCCTGTTGAGCGGCACCAGCTCGCTGCGAAGCTCGTCGTTCGCCGCATGCAGCGACACTGCGAGCGAGACATCGCTCTCCTGCGCCAGACGGTCGATCATCGGCACCACGCCGGCGGTCGACAGGGTCACGCGTTTGTTGGCGAGACCGTAGCCAAGATCGTCGCGCATCACGCTCATCGCACGGACGACGTTATCGAAGTTCAGCAGCGGCTCGCCCATGCCCATCATCACCACGTTGGTGAGTTTGCGCTGGCGATGCGGGACGTTGCCGAGATGGCGCGCCGCCACCCAGACCTGGCCGACGATATCGGCAACCGTGAGGTTGCGATTGAAGCCTTGGGTCGCAGTCGAGCAGAACTGGCAATTCAAAGCGCAGCCAACCTGCGAAGAGACGCACAGCGTGCCGCGGCCCTTGTCGGGAATGAACACGGTTTCGATGGCGTTTTTGCCATCCATGCCCAGCAGCCACTTGTGGGTGCCGTCTTCGGAAGGCTTGTCGAACTGGATTTGCGGCACGCGCACATCGGCGTGCGTTTCAAGCTTGGCGCGAAGCAGTTTGCCAAGATCGGTCATGTCGTTGAAATCGGTGACATGGCGATGATGGATCCACTTCATCACTTGATGGGCGCGGTAGCGCTTCTCGCCTAGCGTATCGGCGAAGAAGCACTCCAAACCATCACGATCGAGATCGAGCAGATTCTGCTTTTGCGCGACGTCGATCATTGCAGGCTCATTCATTGCAAGCTCGTCCATTGCCCGATCAACGCGGGCAAAGTTCCGTTGCGGCGAAGAAGTACGCGGTTTCAATCGCCGCGTTCTCCAGCGAATCCGAACCGTGCACGGCATTGGCGTCAATCGAAGCAGCGAAGTCGGCGCGGATCGTTCCCGGCGCGGCGTCCTTCGGATTGGTGGCACCCATCAGCTCGCGATTCTTGAGCATGGCGTTGTCGCCTTCAAGCACCTGGATCATCACCGGGCCGGAGATCATGAACTCGACCAGCGCGTTGAAGAATGGACGTTCGCGATGCACGGCGTAAAAGCCTTCGGCTTCTTTGCGCGAGAGGTGTTTCATTTTCGCGGCGACGACCTTGAGACCGGCCTGTTCGAAACGCGAATAGATTTCGCCGATGACGTTCTTTGCGACGGCATCGGGCTTGATGATCGAGATGGTGCGCTCCAGCGCCATGGGGTAGTCTCCGGGGTCAACGGCCGCGTTTGAGCGACCGGAAGATAACATGAGGGGGAAGGAAAAACCCGCGTAGGAACGCGGGTTTAGCCGATTCGGCTGCAGAGGATTCTAACCTGACACAAGGTCTCCTTGCACGCTTGTCGGCGGTCACATTTTGCAGCCCGGCGCAGATCGGTGTAGGCTCAAACAAGCGTTTGATTCAGCTTTTTGGAGCGGATCACCCTGCTGACCGCCCTCCCGCACCCGGACCGACCATGAGCAAAACCCAGTTCTCGACCAAAGAACGGATCCTCGACGCCGCGGAAACCCTGTTCGCCCAATACGGCTTCGGCGGTACGTCGCTGCGTCAGGTGACCAGCCAGGCGGATGTCAACATCGCGGCGGTCAACTATCACTTCGGCAGCAAGGAAAACCTTGTCAACGAGGTATTCCGCAGGCGTATGGACGAAATGAGCGCACAGCGTCTATCTCAGCTGCAGGCGGCGGTAAGCGCCGATACGACCAATCTCGACGCGATTCTGGCGGCCTTCGTCGAACCGGCGCTGGCGATGGCGCAGGACCGCCACGGCGGTGGCGCCTTCATTCGAGTGATTGCCCGCGCTTACGCCGAAAAAAATGACGGTCTGCGCCGGTTTCTCTCCGAGCAATACGGCCATGTGCTGCGTGAGTTTGCCAAGGCGATTTCCGGCTGCATGCCCGGTTTGAGCAAGGAAGAGCTGTATTGGCGCCTCGACTTTCTGGCGGGATCGCTGACCTATGCAATGGCCGACTTCGGGATGATCAAACGTCCCGTCGGCGTGTCTGAAGTTGAACACCGCAAGCGCGCAGCGCAGGAACTGATCCGCTTCGCTTCGGCCGGATTCAAGGCCGGAAAATTGAATTGATGCGGCTTGAACGCCGTCTCGAAATAGATGCTCGAATCAATCAATAATACTCACGTTATCAATAGGATGCATAACATGTCTCAGAAACCGCTTGTAAGGCGAGCCGCGGTCCTCGGTGCCGGTGTGATGGGTGCGCAGATCGCCGCGCACCTGACCAACGCCGGCGTGGATACGGTGCTGTTCGATCTCGCCGCGAAGGAAGGCGACCCCAATGGCGTTGTGCTCAAGGCGCTCGCGAATCTCGGCAAACTGTCGCCCGCGCCGCTGGCGAGCAAGTCACTTGCGGAAGCCATCACCGCGGGAAACTACGACACCGGCCTGGAACAGCTGCGCGGCTGCGACCTGATTATCGAAGCGATCGCCGAGCGGATGGACTGGAAGCAGGACCTGTACAAGAAAATTGCGCCGTTCGTATCCGCCGACGCGATTCTCGCCAGCAATACTTCAGGCCTGGGAATCAACAAGTTGGCGGAAGTTCTTCCGGAACAACTTCGCCATCGTTTCTGCGGCGTGCACTTCTTCAACCCGCCGCGCTACATGCATCTGGCCGAACTTATTCCGGCCAAGACCACCGAGCCGGGCGTGCTCGAAGGTCTGGAAACCTTCCTCACCACCACCCTCGGCAAGGGCGTGGTCTACGCGAAAGACACTCCGAACTTCATCGGCAACCGCATTGGCGTGTTCTCGATCCTGGCGACGATCCATCACACCGCCGCGTTCGGACTCGGTTTCGATGAAGTTGACGGCCTGACTGGCCCGCTGGTGGGCCGCCCGAAATCGGCGACCTATCGCACCTCCGACGTGGTGGGTCTGGACACGATGGCCCACGTCATCAAAACGATGGCCGACACCCTGCCGAACGATCCGTGGCACAAGTATTTCAACGCCCCGGCCTGGCTGGGCGCGCTGATCGGCAAAGGTGCGCTGGGCCAGAAGACCGGCGCCGGCATCTTCCGCAAGGTCGGCAAGGACATCGTGGTCCTCGATCTTGAGAAACAGGACTACCGCGCTTCCGACCGGGTCGCCGCGTCGGAAGTGGTGGAGATCCTGAAGATCAAAAACCCGGCGGAAAAATTCGCGAAGCTGCGCGAGAGCGCGCATCCGCAGGCGCAATTCCTGTGGGCGATGTTCCGCGACCTGTTCCACTACAGCGCCTATCACCTGGCGGATATCGCCGACACCGCGCGCGATGTGGATCTGGCGATCCGCTGGGGCTACGGCTGGTCGCTCGGCCCGTTCGAGACCTGGCAGGCCGCTGGCTGGAAACAGGTGGCGCAGTGGATCGCTGACGATATCGTCGCCGGCAAGGCGATGAGCGATGCGGCACTTCCCGCTTGGGTCACCGATGGCCGAGACGGCGTGCATGCCGCCGACGGCAGCTACAGCCCGGCCAAGAGCACCAACCTGCCCCGCTCCGCGCTGGCCGTGTACAAGCGCCAGCGCTTCCCCGATCCGCTGATTGGCGAGCGTTTTGCCCCCGGCGAGACGGTATTCGAGAACGACGGCGTACGTCTGTGGCACGACGGCGACGGCGTGGCCGTAGCGTCGTTCAAAACGAAAATGCACACCGTCAACGATCACGTGCTCAACGGCCTGCAGGAAGCCATCCGCATCGCCGAACGCGATTTCCGCGGCATGGTGATCTGGCAGCCGAAGGAACCGTTTTCAGCCGGCGCGGATCTGTCCGGCGCACTCGGCCTGCTCCAGGCCGGTGATGTGAAAGGCTTCGAGGCGATGGTCGCCAACTTCCAGGCCACCAGCCAGTGCATCAAGTATTCGCTCGTACCGGTGATCGCTGCGGTACGCGGTCTTGCGCTCGGCGGCGGCTGCGAGTTCCAGATGCACACCGCCCGCACCGTCGCGCATCTCGAAAGTTACATCGGTCTGGTCGAAGCCGGCGTTGGCCTGCTGCCGGCCGGGGGCGGCTTGAAGGAATTCGCGGTGCGGGCCTCGCAGGCGGCGGGTCCGGGTGGCGATGTGTTCGCCCACCTCAAACCGATGTTCGAAGCAGTAGCGATGGCCAAGGTCTCCGCGTCGGCGGTCGAGGCGAAGGAGCTGGGCCTGTTGCGCCAGAACGACATCGTCGCTTTCCACGCGCACGAACTGCTGCATGTCGCCAAGCAGCAGGCACTGGGCATGGCTGAAGCCGGGTATCGTCCGCCGATGCCCGCACGCCGCATCGCGGTCGCCGGCGATGTCGGCATCGCCACTTTCAAGATGATGCTGGCGAACATGCTGGAAGGCCGCTTCGTTTCCGAGCACGACGCCGAAATCGCGACCCGCATCGCCACCGTCATGTGTGGCGGCAACGTGGATCGCGGTGCGCTGGTCGACGAAGAATGGCTGATCCGCCTGGAGCGCGAGCACTTCGTCGCGCTGGCGCAGATGCCGAAGACCCAGGCCCGGATCATGCATATGCTGCAGACCGGAAAGCCGTTGCGGAATTGACGACCACAGCCTCCTCCCCCGCCTGCGGGGGAGGATTGAGGAGGGGGCATGCCTTCATATGCGACAGCCCCCTATCCCAACCTTCCCCCGCACGCGGTGGAAGGAGACAACCGAGGACAAGACACCATGAGCAAACAAATCCAGGACGCCTACATCGTTGCCGCCACCCGCACGCCGGTCGGCAAGGCGCCCAAAGGCGTATTCCGCAATACCCGCCCCGACGACATGCTGGCGCACGTGCTGCGCAGCGTGGTCGCACAGGCGCCGGGCATCGATCTTTCCCGCATCGATGACGCGATCATCGGCTGCGCGATGCCCGAGGGCGAGCAAGGTATGAACGTGGCGCGCATCGGCGTGCTGCTGGCCGGGCTGCCCAATACCATCGCCGCGCAGACCATCAATCGTTTCTGCTCGTCCGGCCTGCAGGCCGTGGCGATGGCCGCCGATCAGATCCGTCTGGGCAACGCCGATCTGATGTTGGCCGGCGGCACCGAATCGATGTCGATGGTGCCAATGATGGGCAACAAGGTCGCGATGGCGCCCAGCGTGTTCGACAACGATCACGTCAACATCGCCTACGGCATGGGCATCACCGCAGAGAAAGTCGCCGAGGAATGGAAGGTGTCGCGTGAGGATCAGGATACCTTCGCCCTCGCCTCGCATCAGAAAGCAATGGCCGCGATCCAGGCCGGCGAATTCCGCGGCGAAATTTCGCCGTACGAAGTCATCTCGCGCATCCCCGATCTGGCCGGGAATGCAGTCCATCTGAAAAAAGCGCTGATCGAAAACGATGAAGGCCCGCGTCCCGACTCGTCCATCGAAGGCCTGACCAAACTCAAGCCGGTGTTCCGCAACGGCCAGTTCGGCGGCACCGTGACTGCCGGCAACAGCTCACAGATGAGCGACGGCGCTGGCGCGGTGCTGCTCGCCTCTGAGCAGGCGATCAAGGATTACGGCCTCACTCCGCTCGCCCGTTTCGTCAGCTTCTCGGTGGCAGGCGTGCGTCCGGAAGTGATGGGCATCGGTCCGATCGCTGCGATTCCCAAGGCGCTCAAGCAGGCAGGCCTCACCCAGGATCAATTGGACTGGATCGAACTCAACGAAGCGTTTGCGGCGCAGGCGCTGGCGGTGATCCGCACCTGCGGGATTGATCCATCGAAGGTCAATCCGCTCGGCGGCGCGATCGCGTTAGGCCATCCGCTGGGTGCGACCGGCGCGATCCGTACCGCAACTCTCGTGCACGGCATGCGCCGTCGCCAGCAGAAGTACGGCATGGTGACCATGTGTATCGGCACCGGCATGGGCGCCGCGGGTATTTTCGAAGCGCTCTGACGGTGCGCGGTCGGCCCGGAGGATCCGGACCGGCCATCCTGACGGGGCGCATTTTTCGCGTCCCGTTTTGTTCAGGGCAGGACATCGCCTACTGAAGTTCCGCGGCTTCTTCCTGGGCGACCTGATTGCGACCGCCCCGTTTGGCGACGTAGAGTGCCGAATCCGCGCGCAGCCAGAGGCTTTCGTAGTCGTCTGTCGTGGTCTGGGTGGTTGCGATGCCGATGCTGAGACTCGGCTTCAGCTCGCTGGAGAAAGAATACGATGAGCTGCGCACCGCTTCGATAATGGCATCGGCGGCGGCGGCGGCGGTCTGGTCCAGTCCCGGCAGCAGTGCGCAGAATTCGTCGCCGCCCAGTCGGCCCAGCAAATCATTGCCGCTGAGCGATTGATGGCAGATCCGCACGATCTGCGAAAGCGCCTGATCGCCGGCAGCATGACCGTGACGGTCGTTGATGAGTTTGAGATTGTCGAGATCGATCATCAGCATCGACACGGGTTTGGCACGGATCCGCGATTGCCGGATCGCCTGTTGCGAGAGCTCGACGAAAAAGTGCCGGTTGTAAGCACCCGTCAGCGCGTCGTGAATCAACAGCCGCCGCAGTTGGGCGTTGTCGGCGTACAGCATGGGCACCGCGAGCCCGAAGTAACTGCCCGCAGCCAAGGTGATCATCGCAAACTGCAGGGTCAAGGCATGCGCGCCCAGCTCAAGCGCATAGACCAGCACCACCAGCGTCAGACTGAACAGCGCGATCGCAATCAGCGACTCCGTTACGCCCTGGGTATGCACGATCCACAGCTGCAGCACGATCGCGATGAACACGACGAACAGCAGCGGCTCGTTGTTGGGCGCCTGCGCGATCGCCAACAGGGATAACGTGGCAGCGCTGAGCACCAGCAACAATTTCAGCGCGAACGGCCCTGGACTGGGCTGCGGCCTCGGCAGATCGTCGAATGCGTAGAGCCTGTCTGGGGTGCGAATGCCTACCATCGCAGCAAATCCGCGCAGAGCGAGCACGAGCAGCGGTCCGGTTGCGACCAGACCCGCGTAATCGCCGATCATCCAAGGCAGGATCAGCGGCCACGTAGCGTCGGCAGCCACCAGTCCAACCTGACTGGTGACCCATGTCCCGCTGAGCGAAGCGATCAATGCGGCAATCATACCGCCGAGCAGGAATGAGACGACCGTGCGCGCCATCGACGGGGCGGTCGTGCCCGGTATGGAGCGAAGCACCGCTTCAGCAAGCAGCCAGTAGGCGATGCAATGCGCGAAGGCGAATAGAACGCCATCGAACAGGATGCTGCCGCCAGCCCAGCTGCCTTCACGATGGAACGTAGCCAAGGCGCCAAGTACATTGGCAAGCACCAGCGCCGGCCAAGCGCGCCAGCGGAAAACCGCGAACGCGGCGAAACTGACCGCTGTCGGCGGAAACCACAGACTCGCGAAGGATTCGTACTCCAGCATCCGTGCCGCGTAATAAGTCCCCATCCACAGCGCGACGATCACCACAGTGACCATAGACCACCGCCACCAGGCTCCCGTCTGGCGTGACGATCCCGCGCCGTGCGCAGTGGTCTTACTCATTCGCAGCCGCCCCCCGGTGTCTTGGCGAAATCGTCGGCGTCCGGGCCATGAGATCCATGCGGGCCAGCGGATGACCGCCCGCCCAGCCGACGAGCATAGCCCACACGCTGGTTTCACGGACATTTGTAACGCTGCGCCGTCGCTTCTGGTCCAAGGTTGCGCAGCCGCCCGGGTACAGGCTGATGACGGCTAACGGGCTGACGGATAGATCGCCAGCGGTGGTCGCGTTATTCCCGATGCCGCCTGGGTTCGTCTCCGGGCCGTCGGATCCACTTCAATCCAGATCGACAACGCCCAGTTCGCTGAGCGCGTTTTGCATCATGCTGCGCGCGGCGTCGCTGAGTTTTTCGTGATCCAGCGCGTAGCGGATGGTGGCTTCGATCAGCCCCAGGTGCGTCCCGCAGTCGAAACGGGTGCCTTGAAATCGATAGGCATGCACCGGTTTTTCGGTGAGCAGGGCTGCAATTGCGTCGGTCAGCTGGATCTCGCCGCCGGCGCCCGGCGTGGTGCGTTCGAGCAGATCGAAGATCCGGCCGTCCAGCACATAGCGACCGACCACCGCAAGATTGCTTGGCGCGACCTCGGGTTTCGGTTTCTCGACGATGGCGCGGATCCGCGCCGAACGCCCGGAAAATGCGTCGGTCGCGACGATGCCGTAGCTGCCGGTCTGTTCGTGGGGGACATCCTGGACCGCAATAACGCTGGCGCCAGTGGCTTCGGCAGCATCCGCCATCTGCTTCAACGCGCCGTCGCCGCGGTTCCAGATCAGATCGTCGGGCAACAGCACCGCGAAGGGCTCGTTGCCGACAATGGCCTTGGCGCACAGCACCGCATGCCCCAGGCCAAGCGCTTCGGCCTGGGTCACGAACACCGCGCGCACGTGCGGCGGCAGGATGTTGCGGATCAGATCCAGCTGCTCGTACTTGCCGGACTTTTCCAGTTTCTGTTCAAGTTCGTAAGCTTTGTCGAAATAGTCCGCGACCGCATGTTTGTAGCGGTTGGTGACGAAGATCAGCGTGTCGCAACCGGCCTCGATCGCTTCATCCACCGCGTATTGGATCAGCGGTTTGTCGACGATCGGCAGCATTTCCTTCGGCACGGTTTTAGTCGCCGGCAGGAACCGTGTACCTAGCCCGGCGACCGGAAAAACCGCCTTGCGGATGCGGGGAGCGGATGGATTCGAGGACATCAGGTTCTGCGTGCGCTGCGGGCTGGAAAGGCTACCACCGTCGCCGCATGCGCATGGGAATCGATGCCAGTGGACGTTGGCACGAACTCGGGCACCGCTTCGCGCAGCATCACCGCCAGCGCGTCGAGATCGTAGCGGACGCTGGCGTCACGCATTCGTACCAGAGCGCTCGCGATAACCTCGACCGGCACCTGTCGTGGCGCTGCCTGCAGGATTTTCGGGTGCGAGGTCGGCCGATAGCGTTCATCGGCATGGAACAGGGTTTCATGCAGTTTTTCGCCCGGGCGCAGACCGGTGTAGACGATGGCGATGTCGCGGCCCGGCTGTTTGCCTGCCAAACGGATCATCTGCTCGGCCAACAGCCGGATCGAGACCGGCTCACCCATATCAAGGGTGTAGATCGCCTGCTGGGAACCGATCGCCGAGGCCTGCAGGATCAGCTGGCAGGCTTCGGGAATCGTCATGAAAAAGCGGGTGACTTCCGCATCCGTCACCGTTACCGGGCCGCCGCTGCGGATCTGTTCGCGGAACAGCGGAACCACGCTGCCGGCCGAGTCGAGCACATTGCCGAAGCGAACGGTGACGAATCGGGTCGAACGCGGATCCGCCAGCGACTGGCACAGCATTTCGGCCAGACGCTTGGTTGCGCCGAGCACATTGACCGGGTCCACGGCTTTGTCGGTGGAAATCAGCACGAACGTGCCGACGCCTGCAGCCACGCTTTGGCGGGCAACGGTTTCGGTTGCCAAGGCGTTATTGCGCACCGCCTCACGCAGCTGCGCCTCCAGCAGCGGCACCTGTTTATATGCGGCGGCATGGAAAACCGCATCGGGCTTGACCAGCTCCAGCGCATAGCGCATCACCGCCGGATCGCCACAGTCGCCGAGCACCTGGGCCAGCTCAATTCCGGGAAAATCACGGCGTAAACGCATCTGGGTGGTGGTCAGCGCGAGTTCGTCGATCTCCACCAGTGCGATCTTGCTGGCGCCGTGCCGCGCGCACTGGCGACAGAGTTCCGAACCGATCGAACCGCCTGCGCCGGTGACCAGCACGCTGCGCCCACCCAGCCAATCGCGCATCGCTTTCCAATCGGGCACCACCGGATCGCGGCCGAGCAGATCCTCGATCGCGACCTCCTTCAGTTCGCCGGGCAGCGAACGGCCTTCAAGAATATCGTTGAGACGCGGCACCATCCGGAACGGCAGCCCGGTGCGCTCGCAGGCTTCGATCACCCGTCGCATGCGCTCCGCATCGACCGAAGGCATCGCAATCACCAGCAGTTTGGCCGCGGTTTCAGGCGCAATCCGCATCACATCGTCGATACGGCCCAGCACTGGGACACCGTGCAGATGGCTGCCACGCAGTTTGCCTGCATCGTCGAGAAAGCCTACCGGCTGATAGGCGCCGGTGCGACGAAGATCCCGAACCAGAGCTTCACCCGCCTGTCCTGCGCCAAGGATCAGCACCCGCGTGGCCGACTTGTCGCTGTTGATCCGGCCATGGTCTTTCCATGAGCGATACAACAGTCGTGGCGCGCCGAGCATCAGGGTCAATACGAACGGATACATCACCAGCACCGATCGCGGTGCCTGGCCGAGCCGGTTGTAGATGAAAAGAACCAGCAGAATCGCGAGCAGACCGAACATGCACGCTTTGAGGATATTCATGAGGTCCGGGACGCTCGCGAAACGCCAGACGCCGCGGTACAGGCCGACCTGCCAGAACACCAGCCCCTGCGCCACCAGCACAAGCAGCACATCGGTTGACCATAATGCAGGCAGCAATGCGACATCCAGCATCGCGTAACGGAATTGGACCAGACCCGTCCAACACAGCCAGACCATGCACAGATCGTGCGCGACAATCGCGGCCCTTGGCCATGCACCGGCCAGACGATCTTTCATGCTGCTCATCATCCGTCCGTCTCCTTGTTCACGTCATGTGCGGGCTGCAGGCGACGCAGCCAATACCAGAGCCCGCCTCCCAGTGCCAACCACATCACAACTGCCATCATCATTTCTCGTTGATTTGCGCCCTTGATCATGACCATGACCAAGCATGCCGATATCGTCCAAATCGCGTAACCCACCGTGACAGGCAGGTGACTACCCGCATGCCGCGCACAGCGCTGATAAGCGTGCTCGACGTGTGGCGTCCACCAACGCTCACCTCGCAACATCCGCATGAACAGCGTGAGACCAGCGTCAAGCAGGAAAGCACTCAATGGCAGCAGACCCAGCGGCCAAGCCGCTAACGACATGCCATCCAACGAGAGCCCAACCATCAATGCCAGTGCGAAACCAAGCGCCCCGCTGCCTACATCCCCAAGAAAAATCTTGGCCCGGGGAACATTGAACGGCAAGAAACCCAAGGTTGCCCCGACCAACGCCAACCCTAGATGAACTGCGAGCGAGGAACCGGCCACAAAGGCGAATACCGCAGCGACCAATACCGCTTGGCTGGCGGCGAGACCATTGATGCCATCCATGAAGTTCCAGATATTGATCAGCACAAGTGACAACATGAAGACCGTCAAAGCGATGCTGCCACTGCGACCCGACAGATAAAACCCGACCGCCAGCCAGCCCGCTGCAACCACATGTACGGCGAGCCGGGACCACGGCGACAGTGGGCGGTGGTCGTCGGCCCAGCCGATGCCGGCGACCAGCAACAGGCCGAACCCTGCGCACACCAGCAGTACGATCTCGCTGGGCTGACGCACAATCATCGCCACGATCGCGATCAAAGACGCCAGCGCGATCGCGATACCGCCGCCGCGCGGGGTCGCGACACGATGACTGCGGCGCTCTCCGGGCTGATCCAGCAACTGTCGCTGTAGGGCATAGCGCCGCGCCATCCAAGTGCCTGCAGCACCGATGGCCGCAAACAGCGCACACCAGACGATCAACCCCAGCAATGGGTTCATTTCAAACCACAGCGTAGTTGAGCAGCGGCTTGATCGAACCCCACTCTTTGCAGCTCGGACATTGCCAATGGTGGCTGCGCGCACCGAACCCGCAGCTTTTACAGCGATAGCTTGGATTGCGGACCAGCAGCTGCTCGGTGACGTGTTTGAGATCCTGCAGGGTCGCGATGGGATCGGTGTTGTCCGCAAGACTCAGATCGATCAGCGCCGCCTCGCCGCGCACCGAGGGACGTTCTTTCAACTGCAGCGCGAGGTAATCGCGGGCAGCGTGCACGCCCTCCGCCGTTTCGACCAATCGGGTCAGCGCAAGGACTGGTGCGATGCCGCGATAGTGTTCGCACATTTCGGTGAGGAAAGTGCGCGCACCGCTGGGGTCACCGACGTGTTCATAGCAGATCAGCAGCGACGGCAGAATGTCGGGCAGGTAATCAGGATCATGGCGAGCTGCGCGCTCATAAGCGCGGATCGCTGCGGGATAGCGTGCGGCGTCGAAATCGATCCGGCCTTCCAGCATCCCTGCGCGGACAGCGTTCGAATCGGCGGCATAGGCGCGCACGATGGCCGCACGTGCCTGTTCGCTGTCGCCCGACGCGCGATAGCGGTCAGCCAATTCGCACTCGAACTGGGCAATCAACTTGCCCATCGGCTCGCCGGTCACGGCTTCATAGCGCGAGGCTTTGTCGATGGCCTGCTGCCAGTCGCGTTCTGCCTGATAAATGCCGATCAGATGACGCAGTGCCTGCGGCGCACGGTCATCAAGCTTGGCCAGATCAGTGAAGACAGTCTCGGCGCGATCCAGCAGACCCGAGCGCATATAGTCCTCACCCAGTGCGAGCAGTGCCTGCACTTTCTGCTGATCGTTCAGATCATGCCGCTGCACCAAGCCCTGATGCAGACGGATAGCGCGATCAACTTCGCCACGACGACGGAACAAATGTCCCAATGCGACCTGGGTTTCGAAGGTGTCTTTGTCCAACTCCGCGACATGCAGGAACAGCTCGATCGCTTTGTCCGGCTGTTCGTTGAGCAGGTAATTCAGGCCGCGAAAATAGGTGGTGGAGAGCCGACTGACCTGATGGTCGCTGTGACGCTCGCCGCCACGACGGCCAATCACCCACCCGATGACCGCGGCCAGCGGGATGAGCAGGAAATACCAGAACCACTCGGAGACGAAGGCCATCTCAGGGCTCCAGTGAAGGGGATATCGGAAGTAGTGCGCTGGTTTGCTGAGCCGACGAATCGGCCTCGGTCTTCCGATCCCGTCGAAGTTCGCGACGCAACGGCAGGACGACCGATGCGGTCATTGCCAAACCGCCGATCAGCACACCGGCCAACAGCGTGCACAACAGGATCACGCCTAGCCCGGCACGGACCTGCAGCAGACCCAGATCAACCATTGCCGGTGCCGAATTCAGGGCGCCAAGTGCGACACCGATCAGCAAAAAAAAGATGGCGACAAGTGCGCGCAATGGACGCATGGGGGTCGGAAGCTCGCAGGGTATGGGCGGAAACCGGACTCTACAGCGACGATAGTGTATGCCGCGCCACGGCCAGTGACGATGGATCATCGTGGTACGGCTGCACAGGTGTGCTGGATAAACGCAAATCGACGGGTTGAGCAAACCGTGGAATGATCTCAGTCGCCGTAATCACCCGGTTGAATCAATCTTCGGGCGGCAGCGGAATAACGCTGCTGACCCGGTCGCGCAGTTCTTTGCCGGGCTTGAAATGCGGGACATGTTTGCCGGGCAGCGCCACGGCATCGCCCGTCTTTGGGTTGCGGCCGGTGCGCGGTGGACGGTAATGCAGTGAAAAACTGCCGAAGCCACGGATCTCGATCCGCTCGCCTCCGGCCAGCGATCCGCCCATCATTTCCAACAGCGACTTGACCGCGAGATCAACATCGTCTGCCTTCAGATGACTCTGACGCTGCGAAAGGATCTCGATCAGTTCTGACTTGGTCATGGGCGTTCGCAATCCTTCAATGGGCCAGGGCCGGCAGGCGCCACGGCGATCCGGTTTGAACCGGACCGCCGCAGGCCACCGCTCCGATTACTCGGACCGGCTGTCCAGCTGTTCGCGCAGCAGCGCACCCAGCTTGGTGGTGCCGCTGGCAGCGTCGGAGGACACCTTGCTGTACTCGGCAATCGCTTCCTGAGTCTCGGCTTCGTCCTTTGCCTTGATCGACAGCTGCAGCGTACGGCCCTTGCGGTCCATGCCGATCACCTTGGCTTCGATGCTGTCGCCGACTTTGAGGTGCTGGCTGGCATCGTCGATGCGGTCGTAGCTGATGTCGCGTGCGGCGACATAGCCTTCGATGCCGTCGCCCAGGTCGATCAAAGCACCCTTCGGATCGACTTCCTTCACGGTGCCGGTAATCTTCGCGCCCTTCGGGTTGGTCGCCATGAACTGGCCGAACGGATCCTGTTCCAGCTGCTTCACGCCGAGGCTGATGCGCTCGCGCTCCGGGTCGACCGCGAGCACGACGGCTTCGAGGTTGTCGCCCTTCTTGAAGTTGCGGACCACGTCTTCGCCGGTGGTGTTCCAGCTCAGGTCGGATAGATGGATCAGGCCGTCGATGCCGCCGTCCAGGCCAATGAAGATGCCGAAATCGGTGATCGATTTGATCTGGCCCGACACCTTGTCGTTCTTCTTGAAGATCGCCGCGAAGGTTTCCCACGGATTCGACGAGCACTGCTTCATGCCCAGCGAGATACGGCGACGCTCTTCATCCACGTCGAGGATCATCACTTCGACTTCATCGCCGACCTGCACGACCTTGGAGGGGTTGACGTTCTTGTTGGTCCAATCCATTTCGGACACGTGGACCAGACCTTCGACACCCGGTTCGATCTCGACGAACGCGCCGTAATCGGTGACGTTGGAGACCTTGCCGAACATGCGCGTGTTCGACGGATAGCGGCGGGCGATGTTGTCCCACGGATCCTCGCCCAGCTGCTTCAGGCCGAGGCTGACGCGGTTGCGCTCGCGATCGTACTTGAGCACGCGGACTTCGAGTTCCTGACCCACTTCGACCACTTCGGAAGGATGACGCACGCGCTTCCACGCCATATCGGTGATGTGCAGCAGACCGTCGATACCGCCGAGGTCCACGAACGCGCCGTAATCGGTGAGGTTCTTGACCACGCCTTTGAGCTTGGCGCCCTCGACCAGCTTCTCGAGCAGCTGCTCGCGCTCTTCCGAATGCTCGCTCTCGACCACCGCACGGCGGGAGACGACGACATTGTTACGCTTGCGGTCGAGCTTGATGAGCTTGAATTCCAGCTCTTTGCCTTCCAGATACACCGGGTCGCGGACCGGACGCACGTCGACCAGCGAGCCGGGCAGAAACGCGCGGACGTCCTTGATATCGACGGTAAAACCACCTTTGACCTTGCCGCTGATGCGGCCGGTGATGGTTTCGTTCTTTTCCAGTGCTTCTTCCAGCTCGTCCCACACCATCGCGCGCTTGGCTTTGTCGCGGGAGAGGACGGTTTCGCCGAAGCCGTTTTCGAGAGAGTCCAGCGCCACCTTGACGGTGTCGCCGACTGCGACGTCGATCTCGCCGGCGTCGTTACGGAACTGTTCGATGGGGACAATGCCCTCGGACTTGAGGCCGGCGTTGATGACCACCACGTCGGTACGCACTTCTACAACGGTGCCTACCACGATGGAGCCGGGCTTGAGCTTGGACAGATTGGCTGCCGCGCTCTGTTCGAACAGTTCTGCGAATGATTCGGTCATGGATTGATTGCTCGGTTGATGACGCAGACCGGAGCGCATGTTCGTCGGAACAAGTCCTTGGAAACGAGGCGCGGAACCGATCCACCCTTGGGGGCCTGGCGGGATTGCCTGTGGCCGTAGGAGTGATGAGTGGAAAAACCGCCGTTTGATGCAAACGCACCGGGAACGTCGGGCCGACAACATGTGAGACTTTGAAACAACATGTGACACTTTCAAAACGCCGTGCGGCTATCGGACCGCCCGACCCTGTTGCGCGAAATCAACGCCCTTTACACGCCCGCTACGCGCCCGTTCGCCGGGCGTCTATCGCGTGTGAGGCACGAGGGCAAGCACACGTTCGACGACCGTGTCGATGCCGAGGCCGGTGGTGTCGATGCAGACGGCGTCGTCGGCCGGCCGCAGCGGCGCCACCGCGCGATTGGCATCGCGGGCGTCACGAGCGAGAATTTCCCGCAGCAGGTCGTCGAAGATAACGGAAACCCCCTTGTCTTTCAACTGCTTATACCGTCTTTCCGCCCGTTCATCGGGGCTCGCTGTCAAAAACACCTTATAAGCTGCGCTGGGGAAGATCACCGTTCCCATATCCCGACCGTCGGCTACCAGTCCGGGTGGACGACGGCATGCGCGCTGGCGGTCGCGGAGCGCGGCGCGGACTTCCGGCACCGCGGCTATAGCAGAAGCGGCGGCACCCGCGGTCTCGGTCCGCAGCTCGTCAGTCGCATCAACCCCATTCACCGTGACCCGGAGCTCACCGTCAGCGGCGTCCTCGAAGCTGATATGGGCGTCGAAAGCACAGCGCACCAGCGCCGCTGGGTCGGCTAGATCCAAACCGGCCCAGCTTGCCGCGACGCCGACGCCGCGATACAAAGCGCCGGAATCCAGGTAGTGCCAGCCCAGCTTGGAGGCCACCAACCGGCTGATGGTGCCCTTGCCGGAGCCGGACGGGCCGTCGATGGTCAGCACGGGAACAGACTGAAGATCTACGCTGGAACCCGGGACGGCGTGATCGGACATGGCAGGCTCTGCATGGATGACGGAGCCGCTATTGTAGCCGGCGTCCAGCGCTGAGACAGCGCGCGGGGCGCAACCACTTGAATCAGCTGCGAAATCCCGGCAGAATAGCAGGCTGATTTACCTTCTGCTCCAATCCCTTTCACTTCAACTGCGTTATCGCCGAGGTTCCACATGAAGGTCTTGTCCTCACTGAAATCGGCGAAGGCCCGTCACCGCGACTGCAAAGTCGTTCGCCGCCGTGGCAAGGTCTTCGTGATCTGCAAGTCGAATCCGCGTTTCAAGGCGCGTCAGCGCTGAAACCAAAGCGCACACCTGAAGCGCGTCAGCGTTGATAGATATGGTGTGTACAAATCCAGCCAGCGTCCGATCCAGATAGTTTTCACTGGACGTGCTGTTTGAAACAATGGCTTTCGCAGACATCAACAAAGGTCGCCTCGTGCGGCCTTTGCTGTATTTGGCCATCGAGATCCATTGGCCCTCCAGATCCCTGTGATCGCGCGCATCACCCCGATGTGCTTACAATTGGTGACCCGCGCCGGGCACCGCGCCCCTCGCACGCCATCCGCATACCGTTGAGGAGGTTCCCCATGCGCCAGCTTTTCGCCGCCGTTTTCGCCACCGCGCTGCTTGCGGGCGCTCCGCATGCTTTTGCCGAGACCCTGCTGATCGAACGCGTCAATGAAGAGGCCAGCATGGCGCTTCCCGGACGCGGCATGCGTATGGCCGATGTCGAACGCAAGTTCGGTGCACCCGCCCAACGCCTCGACCCGCGCGGAGGGCAAAGCCGCAAGTGGCCGACGATCAATCGTTGGACCTATCCGAACTTCATTGTGTATTTCGAGAAGGATCGCGTCATCGACGCGGTTGCCATCCGCGCCGGCGCCAATGAAGTCGGACCCAAACCGCCGATCCTCTGACGATGACCGGGATGTGCCGTTTTCCCGCGGAATGGGAACCCCAATCCGCTGTATTGATCGCGTGGCCGCATGCCGAGACCGACTGGGCCCAACGGCTGGTCGAAGTCGAGGAAACCTATATCGCGCTCGTCGCCGCGATTACTGCCTTCCAGGATGCGGTGATCTGCATCGCCGACGACGATCTGCAGACTTACGCCGAAGCGCGGCTGCGGTCGGCACGGGTCGATATGGATCGGGTGCGGTTTGTCACCGTCGAGTACGACGACACCTGGCTGAGGGATTCGGGGCCGGTCACGCTTCGCTGCAGCGATGACGCATCGTTCCGTTTGCTCGATTTCCGTTTCACCGGCTGGGGCGGCAAGTTCGAAGCCAGTCGCGACGACGGCTTGATCGAAGCGCTGTTTGCTCGACATGTGTTCACCAATGCGCGACGCCACGAGATCGACTTCGCACTTGAAGGCGGCGGCATCGAAACCGACGGCGCCGGCACCCTGCTCACAACCTGGCGCTGCCTGCACGAACGCCACCCTGACATCTCCCGCGAAACGCTGACTGCACGGCTGTCCGACTGGCTCGCTCAAGACCGTGTCCTGTGGCTTGAACACGGCTATCTGGAAGGCGACGACACCGACGCACATATCGACACCCTGGCCCGCTTCGCGGCGGAAGACGCCATCGTGTATCAGGCCTGCGACGACATTACCGACACCCATTATCCGGAACTGCAGGCGATGGCCGCCGAGTTGGCCGCACTGCGCACCCGCGACGGCGCGCCGTATCGATTGTTCGCGCTGCCTTGGCCGAAGCCTGTGTTCGACGACGGCCGCCGCCTCGCCGCGAGCTACGCCAATTTCCTGATCGTCAACGATGCGGTGCTGATTCCATCGTACGGCGATGTGGCCGACGCGCGCGCGCAGGAAGTGATCGCCGAAGCCTTTCCGGGCCGCGCCATCGTGCCGGTACCGTGCCGCTCGCTGATCTGGCAGAACGGCAGTCTGCACTGCATCACCATGCAACTACCCGAGGGGCTCATTGCATGAGCAAGCCCAGCACACTTCCGGTCGCGTTGATCCAGGAGATCAACCACGGTCACGCGGACGACAATCTCACCGTGATCGAGGCCCGCGTCGAGGAAGCCGCGAAACGCGGCGCGAAGCTGGTGCTGCTGCAGGAACTGCACAACGGCGCCTACTTCTGCCAGCACGAATCGGTGGATGAATTCGACCTCGCCGAACCGATTCCGGGCCCCAGCACCGAACGCTTGGGCGCGCTGGCAAAACGCCACGGCGTGGTGCTGGTGAGTTCGCTGTTCGAACGCCGTGCCGCCGGCCTGTATCACAACACGGCGGTGGTGTTCGATGCCGATGGCAGCACTTCAGGCAAGTACCGCAAGATGCACATCCCGGACGATCCGGGCTTCTACGAGAAATTCTATTTCACTCCCGGCGACCTCGGTTTCATGCCGATCGACACGTCGGTCGGCCGCCTGGGCGTGCTGGTGTGCTGGGACCAGTGGTATCCGGAGGCCGCACGGTTGATGGCGCTGGCCGGCGCCGAACTGCTGCTGTATCCGACCGCCATCGGCTGGGATCCAAACGATGCGCAGGCAGAGAAAGACCGTCAGCGCAGCGCGTGGATTCTGAGCCACCGCGGTCACGCTGTCGCCAACGGCGTGCCGGTCCTGTCCTGCAACCGCGTCGGCCACGAGCAATCGCCGCTCGACGCGGCCGGCATCGATTTCTGGGGCAACAGCCATATTCTCGGGCCGCAGGGCGAGTTTCTCGCTGAAGCCGGCAGCGAAGCGACGATTCTGATGGCGGAAGTGGATATGGCCCGCAGCGAACACGTGCGCCGGATCTGGCCGTTCCTGCGCGATCGCCGTATCGATGCCTATGGCGACCTGCTCAAGCGATATCGCGACTGACGCTGCAGCAATATCGCATCCGCACTTCACCAAGACAGTGCAGAGCGAAGCGTCTATCCTGCGCAATCCGTCGTGCTCACCCCTGCTGGATTGCCGGGGTCTGGTGCAACGGGCTCCCCCTTACTGCCTCGTCACGATGACCGATATCTCCCAAGACTCGCCTGCACTGTCCGCGTCTTCTCCACTGCACGACCAGCCTCACGCCATCGTCGAACGCGACGGCGTCCGCTACACATTGCTGGGCACCGCGCATATCTCGAAATCAAGCGTGGATGCGGTGCGCGCGGCGATCGCGACCGGCCACTACGACACCATCGCCGTTGAACTCGACCCGCAACGCGCACAGGCGTTGACCGATCCGGATGCGCTGGCGCGGCTGGATCTGGTCAAGGTGCTCCGCGAAGGCAAGACCGCGGTATTCGCGGCGAATCTGGGCCTCGCCGCCTATCAGCGCCGGCTCGCCGAACAGCTCGGTATCGAACCCGGCGCTGAGCTGAAGGCAGCCGTGGTGGATGCGCGCGAACGAGGACTCGATCTGCAGCTGATCGACCGTGATGTTGGGTTGACCTTCAAGCGCGCGATGCAGCGTCTTGGCTGGTGGGGGCGCGCGAAAGTGTCGGGCGGCTTGATGGCGTCGCTGTTCTTCGACGAAAAAGTCTCCGACGAACAGATCGAGGGCCTGAAAGAAGGCGACATGCTGGAAGCGAGCTTCAGCGAGTTCGCGGCCGACAGTCCGGCGCTGTACGACACGATCATCGCCGAGCGCGATCAGTACATGGCCGCCCGCCTGCGCGAGATCCCGACACAGGGCGAAATTTCAGCCCAAGGCAGGCGCGAAGTGCTGGCGGTGGTCGGCGCCGGCCATCTACAGGGTCTGGCGAAACATCTGCGCGAAGACCAGCGCGACCCCGCAACGCTGCGCGGCGAGCTGGAAACCATCCAGCAAAAATCGTCGTTTCCCTGGTTCACGCTGCTGTTGGCGGCCTTCGTATTGGGCGGATTCGTCTGGGGTTTCTGGCGCGGCGGCTTCGACGTCGGCAGCGATCTGGTGCTGCAGTGGGTGCTGGTGACCGGCACCTTGGGCGCAATCGGCTGCGCCATCGCCGGCGGCCATCCGCTGAGCATCCTCACCGCATTTGTCGCATCGCCGATAACGCCCCTGCACCCGGCGCTGGCCTCGGGCACGCTCAGCGCGCTGGTGGAAGCTTGGATACGCAAACCGACCTATGCCGATTTCATGGCGCTGCGCGACGACATACAGACAGTGAAAGGCTGGTGGCGCAATCGCGTCGCACGCACGCTGCTGAACTTTTTCCTCACCAGTCTTGGAACCGCCATTGGCGTGTGGACCGGCGGCGCAAAAATGCTCAGTACCTTGTTGGGCTGAATTCAAAAAATCGCAAGTAGGCTGGGCTGAAAAACCCAGCATGATATTGGACAAAAGCGATGCTGGGCTTGTAAGCCCAGCCTATGCAGCCAAGCTACCTTTCATTGCGAGTCACTCAAGCTCTGCACCCATGCGGTCACAGCAGTTGGTCGCCGAATACGATCGCTGCCGTCATGACGCTGGAGACCAGATAGCACGCAAGATTTGTCTTCCAACCGATTCCCAGACGGCGCGATGCCGACCACATCAACGCAAGCAGGACGATCACCACGATCGCCGGCAACCACCACATACCGCCCAACAGATCGATACTCAGGCGGGCTTCGTCATTCGGGTGAAACAGGCTGACAAACGCCGCCGCAAAGCGCATGAACCCTGCTGCGAAAAGAAACGGGTACGCCAGACGCAGGCCCCGGCCACGAATCAGAACGAATGCAACCAAGGCCTGGAGCATGGTGATCGCGGGTCCGGCCGCGGTGATCAATATGCTGTCCCGCGCCGAAACTGTAGCTCCCACGAGGGCATGCGCTTGGTTGAAGCTCATCGCCATCTCGTGGCCCAGGACGGTGCCCGCGCCCCAATGCGCGGTCTCGTGCACGGCAGTCGTCATGATCACAGCAAGCATCAGTACGCCGTAAAAAACGATCCGGGTCTTTCCGTGCGCACTGGTTTCGCGCGCGAACAGCAGCGCGTCGGGCTCATTCTGCATTGATGGCCGCCACCGCTGCGGCCGGCAGGGATTTTCTGCCGCGCGCACGCGCCATCACACGCATGGTGGCCGAACGCAAGTCATCAAGCACCGCGTAGATCGTCGGCAGAAACAGCAGACTGACCACAGTGGAGAATGCCAAACCACCTGCGATCGCGCGGGCCATCGGGAAATACGGCGGACCGTCGCCGGCCATCTTGGTCTGGCCAAGCGCGATGGGTATCATCGCGAGGATTGCGGTGCCCATCGTCATCAGGATCGGACGCAGTCGTTCGCGACTGCCTTCCACCAACGCGTCGGTGCGCGACATGCCGCGCCGTCGCAGATTGTTGATGTGTTCGATCATCACGATCCCATTGTTCACCACCACACCCATCAACACCAGGATGCCAATGAAGGCCATCACGTTGAACTCCGTGCCGGTGAGCCAGAACAGCCAGAACACGCCGAATACCGAGAACACCACGCCGCTCATGATCGCCATCGGGAACAGCAGCGATTCGAACACCGCCGCCATCACCACATAAATCATCACCAATGCAATGATCAGATTGAACATCATCTGCTTCATCGCTTCGTCGTCCTGCTGAAAGCCGCCGCCGTCGAAACTGTAGGTATAACCTGCCTGGAACGGAATCGATTTGAGCGTTTCCTCCATCGCCGTACGCGCTTCGGGCATCGAGATTTTTTCGGCGAGGTTGGCCTGAATGGTCAACGTCGTCTGGCGATTGGAGCGTTCGATCTCCGACGCGGCTGCGTCGATCTTCACATCAACCATGGCCATCAGCGGCACGATCCGGCCATCGGGCGCACGCACGGTGAACGCCGAAATATCCTTGATGCCGTAATCTTCGGCACCGGCAAACCGCACCCAGACCGGCACTTCGGTATCGCCTTGACGGAATTCGCGCAACGGCGCGCCGCGCAGGGCCAGACCAACGAACTGAGAGACCTGCTGCGCGCTGAAGCCGAAGGTGGCGGCCCGCTCGCGGTCGACCCGTACGGCGAGTTCGCTGTTCCTGTCGCCCACATTGACCCGCACATCGCGCAATTCCTTGCGGCGCGCCAGCAGCGGGACAACGCCCTCGGCGATCTCTTTCAGGGTCTCGGAAGAATCGCCGACCAGCTGCACCTGCACATTCTGGCTAAGGCCGCCATCACCACCGCCGCCCGGACCGCCCTGATTGCCGATTCCGATTTTCGCGCGCGCCGATTTCGGCAGCGCCTCGCGCAATGCTTCGACCAGTCGCTTGGTTTCGGCAGGTTTGTCGGTGTCGAATTTGACCTGAGTGCCCCCCCAGCCCTGTTCACTGTAGAAAGAATAGATCTGTACGACCCCGTACTGCTTGCGGTTTTTGTCGAGGAAGGTTTCGATCTTGAGGATCTCGTCCGACATCTGCTGCTTGGTGTAGGCGCCATTCCACTGGTAGAAGATATTGGCTTCGCCGCCTTCTTCGCCGCCGAACATATTGGTTTTCATCTGCGTCGCCGGAATCACGCTGAGCAGTACGATCAATACGATGCCGAGAATGCTTTTGCCGCGATGTTCCAGGGTCCAGCGCAGGAAAGCGGCATAGCGACGCTGCAGACTGGGAATCAAGCCGCGGCCGTCGCGCACCGCTGGCGGCGTCTTCAACCGCGCGGACAGCATCGGAATCAGGCTCACCGCCACCAGCCATGACGCCAGCAGCGAGACTGAAATGGTGATCGCGATCTGCGACATGAAGATACTGATCATGTTGCGTTCGCCGAACAAATTCGGCACGAACACGATGCAGTGGCACAGCGTGCCCGCGGACAGTGCGATTGCGACGTTGCGGGTGCCGATCAGCGAAGCCAGCCGCGGCTGGCCGGGCATCCGTTCGCGCTCCTGATAGATGCTTTCGACTACGACTACGGCGTTATCGACCAACATACCGACCGCGAGCAATAGTCCCATCATAGTCAAGACATTCAGTGTGACCCCAGCGAAGTACATGAAACCGAGGGTCATCACGAAGCAGATTGGAATTGCCGTGCTCACCATCAACGTCGAAGGCCAGTGACGCAGGAAAAAATACAGCACGATGACCGACAACAGCAGGCCTACAAGGCCAGCTTCCGCAAGCCCCATCAACGAGCTGGTCACGTCGGCGCCTTGATTTTCAACCACTTTGACCTGCACACCATCCAACGCCGGATCCTTGGCGATGGTGTCGACTTCTTTGAGCACTCTGTTTGCCACCTCGACTAGATTGGAGCTGCGCTCCTTGAAGATGTCCAGACCGACCGCGGGCTGCCCATCGAGACGCCGACCGTAGTCGATCCGGGTGGGCTTGAGCTGGATATCGGCGACGTCGGCAAGACGCGTACCTTTGGTGTCGAGCACGATGTCGCGGTACTGCTGCAGATCGACGATTTCGCCGACCGGCTGTACGCGCAGGCGTTCTCCGCCGTCGTCGATCTGCCCGGCGGACACAGAGAAATTGACATCGCGGAGACGCGCGTTGAGTTCGTTCAGACCAATGCCGTGCGCGTTGAGGCGATCGGAAGAAATCGCGATCTCGACTTCATTCGGCGGCGCACCCAGTACATCGACCCGGGCGACGCCCGGAATACGTTCAAGCCGACGCTTGAACTCGCGATCGATCATGTCGTATTCGCGGGTCATATCGCGCTTGCTGGCCAGTCTCACCTTCAGCACCGGCTCGTCGCTGGTCGAAAACTTCAGCACAAAATAGCGCTGCAGGTCGTCGGGCAGATCGTCGCGAATCGCATCAATGCGTTCGCGCGCTTCAGAGGCGGCGATGGATGCGTCGCGGTCCCAGTCGGTGAACTCGATGAACATCGACGCACCGTCGGCGCGCGCATTGCCCTGCATGCGCTTGACGCCGGTCATCGTTGAAACCGCTTCCTCGACCGGGCGCAGCACGGTGCGTTCGACTTCTTCCGGAGTCGAACCGCTGTAAGGCAGCTGTAGAAAAATGCCCGGGAAAGTGATCGAAGGAAACGCTTCCAGCGGCAGGCGCACCGCCGCGATCAGTCCCACCACAAACAGCGAAACGAAAAACATCACCGTGGTGACGGGGCGCTTGATGCTGAACTCGGCGACGCTCATGACGGCATGCTCTCCCCGGCGACAGTGTCGAACTCCTCGCCGCGTTTCGCGCGCGCGCGACGGGCGCGGGCAACGTAATGTTCATCAGGCAAGCGATCCAGCAGATCGTATACCACCGGGATCACGACCAGGGTCAGCAGCGTCGATACCAGCAGGCCACCGATCACCGTGATCGCCATCGGCGAACGCACCTCCGCACCTTCGCCGAACGCCAGCGCCAACGGCAGGAAGCCGAACAGCGTGCAGAGCGTGGTCATGATGATCGGACGCAGGCGCGAACGTGCGCCTTCCACCAGCGCCTCGCGCTTGGCCATGCCCGATTCTCTGGCCTGATTGACCTTGTCGATGAGGATGATCGCGTTCTTGACCACCAGACCCACCAGCAAAATCAAACCAATGAACACGACCACCGAGATCGTCGACCCGGTCAGCAGCAGCGCGAGAATCGCGCCGACCAGCGCCAGCGGAATGGTGAACAGGATGACAAACGGATGCAGCAGCGATTCGAACTGCGAAGCCATCACCAGATAGACCAGAAAGATCGCCAAACCGAACGCGAACAGCAGCGACTGCAGCGACTGGGACAATTCTTCGCCCTGCCCGCCGATGTGCATGTCGACGCCGGCGCCCAGGCCGCCGTCGACGTTCTTCACCATGTCGTCCACCTCGCGCACCGCGGTGCCGAGATCGATGTCACGCAGATTGGCGGACACAATCGCCACCCGCACCTGATCAGCGCGGTGAATCTCGCTTGGCCCGGTGGTGGAAACCACGTCGGCGACCGAATCCAGCGTCACAGGACTGGCGCTGCCGGGGTTCACGATCAGGCGACGGATGTCGTCGAGCGTGGCGCGATCACTTTCGCGTGCGCGCACCAGCACGTCGATCTTGCGGCTGCGAAAACTATATCGAGTGGCGACATCGCCGCGCACTTTCTTCACTACCGCATCGGCGATCTGACGCGTGGTCAGACCCAGCGCACCGGCGCGTTCCTGATCGAAGTGAATCTGGATCTCCGGGAAGCCCTGCTCCACCGTTGATTTCACGTCGGTGTAATGGGGATTGGCGCGCAGCATCGCCGCCATCTTGCGGCCGGCGCGTTCGACGCTCAGCAGATCTTGCCCGCCCAGCTCGATTTCCAGCGGCATCGAAAAACTGAAGAGTTCCGGGCGGCTGAAATCAACCTGCGCACCGGCATAGCGCTTCGCACTTTCGCGCAGGCCGTCGACAAGCTCCGCCTCGCGCTGCTCATCGCCGCTCTTGGTCATCACTATGGACAGCTTGCCGATGTTCTCGCCGCTTTCGGTAGGGCTTGCGTCCAGGCGCGTGCCGCTGCCGCTGACGCCGTACAGCGCGCGGACACCTTCGTCCTTCCCATGCGCCTGCTGCAGTTCGCGAACCACCCGATCGGTATCGCGCAGCGGCGTACCGGGCGGCAGCTTGACCGTCATCTCGAAGCGATCCTGGGCCAACTGCGGAATCAGATCGGTGCCCAACATCGGCACCGCGAGCAGGCTCAGCCCAAAGGTGGCCGCCGCCAGCACCAAGACCAGTGCCGGGCGACGCAGCGCACCGGGCAATACGCGCAGATAGGCCTGTTCGATCCAATGATAGGGCGCCATGACCAGATCACTGAGTTTGCGCATCACCGGACCGATCAGCGCAGACAGTCCCCGCCACAGGCGTATGAACAGAAACGCGATGCCGAAAAAGAAACCGTTCGCACCGATGCCAACGCCGCGCCCGGTTGCCGCCAGCGGTTTCTGCCAGCGCGATTCGGGCTGCCATGCCGGATGCGGCGGCTCTTCGGAAAATGCCATCGGCGCGCGATCACGCCAGCCGCTGAGCATTGGGATCAAGGTCATCGACACGATCAACGAAATCGCGATCGCGGTGGCCACCGTCAGCGCCTGATCGCGGAACAGTTCGCCGGCGATGCCCTGCACGAACACCAGCGGCAGGAACACCGCGACTGTGGTCAGCGTGGACGCGACCACTGCCATACTGACTTCACGCGTGCCTTCGATGGCCGCAGCGAGCACGCCAAGGCCGCGGTCGCGCGCTTTGGCGATGCTTTCCAGCACTACGATTGAATCGTCCACCACCAGGCCTGTAGCTAGCGCCAGGCCGCCCAGCGACATCACGTTCAAGCTCAGCCCGAACTGATCCATGAAGAAGAATGTGGTCACGATCGACACCGGCAGCGACAGCGCGATCACGAAGGTGCTCCAGGCATCGCGCAGGAACAGAAAAATGATCAGCACCGCCAGCAGGCCGCCCAGCACCGCGTCGAATTTCACGTCGCTGATGGCGTGGCGGATGAACTGCGACTGGTCGTCGACCGTAGTCAGTTCGATATCGGCCGGAAGCTGCTTGTTGATCTCTTCGAGTTTTTTGACGATGGCATCGGCGGTCGATACGGTGTTCGCATCGCCTTCCTTGTAGATGGCCAGTTCGACCGCTTCGCGACCGCCGAGACGAATAATGGCTTCGCGCTCCTTGTGGCCCTGCCCCACTTCGGCGATGTCCTTCAAACGCACGGCCATGCCGCCGGCCGGTGTGCTGGAACCGCCACCTGATGCACTTTGCACTGAACTTGCCGCAGCGATTGCCGCGGCGGAACCAGTGGACGCGGCAACGGCCGCCATCTGCTGTGCTGCGGAAGCCGCGGCGTCATTGCCGGCGCTGCGCGTGGTGACCAGCATTTCGCGCATTTCTTCGATGCTGGCGAACTGATTCACCGTGCGAACGAGATAGCGCTGACTGCCCTCTTCAAGACGGCCGCCGGAGACGTTGATATTTTCCTGCTGCAGCCGCTGGATCACGGTATCGATCGACAGATTCAGCTGCGCAAGTTTTTGCTGATCGATATTGACTTGGACTTCGTCTTCAAGACCACCGCCGACTTTCACCGCGGCGACGCCCTCGACCGGCTCCAGCTTCTTTTTCAGATCATCGTCGGCGAAACGACGCAGTTCGGTGAGCCGACGCAGCGCCTGCGCCTCGTCGCCGACCGCATCGACACCTGGCTTGGCCGCAAGCACAAGCCGCATCACCGGCTCGGTGGATGGATTGAAACGCAGCAGCACCGGCGCCTTGGCCTCCAGCGGCAGCTGCAGCACTTCCATCTTGTCACGCACCTCCAGACTGGCCTGGTCCATGTCGGTGCCCCAGGAGAATTCCAGGACAACGTCACTCTGACCCGTGCGCGACACAGATTTCAGCTTGCGCAAATTCTTGACCACGCCCAGCGCTTCTTCAACCGGCTCGGTAATCAGCGTTTCGATCTCGGTCGGCGCGGCACCGGTGTATTCGGTGCGCACCGTGAGCGTGGGATAGCTCAGGTCCGGCAGCAGATTGACCTTGAGGTTCATCAAGGCCAACACACCAAACAGAAACATCGTCAACCAAAACATCGCCACGGTAACGCGGCGACGCGTGGAGAATTCGACCATGCTGAATCCACCGCCAGCGCCGTCTTCGCGGTCGAGATCGTGGGATTCTGGCGCACTCACGGACGCGTCCCCGCTGGCGCTGCGACAGCCACCTTTTTCGCCACCGGATCGCCGATCACCTGCACGTCGGTGCCTTCGCGCAGTGCCACCTTGCCGGCAGTGACGACACGGTCGCCCGGCTTCAGGCCGGCGCGCACTTCCACCCACTCACCGTCGTAATAGCCCAGTTTCACCGCAACGCGCGCAGCCTTGCCGCCGCGCACGATATAGACTGCAGAGTCATTCTCATCGTCAAGCAGCGCATTGCGCGGAATCACCAGCGCATCTGCACGCTGGTCGTAATCGATCTTGATCCGGCCGAACATACCCGGCTGCAGCAGCCCGCCGCTATCGAACGCGCAGATCACCCGAAAGGTGCCGCTGCCGGAATCGATGACCGGCGCAACGCGGTCGACACGGCCTTCGAATGGACGGCCCGGCAGCGCATCGACATGCAGTTGTACTGGCAATCCGGCTTTGAGCGTGGCGAGTTCGCGTTCGGGCACGTTGAGCGTGGCTTCCAGGCGCGAAGTATCGACAATGCGGAAAATCGGGCTGTTGATCTGCACGAAGTTGCCGGTCTTGATCGAACGCTCGGCGATGACACCGGAAATCGGCGCGGTCACATTGGCGTACGACAGTTCGAGATTTGCCAGCCGGTTCACCGCGCGCACATTCTCGAGATCGAACTTCAGCTGATCCAGATCGCTGGCGCTGACCAGCTGCTGTTTGGACAACTGCAGCGAACGGTTGTAGTTCGCTTCAAGCTTGCGCATCTGCGCTGAACTCTGGGCCGCCTGCAGCGCGGCGCGGTCGGAATCAAGCCGCACCAGCACCTGACCAGCACGTACTTGCTGGCCTACCTCGGTCATCACCTGCAGCGCTACGCCTGACGTCTTGGCCACTACCTGCGACTCGCCGCGCGCTTCCAGCGGCGCGGTGCCGCTGTAGCTGGCGGCGATCGGCCTGCGCGAAACCTTGACGGCCTCCACCGGCACAGCGTCTTCGGCTTTTTTCTCGGCGCCCTCGGCCTTGTCATCGGCGGATTCACCGTTGGCGCCGGATTTGCAGGCGGTCAAAGCAAGACAGCCGACCAGAATCCCAACACCCAGGATGCGAATAAAAGCAGTCCTGGTGACCAGGGGGCGCGAAGTGGAATCTGCAGGTATCGTGAGCATTGTCGGCATGGTCATGAGGTGTGCTATCAAGGTATATCACCCATCTATCTCCAGCATCGGCCAGAGGTCATGGTGACTCGCGTCATCATCCTCGCGGTGGACTTCCAGCGCACGCATGTTCGCCTCGACCGTCTCCCCAGCGGCGCGCGGCGCCAAAGGACATGACACGCTTTGGGCTCACGCTATACTGTTCGGATTGTGCGGTGGTGACGGTGCACGGTGTAAGCCGCAAGGTGTGCGCCGACCGCCCGAACCGCGAGCAAAAAATCCGAAGTCACGCCCGACACCACGCCCTGATATGACGCCAGACATGATCCGATCGCCGAATCGTTTTACGCTGCTCGCCGCCTGCCTTGCGCTGTGCGCATCGCTCACCGCGCATGCGCAGACCCCCGCAACCGGCTCCCCCGGCAAAGGCAAACAATTGACCTATACCTGTCAGGGCTGCCACGGCATCACTGGCTACAAGAATGCCTATCCAAGCTATCAGGTGCCCAAAATCACCGGTCAGTCCGCCGAGTACGTGGTCAATGCCCTGACCGAATACAAGAAAGGCACCCGCAAACATCCGACCATGCAAGCGCAGGCGCAGAGCTTTTCCGAACAGGATATCGCCGACATCGCCGCCTACCTTTCGAGCCTGAAGAAGTGAGCGCCGCCCGCATGATCACCAAGCGTCGTACTGCCATCGCCTTGACTTTGGCCCTCTGCACAGGCCTGGCTGCCTGCTCGAAAAGCGAACACGCGGCTGGAGAAGGCGAAGCGCACGCTGCGAAGTACGAACACATCGGCGCCTATGACGGGGATGCAGCACGCGGCGCAAAAATTGCGGTCAACAAGAAATTGGGCACGACCGGCCAAGCCTGCGTGGACTGCCACGGAGCTGGCGGCGCGAAGCCGATCGACGTGACCTATCCGGTGCTCGCCGGTCAATACCAGGATTATCTCTTCCATACGATTCAGCAATATCGGGACGGTGGCCGCGAACATGTGCTGATGAACAGTCAGATCAAAGGCGCGGTGGATGCCGGCAACCTCAACAATCAGGGGATTGCCGATCTCGCTGCGTATTACGCGTCGCAGCCCGGCCCACTGGGCGATCTGGACAACCGCTGATCGCGCCCAACTTATGCAAACGCAAACGGGAGCCGAAAGGTTCCCGTTTTGCTTTGTGAAGCGCCATGGCTTTCTGAAGCGCTATGGCGGCGAGGACTTCAGGCTGCCCTTGTCTTCCTGCAGCTCGGGCTTGAACGGCACGTCCGGCGGCGGACGTGCGATGGCTTCCTGATCCTGCAGATTCGGGTCGACAATCGTGCAGCCGCCACCGGCCTGCAGCAGCGAGACCGTGCATTCGATCCGCTTGCTGGTGCCGGGAATTGGAACCGCGACTTTCTTGATACCGCGGCTCACCCATTCTTCCAACAGCGTGCGATTCGGTGTCCAGAAACGATCGAACCGGCTCGGGGTGTAGTCCAACGGCGGACGTTTCAGCCACGTCCCCATGCGATCGATCTTTTCGAAATCTTCGATGATCGTACCCGGAGGCAGGCCGCCGCCGGCACGACCACCGTCACCGGGTAATCGCACGCTGCCGTCACTATTGAACAGCCCCGGGCTGCGGCCTGCGGTGCTGTTGCCCGGCACGTTGCGATTGGAATCGCCCCAGTCGTCGCTGCGGGTGGCGCTGGGTGTGGCGCCCGGTCGCGGCGATGGCGCAGGCCCGGCACCAGACGGCGCAGCGCCAGTAGACCGGCCCGTGCCCTGTGCCTGCGGCCGACCGCCCGAAGCGGCTGCGCTGGGCGCGGCCACGCTGGAAGTCCCCGGCGCACGTCCCGGAGCCGCTGCATTGGCGGGCGTCGACGTCCGTGGCGCAGGCGTTGGCGTGGAGGCCGTCGCCGCAGCGGTTGCTGGCGCCGGACGCGCCCGCAGCTGGATTTCGCCCGGCACAGCCCGGAGCGTGGGTTCCCGCAGCTGCGGCACGCGCACCGCGGTTGGCTGCACCGCACGGACTTGCACCTGCGGCAGCGGCTGCCGCACTTCGACCTCGACCACCTCGGTGCGCAGCGTCGGTACGGTCGGGGTGGGCAGTGACAGGGTTGGAGGTTGAATCACACGTACCGAAGTCCGCGGTTCGAAGGTTTCGACCCTCGCAATCTCGGTGGTGAGTTCGGGCGTGGCGATCTGCAGCTGCGGCAGCGTCAAGTCGCGCTGGACCGGGGCCGGCAATGTGAAATCGATGTCGGGCGCGGCGGCCTCCGTCACCACCAGGGGTTGTTCGCTGACGGTGTCTGCCGGCTGCTGCGGTTGGTCGCTGCTGCTGGCCTGCTGCGCCGGGGTGGATGCCGGCGACGGCGATGCGGTTGCCGCAGCTGTCTGTATCGGGGCCACTCCGGCCGCGGCGGCAGGTGCATCGGTCTCACCGGGCGCGGCCGCGCCGCCGGTTTCGGCTGGCGTGCCGGTACCGATATATTCAATCTGTACCGTCTCACCAGCCTCGGGGGTCGGCGGCGGCGCATCGCCGATCGCCACCAAGCCCACCCACAGCAGCAACAGTGCGAACAGCAGATGCAGGAAAGCCGAAGACGCTGCGGCGATCCGCCGAATCCCACGCTGGTCGCCAGGCGCTGGCTCCCACTGCTGGCGCGCAAGGCTCGCGAATCCCTGCCAGCGACCCAGTTCGGCGCTCGCCTGCGGCGGTGTGCGCAGGGAACGGGACAGGAAAACAGCGCGGTAATCAGCAGCCGGCGCGCCGGTGACGGCACCGATACGTTCGCTCATCGAGAGGAACCACGCCCGCCACGTCGGCGGAAACGTGCCGAAAGGGCGATCTGCACGCAGCGGAAAACGCCGCCGGTCACGGGCGTGCAGCGTCTCGATCAGTTCCGCGGCGGAAAACACGCCCGGTGCGGCCGGTCAGTCGGGCGAACGTGCGATGTAGGGCGCCGCTCCGTTGGCATGGTCGGTCGCGTCGCGCACCGCAGTCACGCCCGGGACTTTCTCCAGCAGTGTCTTCTCGATCCCCTGCTTCAAGGTCACATCGGCCATGCCGCAGCCGTGACAGCCGCCGCCGAAACTCAACACCACCACGCCTTCGGCGGTGACTTCCTGCACCGAGACATGACCTTTGTGCTGCGCGAGCTGTGGGTTGATCTCATGTTCCACCAGCCAGTGCACGCGTTCGACCAGCGATGCCGATTCAGCTGGAACTTCGCCTTTGATCTTAGGCGCGCGAATCTGCAGCTGACCGCCGGTGTTCTGCTGGGTGTAGTCGATCTCGGCGCCATCCAGATAACGGACGCTGGCCGCATCCAGCCAAACGGTAAAACCATCGCAGTCGACGGCCCACTCATCGCCCTGCAGGTCATGCGGTTCGGCGAACTCCAGACGCACATCCGCGCGCGGCGTGCCGGGATGCATGGCGCTCAGTCGTACGCCCAGACCCGGCAGGGCCTCGCGGTCGATCAAGCGGCGGAAATGCGACTGTGCGGATTCGGAAATCTGGATCATCCGGCTATTCTAGCGGCCCGATCCGTCCGTGCCCCTCACATTTTCGTTACGCTGACGGAACAGTGTTCAGCTTCACCCGATCCGACCTCAGGAGTTCTGCCATGACCGACCTCATTGCGCTTGCCCAGGCACACTGCATCCCGCGCCGCGGCCATGAGCATCGCCTGCCGCCTGCGCAGATCACCGAACTGATGCCGCAGCTGTCCGGTTGGGCGCTGGCCGAAAACGATCATGCGCTGGTGAAGACTTTCAACTTTGATGATTACTACCGGACGATGGCGTTCGTGAACGCGCTGGCGCACATCGCCCATCGCGAAGACCACCATCCCGACCTGGGCGTGCACTACAACCGCTGCGTGGTGCGCTTCTCCACGCATGATGTCGGCGGACTCAGCGAAAACGACTTCATCTGCGCAGCGAAAGCGGATGCGTTGAGCGGCTGACATCTGGATATGATTGCCGGGCCGTCACCGGTTCGGCTACTGTCTTCTTGATTACTGTCTTCTCGAATCCGTTCCGTCTAAGGATCCCTGTGGGCGACATCACCGAACTCATCGATCAGGGCAAGGCCAGCGGTGGCGTCGACAACGCCGCGCTGTTCGGGGCCAGTTACGACGAATTGAAAAAACTCGCGCATGCCCGGCTGTCCCGCTCGGGACCACTGACCCTGTTGGACAGCACCGCGCTGGTCAACGAGATCTGGCTGCGGCTCTCCGGCAAGCAAACCCTGCAGGTCGACACCCGCCGTCGATTCTTCGCGTATGCCGCGCAGGTCATGCGCACAGTGATCGTCGACCAGTTGCGCGAACGTCATGCCCTGCGCCGCGGCGGCGGCGAGCGCGCGCTGACCCTCAACACCGCGCTTGGCGACGGATTGGCCGGTGACGACGAGGCACTGCAGGTGCATGAAGCGCTGGAATCGCTAGGCCAGCTTGAACCGCGCCTCGCACAGGTTGTGGAGATGCGCTATTTCGGCGGCATGACTGAAGTGGAGATCGGCGAAACGCTGGGGTTGACCGAACGCACCGTACGTCGCGACTGGGACAAGGCGCGCCTGCTGCTGGCGACCATGCTCGAGTGAGCGCATGCGAGTGAGCGCATTTGAATGACCACTGTCGCATGAGCATCATGCGCGACTGTCCGGTTTGGTCTCCACACTGCGTTCGGGCGATCGCCCACACCGATCAACACGCATGAAGCCACTTCCCTGCTCCGCCCCAGACTGGCCGCGCTTTTCGGCTCTGCTCGACGACTGGCTTGATCTGGAGCCGGCGGCCCGCGCGGCGTGGATGGAGGCATTGCCGGAATCGGACGCTCATTTCAAACCATCGCTGCGGGCAGTGCTCACCAACGGCGAGCGTCGCTGCACCGGCGACTGGCTGGATCGCCCTGACGTCATCGCTCATCCCTCGCTGTTCGCAGACGGTCTGCGGGTGGGGCCTTGGCAGCTATTGCGGCCGCTCGGACGTGGCGGGATGGGCGAAGTCTGGCTCGCGGCGCGGATCGACGGTGCGTATCAGCGCGAGGTCGCGCTGAAACTGCCGCACGCGCACCTGCTCGGCGGCGCACTGAAGCGGCGTTTCGATCGCGAACGCGACATTCTCGCTGCGCTGAATCATCCTCGGATCGCACGGTTCTACGACGCCGGCGTTGCCGAAGGCGATCAACCCTGGCTGGCACTGGAATATGTGGAAGGCACTGCGATCACCGACTACTGCACCGGACACGCACTGACGGTCCAGGCCCGGGTCGCGCTGCTTCGGCAGGTGTCATCCGCGGTGCAGGCAGCACATACGCTGCTGATCGTGCATCGCGACCTCAAACCGGCGAACGTGATGGTCACGGCCTCGGGCGAAGTAAAGCTGCTGGATTTCGGCATCGCCAAACTGCTTGACGACGGCGACGACGAGCGCGGCCTCACTCAGATGACCGGGCGCGCAGCGACGCCCGATTACGCGGCACCGGAACAGTTGAACGGCGGCGCAGTCACCGTGGTCACCGATGTCTACGCGCTGGGCGTGATGCTGTATGAAGTGCTCACTGGCCATCGCCCGTTCCCGACGCGCTCGCGCCTGGGCCGCCTGATCGAAGACCGCGACGACGCACCGCTGGCATCGACCCGCATCACTGGCCGACAGCGTGCCGAACTCCACGGAGATCTGGACGCCATTCTTGCCAAAGCGATGGATCCGGACCCGGCAAAACGCTATGGCTCGGCCGATGCGTTCTCGGAAGAACTGCAGCGCTATCTGCAGCATCAGCCGATCGAAGCGCGGCGGATTGGCCGCTGGCGGCGCGCTGCGAAATTCGTGCGCCGCCATCGTCAGGGCGCAGCGATTGCCTGTCTGCTGGTCGGCGTCATCGGCATCGGCGTGAGCGGCGTGCTGTGGCAGGCGCAGCGCGCCGTTGAAGAAGCCCGTCGTGCCGCGGCGATCAAGGATTTCATGGTCGATATCTTCAAGGCCAGCGATGCGCGGATCGCCTCGGACCAACCGCGCGGCACCATCACCGCGAAAGCGCTGCTGGATAGCGGTGCAGCGAAAATCGAGTCGCGTTTTACCGACGACCCGCTGGTGCAGATCGAGCTGCTGCGAGTGATGGCCGACCTGTATGCACAGCTCGGCGAAGACGAGCGGTACGAAGCACTGCAGGCGCTGCAGCTGAAAAAAGTACGCGAACACTACGGGCCGTTGCATCCGAACATGCTCAACGGCGCGGTGGAAGCCGCCCAGCGCAGCTGTGCGCGCGGCGATCACGCACGCTGCGTGGACACCGTCGCCGAAGCGGATCGGCTGCTCCGCTCCGCCGGTGACGACGATCCGATTCTGCGCGCGCAGTGGTGGATTGCACGCGGGCAGATGCTGCAGGGCGATCAGGACCACATCGACGAAGCGGGCGAAGCCTATCAACAAGCGATCTCGCTGTTCCGCCGTCACGACCCACGCTCGCGCGGTCACGTCACCGCATTGCACGAACTGGCCGGATTCTTCTCGGTGGTCAAATCAGACCCCGCAGGTGCGATCGTCAAATATCGCGAAGCGCTGGCGCTTGCAGAATCGCTGCCGGACAGAAACGACGCCGAACTGCAGACGCTCTACGGCAATCTTGGGCTGATCCATCAGCAGATCGGACAGTTCGCCGAAGCCGCGGCAGCGTTTGGAAGATCCGCCGATATCGCCGATCGCACCACCGGCGCGGAATTTTCCACGGCATGGATGCCGCGTGCCAACGCGGCACGTACCCTGCATCTGTCGGGCCAGCGTGAAGCGGCGCTGCGTGAATTCCAACGTCTGCTGCCGCTGTTGCCCGACGAGGACGAACAGATGCTGGAAGCGACGACAGTGCGCATGCATTACGGCGAACGCATGGTCAGCGAGGGCCAGACGGCGGCCGGAATTCCGGCGCTGGAAAGCGCGGAGCGCAGTTACGCGCAGCAATCGGCATTCCCGTTCCAACTTCGCCTGGTGCGGCGATATCTCGGCGAAGCCTATGCACGCGCAGGACGGCAGCGCGACGCGGAACGCATGCTCAAAGCGTCGCTGGACGAATACCTGCTGCATCAGCGCGATCACGAACAGCCGGTGATGGCGATCCGCGAAAGCTGGGGACGCTGGCTGTTGGACAACGCCAGACCCGAAGAAGCGCAACAGCAGTTCGATGTCATCGTCGATCACGCCGATGGCCGCGCATTGGCGCATATCGCGCTGGCCCACGGCGGCCTGACGCGGGTGGCCCTGGCCCGCAACGAAACCAGCACCGCGATGCGCGAAAGCGCCGCTGCGCTGGACATATGGGAACGCGTCGCCGGTTTCCGTGATGTACGGATGGGCCCTTACCTGATCCGTATCCGCGCCGATGCGATGGCCGCGAACGGCGAGACGGCCGCCGCGCAGGCATTGGAGAATGAAGCTGCCTCCGCCAGCGCACGCTACGACCATCCCGACAGCACCACCCGCCAGCGTCGGCAGATGACGGCGCAGCGCTGAAAGTTGCGCAGCGGCCCAGCAGACGCTGCGATCAAAGCGCAGGCCTGGACAGTCATGTCGTCGATACACATCTGATGCAGTGAGTCCAAGGTCCGCGAGAACCGGATTAAAAAAAAGTTTCGGCGACATGTCCGGTTCGCACCGCGACCCTCCGTTCGGCAATGGTCCCTCCCATCACGGATCGCCGAAATGTCTATTCAACGTGGTTTTGCACTGGCACTCGTTCTGGCGCTGCTTGCCTGCGCCAGCGCGGCACAGGCCGGCTCCAAACAACGGCCCACCCTGCCGCGCAAGAGCAGCGATGCGCGCGTGGCCGTGGCCATCTATGAATTCACCAGCAATCTGCCCGAGATTTCGCCGCGCGGCGCGACCGAACAGTTCAAGACCGCGCTGGTGCAGAGTGGGCAGTTCCGCGTCGTGGAGCGCGCCAAGCTCGATCGCGGCGTGGTCCGCGAAAAGCAGATGAATGCCGCTGGGCAGACCACCGGCAGCACGTCGCAGCAGCAGCTGCGCGGCGCCGAATACATCTTCGAAGCCGAAATCACCGAGCTGGGCAGCGGCACCCGCACCAGCAGCAACGGCGTGAACATCGGCGGCCTGCAGATCGGCGGCGCCAGCAACCGCGACGAATTCGGCATCGACGTCAGCATCGTCGATGCCAATACCGGCGACGTGCTCGACGCCATCAGCGTGCGCAAACGTCTGAAGGGCACTGCGCGCAGCGTTGGCGGCATCGGTGCACTGATCAACCGCGTCCGTGCCGAACAGGGCAAAGGCGGCGTGGCCTACAGCCCCGAAGTGCAGCATCAGTCGACCCGCAAGGACAACTTCGACGCCGTGCTGCGCGAAGCGATCGAAGACGCCGTGCACGAACTGGCGAAGCGTTTCGACGCCAGCGTCGCCGACAGCAAGTGACCGGAGCTGCGATCATGCGTACACACCAGACAATATCGCTGCTTGTACTCGCGCTGACCGCCGCCTGCGGCACCGCCGACGCACAGCAGGGCTACGGCTATCCGCAGCAGTCGGGACCGGCCGCGCCTTCTACCATCCCCGGCCGCGGCGACAGCGAAGCGCGCGTGCCGGTGGTGGATCCGGCGCCAGTCGCAATGCCAGCGCCGCGCAAGCCGAAACCGAAGCCACAACCGCAGCCGTCGCCTTGGGGCGGCACAGCGAACACCGCGCCAACCAAGCCGGTGACACCGCCAATCGCCTCACAGCCGCCGACCGCGCAGCCCAGCGGAATGCCACCGAACAGTGGGCCACAGGTTGTAGTCACACCGGGCCAGAACACCACGCCACCATCGCAGCCACAGGCCGGTGCCAACGATCGCCTCACCAGTGTCTACCGGGGCGCGCGCACCAGCGCAGCGGTGACTCGTGGCGGCGCAGCACAGACAGGCAGCAGTGCCATCGGCGGCTCCGTACAGCGCATGACATCCACTGCATTGGCATGCTCACAAAACAACCACACGCCTAAAATCACCCGCATACAGCCCGCGGACGACATCTCGCTGCAGCCGGGCGGCACTTTGATTGTCCATGGCCTGTGTTTCGGCGATGCGCGGGGCAAGCTGCAGATCACACTGCCGACGCAATACGGCCGCATTCAAGCGCAAGACGCGCAGATCCTCGACTGGGCAGGCGACAAAATCCTTGCACAATTGCCGGACAGCATTGTCAAAGCATTGCCAGGCGCTGCATCGATCGAAGTCGCGTCCGCCGCTGGCGCGCGCGGCGCAGGCAAAGAGGCCGCCTTCGAACCGCGCTGGCAGCTGTCTCTGTTGCCGGAGGTCGCCGCACGCGTACGCGAGTGCGTCGGCGTAGGGGCCAAGAACAGCTGCATTGCTGGCGAAGACACCGAATCCGACAGCGGTTTCAGCATGCCGAAAAACGCACGCTGCTCGGGAATCGGCACCTGTTACAGCTCTATGCCCGAACGCAGGGACTACGGCAACGTGGTTCACTTGAACGGCCTTCATTACACGGAAAACGACATAGAACGCCCGCTGCGCGGACGCGATCGCTTCGAGGTGACACTGCAGCCGTGGATGCGCCCATCGCATTGCGACACCGAGGTCACCGCATTCTCGACAGATGGACGACAGGACGCTTCCGCAACCGCACGTTTCGACGCGGACGGCGTCGTCGTTGACTGGGCGTTGAGCAAAGTCGGCGACCCAGGCTGGCTGTCGTATCGCGCCAACTGCAAAGTCTGGGTGCCGGTCGGGATGGGTGCGCAATGAACGCATGTGTGTCGTTTTTCATCGGCATGACGATCGCCTGCGAATGCGCATCAATGCAGCTGCCGGGACCGCCGATACCGCAACAGATACCGCAGCCGGTCGCGCCGTCGACGCTGCCGTACGAGACATACCGCTACGGTAACGACGATCCGTATGGGATCGACAACGACCGATACGAATACGACACGCGCGGGCCGTGCCTGTCACAGAACGCTTCAGGCGAAACATCCGAGTCGATCGGGTCGAATGAAGACACTGCACTGAACCCCATCGACTGGTGCGCGCTTGCGCCCTACCGGCCCCGTTACGCGCCGCAGATTCCTGCGTCGTGGTGGTGGCATCACCGCACGCCGTGGCGCTACTGGAGGACGCGGTGAATCTGCTTCGCATCGTGCTGCATGTCGTCCGCATTGGTCTGTTCGTTCTGCTGATCCTGCAGTCGCTGCAGATGTTGTCCGCACTGCGGATGCTCGATGGCGCGCACGCCTTCGAAGTCAGCTCGTTGCTGTTGGCCGCACTGGTTTTCAAATCGATGTTGCTGCTCGCGAACCTCGGCCTGCTGTGTCTGGCGCACTGCGCCGTTCGCAGATCGCGCCCGACGCCACCTTCACCCGCCCTTCGCCCCACCTTCATTGGAGAGTCATCATGAAGCTCATCGCTCTTACGCTGTCGGCCTGCCTGTTCTTCACAGCGAACACCGCACGCGCGCTGGAACCCGCCTGCGAAGCCTACCTGCGTGCCGCAGAAAAATCCGCGCAACAACCCGCGCGGCACAGCATCACCGAAACCGCCGGCATGCGTATTGAACTCGTCATTGTCGGCGGCAAGGCCTACTCGAAGATCGACAACCAATGGAGCCGGCTCGGCAACACCAACAGCAATCAGTTCGCAGCGGAACAGAAACTCATCGCATCGATCCGTTCGGGCAAATATCCGATCAGCGGCTGTCGGAAAGTGGGCCCACAAAGCGTCGACGGCATTCCGACCATCGTGTATGCCTACACCCTGAAAATACCGGGCATGCCAGCTGATGGAGAAGCCAAAGCCTTCGTCGGCAGCGATGGCCTGGTGCATGCGCAATCCACATCGGACGCCAAAGTCCGCCACCGCTATCGCGGCGTGACCGCACCGGCCCTCTGAGGAACACGCTGCGATGAACACGATCATGTCCGCGAAAAAAAAGCTGCTGATGCTTGCGATCGCTGCGATACCGCTCATCTCCGCCTGCGATAAACAGACCAACGGAGATTCGACCGATTGGCCGGCTGTCGAAACATCCACTGCGTCCAGCGCAAACAATGACACACCGGCCGGGCCACTGCCGCGCGCCTGCACGCTGCTGACCGCGGCAGAAGCGCAAAACGTGATCGGTCAGAGCGCCGGACAGATGGCCGACGATCCGGAAAACTGCATGTGGGCCAGCAGCGAACACCCGGGCAAGCTCACGATGCTGATGGTGCAGATCATGCGCGGCGGCACCCCGACCGAGACCCACACGTTGTTCGACAACCTGACCGGCCTGTCGGGCAATCTCAATATGGCAGTCAACGAACAGCTTGGCGAACAGACGCGGAAGTCCGGTCAGACGATCGACGGTCTCGGCGACGCGGCCTGGTGCTCGTCGAGCAATGCCGACCTGATCGGTGCACAACAGCTCGTCGTGCGCAGTGGCACGCTCATTCTCTCGCTCAATGTCACCGGCATGACCAAGGGCGAGCAACAGACATCGCTGTGTCCGCAGCTGCAGGCCGCCGGCCGAACCGCGCTGGGTCGTCTCGGCGGTGCATCGTGATCCAGCGCGAAGTGATGCTCGTCAACGGTCTCGCCATCGTCGATTCGGCGCCGAAATTCGACAATTGCGTACTCGAAGATCAAGCGCGGCAGCTCCGCATCGAACGAGTGCTGCGCTGATGCCCACACATCGGAAAATATTGCTCTGGACCGTGATTGCGGCGATGTCTTTCTGCGCCCTGCAGCTGGGATGGCGGTTCTGGCTGCTGAGCGCGGGCGACCCCATTGTCGGCGAAGTCAGGGTGGCCGCGGACAGCTGCCGCACCAAGCATCGCGCGAACTGCTTCCTGGGCCGCGCCATCGTCAACCCGCGCATGGATACCCACAAATTCAAGGTCAGCAAGATTCCCGGCGGCCGCTTCTACTCGGTCGGCGAAACCGTCGAGATGCGCGTTTACCCGGCTGAAAGGCTTTACCTCGCCGCCGTCTACACGCCGGCCAACTGGCTGCTTGGCCCGGTGCGGACCGCCGTGGTCGCACTGCTGCTGCTGTTTTCGGCACTGATGCCCGCGCGCATGAAAGTGCTGTGGATACCGCCGATCGTGATCGCGATCTTTCTCACCATGGGTTGAACCCCGGCATTGAACTTTCTTTTCCATCCGCATCCCATCCGCATGCTCCCGCATGCATCCATTGAGAAATCACTCATGCGTCTTTCGAACCTTTCCGCCGCTGTGCTCGCTTCGGCCACCCTTGCCATGACGTGCGCCGCTGGCGCCGCACCGCCGGATTGGGCGACACCGGTTCAATCGCGCGTGCCCGCCACGCCTGTCGACGCAGCGGTTCGCGCTGGTGACGTCACCGTGCAAAAGACATCCCGCTGGGTGCGCGTACCCGGCTGCGCGCGCGATATCGCAGGCGGCGCAAACGGGGTTGTGTATGTGACTGGTTGCGATGTCGTGCCCAACAGCCGGGGCTCGTCGCACTTCTATCGTTGGAACGGCGCCGCATTCGTACCGCTCGGCGTTGCCGGCTACGGCAGCGCCATCGCGACCTACGCCGGCAACAGCTACACCATCGGCGGCGACGCGATGCTGTACACCAGCATCAACGACGGCGAGTGGATCAAACGCGGCACGCCGGACAACCAGCCGATCACCGACATCGGTGCGGGCCAGGCCGGCATCTGGGTCATCACTTCGCAGCCTAGCGGCGCAGGCGGCAACAGCATCTCGCGCGCAACGCCGTGTCCAAATACCGGCATCGCCGGCGGCGTCAAGGATTTCTGCGGGTGGGAAGAAATGCCAGGCGCCGCTATGCGTATCTCGGTCAGCCGCACCGCATGGGTGGTCAACGCGCAGGGGCAAATCTTCGAATGGTTCAGCAACGGCGGCGGCTACTGGCAGAAGCGTCCGGGCTGCTTCACTGATGTCGCTGTTAACGGCGCAGACGTGTACGCCGTCAGCTGCAAACGCGGCAACGGCGACGGCAATGCGATCCATCGCTGGAACAACGCCGGCGCTTGGGTCGATGTGCAGGGCGCTGGCAAGCGGGTGGGCGTAGACGCCGCCAGCAATGCCTGGGCCATTACCGACAGCGGCGAGATCTGGCGCCACCAATCGCAGTAGGCATACCGCGCTGAGCATGCCGCATCACAGTGGTGGATCGGCGCGGGTGTAGGCCGCGTCGCCGCGCGCACTGTCGTTTGCGGCGCCGTTGCTCAGGGACAGCGCGCGTTGAGCTCACCGATCAAGCGGGTGTTCGCGTCGCGCATGGCGGCCGAATAGCCATCGTAGACCGACGCTTCTGATCCGCTCCAGCTCATCGTGCCAAGCTGCGAGCGGACGATGAAGGGTTGGCCTTCGCCCACCTTCGCGCGATACACCACAGTGGGTAATTTGGTGTAGAGATTCTGGTTGATGTACAGGCGCATGAGTTCAACAGACACCTGCGCCCCCTCGTCAGCCGCATCCTTGAGGCCGGCATCCAGCAACTGCGCGCAGGGTGTCCGGTGCATTCTCCACCGTCAGCAGATTGACGCCGAGAATGCCCGCGCGGTCGCCGGAGGGTCGCTCATCACTGAACGACTGCAGCCGATAACTGCAGCCCAGCGTCGCGCTGACGCGTGCGTCGATCTTTGCAGCATCGATGCGCACGTTGTTGACCTTCACCGTACAGCCGATCAGCGCCACACAGATCAGCAGCAGCGCGACACTACGGCTCATCGTGGCGTCGCCGGTGCCTCGACCTGCAAAGCTGCGGGAGTTTCGGCAGGCGCTGCGGAATGTTCAACCGGCGCCACCGGCACAGAAGCCGGCAGTGCGGCGGCCATGCGATAGCCGTTCATCGCCTGCATCCAACCTTTGCCGGCCCGTGCCCACACCCATTCGGGCGCCTCGCGCACGGTCAAACCGGGGTAGCTGCGGCCAGCGAGTCGCACCGATGCCTTGCGGTCAAAACTGTCCCACTGTCCACGGCCTTCCGTGGAGAAATCGAACGTCAGCATATCGATGGCTCTGACGCACGCCTTCGTCCAACATCGCCGCAAGCCCATCAGCGCCGAATGCGGTCCAGGCTTTCACATTTTCTTCCAGCTCATCCGAAGTCTCGGGCAGAACGAACTGAAAGGTGTAGGCGCGATTGAAGCCGATGACGGCCTTGATCTTGCCGTTGCTCTTTGACTGACGCTCGACCATCTGCGCGTTGACACGCACCGTCATCTGCGTGAAACGGTTGTCGAAGGCATAGCGCGGCGTCAGCACGAACGCACGCGGTGCCGACTGATGATTGTTCTGAGCATCGATCGCACCCAAAGTGGTGTTCTGGACCACGAAAACCGGCGTCTTGGTGATGCCATCCGACGGCAATCTGGTGCGCAGCTCGCGCTCGAACGCATCGTTGAATCGGTAGCCGATGAGCAGGTCGCGGATCGGGACGATGCGCTCTTCGGCATTCTTGGTCCGCGCGTTATCCACACCGGCCACGATCAGCGCACCCAGCAGACCACCGCCAGCGGCCATCGCATTCGTTTGTGAAACATCCACGCCCACTTCCTGTTGGTTCAACACCACTTCAACGGTCAGGTTTTCGCCCAGCGGCATCGGCTGGGTCAGCGGTTTGGCGGCATGGGCGGCGATGGCGAAAAACGCCACGAAGATCGAAGCGCAAATACGACGTAACATGATGACCCCCCCTGTAGACATGAAAAAGGACGCCCGTTGTGCGGACGTCCATTGACCAATGCGGATTTTGTACGATCTGGCGATTCGGGTAAAGCGCCTGAGCGGCCCATGCAACTCAGCGGATTACTTCATTTCAACCGATCCAGGACATCCACCAGTTCAGGCGCCAGCGGGGCATCCAGCAGATACGGCACACGACCGCCGTCCAGCGCAAATTCCAGCGACGTGGCGTGCAGAAACATCCGCTTCAGGCCCAGCTGATCGCGCAGGCGCTTGTTGACCTCCGGCTGACCATATTTGTCGTCGCCGGCGACCGGATGGCCAATGTGCTGGGCGTGGACGCGGATCTGGTGGGTGCGGCCGGTCTCGATCCGCACTTCGCAGTAAGAATGTCCGCCGCGGCGTTCCAGCACGCGGAAATGGCTCAACGATGCCTTGCCCCCCGCATGCACCTGCACATGGCGCTCACCGCCCTGACGCAGGCCGACGTGCAGCGGGGCGTCAACGCTCATGGTGCCGTCGGGCATGCGGCCGACCAGCAGGGTCAGGTAGCGTTTGGCAATGCCGCGCCCGTCATCGGCATCGCTCTCGCGCATCAAGGCCTGCAGTTCGGTCAACGCCGAGCGCTTCTTGGCGATGATCATCAGCCCCGAGGTGTCGCGGTCGAGACGGTGGACCAGCTCCAATGTGTCCTTCGGACGCAGCGCGCGGAGGGTCTCGATCACGCCAAAACTGATACCGCTGCCGCCGTGGCTGGCGACGCCGGTCGGTTTGTTGATCGCCAAGAGCCGGGCATCTTCGAAGATGATGCTGGCCGCCATCGCGTCCAGCAGACCGGGTGCCGGGGTGCCCTTCTCGCCCGGCTCGACCAGCCGCACCGGCGGGATCCGCACTTCATCGCCACCCTCGAGGCGGGTTTCGGCCTTGGCCCGGCCGCCATTGACCCGGACCTGACCGCTGCGGATGATTTTGTAAATCAATGACCTGGGCGCGCCCTTGAGCTGTCCGAACAGAAAATTGTCCAGACGTTGGTCGTCACGGTCTTCGTCAACACGGACAAGACGAACCTTGCTCATGGGCGGTGTGGGAGGCGCTGGATAAGTCGTGCCGTCGTGAGTCATGCTGTTCGTGAATCCTGAAGTTCATAAATCTTGCGGTCGTGATCCAGTGTAATGATCTGTTACACTCACCGCGCGATATAAGGGGTTGATTTCGCAGGGAGTTAGCAGCAAGCGCCTTGGCGCTGCGCCGCTCGAATGGGCCGAAAGCCCGCCTCCCGCGCGATATCCGATGTAGTGCGCGACCACCGTCCTCGGGGCGGCCATGTTAGCGGCTTGTTGGCAACGCCGGTTAGCGCCGAGTGTGTCAGACGCTCGTGCTGAACACGTCCCGCGCTGCCGCATCGTCGCGCCCCAAGCGCCGCCGAAGCAGGCAGCCGGCCTGGTAACACGTATTAAAACAATTAAGCGCTCCCGCGGTTCGCCGTGGTGTTGCAGCGCTGGAATACTTGAAGCGGCGCATGCCGCGCGCCCGCCTGATTGGCGGGCCCGCTCTCGGGCGGGACAAGCGCGCGACGGTGCCGCCGGCAGTCTCCAGAGGCGAAAACGCCCACAGCGTACCGCGTGCCTGCTCTTCAGCAGGGTGATGCGCGAGGAACGCAAGACCATGAAACGCATGCTCATCAATGCGACGCAGGCAGAAGAACTGCGCGTCGCGATCGTCGACGGCCAGACGCTTTACGATATCGATATCGAACGGCCGTCAAAAGAACAAAAGAAATCCAACATCTACAAAGGCCGCATCACCCGCCTGGAACCGTCGCTGGAAGCGGCATTCGTCGAATACGGCGGGGACAAGCACGGCTTTCTGCCGCTGAAGGAAATTTCGCGGGATTACTTCCAGGCCGGCGTCGACCATCACAAGGCCGGCATCAAGGAGCTCCTCCGCGAAGGCCAGGAAATCGTCGTCCAGGTCGACAAGGAAGAGCGCGGCAACAAAGGCGCGGCCTTGACCACGTTCATTTCGCTGGCCGGCCGCTACATGGTGTTGATGCCGAATTCGCCCACTGCCGGCGGCGTCTCGCGTCGGATCGAGGGCGACGACCGCGCTGCGCTGAAGGCGGCGATGGATGTGTTGGCCATTCCCGACGACATGGGCGTCATCATCCGCACCGCCGGCGTCGGCCGCGATGCCGAAGAGCTGCAGTGGGATCTCGATTATCTGCTCAGCGTCTGGAAAGCGATCGCCGAAGCCGCACTCAAGACAAGTTCGCCGTTCCTGATCTATCAGGAGTCGCGGCTGATCATCCGCGCACTGCGCGACTACATGCGCGCCGATATCGGCGAAATCCTGGTCGATACGCCCGAGATGTACGAAGAGGCCAAAGCCTTCGTCGAACAGGTGATGCCGCAGAATCTGCGCAAGCTCAAGCCCTACACCGACGACACCCCGCTGTTCAACCGTTTCCAGATCGAATCGCAGATCGAGAACGCCTACGAGCGCTCGGTGCGTCTGCCTTCGGGCGGCTCGCTGGTGATCGATCAGACCGAAGCGCTGACCGCGGTCGACGTGAACTCCTCGCGCGCAACCAAAGGCGGCGATATTGAAGAGACCGCGTTCAACACCAATCTGGAAGCGGCCGAAGAAGTGGCGCGTCAGATGCGGCTGCGCGATCTCGGCGGCCTGGTGGTGATCGACTTCATCGACATGGCCTCGAACAAGCACCAGCGGGACGTCGAGAACAAACTGTCGCAGGCGCTGAAACACGACCGCGCCCGCGTGCAGCTTGGCCGCATCTCCAAGTTCGGGCTGATGGAAATGTCGCGCCAGCGGCTGCGCCCGAGTCTTGGCGAGTCCAGCCAGCTGGTGTGCCCGCGCTGCGACGGCCACGGCCGTATGCGCAGCATCGAATCGCTGTCGCTGTCGATCATCCGTCTGGCCGAAGAACACGCGATGAAGGACAGCACCGGTCAGGTGCTGGTGCAGGTTCCGGTCGAAATCGCCAACTATCTGCTCAACGAAAAACGCCGTGCGCTCAGTGAGATCGAAAAGCGCCACGACGCGCCGATCGTGATCGTCGCCGATGAATCGCTGCATACGCCGCATTACGAAGTCACTCGCATTCGCGACAACGAGCTGAGCGAAGAGACCTCGAAGCCGAGTTACCAGCGCGGCACGCCGCGCAAGCTCGCGACGATCGCGCTGACCAAGGCGAATCTCAACGTACCAGCAGCGCCCGCGGTGACCAACGTGAAGCCGGCGCGTCCTGCGCCGATGCGCGAAGATCGAGAAGACCGCGACGAAACGCCGCGCGCCGCCGCACTCCAGCCAGTTGCAGCGCCATCTGCGCCGACGACGCCCGCGTTCGCACAGCAGCCTGCAGCCACGGCCAAATCCGGCGGTTTGATGGGCTGGCTCAAAGGCCTGTTCGGCGGCGAGCCCGCGCCTGCACCTTCGCCCACACCTCCGCAACCCGGTTCACAGCAGAATCGCGATCGCGGCGAACGTGCCGACCGCAACGGCGGCCCACGCCGCGATCAGCGCCGCGACGAGCGAGGCCCCAAGGGTGGTCAGCGTCGCGACGAACGCCGCCCCGCATCGCAGGGCCAGCCGCAGCCGCAGCCGCAACAGAAACTGCAGCAGGCCCAACAGCCGGCTGAAACGCGCCAGCCACAGGCTCCCCGTCAGCAACAGCCGCCGCAACAGCAAAAACAAACTCAGCCGCGGCAGCAGCAGCCTCAACAGCAGCAGCCTAAACCGGCGAATGCCGAGAACGTGCCGCGTCAGCCGCGCCGTGAAGAGCGAGCGCCTGCCGTGCAGGACGACGCGCCAAAATCGCAGGCACTCATCGCGACTGAAGCGGTTGCAGTGCCGGTGGTTGTGCCACCGTCCAGCGCTGCGCTGGCTGCGGCACCGTTGTCGACCGATGCGATCGACACCTCGGCAGCGTTGATCGATGAAGAGACGATGATGGATCAGGAGTTGGCGTCGGAAAGTGGCGACGACACCGCGCAGGATGGCGGCAGCCGTCGTCGTCGCGGCCGTCGCGGTGGCCGTCGTCGTCGTCGCGGCAACGGCGAAGCCGGGGCAGCGGGTGAAGTCATGGCCGATGATGTCCTGGCCGGCGATGAGCCCCAGGCTTCGGTAGATCGCAACCAGCCCGAGTTCGATTTCGACGATGTGCCCGTCGTCGAACGCCAGCCCGCCGTAAAGGTATCCACAGCCGACGTTGCGCTATCGATGGTGCCTGTGGCAGCGGTCGCGCAAGCGACCAACGCCGCACCGACCGTATTCGTGGCGGAAGCGGCTGAAAGCGCCGCGCCGATTATAGAGACCAACACGCCTCGCATCGATGTCGTTCAAACACCGGTGCAAGCAACGCCGACCGTGGCAGCAGTCGAACCAGTGATTGCAGCGGCACAAGCTGCGTCTGAACCCGTGCCTGCCGAGCACATCGCTGTCGAACAGCCCGTAGTAGCTGCAGCTCAACCGGCAGCTGTCGCGGCTGCCGCAGTCGAAGCAGCGGTCGTCGAGCATGCTGTTATCGAACAAGTCGTCGAGCCGGCGCCTGTCGCGGTCACCGTTGCAGCAGTCGTCGCAGATCCAGTCGTGGTCGAGCCTGCGATGACCACACCGGTAGAGGCTGCTCTAAAAGCAGTTGCTCCGGAAGCAGTTGCTCCGGAAGCCCCTGTTTTAGAAGCTTATGCTTCGGAAGCTTATGCTTCAGAATCCACTGCTCCGGAAGTCGCCAACGAGATCGCCGCGCCACAGTACGGCATCGGTCTGCAGCTGTTCGATCCACAGCCCGATGCTACTGCCGCAACGCCTGCTGACGACGACGAAAACGGAAACAAGGCCTGATGCCCCGCCCCGTGCGCGTCACACGACGCGTACGGGGTCGCTCAGGCCATATTGGGCACAGAGCCGCGCCAAGGCCATGTTGTCCTGAATATTGAGTTTCTGGAACAGCCGCGCCTTGTGGGTATTCACGGTTTTCGCGCTGAGACTGAGCCGTTTCGCGATGTCTTCCTGGCGCAGTCCCTGCGCCAGCAGCATCGCTACTTCCAGTTCGCGCGGCGACACGCTGTCGAACGGCGATGCGTCGCCGCCGATTCCTGTCAAGGCCAGATGTTGAGCGATGCCATTGGCCAGGTAGCGCTTGCCTAGCGCGACCTCGCGCACCGCACGCAGTAGTTCAGCGGCATCGCCGCCCTTGCCGACATATCCCGAGGCGCCGGCTTCGATCAGTCGCTTCGGCACCGGCCCATCTTCCAGCACGGACACCACCACGACCTTGCTGCCGTAATCGCCCTTGACGATGCGTTCCGTTACCTCCAGCCCGCTGATACCGGGCAGATGCAGGTCGCAAAGCACGACATCAGGCTTGAGTTTGCGGATCATCGGCAGCGCGGTCTCGCCGCAATCGGCTTCACCGACCACCTCGATATCGATCTCGGCCGACAACAGCATGCGGATACCGCTGCGCACCAGCGCATGGTCGTCGAGAAGAAATACGCGGATCGTCATGTGATGTCCCTGCAGAGTTGTCCTGCGCACAGACTAGGCAAGCGCGATGCGTCGGACAAGCGGACTTCGCCGCCATCGGGGGTAGGGAAATTCCTACATCGTCATCGACAGCGACGGCAGGGGCTGGCCCGGCCTCCAATCGCTGGCCTGCAGCGCATCCAGCAAACCGGCGACTTCGGTTTTCGCATCGAGACTGTGCACCGGCAGCACCAGCACATCGCCGGAGCGCGCCCACATCAGCGCTTCACGCGCGGCATCGGCTTCGCGCAGCCGCACCGGCAGTGCGCTGTCGGCCATGCCAAGCCGCAATAGCTCGTTGCGAATGACCTGCGCGACTTCGCCAGCTTCACGGCCGCGCAGAAAACCATCGATGTCTTTCACCACCACCAGATCCGGCGCATAACGCGCAGCCACCGCTGCCAGTTCGCGGATCTGGTCGTCCTCGCGATTGCCGGCTTGACCCAGCAGCAGCGCCATGCGCCCATCACCGCGTCGCGCCTGCGCGATGTCGAGCAAACCCGCCAAACCATCGGGGTTGTGGGCGTAATCGAGAAAAATATCGATGCCGGCAAACGCCCAGTGCTGCAGGCGGCCGGGATTATCGGCATGACGGGCGCCGAAATCTGCCAGCACTGCGCGAATCGTATCGACCGGCACCCGCAGCAGCGACGCTGCCAACGCGGCACCTGCAGCATTGGCGATGTTGTAGCGCGCGCGGCTTTCGAGCGTGATCGGCATGGTGACGATATCGCCCAGATCGTGAGTCTGCACACCATCATCCAGCAGCAGACGACCATCGCGCACGGCGCAACGCGGGACGTCCATCGCGTCGGCCGGCAGCGCGGAATGATCGACCGCGAACCATGCGGCCCGCGGCGCCGACAGCGGCCCGAGCGTGCGCAGCAGCGGGTCTTCGGCGTTGAGGACAAGCCAACCGTGAGCAGCGACTGCGCGCGCGACCGTCAACTTGACCATCGCAAGATCTTCAACCGAATGCACGCCATATTCGCCGAAGTGATCGGCGCTGATGTTGGTAACGAGGGCAACATCCGCATCGGCCAGCGCCAGACCCCGCCGCAGCAGACCGCCGCGCGCTGTCTCCAGCACCGCCGCTTCCACATCGGTGCGGCGCAGCAGCTGCCGCGCACCGCTCGGGCCGGAATAGTCGCCGCTTTCGAGACGTTCGATGTCCGCAACGTCGCCCACGAATAACCCATCCGTGCAGGAATGCGCAGTGCGCAGACCCTGTGCGCGCAGCATCGCCGCGATCAGGCGTACGGTCGTGGTCTTGCCGTTGGAACCGGTGACCAGCGCGGTCGGAATCTTGCCCAGCGTTGACCACGGCACAACATCCAATGTCGGCAATGTGTCGATCATCCACGTCTGCCCGTGCACACCGAGCCCGAGCGTCAGCGCATCGTCGTCGTGCAGCGCGGGCACGCCGTGCATCTGTGCGGCATCCAGCAGCGCGATCACATCGGGACGACATTCGGCGGCCGCGAAACGCTGCAGCGTATGCAGCGCGGACGCGGTGTCGCCGGTGGACGGATGCCCTGGCGCATGAAACGCGTGGAATGCCGCGCTGGCGCACCATGCCCATTCGTTGATTTCGGTCGCGGTGTACAGCTGATCGGCCGGTGCGACGAACGCCAACGATGTGGCGGTGCGATGCACGCGTACGACAGGCGCGGTCGTCGCCCAACCCAGCGCTTCTCGTGCGGCGTTCGCGCGCATCCACCACGCAGCAAGTACAACCGGGTCGCGCGCCTGCGGGCCCAGCGTTTCAAGCGCCGCGCCGCAGCCGGCGAAGTAGACGTTCGCGCCGGTGAGGCGCCGCGAATCCTCGAACGGCGGCTCAGACGCCTGCATATCGAAAGCCTGCACAGTCGGGGCGTTCAGTCGTCGCTCTCGCGCGAGATGAAGATGCCGCGCTCATCGCGGCTCACGCCTTCCCACTGCTCGGGCGAGAAGCGTGGTTCGATCGGGTTTTCCGCACCAGCGGCATTCACGGCGACCACCGCGACTTTCTCCGGCGCGCCGTCCGGCTTGAACTTGATCACCTGTTTCCACGAACGCACCAGCGCATCGGCGAACACCAGCAGCACATCGCCGGGTTGCGCCATGCGCAGTCCCGCGTCGATGGCGGCCTGCTCGTCGGGAATGATGCTGATCTGATGATCGGCTACGCCGTGCTCGCGCAGGGTCGCGGCGATCAACAGCGGCACTTCATCGGATTTGCGCCCGCGCAGACCGTCATCGCGACGACAGATGTAGTGATCGAAGCCACCGGCCACCGCCTTGGCGATGTCGCGCAAATCTTCATCGCGACGATCACCGGGACCGGCCACCACCACGATGCGACGGCCGCTGACTTCAAGCCGCTGCGCGAGATCGGCCATCGCGCCAACCGCGTGCGCATTGTGGCCGTAGTCGAACAGCACCTTGAACGGATGCTCGTTGAACACATTCATCCGGCCCGGGGCCTGGAAGAACGTACTGTCGAACGTGCGCAGACCCTGACGGATCGCGTCGAGCTTGATCCCCATCGAGAATGCCATCGCCGCTGCGAACATAGCGTTCTGCACGTTGTGCAGCGCCTTGCCTTCCAGCGTCGCCGGGATCAAATGCGTCCACAGCAGCGGAATGTGGCTGCCCTTGTCGTACAGCGTGATCATCTGGCCGTTGATGCCGCCCTCAAGCGCGCAGGCGCGGCCGCCGGCGCGGATGTGTTCGCGCACCAGTCCGTGCGATGGATTCATGGTGACGTAGCAGATGACTTTGGCGTCGGTGTAGCCGCCCATCTTCAGGACATTGGGATCATCGGCGTTGAGCACCGCGCAGTCTTCGGCCACTTCGACGACGATGCGTTTGACTTCGGCCAATTGCTCCAGCGTGTCGATGCCCTTCATGCCGAGATGGTCTGACTGCACGTTGAGCACCGCGCCCACATCGACCTTCGGTACGCCCATGCCGGCGCGCAGCAGACCGCCGCGGGCGGTTTCCAGCACCGCGAAATCGATCTGCGGGTCGGCCAGCACCATGCGCGCGGACACCGGCCCGGTCATGTCGCCTTCAACCGTGCGCTGGCCGTCGATATACACGCCGTCGGTGGTGGTGAGGCCCGGCGTGAAGCCGGTCATCTTGGCGATGTGCGCAAGCATGCGTGCAGTCGTGGTTTTGCCGTTGGTGCCGGTGATCGCGGCGATCGGTACGCGCGACGGTGTGCCCTGCGGAAACAGCATGTCGATCACCGGGCCGGCGGCGTCGCGCGGCTTGCCTTCGCTGGGCGCCACGTGCATTCGGAACCCGGGCGCGGCGTTGACTTCGCAGATGCCGCCGCCGATGGTTTTGTAGCTTTCGGCGATATTGGTGCTGAGAAAATCCACGCCGCCCACGTCCAGACCGATCGCCTTGATCGCGCGCACCGCCATCTCGCGGTTGTCCGGGTGGATGATGTCGGTGACATCGGTTGCCGTGCCGCCGGTGGAAAGATTCGCGGTCGAACGCAGATAGATGATGCGGCCCGCCTCGGGCACCGTGTCGGCCGTAACCTCAACGCGGGCCATCATCATTTCGGCCTGTGCGTCCAGTTCGATCCGGGTCAACACTTTCTCGTGACCCACGCCGCGACGCGGATCTTGGTTCACGATCTCGACCAGTTCACGAATGCTGTGCGTACCGTCGCCAACGACGTGACCGGGCGTGCGCTTGGTCGCTGCGACCAGCTCGCCGTTGACGACCAGCAGGCGGTGATCGTCGCCTTCGCAGAAGGTTTCAACGATGACCGAACGCGAGATTTCTTTGGCCTTCAAAAAACCTTCGACCACTTCCTCATCAGTGCCGAGCTTGATCGAAATACCGCGGCCATGATTGCCGTTGTACGGTTTGGTCACCACCGGAAACCCGATCTTGCGTGCGGCGCGGCGCGCAGCGCCTTCGCTTTGCACCAGTTCCTGACGCGGCACCGGCAGACCGAGCGAGCCAAGAATCTTGTTGGTTTCTTCCTTGTCGCTGGCCAGTTCGACCGCGATATGCGAGGTTTTCCCGGTCACCGTGGCCTGAATGCGCTGCTGGTATTTGCCGTGACCCAACTGCACCAACGACTGTTCGTTCAGACGCAGCCACGGGATATTGCGGTCTTCGGCGGCCTTGACCAGCGACATCGTCGACGGCCCCAGTGCGCGGCGCTGCGCATACTTGATGAACGTGTCGCGCGCTTCGGGCCAGTTCCAGTCTTCGGCCACAGCATCGGCCGAACGCAGTGCTTCCGGCAGCAGCGAGCGCAGCAGTTTCATCGCGAGTTCGCCGGCCTCAATGCCCTCCTCGCGCTGCGCATATTCGTAGACCACCGAATACACGCCCGGTCGGTCGTCGATGCTGCGGGTCTTGCCGAAGGTCACGTCTTCGCCGGCCATGTTCTGCAGCTCGATCGCGACGTGTTCCAGCACATGGCCCATCCAGGTGCCCTCGCCTTCTTTCATGCGCCGGATCAAACCGCCGGGCGTGCGATAGGAACAGCCGTGTTCGGCCAGCCCGGGCACCGCTTCAATCAAGGCATCGACAAACGCGGGGCCGAGCTTGCTGGTTGGCCACGCCTCCAACTTGCCGAGATCCAATTCCAGCCGGATCACCGGAAAATGCGCATATAGCGAGGGGCCGACAAACACCGAACGATCGAGAATGCGCATGACGGGAACGGACTCCTGAGGGTTATGTCTTCGGTGCGAGCAGTGCGCCCGCAGAGGCTTTGCGCGTATGAAGGTTGAACGTAGCACCGGCGACGAGGATGTGGAAGCTCAAGCCCAGCAGACAGACCGGCTCGCCCTCCTGCACCTGGGCCATCGACGAAAACTGCAGGCCAGCGGCATCGACCACGGTCACGCCGCCGCTGCCCAGTACTTCGAGCACGTTGTCCGGCGAAATCAGCGCGGCGGTGTCTTCGTCCAGACCGATCCCGATCGCGAACGGATTGAACGCCAGCGCCGCCGTGAGCCGACCGAGGCGGTCGCGCTGACGGAAATGCTGGTCGATGACGAAACGGTTGGTCAGCCCAAGTCCCGGTGCCAGCCGCACCATCCCGGCGATGGGCGTCGGGCCTTCTTCGCCGAACGCAATCATGTGTTCGCTGAGAAACGCCGCACCGGCGCTGGTGCCGGCCACATGCATGCCGCTGGCGTTGCACTGCCGGATCGTTTTCGCGACCGCCGTACCGCCCAGCAGTGTGCTGAGACGCAGCTGATTGCCGCCAGTGAAAAAAACGCCGCTGGCCTGCTCGATCCGCGCCACCCGGCGCGGTTCATCGGCATCGCGTCGGGTGTCGAAATCCATCACCTCCACCTTCGTGACACCGAGGTCGTTGAAGATCTCGACATAACGCGGGCCGGTGGCAGCCAATCTACTCGCGGTTGGGATCACCACGATATCGGCGTCGGCACCGCCGCAGAGTTCGACGAAACGGGCAAGGATCGCGCGATCGTTTTCTTTTTCCTCGGCGCCGCCGATTGGAATGATCCAACCGCGCGCTTCCCCGTCGGGGACTTTACTGGGACACATCAGGTTTCCTGAGCAAAAGTATTTGGCGAAAGAGTGAAGTGATTCGTGTTCGGAAGTGCGTGTTCAATGATGCTGATGCGCTGCGTGGTCGGTCAACTCAAACAGGCCCGCGCGCAGGACTTCGCCATCGCGGATATGCCAGACGCCCTGCGCCATGACATCGCTCACGTTGCCTGCCGCATCGAGTATCACCAAGTCGGCATCAGCACCAATGGCGATTTCGCCTTTGCCCGCAAGGCGCAGATGCCGCGCGATGTTGCTGGTGAACGCCGGCAGCACCGCATCGAGCGCATGCCCGCGGGCCAGCAGTTCACGTACGGTGTCGAGCAGCGCGTGCGCAGTGCCGACGTCCATCCGGCACATGCGGCCATCGTGATCGAAGGTGGGTAGACAGCCGCCGGCATCGGAACTGATGGTCAAGCGTTCGGCCGGTGCGCCTGCGGCGTGATAGCGTTCCCACGCATCGGCAGCGGACCACGCGTCCTCGCCCTCATCGACCGGGAACGCGGTGATATCGACCGTGCAGCCGCGCTGCGCCAGCGCCAGCGCTTCCTCGAACAGCGCCTTGCGCCGATTGATATGGGTGGGGTGGAACACCTGTGCCGGCAATTCGGTTTCGTCCAGCGCGCGTCGCACCAGCTCCAGCCCGCGCACACCGTTGCCCAGATGCAGATGCAGCACCCCGGCCTTGCCGGTCATCAGCCCAGCGACGTGGGTGTCGGAAGCGATGCGCAGAAATTCATCAAAGGTCGGCTGGCTGGAGCGGTGGTCGCTAATCGCCAGCTCACCCACGCCGATCACCGGATCAAGATAGACGATATCGCCGCGCACGCTGCCGGTCAGCGTGACCGGCGGCAGGTGATAGCCACCGCACCAGGCAAACGCACTCAGCCCCTGCTCGCGCAGCGCATAGACCGATGCCAGCAACTCGCCGGGCGTACGCGCCAGATCATCGGTGCCCAACACGCCGACCACCGTCGTGACACCGGCCGTGGTGAACCGCGACAGCGGCACCGGCGGCACCCGCGTCGCAAACCCACCCTCGCCGCCGCCGCCGGTAACGTGTGCGTGACCGTCAATCAGACCGGGAATCAGCCGCTTGCCGCCCAAGTCGATCACATCAAGGCCCGCAATGGCAGGCGCCGGATCCTCCGGGCTGCCGATCCACAGCAGCTTTCCGCCGCCGATCAGCAGTTGGCGTAGACCCAAAGCCTCCGGCGCGAACACCGAGGCGTTGCGGATGAGCGTCAGTGAGGGGCTTGTGACGGATGTATGACGGATAGGCATCCGGCATTCTAGCGGGAGTGATTGGGATAAGCCCTAATCAGACGACAAGAACGCGGTTAGGCCTGTGTGGTGCTCCGGAACCTTGATCTTTGGCCTCATTACTGTTTAGAGGTCATCAGACAGATCACTTGATGGACGAGCAACATCAATCATCACTCGGCACAGCACCGTAGGGCGTGCTCAAGCACGCCGGCTCTTGTGGCCTTGTCAGCGCCGGAACTCGAAAACTCCCGCATCGCTCAACTGCTTTCGATACTGGCGACCACCCGCCCGTAATCGGCAATCGCAAGATCCTGCTTGTGGATGCTGTAGGTCAAAGTACCGGCGTCCCAGAAATTGAGGTCGCCAGCGCTTTCGAGACACAGCAGATTCATCCACTCATGCGCGTGCCCGCCGAATTTTGCAGCGCCATGTTCTTGCGGCGACTCGTGCTGGGTGAATACGTGCGCATTGATCGAATGCGAGCGCTGCGGCGGCGGCATCAGTCGATGCTTTGCCAATCGATCACCAAAATCGACCATCAGATCTGAGAACTTGTCCAGACGCTGATGCGTCGCTTCGTCCATCGCGTCGTGATCCAGCAGATGCCGCCATTGGGGATGACGCGCGGCGGCGTGATTGCCGATATTGTAGAAATTAGGCACCGAGACTCCACTGCTGAAATGCAGTGCATATTCCGCGGGCAAAATCTCGGTATCAAGATCGCTGTCGCTCCAGCGCGTTGAATCCGAATATTCGTACGCCGCGAGAATGTCTCGCGAGCAGTCAACATAAACCACATTCGGTATTTCCGCATACTCGATATCGTTGACAAAGCAATACAGCATGCCGCGGCGCGGCAACCACGGCTGCAGGCTGGCAATATCAGCCAGATTGATCTGCGCATGGAACAAGGACAACAACCCGTTGCGATCCGCCGGATGGGCCATGCCCAGCGGCAGATGCGGCCGACCACCGGTCTTGGAAGCACCCAGCGGCAATGGCTGTTCCGCAGCGCGGGGTTCGGCATACAGCGCATACGTGCTGCATGCGAGCGTCATCTGCTTGAGCTCAGTGTCATTTGAAATCGCGTCGAGTTGGCGTGCGAGACGCGTATGCAGATCGGGATGCCTGGATAGATCGAATAATGTTTCGTCGATCAACGCCGGATTTTTCGAGCGATAGCGAACATCAGAGAACAGAGCGCGTTTGCCGTGATCGACCTTCAGCTTACTTACCTTGGAAAGACTGGCCGGCAGCGAGACAAAGCGATTGCCTTGGATCGACAGCGCTCGCAGCGCTGGCATCTCGCCGATAGTGTCGGGCAGCGTAGTCAAACGGTTGTAATCGAGGCCCAGCGTGTCGAGGCGTTCCAGCGTCGTCAGCGTCTCCGGAATACTGGTCAATCCAAGGGTGGTCAGGCCCAACTCTTCCAGCCGATGAAGCTTGCCGATATCCGGTGACAGCGCGCCCAACGTGTCTGCGAAAGAATGCAGGTACAGGGTATGCAGATACTCAAGATCGAAGAGCCCCGGCGGCAGCTGGCGGAACGCGCAGTGCGGCCCGCTCATCGCCAGTCCAAAGCCAAGCCGTTCCAAGTGCTTGAAATTCAGAATTGATTCGGGAAATTTGCGATATTCGCCGCTGCTGATCTGCAGATCAAACACTTGATCGGGCGGCAACTTCAAGGCCTGCTCAAGACTGAGCGTGCGTCGCGGCGGAATGAGCGCAAGTGGGTCGAAACATTTGCGGACCGACACCGGCATGACCTCATCGTGCTGCGGCGCATCGGTGCCAAAAGCGATCACGCCATCCAGCTCCAGCCACCCCGCTTCGATCCGCAGCGTACCGAAGAATTCAGGTCGGTCCTGCCCGCCGTAGACATTCAGCGCCTGTCGATAATCGGTCTCGTCTTGATAAGGCCACTTGCGGACGTGACCGTATCGACCGTCGGGCAGGGCCTGATCTTCGTGGGCAGCGATCGTCAGACCATCGACCATGTAGAAATCAGGAATGACCCGCCAACCGTGGTCCGCCATACCGTTATGCAGCTCGCGGGTGAGCGCCATCGGCGGCGTCTTCAGCCACACGCGCACTTTCCCGCGCATGACCCGGACATCGGTCTTGTCCGAGAAACCGACATCGACGCCGTTGAGCTTGAAGTATTCGCTGTCATTCATAGCTGCACCTGATGTTGGCCCATCCGCATCTCAAGGCAATGCATCGAATATCGATCCAACCTGAGGAATTTTGCTAGTATCGTTGATCGATTACGTTTCGCAAACAGCCATATGATTGCCGGAAATCGGTGTTTTTGAAGATTGATTCCCAAGCCGATTCCTGGCTCACAGCAAGCTTTCTGAAGTCAAAGGGTTCTGCCGAATGCGCCGCGTTGTCATCACAGGGATGGGTCTGGTGTCCAGCATGGGTAACGACCTGGAAACCGTCAGCGACAATCTTCGCGCTGGGCGTTCCGGTATCCGCTTCAATCCAGCGTACGCTGAAATCGGCATGCGCAGCCGTGTCTCCGGCGCGGTGTCGCTGGACATGGATAACCTCAATATCGACCGAAAGGTCAAGCGTTTCATGGGGGATGCTGCCACCTACGCCTATCTCGCGATGCAGTCTGCGGTGAAAGATTCCGGACTGGCGACAAGCGCGGTCTCCAACCCTCGTACCGGTCTGATCGCCGGATCTGGCGGTACGTCGTGTTTCAATCATATGGAAGCGATGGACATTCTGCGCACGAAAGGTATCTCGCGCGTCGGGCCTTTTCGCATACCGCGCATCATGAGCAACACCGTTTCGGCCAGTCTGGCGACGCCCTTCCGCATCAAAGGGATGAGTTATTCAATGTCGTCGGCCTGTGCGACCAGCGCGCACTGCATCGGTCACGCCATGGAACAGATCCGCATTGGCAATCAGGACATCATGTTCGCGGGCGGCGGCGAAGAAGAGCACTGGAGTCTGAGCTATCTCTTCGACGCGATGGGCGCACTGTCCAGTCAATACAACGACACCCCGCAAAAAGCCTCACGGGCCTACGACACACGCCGCGATGGCTTTGTGATCGCGGGCGGCGGCGGCATCGTGGTGCTCGAAGCATTGGAGCATGCCTTGGCCCGCGGAGCGCACATTCATGGCGAAATCATCGGCTATGGCGCCACCTCGGACGGCTACGACATGGTCACGCCCAGCGGCGAAGGTAGCGTGCGCTGCATGCGGATGGCGCTCGCCCGAGTTGAAGCGAAGATCGATTATCTCAACAGTCATGGAACGTCGACTCCTGTCGGTGATCTGATCGAAATGCGCGCTGTGCGCAAGGTGTTCAGCAGAGATATGCCGCAGATCAGCTCAACGAAGAGTCTTTCCGGGCACTCTTTAGGCGCCGCTGGCGTACATGAGGTGATCTACTGCCTCTTGATGATGAAGGACGGCTTCCTTGCCGGATCGGCCAACATAGAAAACTTCGATCCCGAGTTGACGGATATGCCGATCCTGCGCACAACCGTCGAACATACGACCGTCAACACCGTGATGAGCAACAGTTTCGGCTTCGGCGGAACCAACGCAACGCTTGTGCTGAAGCGTTGGAAAAACGACCAAGCTTGATGTTCAAGCCATCAGTCCTGTTCCGCCCGTGGCCATCAGGATCTCACCGCGAATTGCGGTAGAGCGGTCGGAAGCGAGAAAAGCAACGATGTTGGCAATCTCGACCGGCTCAAGCGCCCATCGTCGACCGCGCGATTCCAGTCGCTGAATCATCCCCGGCCAGATCTCCGTCAGGTAAGGAAGCATATCGCTCTTCACAATCCCGCCGCAGACACCGTTGACGCGAATACCCTTGTCGTACAGATCCACATCCATGTAGCGAACCAGATTTTCCAGTGAAGCCTTCATCAGTCCCAGCGGGTAATTCGGCAGCACGGCATGTGACCCAACCCCTGAAATCGCGCAGATGGTGCCTCCTGGCGGCATCAGCGGAATCACTTGGTTGATACAGGCGACATTGCCGATCAGGCTGGTGCCGAATAAGTCCTTCCAATCATTTCGCGTCAATTCCCGGATCGACTTGAACGGTGCACTGGCCGCGTTCAACACAAGATGATCGATTCGCTCAATACCTTCCGCCTGCAACTTTTTGATCATCTGCTCGATATCGCGCAGTTCAGAAATATCCGCAAGCGCTTTATGCGCTTTTACCCCAGCGGCTTCGGCATGCGCCACAAGCTTATCGAGATTGGCGGCGCTCTTGCCCTGTGCACGACGATAATTGAGGATCACATCATAACCATCGTCGATGAAACGCTCGGCAATCGCCGCACCTATACCGCGACCGGCCCCGGTGATCAGAACGATCTCACGCGCTGTATTCATGACACTCTCCATTTCAATGCTTTCGACGGGGATCACCCGCCGCTTCGGCGCTGCCTGAAATCAGGCGCTTGTGATGACACCCTGTTTCATTCGAATCTCAACAGCCAGGTCGCGCCATTGCTGTCGCTCAACGACAGCAACGCTGGTGAGATATCCCCGCCTGCGGTCGTGCGCTTCTGCTCTGCGTAGTGCTGAAGCGCAAGCAAAGGATTGATGCCGCCGCTGTCGCCGAAGCGGTGACAGAGATTCTCGTAACGCATGTGCCTGCTGATTGCGGCTGAGGCACTGCCCTCAGCCGTCGCCAATCCGCTGGATGGATACAGACCGCCATAAATCGAGCCACAGGCTTCTGGAATCAGTGCAGACCAAGCGTGTGTCAGCTGTTGGCTAACCGCCTCACCGGATCTGCTGATAGCAAGATACTGCGGCGAGGCAATCATAAGCGGCGGCGCCTTTGCTTTCACGGCGGCATCTGCACGTTTGAGCACGACAAAGCCGGCGCGCTCTATGATCAAGGCGCTGTGCTGACCGCCTTTTCCAAGCCAGCGCTGCTCCTGCTCAGCGTTGACAATAGCTTCCGAAAAACCGAGCGCTGGATAAAAACGGAATACGCCGCCCAACAAGACGCTGTCGATATCTCCACCGTTGAACAAGTCGTTGGCGATACGCAGCCCCTGTACAAAACCCGCACGGCCGGCCTGAATCTTGCAGGAGTATCCATTCACGCCATGATCGCGCAGCAGAAACTTGGGGATGACATCGAGATCGAAACTGTCGCGCCAGTTGAAAGCCTGCTCAAGATGCGAACATTGCCCCCAGAAGTCGAAATACAGCAGGGCCAAGCGTTCGCGCGAACCCGGGCGGCCGCAGTTGGACTCGGCGACGGCCATGGCCTGTTTGGCCGCCTGACTGATAGCAGCCTGGGTTTCGCGATAACCGGCCTTGAGCGCATCCGGACCACCATCCACGCTGAAACGGGTGAGATCCCACTGTCGGCGCCCAGTGTTGCGCACTGCACGTCGATACAGATCACTTTCCCATGCACGGTACCAGCGCATTGAATACGGCGCCGCTTCACGCGTGGGCTGTACCACGGACAGCCCGGCGATCATCAATGGCGATGAATCGGTGGCAGACGTTTCGCGCAAGGGTACATCGCTAGTCGCCAGGCGCTGTACGCTCGATGACATCGCTTGAATTGGCATGAATGTTTCTTTATCGGCCGTCATCATTCACGCCATATGCGCCAAGGTGCAGGCTGCGACCGAACCTTCAAGACCCAGGCCGAGTTTGACCACCTTATCCGACAACAAAGGCATTGGTGCTGCATCGGCATGAAGCTGCACTCCGGCTGCAGAGTCAAGCGGCGCCTGTGCGCGGAAGGCCAGCAACCGCCGATGCTGCATGGCGTCGGCAAGAATCGCCAGATCGGTCAGACCGCTGGCTGCGACCTGATAGCCGAGCTGCGCTTTGTACGACACTGCTGGAATCCCGTTCTCTCCCCACACCTTGCGAACCGCCATGAGTTCTGCCTGATCGCTTCCGCGAATACCGTTGCCGTGCATGAAAATACAGCCGACCTGATCCGCACTGGTTTGCGCCTGCTCAAGAGACTCAGTGATCGTGCGCGAAATGGAGCGGAAATCCGGCGAGAAAGACTGTCCCCCACGCGACGAGCCGCCGCTTTGGCACATGGCGAAGCCCTCGATGCGCAGACGGCCTGCGCCATTGCGGCGGGCAAGATGCTCGGGGCTTTCGAGAATGGTCGCCGCCACGCCACCACCCAACATGACGCCTTCGCTATTGGCTGAAAACGGCTGTGCTACCGAGCGCGCAAGCGCGTTCATGCCGCCCATGAACATCATGTTGTACAACGTCACCTGCTGCCAGGTGGCGACCACGGCAATATCCACGCTGCCCGATTCGATCGCTTTGCTGGCCAAATACAGCGCAGACAGACTGGAACAACTGGCAGTGGCAAGCGCCAGCGGCGGCAGAACAAGCGCGTAATGAAGCATCAGCAGCTGTGCAAGACGATCCTCGGAATAACTTTCGCTGTGCATCTGTTTGATCGAGGGATTGAACAACATGTCCTCACGATCATTGCGCGAGAGATAGGCGGTGAACTCGATCGCGTCCGGCTGAACGCCTTGGCCACCGATATACATCCGCACACGCGGTGTGGCCAGACTCCCGCGAAGAAGCCCGGCATGCCCAAGCGCCTCGTCGATGACACGCTGAAGCAATACTGCAGCCGTTGTGGCTGCGCTGGTACGCCCTTTGACCAAAGAAGGCATCGCCACCTGCAAAGGATTGAACGGCATACCATGACGTGCTGCATCACCGTCATCCGCGAAGAAAGGCAGGTACTCCGCCACACGCTGCTGGCCAAGCGCCTCATTCATGGCCGGCGCATCCAGTCCCAGGCCATTGCAGGCACCCAACCCTGAAATCACCGCGGCGCGGTGCTTAGACATCCACGGCGCCTTTGCGCAGTATCACGGCATAGTTGTTACCGCCATCGGACGTGCCGATCAACATCGCATGACGTACATCGCGATGAATCGGCTGGCGAACGAAAGCGATGTCATCGGCGCAAAATTCGCGCGTATAGGGAATCGGCGCGATGTCCCCCGACTGCATCGCTTCCAGGATCATCGACAGGTTGAACAGCGCTGCCGCCGATTCGACAAATCCAAAATGGGCGTTGTAATTCACCATCGGAATCTGTGCACCGGCGAAGACTTCACGAACCGCGCCGATCTCTTTGTCCGCACTCTCTTTGGAGCCCCAACTGGTGCCGCAGATCAAGTCCATCTGATCGGCACGCAAGTCGGCTTCGTCAAGCGCCTGTCGGATCGCCGTTATCATCGCGTTACCGCGGACCATCGCCGACTCGCCAGGATAGGCCGCATCGCAGGCACGTCCATAGCCGAGAACCGTGGCGAGTATGTTCGCGCCTCTGGCAGCCGCCACATCGGCATCTTCAAGCATCGCAACTGCGGCACCCTCGCCCATGATGAAACCATTCGGTTCGGCCGCATAGACTTGAAAAGCGCCCTGTGCAGTCTCCAAGTTCAACCGTGATCGACCGCCTGGCGACATCATTGCCGATGCATACGCATTCTCATCCGCACCGCCAACCAGCGCCTGAGGCTGCAGACCCTGACGCACCAGTTCGTAACCGTAGAAAAGTGCGCCAAAAGCTGCGTTGTAGCCTGTCGAAAGCGTCGTGTTGTAGCCCTTCATCCCTTTGGATATCGCACAGAACGTGGCAATGGAGTTCATGAGTGCCGACGGAAATTCGAACGTCCGTGCGCGCCTCGGATCCGGATGCAGACTCTGCACGTATCTGGCCACAGTGGCTTGCGGGCCTTTGGACATACCCATGATCAGCGCAACATCGGTATCGCCATGACGCACTTTCTTTCCGCCGCTCTGCAGTGCCTGCTCCAACGCTAACAGCCCATAAGTCGCGATCTTGCTGGCCTTGCGCGGATCGAAATTCTTGAGATGTTTGCGCGGCTCGATATTACGTATTTCATGCGCCCGGAAATGCCCATCTCGCACTTGATCGTCATTCATGCCGGAAGTGTCGGCAAAGAACTTCCGATAAGGACTGGCTTCCTTGCTCTCATCATCAGCAGCCAGCCAGTCACGCATGGCGATCAGTGACGAGCCATGTTCACCATCGCGGATCCGCTGACCGATCTGTGCTTGGCCATAGCCAAGGGAACTCAGCACACCCATGCCGGTAATCGCCACACGACGCGGCCGATACTCGGTCTGCCCCGCCTGCTCGGGCTTCACCGACGCCACGATGCTGCAATTGTTGCCACCGAATGCGTAGTTATTCTTCATGAACAGCTTGACGTCGCGCTGCTGGAAATCGTTCGGAACGTAGTTCAGATCGCAACCGATGCGCGGCACGCTGAAATTCAGGGTCGGCAGCACCTTGCCCTCGGGCAGGGTGACCAGGCAGGCGATCAATTCAATAATGCCGGCAGAGCCGATATTGTGGCCGAAATACGACTTGCTGGAACTGACCGGAATATCCGCAATGTTGGCGAATACTTTCTTCATCGCAAGCGTTTCCGCGCGATCATTGGCTTCTGTACCAGTGCCGTGGGCATTGATGTATTGAATATCTTCCGGTGCGATACCGGAGTTCGCCAAGGCCATACGCATCACCAACGTGGCGCCTTCAGCCCGCGGATCCGGCGCGGTTTCATGGTGCGCATCAGACGTGGTGGCATAGCCGATGATTTCGCCAAAGATCATGGCGCCTCGGGCTTTGGCATGCTCATACTCTTCCAGAACAATGGCCCCAGCACCCTCACCAATGGAGAGCCCGGGCGTGCCCGAGAACGGGCAGCAGGGCTCATCTCTCGTCGCCTTAAGCGCATGGAAGCCGGCGAAGGTTGGCAGGTACACCGGATCCGAGCCGACGATCAATGCCAGCGGATTCTTGCCATTCTGGATCTGATCGAACCCGATGCCGATCGCATTGGTACTCGCAGTACAGGCGGTAGCGACCAGCTCGAAACCTCCCTGCAAACCAAGCAGGGACGTCACCACCGGACAGATAGAGGAGAAACTTCCGGAAATATCCAGCATGCGTGCGGAAAATTTTTCCGGCTGATTTTCAATCAGCGGCATGGTGGCTTCAGCACCCGCAGAAGACACTCCTCCCACAAAGCTGGTTTGTTTCAACAGCGGATGATTCAGCAATCCAGCCTGCAGCAGCGCATCGCGGCCTACCTTGTAACCCCACCGTACGGTTCGGTCCAATTCGGGCAAACGCTCGGGCGCTATACCTTCATATTCGACATGCTGCAGCACTTCGGAGGCCATCGCACGTTCAAAATAATGCTGGAAATGCTCGCTCGGTCTAATCGACGACTTCGCGGCGAACAATGCCTGGCGAAACTCATCAACAGTACTGCCCATGGCCGTCAGCACGCCCATACCGGTGATTACTACTCGTTTGCGCATGACCATACTGAACTCCTGTAAGGACAGCCTGCAGGCCCGTCCTTGATGCATTTGTCGATACGGCCGTCGATAGGACAGCCGGCCCTACTTTTTTGAAGATTTAAAAAAACTGTTTGGGTAAAGGTTGCGAGTCCGGCAAAAAAGGCCGAACTCGCTGTCGACGAGCCTGACGCAAATGCGTTTGGCTCGCGATAGACATACCAAGATCTGTCGCAGGACCGTCTGAATCAATCAAAACTCAGCGACGACATCCAAACAATCAGGCCTTGGCTTGTTGCTGTTCGATCAGATTCTTAGGTCGTGAAGGATCGACGTAACTGTGCTCTGCCGGATTGACCATGAAACTGAAGTTCTGAAGGAACGGAGTCTCTCTCGTGCTGATGGCAACCCGCGCAGCGCTGCCGGCGATTTCATACTGATCGATACCAGCGTAGGCATACTCGGCATCCAGCAGTGCCTGACCGACAAACCCGTCGACGCCAATCGAATGCCCATACGTGATGACTTTGCCGATTTCACTCTCGCCGCTGAATACAGCGTCGCCGATATTTAAATTGGCTCCGTCGCCTTTGACCACAAAACCGACTACGCGCTGTTTGGCGCCTTCTTCAAGCTTGCTCAGCAGCGCATCCCGACCGACGAACGCATCCTTGTCGTAGCGCACCGCCCACTGCATTTGAAGCTCGATCGGACAACGGCTGAATGCGCCAACCAGCGCCGGATCCCAGCAGGGGTTTTCCTGGCGAGATTTATTCTGAAAGTCGATGCCGCCTTTTTTCATGTCGAACTTCACGCCCGCAGCTTCCGCGCGCTGCCAAAGCGAAGCCGAAGCCTCTTTTGAAGTCAGCACTTTGAAAGCGAATTCACCATGGTTACCGGCGCGCAGCAAAATGGCGTCATCCACCGGCATGAACTCCATGAACGGCAGGCCAAGCACATCGAAGCCAAACAATTCGGACATCAGTTCCCAGCTGTATGGCCCTTCGAACAGGATCAGTGACTGGTCGTTCTTTGCTGCGATCTGGACATCATCATCGCCGATCAACGGCTGCAGCAAGCCAGCCAATGCATCGCTGGACATCCATTCGGAAAACAGAAGAAAGCGCTCGTCATCGCATAACACCTGCAGATCGGTAACGATATGGCCGTCGTCGTCCAGCAGAAGCGTGTAGAGCGCCTGCTCATTGCGGATCACCGAAAGATCCCCGCCGACCACCCGGTTGAGAAAATCATAACCATCACCGCCCTGCACTTCAACAATGCCGAAATGCGAATAGTCCACCATCAGGATATTTTTACGTGAAGCTTGATGCTCCTCCGCAGGCTGGTTGAAGTGCAGCGGTATACGGATGCCATTGCGCTCGCCAAAGGCGGCCCCGGCAGCTTCATGCATGGATTCCAAACTCATGACAATTTTCCTTGAAAACATTCGATTGAGAAGCGTGTGGCCGTTGTTCAGGCTGCAGCTTGACGCTTGAGAATAAAGGAAGCCAACGAATTCACGTTGCGCATATAGGAAGGATCATCGCCCTCGGTAACGCGCACCGCGAACTCTTCATCCAGCATAACCACCAGCTCGGTGGCATCCACGGAATCCAGTTTCAAGCCGCTGCCGAACAGCGGCGTGTCGTCGTCGATCTGTTCCCGGGTCTGATATAGATTCAGACGGTCGATCAGGCTGCTCTTGAGTTTGTCCAACACTTGCCGACGCTCGGCTATCACTGCTTGCAGTTGCGTGTCCATCATTTTGATCCTCATGAAAGGGTGTTTCTTAGGAGTAACTAACCTGGATAGCTGGATGGCTTCGTCATATCGAACCAGAAATTGGCGATCTTGCCGGTGGTCGTGATTCTGCGCCCGACACGCGCTTCCACCTTGAAATGACTGAAGCCCGCAGGATCCTTCATGATCAGTTCGCTGCGCATAAAGAGCGTGTCGCCTGGGACCACAACGCTCTTGAACTTGAGATCCTGGGAAGCGAGCACCCCGCCCCACTGTTTGCGTATACCCGCGACGATGCCCATGCCTTCTTCCGAATGCAGTGCTTTTTGCAGATCACGCCGGGCAGAAAGATCGCACTCGAAGCGCTTTTCGTACTCCTCACAGAAGGCTGTGAGCAGAGTCAGATAATCGCTGGTCTGGCCCATCGCTTCGGCAATCAAAACACCAGGCATGATCGGACTGTCGGGAAAATGACCGGTGAACTGCGGCTCATTGAAGGAAATATTCTTCACTGCAGTAATGCAGCCGCGCGAACCACGCTTGAATTCGCATATCTTGTCGACAAGAAAAAACGGGTACCGCCACGGGCCCATTTTCATCAACAAGGATGGCGTGACCAGACTTTCTTCGGAATCGGACATAAATACTCCTTGGGTTCAACGCATGATGAGGCCGCCATCGACCACCAATGTCTGGCCAACGACATAGCTCGAGGCGCTGGAGCAAAGAAAGGCGACGACCTCGGCCACTTCAGCGGTCTCGCCCATACGCTGCAATGGGATGACGGAAAGCGTTTGTCGCAACATGTTTCTCGGTACGCGTTTGGTCATCACCGAATCGATCAAGCCAGGTGCGACGGCGTTCACACGCACACCTTTCGAGCCCAGCTCACCGGCCAATGAACGAGTAAAACCAATCATTCCGGCCTTGGCAGCACTGTAATTGGTTTGACCGAAGCTGTTGGTGATGCCGGCGATCGAGGACACATTCACAACCGTGGCCAGCTTGGCTTTGCGAAGCATCCGCAAGGCCGCCTTGGTCGCCATGAACGTGCCGTAAAGATTGGTTTTGACGACATCATCAAACTCTTCGTACTGCATTGTCGAGAACAGATTGTCGCGATACTTGCCGGCATTGTTCACCAGCACGTCGAGTTTGCCGTCGGCCTCCTCAATGCGGGTCATCATCGCCTCCAACTCTTCCTTGTTGGTAATGTCGCATTTCACCGCAAGCAGACGCCCGACGTTTTGCTGCTGTTCCGTCAGCTCGGCAAGCCGCGCCGGATTGTTGTTGTAGGTCGCATACACCTTGCAACCGTCTTCAAGCAGCTTCTGGCATACCGCAAGACCGATATCGCCGCTCGCTCCTGTCACCAACGCCACTTTTCCCTGCAAGTCCGAATACACTGCCATAGTCGATTCCGTAATGTCCTGTGATTGTCAACCAAGCACGACAGCCGCCACTGCGTGAGTACCGCAGTGCGAGATGCTCAAACTCGCCGCGCTCAATCCCGATTGCTGCATGAGATCGCGAAACCTCCCGGCGAAAACCAGATAGGGGCGCCCCATTTCTTCGTATTCTATTTCCAGATCGTGGAAAAGAATGCCTTGCTGGAACCCAGTCCCCAACGCTTTCACCGCGGCCTCTTTGGCTGCCCAGATACCTGCCGCACGTCCGGCATTTTCTTCAGGGTCGCCGATGTATTGGATTTCTTTCGGCGTGTAAACCCGTGCCATGAACCCTGCTCCACTGCGTTTTGCAGCGGTACGGATGCGGTCTATTTCGACGATATCGATGCCAAGATGCATGATTGCTTGCTCAACTCAATTCTGGCATGCGGCGTGCCGATGCGACTGGTTGTATTGTCTGCTCGTCGATAAATTGCGCCGCCTGCTTCATGTCGTGCGACAGCGTCAGTCCACGCTCATACCAGAACATGGCACCCAAAGCAGGCAACAGCAATCCACAAAACAGCGCAAATGGCAGCTGCAAAGGCAATATTCCGAACAGCAGACACAGGCCGATCGTCCAAAAGCCGAGCAGCGCATAGTAAAGCAGCATCCTAGGCAGCATCGGGAATGCCGGACGTGGCTCACTGAAAACAGCTTCATGGTTGAAGAGCCGCGAAAGCTTCTCGCCGACGGCCGAAAACAGGCGTGAACGGCGCGCGCTGAGCAGTGTAAAAAAAGCAGCAATCCAGATGAGCGCTACTGATGCGACCATGAAGTTGCGGCTGTCATATCCCGCGTCCAGACTGAAAACCGGCTTGCTTTGCAGCGGCCAGATCAATGCGAAGTTGATGAGCATTGCGATCAACATGTCTTCGCGGCGATAAGCATTCATCTTCCGCGGCGCGCGTGTACCTTTGCTGATCAGATCCTCGCCGTCAGGACTGGCCAGCACAATATAGAAGCGGGCGCTCTTCAGCAGCGTCAAACTCAACAAGAGCGGCAACAGCACACCGATCATCGATAAAGCCAGTATTTTTGGATGATCCGGGAACAATTGATAGCCAGTCCACAGCAGCAAGAACATCCCGACAGCAGCCAGCGACGGCATTCCGAACGGCGTCTGCAGTGGATTCAGCCAACGAATCAATGGGCTGAACCGCAGACCGCGGATCTCGCCGATTTCTTCTTTCGACATGATAAATTTGGCCACCAGCGTGCTGTAAATCCAGTAGCCCGGAGCATCGCGCATCGCGCCATAAGTCACGCCAACAGCAATCGAAACGCCTGCAATCAACAGCTCAAGCAGACCTAAAGATTGACTGTTGCGCACCAACGCAAAACTCAGCATCAAACACAAAAAAGTCATGCCCAGCCACATGCTGATGGCATAGCGTCCCAGATGGCGCTGAAAAGTGGGAAGCATTACTGGATCTCAACTTTGACGGCTGTGAGGAAGTCAGCGGCATGCCGCGCCGTCATTCTGTCCTGCAGCGTCGGAAAATCCAGCAGCAGGCGACTGAGCACTTTCTTGGGGCCGACTTCGAGCAACAAACGAACGCCGCTGTCCGCAAGTGCATTCATCGTTTCGCGCCAGCGCACGGTGGAATACAGATTGCTCACCAGATCGCGTTTGATCTGCTCTGTCGCAATGACCGCTTCTGCCGACTGATTGGTGAATACGGGCATCACCGGAGCGGCAAAACGCAGCCCATCGATCACCGTTTGAAACTCGTCAACACCCTTTCGCATCAAACCGCTGTGCCATGCTCCGTTCACAGGCAGTCGCACCTGCTCGAAGCCCGCATGCAACAGCATAGGCAGCCATTCCTTGAGTGCAGATCTGGTTCCGGACACCACCTGTTGCCGCGGCGAGTTGTCATTGGCTACGTCAATCCGGTTACCCACTGCATGGCTGTCCATCAGCGCGGCGAGCTTATCTCGATCGATACCTTTGATCGCATACATGGCGCCCTCGGTCTCTTCCGCCAGCGCATTCATGATCGCTCCGCGTGCCGTCACGCCGCGAAACACATCCTCCAATCCCAGCACGCCTGCGGCATACAGGGCAGAGAACTCGCCGACGCTATGTCCAGCGACACAAGCCTCACCAATCTCGCGTTGGGCGCGTATGGCCTCCAATGTCGCGACATTGACTGTCGTAACCGCCACCTGCTGATATTGGGTTTTATCAAGTTTGGGCATCGGCCCCTTCATGCACAGTCTGCGCACGTCGAAACCGGAAATATCGCTTGCACAGTCCCACACGCGCGCCGTAGCCGGCGACTGATCGCAAACCTCCGCGCCCATACCGATGTGCTGGGTTCCTTGCCCAGGGAACATCAAGCCACAGCCCTGTGTCTCGTTATCCAATTGATCCCGTACCTGCATCTCCAACCCCGTTGGCTCCAAGCCTCATGAACTCACTTTTGATATGGATTGGCTAGATGACCGTTATTCAGAAGCTTGCAGTTGATTGCCCCCCATGCAAACCCCGGCGGTTATCATGACTCATATTTGAGCAAAAAGCCTGATAAACACGTCTCGCGGTCTCAATTAAGCTGTGAAATTGACTGATCCTCGTTTTACGGAAAATTCGCTTTGCGCCACTGCGCTTATCGGCCAGATACGCATACAGCCTCCGCATACGGTCCGCTGTGTATCTGGCGGAAGCGCCGGGATTCATTCGAACCATCCTTGGCCCTCGCCGTACGGGCAGCTTCGCTGTGCAAATCTTTCCGGCCCACGCTCACGCGCGGGCGCTCGACGGCGCGCGGCAGTGCCACGCGAAACCCCGTCTCGCCCTGCCGATGTGTCGAACTCGGTCAGTTCGTCCACCCATCACTTCCGCCAGACACACAAAAGCCCCACTTGGGGGCTTTTGTGTGTCTGGCGGAAGCGGTGAGATTCGAACTCACGGTGGGCTCACACCCACGGCAGTTTTCAAGACTGCTGCCTTAAACCACTCGGCCACGCTTCCATATTTTTTTAACTACGAGAGAAAAAAACCTGTCATCCCGAATCCCGGCTTCATCGGGTGAGGGATCTGCTTTTAAAAACATTTGAAAGCATTAAGAGCAGATCCCTCGCCTCCGGCTCGGCATGACAGTGGAGGGATTCGAGGCTCATGGCGCCACCGCCCCTCTGCCATCATCACACCGTCTCGGCGATTTTAACCTGCTTCACCGGCGCCATGCCGCCCGGGCAGTGTAAACAGTTGAGGCGGGAGGCCTCCAGCTGCGGCGGCAGGGTTTCGGCGAGGTAGTCGATGAACATGCGCACCGCCGGCAGCAGGCCACGGCGGGATGCGAACACCGCGTGGCAGATGCCCATCGGCAGGCGCCACGCGGGCAGCACCACTTCCAGTTCGCGGTTGCGCACGGCGTCGGCACAAATGGTTTCCGGCAGCAAGGTGATGCCCAAGCCCTGTTTCGCCAGTGCCATCAACATCGGGAAGTCGAAGCCGGCGACGCGGGGTTTGAGGTCGACCTTGCGAATCTCGCCGCCTTCGCCCTGCAGCTCCCAGCGTTGACGGGCCTCGTCCTCGCTCATGCTGAGCGTGGTGTGGTTGGCCAATTCTTCCGGGTCACGTGGCCGACCGGCACGATCAAGATATTTGGGGCTGGCGACCAGCAATTCCTGGATCTGGCCGAAGCTGCGCATCACCAGGCTGCCGTCATCATCGAGTTTGGCGCGGACGCGAATCGCAATGTCGAAGCCTTCATTGATGACATCGACGCGGCGATTGCTCACGTGCAGCTGCACACGCACCAGCGGGTAACGGGCGAGGAAATCGGGCAGCAGTTTCGGGATCGATTCCTGGGCGATACCCACCGGCACGCTCACCCGCACAAGGCCGCGCGGCTCGGCGCTTAGCCGGTCGACCACTTCGCGCGCAGCGCTGGCTTCGGCCAACATCGACTGCGCGTGGCGGTAGACGCTCTGGCCGACATCGGTGACCGCGAACCGACGCGTGGACCGCTGCAACAAGCGCGCGCCCATGTCGGTTTCGAGCTGACTGATGCGGCGGCTGAGGCGGGACTTTGGGATGCCCAGCGCACGTTCGGCGGCGGCGAAACCTGAGTGCTCGACCACCATCGCGAAGTAGTAGAGGTCGTTGAGATCGTTCACGGTGATATTTCCATCTGCGGAACAGTGGGGCGTATTGGAGCAATTTTGGTGCGCCAATGCAACGGACATTATCCCCATGCAGTGCGCGGGGATACAGAGCGAGCGCACTACTCGGAACACATTGCGACTGCGTTAGGGCAACGCTGATCAAGCCAGCGGAATCTACTGCGCGTGCCGACGGATCTCGCCGCATCGGCTTCAAATCAAAAAATCACGAAACTTCGCCAGATAAATGCCGACTTTCGCTCGTTTCCTCCTATGGAACCCGGTTTTCCCAGGATTCCGGGCGCAATTACCCCGCGCATCGCGGCCTCGTCATGTACAGGTTCGCCAACGCAAGCGCCACAAACGCCCGCGTCGCGTTCTTCGCAAGACCGCGATAGCGCACCTTCGTGAAACCCCATTGCCGCTTCACCACCGCGAAGACATGCTCCACCTTCGCCCGCACCCGAGACTTCGTCCGGTTCTTGCGCTTCGCCTCTTCGTCCACCCACCCCTTCCAGCGCGTCCGTTCATTCGTGAAATCCTTGGCATGCGGCGCCTTGCTCACAAGCAGATCCTTCTGGTTGTGATACGCCGAGTCGCCGTACATGCGCCGTTCCTCGCCGTGCAGCAACTCCGGAATCGAATGCTTATCGTGCTCATTGGCCGCCGTCACCCGGGCGCTGTGCACCAGACCCGTCCGGCTGTCCACGCCAATGTGCAGTTTCATTCCGAAATACCACTGCTGGCCCTTCTTCGTCTGATGCATCTCCGGATCACGGGCCTTCTCACGGTTCTTCGTCGAGCTCGGCGCACCGATGATCGTCGCATCCACAATCGTCCCGGTCTGCACCTTGTAGCCACGCAACTTCAGCTCCGCGTTGACCCGTGAAAACAACGCTTCGCCTAGCTTGTTAGTCTCCAGCACACGACGAAACCGCAACAGGGTCGTCGCGTCCGGCACCGGCTCCCGGCCCAAATCGATCCCCACAAACCGGCGCAGGCTCGCGCTGTCGTACAACGCCTCCTCGCAGGCCTGATCCGCCAGATTGAACCAGTGCTGCACGCAGTACATCCGTAGCATTCGTTCCAGACCCACCGGCGGACGGCCATTGCCTGGCTTCGGGTAATGCGGCTGGATCTCCTCGCACAGTGCAGACCACGGCACCAACGTCTCCATCGCCTTCAGAAACTCATCCCGCCGTGTCGGCTTCGCGTAACGCGCGAAGCCGGAACCTTGATCTT
>JANOKD010000040.1:0-52528 GCA_031419075.1 Lysobacterales bacterium
GTCGGCTTCGACGTCGCCATGCAGCGCGGGCAGCAATGCGTTCGCGACCTGCTTGCCGAGTTCGACACCGAATTGATCGAAGGCGTTGATGCCCCACAGCACTGACTGCAGGTAAACGCTGTGTTCGTACAGCGCGATCAGCGCGCCCATCGACTCGGGGGTCAACGCATCCAGCAACAGCAGCGTGCTCGGGCGATTGCCGGCGTAGGCGCGATGCGGGTCGTCGCTGGTCTGGCCGTTGGCGAAGGCTTCGGTCTGGGCGAGAAGATTCGCGAGCAGCGCGGCATGGTTGTCTGCGTGCGCGTGATCGGCGCGGATCACGCCGATGAAGTCCGCCGGCACGATCTGGGTGCCCTGATGCAGCGCCTGGAAGAAGCTGTGCTGGGTGTCGGTGCCTGCCCCGCCCCACCACACCGGCACGGTGTGACCGATCAATGCCGCACCATCGAGACGCGCGGATTTTCCGAGGCTTTCCATCACCAGCTGCTGCAGGTAATTCGGCAACAGACGAAGACGTTCGTCGTACGGCAACACCGCCTGGCTGCCGGCGTGCAGGGCGTTGCGGTTCCAGATCGCGGTCAGCGCGTGCCACACTGCCATGTTGTCGCGCAGCGGCGTCGCCAACACATGCGCGTCGATGTCGGCAGCGCCGGTGAGCAGTCGCTCGAAGCCGTCCATGCCGATCGCCAGCGCAATCGGAAATCCCACCGCGGACCACAGCGAATAACGGCCGCCCACCCAATCCCACATCGGCAGGATGCGGCTTTCGTCGATACCGAAATCGGCGGCGCGCTGCACGTTCGCGCTGACCGCATATACGCGGCTGTCGTTCTGCAACCAGTCGCGCACGACGGTGCCGTTGAGCAGGGTTTCCTGGGTGCCGAAGGTTTTCGAGATCAGGATGGCCGCAGTGCGCGCGGGATCCAGCGCGGACAAGGTGCGACGCACCGCATTGCCGTCGACGTTCGACACGAAATGTACGCGCAGACGGCCGCCGCCGTCGCCATCGCTCAGGGCATCGGCAACGAGCCGCGGGCCAAGATCGGAACCGCCGATGCCGACGCTCACCACATCGGTGGCGCCGGAAGCGATCAGTGCATCCACCATCGTCGCCATCTGCCTGCGCGCTGCGCGCGCCTGCATCGAGGCGTCGCGGACATGCACAACGTCGGACAGATCGCTGCGCAGCGCAGTGTGCAGCGCGGCGCGGCCTTCGGTGGCGTTGACGAGATGCCCATCGAACAACCGGCGCACTGCTGATGCCAAGTCCGCGGCTTCTGCAATCGCGAACAGCGCATCAAGCGCCGGGCGATCGTAATGCTGCCGCGCGAAACTCGCATACAGCGGACCGACACGCAGCGCGTATGCCTGGGGACGCTGTATATCGTCTGCGATCAGTCGAGAGATCGAGGTCTGGCGCAAACGCTCGGCGTGCGGAGGCAGCGTTTCAAACACGATGTCGTGCGGGTTGGACATGTCGGGCTCGCGGAGTGCCGTATCAGGATTGCCCCAATCTTGCCAGATCGCAGCGGCATCGCCGCTGCAAACGAAATCAACGCCGCCGCTTGTCGATTATCTGCTTGTCAGTTACCTGCTTGGCGGTTATCAGGGCAGTTCGAATTCGAGATTGTCGATCAAACGGGTGCGGCCAAGCCGCGCCGCGATCAGCGCCACGCGCGGACCCGGCACCGCATAGTGCGCAGGCTCGATGTCGGGTTCGGACAGATCCGGCGTGCGGATCGCGGCGTAATCGACCGAGAATCCGGCTTCGCCCAGACGCAGTGCAGCGCCGGCCTCAACCGACGTCCGCGACACGCCGGCTAGCAGCTGCGCGCGCATGTCCAGCAGTGCGCGATGGATCTCCGCAGCGATCACCCGGTCTTCAGCGGACAGGTACTGGTTGCGCGAACTCATCGCCAGACCGTCGGTTTCACGCACGATCTCACCGCCCAACAGGGCGAGCGGATAGGCCAGATCAGTGACCATTTGCTGGATCACCGCAAGCTGCTGGAAATCTTTTTTACCGAATGCAGCCACGTCCGGCTGCACTTGATTGAACAGCCGCGCCACTACAGTGCAGACGCCGTCGAAATGTCCGGGGCGATGCGCGCCCTCCAGCACATCGGCCACGCCCGGCACGCGCATGCGCACCGCGAGATCCACGCCGAACGGATACATGGATTCCACCGTCGGCAGCCACAGCGCGTCGCAGCCCGCAGCCTCCAGCCCACTGGTGTCGGCTTCCGGCGTGCGCGGATAACGGGTGAAGTCTTCGTTCGGCCCGAACTGGGTTGGATTGACGAACACGCTTGAGATAATGCGATCGGCGTGCTGCCGCGCCAGCGCGATCAACGAGTAATGACCGGCGTGTAGATTGCCCATCGTCGGCACGAAGCCGACCCGCAGGCCTTCGCGACGCCAGCCGAGAATCCGCGCGCGCAGTTGACTGAGTTCAGTGATGGTTTCGATCATATTTTTTCGCGCCGAAAAATTTATTGGTATGCATGCTCAGCATCCGGGAAACTGCCGTCGCGCACCGCAGCGCAATATGCCTGCACGGCGCCAGCGATGGAGCCGCCCTCAGCAAGAAAATCCTTGACGAATTTCGGCCGCCGATGGCCGTTGTCGAGACCCAACATGTCGTGCAGCACCAGCACCTGACCGTCGCAGTGCGGGCCGGCGCCGATGCCGATGGTGGGGATGCCCACAGCGGCGGTGATCGACTGCGCGAGTGCGGTCGGCACGCATTCCAGCACCAGCAGCGAAGCGCCCGCGGCTTCGACTGCGCGCGCATCGTCATGCAGTTTGGCGGCGGCAAGGGCTTCACGCCCCTGCACCTTGAAGCCGCCGAAACGCAGCACCGATTGCGGGGTGAGGCCAAGATGCGCGGAGACCGGAATCTCGCGTTCGACCAGAAAACGGATCACCTCAAGCTTGTGCGGGCCGGCGCCTTCCAGCTTGACCATCTGCGCGCCCGCCTGCAGCAGCCGGGTGGCGGCGTCGAGCGCGCGCTCCGGGGTGGCATCGGCCTGAAACGGCAGATCGGCGATCAGCAGCGCGCGTTCGAGATGGCTGGACACCGCAGCGGTGTGATAGGCGATGTCGTCGACCGTGACCGGCAGCGTCGAAGACTGTCCTTTGACCACCATGCCCAGCGAATCGCCGACCAGAAGCAGGTCGACACCGCTGCGGTCGAATACGCGCGCGAACACGGCGTCATAGGCGGTGAGCATCGCCAGTTTGCGGCCGTCCCGCTTGGCATCAGCCAACGCGGGTACGGTCCAGGGCTTGTCTTCTCGAATGGCCATACGCATCCAGGAGTGGGCCGGGGGAAGAGGCCGGGGGCGCTATAAGCCTAGCAGTTCGGCGCAGGCGCTTTGCGACGCTTCAGCGTTCCACCAGCGACTCGATTCCAGCGCCGCCGACCTGCATCAGCGCGCGCCGTGCGCTGCCGCGGCCGGGGATGTCGATATCGGACACCAGATCGAGCAGCGGCACCAGCGCGAACGCACGTTCGTGCAGGTATTGATGAGGCACGCGCAGACCCGGCTCGTCGATCTCGTGGCCGCCGTACAGCAGGATATCCAGATCGAGAACGCGCGGCCCCCATCGACCGCTGCCGTCAGCCGCACGCTCGCGGCCGAAATCACGCTCGATATTGAGCAACTCGTCAAGCAATACCCGCGGCGGCAGCGCGGTTTCGATCGCGACCACCGCATTGACGAAATCGGCCTGATTCTGTTGGCCCCAGGCAGGCGTGCGGTAGAAGCGCGACGCCGATACAAGCCGGCTGCGCGGCACGGTCATCAGCCGATGCACAGCGGCGCGCAGGGTGCCTGCAGCATCGCCGACATTGCCGCCAAGCCCGACGAACGCAAGGACCGGAGTGCGGTCCTGGACGATTTCAGGCACGGTCTGAGGGAGGTTCAATGTCCAGCCGCCTCTGGACGACGGCGACGACGGCGACGCGGGCCGCGCGACTCCGCAGACTCGGCGTCCTCATCTTGCAAGGGTCGCAACGCGGCGACCTCGAGTGCGTGGTCGGGATCCAGCTGGGCTTCCGCCCAGAACGCGATGTCTTCGGCATGGCTGTCGGACGCCGACTGGCGCAACAGCAGAAAATCATAGGCAGCGCGGAAACGCGGATGCGATAACAACCGGACCACGCGTTTGCGCTGGCGCTGGCCGAAACGCGCCTGCATCAGCCAGATCTCCTGCATTGGCAGCGAAAATCTGCGCGGCAGCGCCACGGTGGTCACCTGATGCAGCGTGACCCGGTCAGCGGCGCGACGCTCGGCTTCGGCCACATGCACACCCTGCGCCTGCAGCATCGCCAGGGTGCGGCAGTAGGCAGGCCACAGCAGCAGCGCGAACAGGAACGCCGGCGACACCGGTTCGTCGGCGGCGATACGGGCGTCGGTGGCGCGCAGGCCCTCAAGCAACATGCGCCGCAGCGCGCCGCTGCGATTGGACGCCAGCGCGACCGCGGTCTCCGGAAGCAGACCCGCCAGCAGTCCGTGGGTTTCGAGCCCCAGGAAACTGGCCTCGGCGTGGCCGGAGAGAAACAGTTTCAGACATTCCTCGAACAGCCGCGCCGATGAGGCTTCCTGGAGCAGCGACGCGAGTTTCGGAATCGGATCGGCGCTGGCGGGATCGATGCTGAAACGCAGTTTCGCCGCAAGCCGCACCGCACGCAGCATGCGCACCGGATCTTCGCGATAGCGGGTTTCCGGGTCGCCGATGAGCTTCATCACGCGATTGTTCACGTCTTCGAAACCACCGATGTAGTCGCGAACGGAGAAGTCGCTGATCGCGTAATACAGCGCATTGGCGGTGAAATCGCGCCGCACCGCGTCGTCTTCGATGCTGCCGTAGACGTTGTCGCGGAGCACCCGCCCCTCTTGATCCTGCTCGCGGTCGCCGCTGCCATCGTCGATGTTGGCGCGAAAGGTCGCCACTTCGATGATCTCGCGCCCGTACACCACATGCGCGAGACGGAAGCGGCGGCCGATCAGCCGGCAGTTGCGGAACAGATGCTTGACCTGTTCGGGCGTCGCGTCGGTGGCGATGTCGAAATCTTTCGGATGCTCACCCAACAGCAGATCGCGCACCGCACCGCCGACCAGAAATGCGCCATAGCCGGCCTCATGCAGCCGGTACAGCACACGCAGCGCACTGGGACTGATGTCCTTGCGCGAAATCGCATGCTGATCACGGGGAATGGTGCGCGGCGCGGTCGGCAGAAAGATTGAGTCGGTCATCGAAACCATGGTCGAAGGCGCGGGCGGGTCGGAGTGGGTCAAGATCATTGCTCAGCATCGCAGGCTAGCGTCACGAGGCAGGATCGTTGGTCATCATCCGTATTGACCCGCTATACTAACAGCCTGTCCGCCCCACACCGCTTGATGCGGCCAACGGCGGAACCAAGCGACGATTCCGGGCAAAGGATAACCGGGACGTCGTCGATGGTCGCAGTTCAACTGCTCCCTTCGTCTAGAGGCCCAGGACGTGGCCCTCTCAAGGCTAAAACACGGGTTCGAATCCCGTAGGGAGCACCAACACCGGGGCCCGCACAGCGATGTGCGGGCTTCGTCGTCTGGGTCGGGCGAGACCGTTACAGCTTCGCTTATCGCACGCCTCGCTATTACACTTGCCCCTCTCATCCGCTCTCTCGCATTCCCGGATCGAACCATGCCCTTCGTCGTCACCGAAAGCTGCATCAAGTGCAAGTACACCGACTGCGTCGAGGTCTGCCCGGTGGACTGCTTCCATGAAGGGCCAAATTTCCTGGTGATCGATCCGGACGAGTGCATCGACTGCACCCTGTGCGAGCCGGAATGCCCGGTCAACGCGATTTATCCCGAGGACGATGTGCCGGCGGGACAGGAGGTCTTCGTGGCGCTCAACAAGGAACTGGCGATGGTGTGGCCGGTCATCACTACCCGAAAAGATGGCCTGGCCGACGCCAAAGACTGGGAAGGCAAACCTAACAAGCTGTCGCTGCTGGAGCGTTGAGCGGATCGTCCGTCGCCCAGGCATCCCACCAGCATGACGGGCGCCTGGAAGCGCCCGTTTTGGTTTTCATCACGATTGTTTAGAGTTCAGCCCAGACGGCTTACTGTTTGATCAGTGCTGCCCGCAGCGCAGCAATCACCTTGGATGCGGCGGGATTGTCCGCAGGCTGACCGCGGGGGTCCACTGCCGAGATATTGCTGCCGCTGCTGCCTTCGCTGACGCGGATCAGGAATTTCTGACCTTCGTAATCGACATCGAATGCGCCCAACAGCTGCGCGCGATTGGCGATGGTCAGGCCGGCGGTGGCGGCAAGCACCTCGCCCACCTGCGCAAAGACTGTAGCGCGGTCGCCCGGGACGCTGAAACCCAGGGCGCGGGTCGTGGGCTCAGCGCCCGGCAGCGATGAGCGTGTCACTGAGCCACTGGCGGTCGTTGCCAGACTGCGATCGGCTTCGGATTGGTCAAACGCCGGCGGGAATTCCAGCGGGCGCTGATCGGGGCTCATTGCGTACACGTCGTTCTTGCGGAACCAGCGGCAGCCCGAGGCGCCGATCACCGCCACGGACAAGCCGATCACCATTGCGACTTTCATAGCGCGGGACAGGGCGTTGCGGTGGTTCGGACGAATCGATGACATGAGGTCTCCTGAGAAAAAACGATGTGGGCGAGGCGCCCGTAAAACGGTGGGGATGTCAGCTGTGCGGAGCGATCAGCCCGTCCGGGCAGCGCATGGGGTATCGGGTGACATGAATACATCCAATGCGGCGCGTTCGATCTGCGCGATGCGGCGGACGACAGCGTCGGCGGCGTGCGCGTGCAGCGGAGACAGTGCAGTCAACGGCAGACGCAGGCCATGACCGATACCCTGTCGCATCAGGATCGCTTTGAGCGGAATGGGGTTGGGCTCGATGCCCATGAAATCGAAGATCGGCTGCAGCTCGGCATCGAAGGCCTCGGTCTGGGCATGTGCGCCGGCGCGGGCCAGGTTGCACAGGCGGCGCATCGCAGCAGGCATCGCATTCGAGGCCACCGAAATCAGACCGTCGGCGCCAGCAAGCATCGCGCGCGCAGCCGTGGGGTCGTCGCCGGACAGAATCGCAAACGATGGCGAGCGCAGCGCGAGCAGCGCGGCCATGCGCTCGGGCTCGGCGCGCGCTTCCTTGATCGCTACGATGCGCGGATGCGTGGCCAGCTTCGCGGCAGTCTCCGGCAACAGATCGCAGCCGGTACGGCCCGGAACGTTGTAAAGCACGACAGGCAGCGCGCCGTCGTCCGCAAGCGCGCGGTAGTGGGCGATCAAGCCGGCCTGGGTCGGGCGAACATACGGCGGCGTGACCACCAGTGCGGCGTCGGCGCCCCATATGGCTGCGCGCCGGGTCAGTTCGATGGTTTTGGCGGTATTCGACAGCCCGGTGCCGGCGAGTACGGGAATCCGTCCGGCAACGACCGCGACCGCCCGACGCAGCAGCGTTTCGTATTCGTCATCGGACAGCGCATTGGCCTCTCCCGTCGAACCGGCCACCACGACGCCCTGGGTACCGGCATTGATCTGCGATTCGAGCAGACGCTCCCATGCCGGGAGGTCGAGTTTGCCGTCGAAGTCGCCGGACGCCGAAAATGGCGTCGCCAGCGCGGTGATGCTGCCGGACAGAGACACGCGAATACCTTGAAGAATGCCTGGAGGGTCGAAGGGCGGCATGGGAGTCCAGCGCCACAGCCCGGATGTTACTTCGGAAGGTCTGAACACTCCATCCTTCGCGAACCTGCGCTCATGCCCGGAACCCAGCCGCCACCGGCGGCCATCACCGGCTCTCAGTTATGCAAATCAATGACTTGCATTGAACGACGACAACTGTGCCGGGTCCGCCTTGGGCACGACCATCGCGATCATCAGACTTTGCTTGCGGGCTGAAACCACCGCCAAGTATGCTGCGGCAATGTCGGGACGCGCATGAAACCACCAAGTCTCGACCGAACGACTTCGCAACACTTTCCCTCGCCGCGGACCCCACCTTGACCGAAGAACTTGCTACTACCGTCCGGCCTGCACCGAACGAGAACTACCTGCTGATCAACGCCTATACGACGCACCCGCAGTCGCCGCTGCTATCGGTCAGCCGTCGCATCGCGGACAGCGGCTGCAATCTGGTGGATGCGCGTCTGTCCACCGTCGGACGCGATGTGTCGGTGACGGCTCTCGCAGTCGGGCCCTGGGACGCCATCGCCAAGCTTGAAGCCATGCTCACCCGCCTGGAACGCGAGGAAGGTTTCAAGCTGATCTGGTATCGCACCGGACCCAAACCCGTGCAGTCCAATCTGCTGCCGTATGTCGTTGAAGTGGTGGCCGCGGACAAACCCGGCATCCTGTATCAGCTGGCCGACTTCTTTGATCGCCAGGGGATCACCACCGAAAGCCTGCACTGCGCGCGCTACCGCGCCATGCAGACAGGTGCCGAGATGTTTTCCGCCCAGATCACCATCGGTGTGCCCGCGGATATGCATATCGCCGCGCTGCGCGACGATTTTCTCGAATTCTGCGATCACCTGAATCTCGACGCCATCATGGACCCGATGAAATTCTGACGATGACCGACACCATTACTGCAGTTCAAGCCGGCAAAGCCCTCCCGAAATCCACGCTGTCTCTCCCGTTGGCGCTGTCGGACGGAAGCACCGCCAAGCTCTCCGCCTATGCCGGGCAGTGGCTGGCGCTGTACTTCTATCCGAAAGATTCGACGCCGGGCTGCACCACCGAAGGCATCGACTTCAACGCGCTGCTGCCGACGTTCGCCAAACTCGGCGCTACCGTGCTGGGCGTGTCGCGCGACTCGATCAAATCGCACCAGAATTTCTGCACCAAACAGGGCTTCGATTTTCTGCTGGTCAGCGACGCCGACGAAGCGCTGTGCGGCGCCTTCGAGGTCATCAAAGAAAAGAACATGTACGGCAAGAAGGTGCTGGGCATCGAACGCAGCACGTTCCTGATTGACCCAAAGGGCAAAGTTGCAGCCGCATGGCGCGGCGTGAAGGTTCCCGGCCACGCCCAGGCCGTGCTCGACGCGCTGAAGGCTGCCCAGGCGCAGTGATTCACATTTTCGACCCTCCAAGCCACTGCTCCGTTTCGCGGATCGCGGTGATGTTGTGCTGTCAGACGAAACCAGGCGACTTGTCTACAAGTCCCACAAAATATGGACGAAACCCGCAAAGCCGTTTGCGTTTCAAGTCTAGACACAACGCATAAAAACAGATCACCAACCCAAATGAAACATGGATTCGGGATGACAACGAACAACAAAGCTTCGTTATGCTCGGCCCATCCTCCCACCTCTCTCCGCCATCGGTAGCCCAACCGCATGATGACCAAAGGCAAGCGCATCTACGTCCTCGACACCAATGTGCTGATGCACGACCCCACCGCTCTGTTCAAATTCGAAGAACACGACGTCTTTCTGCCGATGCAGGTCATCGAAGAACTGGACAACGCCAAGAAAGGCACCTCCGAAGCCAGTCGCAATGCGCGTCAGGTCAGTCGCTTCATCAATGAACTGATCGAGACCCACGGCAGCGACAAGATCGCATCGGGCCTCACGCTATCGCAGCCGAAAGGCCTGCAGCTGCGCGCCGCCGACAGCATCGGCAAGCTGCGCTTCCAGACCGAAAGTTTCGACGCAGGCAAGCGCTTCGGTGCGGTCATTCCGGATAACCATATTCTCGGCGCGATCCTGGCCCTGCGCGAAGCGGAGCCCGAGGTGCCGGTGGTGTTCGTCTCCAAGGACATCAATCTGCGCATCAAAGGCGCGATTGCGGGCATTCCGTCCGAGGACTACGAGAACGATCGCGCGCTCGACGATTTCAGCATGCTCTACACCGGCACCAGCGCACTGCCAGAGGATTTCTGGCAGCGTTACAGCGAGGGGCTGAAGTCGTGGACCGAAAAAGGCCGCACGTATTACAAGGTTGCACGGATCAATGGCGACGACTGGTATCCGAACCAGTTCGTGTATCTGCCCGGCGACGACGAAGCCGAATTCCGCGTCGCCAAAGTCAACGACGCTTTCGTCGAACTGCAGATCGTCGATGATTACCGCAGCCATCAGCATGCGGTGTGGGGCATCACCGCGCGCAACCGCGAACAGAACTTCGCGATCAATGCGCTGATGGATCCGGAGATCGATTTCGTCACCCTGCTCGGCACCGCCGGCACCGGCAAGACTCTCCTCGCGCTGGCGGCCGGTCTGGCACAGACGATGGACCAGCAGCGCTACCGCGAAATCATCATGACCCGCGCGACGGTGAGCGTTGGCGAGGACATCGGTTTTTTGCCCGGCACCGAAGAAGAAAAGATGACGCCGTGGATGGGCGCGCTGACCGACAATCTTGAAGTGTTGATGCCAAACACCCAGGACGGCGGCAGCTGGGGCCGCGCTGCGACCAATGATCTGCTGGCCTCGCGGATCAAGATCCGCGCGCTGAACTTCATGCGCGGCCGCACGTTTCTCACCCGCTGGCTGATTCTCGACGAAGCGCAGAATCTCACCCCGAAGCAGATGAAAACGCTGATTACCCGCGCGGGTCCGGGCACCAAGATTGTCTGCCTCGGCAACGTCGAACAGATCGATACGCCCTACCTCACCGAAACCACGTCCGGCCTCACCTATGCCGTCGACCGCTTCAAGAACTGGGCGCACAGCGCGCACATCACGCTGAAGCGCGGCGAGCGTTCGCGGTTGGCGGATTACGCGTCAGAAGTGCTGTAATCGCGATATGAACCTCTTCGGTACGCGCAACGGCATCCTGATCCGCCCACTGGCGGCTGAGGATGTCGACGCCTTGTTCGCAACGGTATCGGCATCGCTGAGTACGCTGTCGCAGTGGGTGCCGTGGGCAAAACCCGATTACACGCGCAGCGACAGTGCGGACTGGACCCTGCACTGCCAGCGCGCATGGGCCGCCGGCACCGAGTATCACTTCGGCGTTTTCGATGCGGCATCGGTGCGTTTGCTGGGCGGCGTCGGCTTCAGTCATGTCAGCCCGGTGCGGCGCTCGGCCAACCTCGGTTACTGGATCGCCGACAACGCCCGCGGCGGCGGTGTCGCCGTCGCAGCTGCGCAACTCGCCGCGGCTTGGGCGTTCGGGCAGCTCGGTCTGCAGCGCATCGAGATACTGGTCCAGCCGGAAAACACCGCCAGTTTGCGGGTGGCGGTAAAACTCGGCGCGGTGTGCGAAGGCATCGCCCGCAACGGGATCATCGTCGACGGTGATCCGCGTGAAGCGATCGTGCATTCGCTGATTCCCCACGATCTGCAAAACACGCCATCGGCAGACTGAATCGGCGATGGGCATACAGCTGCCGCGCTGGGTCTGGGTCGGTGCTTTCTCACTTTCCACCATCGCCGGCATGGTCAACGTGGTCGGCTATCTGGGCTTTGAACATCAGGCCATCACCCACCTCACCGGCACCACCACGCTGCTCGGCGGCGCCATCGCCCAAGGCGATGTGCGCATTGCGATCCAGCTCGCCGGTGTGATTGTCGCCTTCGTGTTCGGCGCCGCGCTCAGCGGCTTGATCGTGCAGGACAGCACGCTGCGCCTCGGGCGGCGGTACGGAATTGCGCTGAGCGGCGTTTCATTGCTGCTGCTGGCGTCGATTCCGATGCTGGAACGACAGTGGATCGCCGGTGCCTGGACCGCAGCGATGGCCTGCGGACTGCAGAATGCGATGGCCACCACCTACAGCGGTGCGGTGGTGCGCACGACCCACCTCAGCGGCATGTTCACCGATATCGGCATTGCCATCGGCCACGCGCTGCGAAGCATGCCGCTGCAGACACGGCGGCTGCGGCTGAGCATGTTGATCATCAGCGGCTTCCTGTGCGGCGCCGTGATCGGCAGTCTTCTGTTTCAAGCGTTGGCATATCGCGCACTGTTGGTCCCGGCTGCGCTGACGGGCGTCGCAGGTCTGACCTATACGCTGTATCGACATTGGCAGATATCGAACGGCCATTGAATCGCGAACTTGACCGCGTCGCGTCTTCGGTCAGAATCGACGCATGACGACTCCCCCACATCCCGTCTCCGCCCTCACCATCGCCGGCTCCGACTCCGGCGGCGGCGCCGGCATCCAGGCCGACCTCAAGACCTTCGCGGCGCATCGCGTACATGGGGTCTGCGCCGTTGCCGCGCTCACTGCGCAGCACACCCGCGGCGTGAATGCAGTGGAAGTCCCCCCACCCGCGTTTCTGCGCGCTCAGATCGACACCTGTTTCGACGATTTCGAAATCCGCGCGGTGAAGATCGGCATGCTGGCCAACGCCGACATGATCCAGGCCGTCGTCAAAGCGCTGGATCAGCACTGTCCGCCGCATATCGTGCTCGACCCGGTGATGGTGGCGACTTCCGGCGCGCAGTTGCTCGCCAATACTGCGATAGAAGTGCTGCGCAAACGGCTGCTGCCGATGGCCACGATCGTCACGCCGAATCTTCCGGAAGCGGAATTCCTGCTGGGCCACGCCATTCCAGACCTCGACGCGATGCGCGCAGCCTGCGACGCGTTGCTCGATCTCGGTGCGGGCGCAGTGCTGCTCAAAGGCGGCCATCTCGCCACGGGTCACGAAGTGATCGATCTGTTCTCCGCGCGGCGTGAGAGCGGCGGCCGCATGCGTCGCGAGATTCGTCATCCGCGACTCGCGGTCAACGCGCACGGCACCGGCTGTACGCTTGCGTCTGCCATCGCCGCGAATCTTGCGCTCGGAATGACGCTGATCGACGCCTGCAGTGCGGCCGCGGACTACGTGCATCGCGCGCTGCAGTTGGGCTCACGCCCCGGACGCAGCGATATTCTGGTGCTCGATCACTTCGGCGCCGCAGCGCCTCGCCCGTGATTGCGGCGGATATTGCGGTGGATGATGAGCTGCCCGCAGCGGGCGACGGCTTCGCGATCATTGCCGAAGACGGGCATCGGTTCCGCCTGCTGCTGCGCGCACCAACAACACCGCACGCTGCACTGCTGTGGCTGCCGGCACTGGGCGTCGCCGCGCGGCACTACCTGCCGTTCGCCGAAGCGCTGGCCGCGCGCGGAATTGCCGTATTCGTACACGAATGGCGCGGTCACGGCTCCAGCAGCCTGCGCGCTGGACATGATACGGACTGGGGCTATCGCGAACTGCTTGAACACGACCTGCCTGCAAGCCGGCGTTTGATCGACGAAAAATTCGCAATGTTGCCGAAGATCGTCGGCGGTCACAGCCTCGGTGGGCAGCTGGCAGCGTGCCTGCTCGCCCTGCAGCCGCAGACTGCGCAGCGACTGTGGCTGGTCGCCAGCGGATCGCCGTTCTGGCGCATCTTTCCTCGCCCGCGTGGCTGGCTGCTGCCGCTGGCTTATCGTTTTCTGCCGTGGCTCGCCGACCGCAACGGATCGCTGCCCGGGCGCAGCGTCGGTTTCGGCGGCAAGGAAGCGCGCGGCGTGATGCACGATTGGACGCGTACCGGTCTCAGCGGCCGTTACGCCGGCAAAAACATGGCCATCGATCTGGAAGCTGCGCTGGTGGATGTGCAGGTCGAAGTCGATGCCGTGCGCCTGGCCGACGACTGGCTGGTGCCGGCTGCGTCGCTGAAGTTTTTGCTGGAAAAAATGCAGCCGTCGGCCGTTCGCATCGAAACGCTTGACGCGAACCAGCTCGGCACGCGCGCCGATCATTTCGCGTGGATGAAGCAACCGCATGCAGTCGCGGATGCGCTCACCAGAACAATAAGCAGAATTGGCTCACAAGCGTAGGCTGGCCTCAAAAAACGTAGGCTGGGCTGACAAGCCCAGCATCGTCACCATCATCATTCACAAAAGCGCTGGGCTTTTCAGCCCAGCCTACTTCGGACATCGGAAAGTTACGCGAGTGCTTTTCAGCACGCGCCGCAACCGTAACATCACAAAACAATATGTAGTCTTTGCCGACAAGCGTAGGCTGGGCTGAAAAGCGTAGGCTGGGCTGAAAAGCGTAGGCTGGGCTGACAAGCCCAGCATGGTCACCATCATCATTCACAAAAGTGCTGGGCTTGTCAGCCCAGCCTACTTCGGACATCGCAATAATACGCGGGTGCTTTTTAAGATGCGCCGTAGCCATCCGGATTCATCGATTGCCAGCGCCAGGCATCGCGACACATTGCATTGACATCCAGCTGCACTCGCCAACCGAGAAAACGCTCCGCGCGCGCCGGGTCCGCATAGACCTCGGCGACATCGCCCGCACGGCGATCAACGATGCGATACGGAATATCGCGTCCACTGGCGCGTTCGAACGCGTGCAGCAGCTGCAGCACGCTGATGCCGCGACCCACGCCCAGATTCAGCGGCAGATGGCCGCGCACGCCGTCGAGTTTTTCCAGCGCGTGCACATGCGCCTTCGCCAGATCCATCACATGGATGTAGTCACGCACGCCGGTGCCGTCGACCGTCGGCCAGTCGCCGCCGTAGATCTGCAGCCGCTCGCGTTTGCCGGCCGCAACCTGACAGATGTAGGGCATCAAATTGTTCGGCACACCGGTGGGCGCTTCGCCGATCAGGCCGGACGGGTGTGCGCCGACCGGATTGAAATAACGCAGGCTGATCGCCTGAAACCCGAAGTCAGCAGCGCAGACATCGCCGATCAGCTGTTCCATGACCAGCTTGGTGCGTCCGTAGGGATTGGTCGACGACAGCGGCGCGTCTTCGTCGATTGGGACCGACTGCGGATCGCCGTAAACCGTCGCCGACGAACTGAACACCAACTGGCCAACATCGGCTGCGCGCATCGCCCGCAGCAGCGCAATGGTGCCCGAGATGTTGTTGTCGAAATAATCGAGCGGCCGTTCGCAGGATTCGCCCACCGCCTTCAGCGCAGCGAAATGGATCACCGCATCGAAGCGCTGCCCCGCGAACAGCGCCGTCAGTGCCGGCGCATCGCGCACATCCACGCGATGCGCATCCTGTGCCCGCCCGATCAGTCGCTCAAGCCGCGTCAACACCTCCGGTGCGCTGTTGCAGAAATTGTCGGCGATGACCACCTCGTGGCCGCGCGCAGCCAGCGCCACGCAGGTATGACTTCCGATGTAACCGGCACCGCCGCAGACCAGAACGCGCATATTGAAGATGACCGAAAGGGAGATCGTTGGGAAAGTGTGCACTCAAAACGCGCCTGTAGGAGGCCTTCAGGCCCGAGCTTTTGTAAGCATCTCAACTCGACAGTGATGGTCGGCCCTACGCGCCCGGCCTGTCAGAGGCGCCCCACTGTCGAATAATCGTAACGATGGCCGCGAGATCCCGCTTTGTCCGTCAACAGCACAAATGCATGCAGCACACCGCTCCGATGGGCACATCGACATGGCTGCTAAACTCCCTTTCGCATATTTCACTGGAATTCCACACGATGCAGGCCGCGCTCCCCGCCCAAGACGACATCCGTATCGCCATCCTCGGTCTGGGCTACGTCGGCCTGCCGCTGGCCGCCGCCTTCGGCAAGCGCTACCCGGTGATCGGCTTCGATATCGATACCAAGCGGGTCGCCGAACTGGGGCAAGGCCACGACCACACCCTGGAAGTCTCCGCAGACGAACTGCGCGATTCCGACAAACTGCGCTTCAGCTGCGACCCCGCGGATCTGGTCGGCTGCAACATCTTCATCGTCACCGTGCCCACGCCCATCGACGAATACAAACGCCCCGATCTGCGCCCGCTGGAATCCGCAAGCCGCACTGTCGGCCGCGCGATCCGCGCCGGCGGCGTCGCGATCTACGAATCTACGGTGTATCCGGGCGCGACCGAAGAAATCTGCGTCCCGATCGTCGAACGCGAATCGGGGCTGACCTTCAATCAGGACTTCTACGCCGGCTACAGCCCGGAGCGAATCAATCCGGGCGACAAGCAGCATCGGCTGGAAACCATCATGAAAGTCACTTCCGGCTCCACGCCCGAGGCTGCCGATCTGGTCGATGCGCTGTACGCCAGCATCATCCACGCTGGCACCCACAAGACGTCCAGCATCCGCGTCGCCGAATCGGCAAAGGTGATCGAGAACATCCAGCGGGATGTGAATATCGCGCTCATCAACGAACTGGCATTGATCTTCCACCGCCTCGGTATCGACACCCATGAAGTGCTGGCCGCATCGGGCACCAAGTGGAACTTCCTGCCGTTCAAACCGGGCCTGGTCGGCGGTCACTGCATCGGTGTCGATCCGTATTATCTGACCCACAAGGCCCAGCAGATCGGCTATCACCCCGATGTGATCCTCGCCGGCCGCCGCATCAACGACGGCATGGGCCAGCACGTCGCACAGTGCACGATCAAAGCGATGGCGCAGCGCGGAATTCCCACTGCAAACGCGAAGATCCTGGTGCTCGGTCTGGCGTTCAAGGAAAACTGCCCCGACCTGCGCAACACCCGCGTGATCGACATCATCACCGAACTGCGCAGCTACCACGCGCAGGTTGATGTACACGACCCGTGGGTCGACGCCGCGCTCGCGCACGAAGAATACGGCATCACCATGACCGAACAGCCGCAAGCCAGCGCTTACGACGCGGTGATCCTCGCGGTCTCGCATCGCGAATTCGCCGAACTTGGCGTCGAAGGCATCCGCCGTTTCGGCAAGCAGAACAGCGTGCTTTACGACGTGAAAGCCGTATTGCCGCGCGATGCGGTCGACGGTCGACTGTAAATACTTCAAGGATCCGCCATGCGCGTTCTCGTCACCGGCGCCGCCGGCTTCATCGGCTCAACCCTCAGTCATCGCCTGCTCGCGCGCGGCGACGAGGTGTTGGGCTATGACAACCTCAACGATTACTACGACCCGGCGCTGAAAGACGCGCGCCTCGCGCTGATTACGCCGAAGCAAGGGTTCTCGTTCGTGAAAGGCTCGCTGGAAGACCGCGCAATGCTGGAAGCGACGTTTGACAGCTTCAAGCCAGACCGCGTTGTCAACCTCGCCGCACAGGCCGGCGTGCGTTATTCACTTGAGAATCCGCACGCCTATATCGACAGCAATATCGTCGGATTTCTCAATATCCTCGAAGCCTGCCGTCATCGCGGCATCGAGCATCTGGTCTATGCATCGTCCAGTTCGGTCTACGGCTCTAACCGCAAACTACCGTTCGCGGTCGAAGACAGTGTCGACCACCCGGTCAGCCTCTACGCCGCCAGCAAAAAAGCCAACGAGCTGATGGCGCACACCTACAGCCATTTGTTCAACCTGCCGACCACAGGCCTGCGCTTCTTCACCGTCTATGGCCCGTGGGGCCGCCCGGATATGGCGCTTTTTTTGTTCACCCGCAAAATTCTTGCAGGCGAACCGATTGACGTGTTCAACCACGGGAAACACAGCCGCGACTTCACCTACATCGACGATATCGTCGACGGCGTGATCCGGAGCCTCGACCGCGTGCCCGGCCCTGATCCCGATTACGACCCGCTCAACCCGAGTCCCGCCACTTCGTCCGCGCCCTATCGCGTCTACAACATTGGCAACAACAGCCCGGTTGAGTTGCTGCGCTACATCGAGGTACTTGAAGACTGCCTCGGCCGCAAAGCCGAGAAAAATCTGCTGCCGCTGCAGCCGGGTGATGTGCCCGATACCTATGCCGATGTCAGCGCGCTTGCGCGCGATACCGGGTATGCGCCGAGCACGTCGGTGGAGGTTGGTGTCGAGAAATTTGTGGCGTGGTATCGGGCGTTTTATGGGGTCTGAGCGCTACACGGCCACGTAACTGATCCGGTGCCGCATCCAGAATGATGCTTTGCAGCGGACGGTGTGCGCCTATCCTTGCAACGACGGTCTGACGTCGTTGTGCCAAGGGAGCATGCGCAATGTGGTGTCTGGCCCCAGAAGTGATCACTACAGCGATAGCTGCAATTGTGGCGGTAGTGGGCTTGTTCCTGCAGCGGTGCCTCGCAAGGGAGATGCGCGTCCGCGCCGACGAAAGCGCCATCAAAGTCAAAGAACTGGAGAAGGCGAATACTGAAAATGCGCTGCGACTGAAGTAAGCCCTGGACGACCTCGCGGCATACCGCGACGCTCGCAGAAATGTGTTCTCGCGACTGTTGAACGCCGCCTCCATCGCTCGATCGGCCTCCGAAGTAATCATTGAGGAAAGCCGTTCGACGAGGTTTCCGACACAGATCGCCCGGACCGCTGGCTTCCTGCAGCAGATATCGTTATTTCTTGATGAGACCGCACAGGCGTGCTCCGGCGTGCATCTCGACAGGGAAGATATTAACTGTGTACTCGGCGTGCAGGACTCACTGGTAAAGCTGTTTCTAGCCCTTGACCCTGATGCAGGCCAAGACCCGAACTACCAACATAAGCTGTGCGGCTGCCGCGCACATCTGGACGACGCAGTGGCGGCGCTCCGAACGCGCATACAAGCCGAGTGGGCGCCCGCCGCCTAGAGCAAATGCCTCAACGCCGGCAAATATTTCTCAGCCGATCCCGTATTCACCGCCACAACCCGCTCGCCGCGCTTCAAAAGCTCGCAATCGAGCAACTGCGGTATCGCCGCCAGACACGCAGCACCCTCAGGCGAGATCCACCAGTGCTTGTCGCGCCAAACCCGCTGCAGTTCGGCGGCGGTGTCGGCTTCGCTGACCGCGACTGCAGCACCGCCGCTCTCGCGGATGATCTGCAGCACCTTGAAGTGGCCGACGCCGCCGGGCACATTCAGGCCGAAGCTGATCGTAGTACCTGCCGTAACGACTGTGGTGTCGTGCGCACCCGCATCGAATGCGCGCACAAGCGGTGGCGTGACCTCGCTCTGTACGCAGAGCATGCGCGGGCGGCGGCTGTCGATCAGGCCCAGCGTTTCCAACTCGTTCCACGCTTTCCACATGCCGAGCACACCGGTGCCGCCGCCGGTGGGATAGATCACCGCATCGGGTAACGACCACTGGGACTCGCCCGGTGCTGGCTCGGCAAGTTCGAGACCGAGCGATTTCTTGCCTTCGATGCGCCAGCCCGGTTCCTGGAACGTCGCGACCGAGAAATAACCCTGCGGGATGTAGTGTTCCTTGAGATACGCGCCTGCTTCGCGAATCGTTGGGCCGATCAATTCGAGTTTCACCTGATCCGGGTAACGCTTCGCGGCGGCAGCGACATTGCCGAGAATCGGCATCGGCGTGTCTTCGGGCATCGCCACCACTACAGACAGGTCGCCGGCCAGCGCGTAGCGGGTCAGCGAATCGCCAGCGTTGCCCTGCGTCGGGACCGCGAGCTTGCTCAGGCCGAGCCGGCGCGCCTGCGCGACCACCATCGCCATGCCGCGATCCTTGAAACTCTGGGTGGGATTTGCGCCGTATCCCGGATGCGCCTTGCCCTCCTCTTTCACCTGCAGTCTCAACTCGCCCCTACATGCGTGCACATGATCGGAATAATCGAGCAGCGGCGTATGGCCTTCACCGAGCGCAACGATGTGCCGCGCATCCTCAGGATTCGCAATATCCAGCGCCATCAGCCCGCCGAAACGCCACAGATCGCGACGGCGCGGATCGTACCAGGCGGCGTTGGGTTTTTCGGCCGCCAGGCGTTCGAGATCCAGCACCATTTCCACCGGCCGTCCGTCGGCGGGATCGAGATTCATCGGCACGTTGGCGTCATATTCGATGCAAGAGGCCAGACCGCGGACACAACGGACATAGGACATGGGCGGAACCTTGCTCGACCGGATCGGGAATCACGTCATGGTAACCGTGCATCGGATTGAAATACGCCCGTGGCACTATTCGCATGCTCCGACCCATCGACAACACTATGCCGAAGTATGTGCCCGCATGTCTCTGCCTGTTGCTGACCGTGGCAGGATGCGTCTCCACGCCTACCCCGCAGGAACCCGCGCCGATGCCGTCCGCCAAAGCACTCGTCATCGGCCATCGCGGCGCCAGTGCGCTGCGCCCGGAGCACACGCTGGCGGCATATGCGAAAGCAATCGAGGACGGCGCTGATTTGATCGAGCCCGATCTGGTCAGCACGCGTGACGGCGTGCTGGTGGCGCGGCACGAGAACGAGATTTCCGGCACCACCGATATCGCGCAGCGGTCTGAGTTCGCGTTGCGCAAAGCCACGAAAAACATCGACGGTGAACGGGTCACCGGCTGGTTCACCGAAGATTTCACCTTGGCTGAACTGAAAACCCTCCGCGCCCGTGAGCGCCTGCCGGAGCTGCGATCGACCGCATTCGACGGCCAGTTCGAGATCGCGACACTGGATGAGATCATTGCGCTCGCAGCTGAAGCCTCCGCACAGCGCGGACGTCCGATCGGGCTGGCGCCCGAGATCAAGCATTCAAGTTATTTCGCTGCGCTCGGCCTGGCGATGGAAGACAAGCTGCTTGCCGCACTGCGCGGTCATTCGCATACGCGGGCAGCGCAGGTCATCATTCAATCATTCGAGATCGCCAATCTGCGCGAACTGCGCGGCAAGATCGGCAGCGATACAAACGTATCGCTGCTGCAGTTGCTGGGCGGCAAGAACGAACGCCCCTACGACACGGTCGTCGCGGACAGTCCTATGACCTACGGCGCAATGATGACGGCCGCGGGTCTAAGCGAGATCGCAACCTATGCCGACTCTATCGGCCCCGCGTATCGCGATCTGGATTCAGCGCAGGGGCGCAGCCGACTGGTCGACGATGCCCACGCCGCAGGGCTGGGAGTGATCGTCTATACATTCCGTCCGGAAAACTATTTTCTCGATGGTGAGCACCGCGGTGATGGCGGCCCCTCTGCACGTCATGAAGGCGGGGCAGTGCAGCAAATTCGCGAGAACCTCCGGCTGGGGATCGACGCGTTCTTTACCGACGATCCGGCGCTTGGTCGGCGTGCGGTGGATGGACAATGAGCGCCGGCCCGCATCATGCACCGATGCAATCGAAACCAGGCATATCGCAAGCCTCTGCATCTCACTTGGCAGCGCGAATACCGTAAAGTTGGTGGTCCCCTCACTTCGTGCGAGTGCCGATGGCTCCCGCCCAGTACGTCCTGACATTCTCCTGCCCTGATCGCTCGGGTATCGTCAATGCGGTTTCCGGACATCTCTTCCAGCACGGGGGAAATATTCTCGAATCACAGCAATACGGCGACACCGAAACCGGTCGGTTCTTCATGCGCACTGTCTTTACACTGGCCGATTCGACGGCATTCATGGCGCTGTCGACGGAGATGGGTACGATCGCAGAACGGTTCGGCATGCAGTGGACACTGCGCGACCGCAGCCAGCGCCGACGCGTGATGTTGCTGGCTTCAAAATTCGATCACTGCCTTGCGGATGTACTGTATCGATGGCGTATCGGCGAGCTATCGATGGATATCGTTGCGATCGCCTCCAACCATCCGCGCGATACTTATCGACATCTGGATTTCGGCGACATCCCGTTCCACTATCTGCCTGCCACACGCAGCGACAAGAGCGTGCAGGAAGGGCAGCTTTCGGCACTTATCGAAGCCACTGCGACCGAGCTGGTGGTGCTTGCGCGCTACATGCAAGTCCTCTCCAACGAGCTGACCGCAAAACTGAGCGGCCGCTGCATCAACATCCATCACTCGTTTCTGCCCGGCTTCAAAGGCGCGCGGCCTTATCATCATGCCCACGCGCGCGGCGTCAAGTTGATCGGTGCAACCGCTCACTTCGTGACCGCTGAACTGGACGAAGGACCGATCATCGAGCAGGACACACAGCGGGTCAGTCATCACGACACGCCCGCTGACCTGATCCGGATTGGCCGCGACATCGAACGCCGTGTGCTGGCGCAGGCGCTACGGTGTTATCTGGATGACCGCATTCTGCTCAACGGCCAGCGAACGGTGGTGTTCTCGTTCTGAGGTTGATCGCGACCATCTCGATTGCAGTCGTATATTCAGTGCAGGCTTCACGCTGTCTTTAATCATGTCTTTGCTGATTCTGTGAATGACATGCCTAAACGAGTCGTTACTATCTTCAACGACAGTCCGCCACAGCATTCATCCAAAAAACACCGGGAAACCAGGTCCTTTAGGCCTCCCGGCATGCGGCCCCACCGGCGAGCGGTGCCGCGAATGCAGACCGGGGTTGGGGCCCCGATCCACCGACAGGCCATCCATGACCTGTCGTGTCCCATCATGTAACCGCAAACGATATACATGCGAGCGATGCAAATGCGAAGTGCGTCGGGGGCGGGCCGTTCGCTGACGAGGCCATGCGACCCGCCCCCGCTGCATCAGACTTCGTCGTCCTCTTCGGCGGCTGCCGCATCACGCGGCGCATCTGCCGGCACAAACTGGGCGCGCAGCGCGGCCTCAAGCTTGATTGCCGTCGCACGGTTCTCTTTCATGTACTGGCGGGCGTTTTCCTTACCCTGGCCGATACGTTCGCCGTCGTAGCTGTACCAGGCACCGGATTTCTCGACGATCTTGGCTTCGACGCCCATATCGATCAGCTCGCCTTCCCGGCTGATGCCTTCGCCGTAGAGGATTTCGGTGATGACCTGCTTGAACGGCGGGGCAAGCTTGTTCTTGACCACTTTGATCTTGGTCTGATTACCGATGATTTCTTCGCCTTTCTTGATGCTGCCGATACGGCGGATGTCGAGGCGGATCGAAGCGTAGAACTTGAGTGCGTGGCCGCCCGTGGTCACTTCCGGGCTCTGGCCCGGCATCATCGCGCCGATCTTCATGCGGAGCTGATTGATGAAAACCACCATGCAGTTGCTGCGCTTGATGTTGCCGGTGAGCTTACGCAGTGCCTGGCTCATCAAACGCGCCTGCAGGCCGGGAAGCTGGTCGCCCATCTCGCCTTCGATTTCAGCCTTCGGGGTGAGCGCAGCGACCGAGTCGATGACTACGATATCGACGGCGTTGGAGCGCACCAGCATGTCGGCGATCTCAAGCGCCTGTTCGCCGGTGTCGGGCTGCGACAGCAGCAGCTCATCGATATTGACGCCCAGCTTCTGTGCGTAGATCGGGTCGAGCGCATGCTCGGCGTCGATGAACGCGGCAGTACCGCCGGCCTTCTGGCACTCCGCGATGGTCTGCAGGGTGAGCGTGGTTTTGCCCGAGGATTCCGGACCGTAGATTTCGACGACGCGGCCTTTGGGCAGACCGCCGATGCCCAGCGCGATGTCGAGCATCAGCGAGCCGGTGCCGATGACTTCGACCGCTTCAACCGGGCGGTCGCCCATGCGCATGACCGAGCCTTTGCCGAACTGCTTGTCGATCTGGCTCAGGGCTGCTGCAAGCGCGCGCTTTTTGTTCTCGTCCATCGTGGAATCCTCGTCAGTGAATGGGTGAATGCTTGGAGTGGGTGCAGATTAGGGGCGGTCCGTCGCACAGGCTGCGACAGGACACAATGTAGTTACAGAAGCGATGACGGAATATCGGGAAATCGCTCGACGATGTGTAGGAAAACTCCGCAAGCCTCTGCTGCTGATCGGGCACTAGTCATCGGGCACGGCTCATCGATTCGGCCGCACCAGTCCGCAGTAAAGACCCTCGATCGCGAAATCCTGATCGGGCAGCACATCGATCGGGGCATAGCTGGGGTTGCGCGGCAGCAGGCGGATACGGTCTTTACCGATCTTCAGCAGCTTCACGGTGATTTCGTCGTCGATACGCGCGACCACAATCTGCCCTGAGCGCGCTTCGCTGGTCCGGTAAACACCGATCAGATCGCCTTCGAAGATGCCTTCATCGATCATCGAATCGCCCTGCACTTTCAGCAGGTAGTTCGGCGCGGGCGAGAACAGTGCGCGGTCGAGCAGGATGTAGTCGTCAGATCGCAGATCGGCGCCGATCGGCAGACCGGCGGCGACGCGGCCCAGCACCGGCAGCTGCAGGGCGTTGTCTGGCAGCGTGGGTATCGGCGGCATGTCCAGGGCGTCGTTCGCGGCGTCATGCACCAACCGGATGCCTCTCGCCTGCCCCGGCACCCTGCGGATGACGCCGGCCTGTTCAAGCGCTTCGATGTGGTACTGGGCGGCACGGACGCCCTTGAAGCCCATCGCGTGGGCGATCTCGGTCTGCGAGGGCGGCACGCCGTCAGCGGCGATGCGCTCGGAGATGAGGGCGAGGATGGCGAGTTGGGTATCGGTCAGGTCCATGATTAGTAGTATTACTACTAACACCCTATTCCGTCAACGGTCCTGTGTCCGTCCCACATGGACGCGAGCAACATCTGGGTAAGGTGGCTGCTTTCGAGGATCCGCGCTTGGCTCAGGGCGTCCCGATCAGCGTTTCCAGGCCGCGCAGCGAAGCGGCGACGGTTTGCCGGCGCACGGCATCACGGTCGCCGGCGAAATGAAACAACTGCGCGTGCGCGTAACCGCCGCGGCGTTTCCAACCGATCCAAACCGTGCCGACGGGTTTATCCGGGGCGCCGCCGCCGGGTCCGGCGATGCCGGTGACTGCGACCGCGATGCTGGCGCCCGCGTGCACCAGCGCACCGGACACCATTTCGATCACGGTTTCGCGGCTGACTGCGCCGTGCACTTCGAGGGTTTCCGGACGCACGCCGAGCATCGCCTGCTTGGCTTCGTAGCTGTACGCAACCATACCGCAGTCGAACCAGTCGGATGAACCAGCGACATCGGTGACGGTCTTGGCAATCCAGCCGCCGGTGCAGCTTTCGGCGGTGACCAGCGTGTGGCGCGAGCTGCGGAAACGCACGCCAAGCTGTTCGGCATGGTCGCGAAGTGCTGCATCAGTGGGAAAACTCATGCTGCGGTCCATATCCGTGATGACGCGGCGAAGTGCGCGCTGTGGAATGCATGATAGCGGGAGACGGAGACGGCCCGCGCGAGGCGAGCCGTCTTGTCACTGACTTGGAACGACACGCTTACTGGTGACCGCCTTGGGCGCCGCTGGATGCGGTGGGTGCCGCCGCAGCAGGTACGCTTGGAGCAGAAGGTGTGGCCGAACTCGATGGAAACCATGTCGACGGAAACAGATCGCCCGCGATGTGACTCACCGACAGCGGTGACTGGTTGGGCGTGCCGGCCGGATAGTAGTTATGGCAGCCGAAACAGTTGGGGATCTGCGACGTCGCACCCTGCTGGAAGGTCTCCAACGTCATGTTGGTCAACTGCAGAGAGCCGCGCTGCATGTTGGTGGGGTCGGCAGCGTAGTAGGTGTTGGTCACCGGCAGATTGCAGTTGTTCAAGGCCGGATCGCAGGACTGCACGCCGCCCTTGGTCCACAGGCCGCCGATCATCTGGTAATTCTGCCATACCGACATCGGGTTGCTGGCCGGCAATTGCGTAAGCATTCCGGTCGGCCCGACCAGTTGTTGGTTGAGCTGGTGGATCGCGGCAAGATTTTCCGCATTGCTGTTGCCGTTGCTGGCGGTGTCGCCGAGTTCATTGCCGTGGGCATAGAGACGACAGATCTCGTCCGGGTTTTGCGTGGTGGCGGGCGGCGTACCGGAGAAACTGGTGTGCGGGCTGTTGAAGTTGTAGTTGGAGCACTGCACGCTGATGTTTGGCGCGCCCTGTTTGTTCGCGACAAGACAGGCGGCGGCAGCGGCACTGGTGAAGGACCAGCCCGACGCTGGCGCAACGCTGGATCCGTCGCACAGCGGTGCGTTGGATTTGTGCTCGAAGGTGGACCAGATCATTTCCGGATGCTTCGATGTCCAGTTCACCAGATGGAAACCGACAAGGCCCAGCGTGGCTGGAGTCGTGCTGCCCGGCAACAATGCTTGCATCGTGAAATAGGTGGCATCAGGTGCGGGCAATATTTTCCAGGCGACCTTGATCTCAACGGTGCCCGGCGCGAAACCGCCCTGGGTCGCAGCGCATTCCGCCTGCGAATACCAGATGCTGTAGTAAACAACGTTGCCGTTCTGGTCGTAGAGCGCGTTGCCATCGGCTTCTTTTTCTTCAAAATCTTTCGGCTTGATCGTACGCATTGCAAGCAGTTTGGCCGCTGAGGTGCGCCCGGTAATCGCCTGCAGCAGGCATTGGTCGTTGTTCTTGCCGTCGGCGTTGGGCACATGCAGACGATTGGATTCGAACACACGCTCACTGTTGGGATCGGCCGGATTGGATGGCGACACCTGCGCCAGAAACCACTGCCACGAAAATTGATAGAAATCGCAGAAACTTTCGGCGGTCGCCACTTCCCCGGGCATCTGCGGACTGGTGATCCAGCTTGAGCTGGCCTGACAGGTTGCAATAACCGGAGTTGGGGTGACGGCCGGCTTGGGCGTGACTTGCCCGCTGGTGCCCGAGCCATTGCAGGCGGCCAGCATCAAGGTCAAGGACAACGCAGTACAGAAGGCCGGAAGAGGCATCGGCCGGTGCGGAAGCATGTGTGTGGGAACGACTGCGGAACGATGGTGCGGAATATGTGCGGACATCGAAATCTCCTTGAACGACTCCTGCTGCTGGAAAACCAGGGCAATCACAATTCCCAGCGCTCCCCTGGCGCGAAAACACGTGCATTCCAATCTTGCTGGGATCCGGCCGATTTGGAGCCGTTCCCCTCCAAGCCGGAATCTGGCCGTGAGATGCATCGACGAAGATGGATTCAGCCGCCCCGGGGCGAATGCCCGCGCCAGCGTGAGAACACGTCGATCAATCGCACTCCAGCGATCATGGCTCTGTTCAACAGCGCCTCCCCGCGCTGCTTTTTCGATTGGCCGATCAACTCGGCACAGTGACATCAGGCAAGAATATGCGCCGGTGAAGCGGCCGTGACAAGCGTCTCAACCTGATCCCATACGATCAACACCGCCAGCTGCCGGAAACAGAACGGCCCGCACGCGGCGGGCCGTTCGTTACGCGGTGATTCTAAAACTCAGTAACGGACGCGGAAGGTCACGCCGTAGGTGCGCGGTGCGCCGATAAAGGCATTCCACGTACCGGTCTGCAGCGGCGCATCGATCGCGGTCTGGTAGTACTCGGCGTCGGTGATGTTCTGCGACCACAGTTCGACGTTCCAACGCTGGTCGCGCGCACCGATGGTGACGCGGGCGTTGGCAACGGTGTAACCGTCCTGCTGTTTCTGCGGGTCCAGATCCGAACCGGTGTTGTACTCGGACATGTACTTGGCGCCGATATGGGCACTGGCTTTCAGCTTTTCGCCGATTCTCCAGTCGTAACCCACCGAGCTGGTGACCGACCATTTCGGCGCGAAGCTCGGACGGCTGCCGGGCAGCAGCGCGAGATCGGTGTCGGGCAGCAGGTCATCACCATACTTGGTATCGGCATAGGTCAGGCCGGTTTGCACCATCCAACCGCCGGTCTGCCACAGCAGTTCGGCGTCAAGACCCTGCGAGGTCACTTTCGGGACAGAACGGACCACGAAGCTGGTGCCGAGGAAACTGTTGAGCTGGAAGTCGGAGAATTCCTGATGGAACAACGTGGCATTGAGCAGCAGATTGCCGCCGAGCCATGTGGTTTTGGTGCCCAGCTCAAAGCTGTTGACGAACTCGGCCGGGAACGACGTGTCGTTGACCGGAACGATGCCCGAAGTACCGCTGGACAATCCGGTATTCGACTGCACACGGTCGAGGTTGAAACCACCGGCCTTGTAGCCGCGCGCGGCCGAGAAATAGGCCATCGCGTGCTCATTGAAACGGTAGGCCGCCTTGAAGGTGCCCGACCATTCCTTCTCATCGCGTTCCTGATCGGTGCTGCGGCCGTTGTGGCGGACGTTGGTCCACGGCAGACAGGCAAAGCCCACCACCGAGGGTGCGGCAGCCGATGCCTGCGCGACGGTCAGACCGCGTGCGACCAGCGCCGACACGACCTGTGCCGGATTGCTCAACATTGCAGCGCAGCCCAGACCACCGTTGGGGTTGCTATAGCGCGACGCCAGTTCTTTCTTCTCGTTGGTGTAACGCAGGCCGAGGGTCAGGTCCAGCGCATCGGTGGCATGCCAGGTGTTGTTGGTGAACAGGCCGAGGGTCTTGGAGTCCTGCTCGTAGCGGTCCCTGGCGGAATAGCCGGCGAACACTGTGCCGAACGGCCGGCCCGAGGCCTGCGACAGGAACAGCGGTGCGGTGGGGCTGGCAGCGAGCGCCGGGTTGATCCGCGAGAGCAGCGCAATCGACAGGTAGGGCTCGTAAGCCGAACCGATGCGGTAGCCTTCGTTGCGACGCAGGTTTTCATCGGCGTAGAAACCACCGACCAGCCAGTCGAACTTGTCGGTGGCGCCGGCCAGGCGGATTTCCTGACTGAAGGTATTGAAGCGGGTGAAGTTGTCGTCTTCGGTCGGATTACGGTGGAACAGGTCAGCGGTGCTGTAATCGAAGTCGATACCGTTGGTGCTCTGCCACTTGCGCTGCGCTGTGATCGAGGTCAGCTTGGCTTCGCCGAACCACGGCGTCTGCCAGTCCAGCTGGGCGCTCACGCCCTGATCCTTGATGAACTGCGCACTGCTGCGATTGGCGAAGGCGCGACGGCCATAGGGGTCCGCCACCGGAATCACGCCGGAGTCGGGCGACAGCGCATCCAGGATCGCAGCGGTCGGGCCGCGGATAATGGTGACGCTGGCACAGCAGCTCTCGGTACGGTTGCTGAAGTCGCCGGTCAACAGCACGTCGAGCGTGTCGTTTGGTTCAAGCAACAGCTGACCGCGGAATGTGTGGAAGTCCTGATTCTGGTCTTCGGTGTCGGTGCGCGGGCCGGCGCCTGTGGTCACATCGATATAACCGTCGCGCTTGCGCTTGGCGGCGTACAGGCGAAACGCCGCCATATCGTTGAACGAGTCGGTGTAGGAGCCGGAAACGCCGAACATGCCATAGCTGCCGACGGTCACTTCGGCTTCGGCGCGCTGCTGGTAACTCGGGCGCTTGGTGATCACATTGATCACGCCGGCAGAGGTGTTCTTGCCGAACAGGGTGCCCTGCGGGCCCTTCAAGACTTCGATGCGCTCAAGCTCGCCGAGATCGGTGAAACCAACGCCGTTGCGCGGACGGAAAACGCCGTCGATGACGATGCCGACCGAAGATTCAAGACCGGCGTTGTCGCCGACAGTACCGACGCCGCGGATACGGGCCGTGGTTTGGGCCTCGCTCTGGGTGCTGGTCACGGTCAGACCGGAGACCACGTTCGCCAGATCCTTGATATCGCGGACGCCGTTGTCTTCCAGCATCGCCTCCGTGAGTGCTGTGACTACAACGGGTACATCCTGCAGCGCTTCTTCACGTTTCTGCGCGGTGACGGTGATCTGGTCAAGTGTGGTGGTTTCTTCCTCGCCGGATGCGGCATCCTGCGCCAGCACAAGCGGCGCCTGGACTAGTCCGATGAGTGCCAGCAGGAGTGCCCGGGTGAGCGTCGAATGTTGCGGTGCACGATGAATCATTTGATCCCCCTCGCCATAGTGATTGATGTCATATCGTTACGTGGCCGTTGATCGGCCATCGGCGGCACGCTTCCCAGCGTGTTTCGCGTCTTCAGCACGGGCGGTTTTGCAGTGATACCGGGCCAATCCCATCAGGCTCGGACTTGTCGCCGTGGTGCTTGGACATCCGCGGGTGGACGTTAACACAGCTGATCGGCCCCGGTAAGCATGACCAGACGCAGGGGGTGTGCGCGCTGGCATACTGGATGTTCTGCCCTCCGGCGCGCTGTCGCACCCGGGCCCCGACTGCAGTTTCCCCGTGTCCGATCCCGTGTCCGATCCCCTGCTCACTCCCGCACCTCCCGCCCGCTCCCCGGGCGACCAGCACACCCCGCTCATGCGCCAGTTTTAAGGCATGCTCAATATGGCAGATATTTGCCTTATTTTTAAGACAAAAGAATGGACCTCTGTTCGACAGTCCTTCCTATGGACACCCTACGGGCACCCGTGAAACAGCCACTGTCAGGCTCCGAAATGCCTTGTCTAGCCTGCCCATTTGAGCTTGTTTTCGTCGAAATTTGCATCGCTTCAAGATGCTTTTCTCGAATGCAATTTCAGCGCCTAAGACCCTTGCCTTTCAGTTGCTTTTGATGCTCTCGAACAACACTCCCCATAGCCCGACCAAGGGTCGTCTCAGATAGTGTTTTTTCGACCATTCCAGGCTTCACTTTTGGCAGTTGATCAATGGCATTGAGCTTGGGCCGCTCAGCGGAAATTCGCTGTCCCATCTCAGCCAAGTCGTCTCTGGATCCATACATCGTGTAGCGTTCTTTCATGCGGGTGAATGCCACCAGCTGCATATTCCTATCGGTCATCGATGGGTTGGCCAAGTGATAGACATCCGGGATCGACTGTCCTTGGCTCTTGTGCACCGTCCCGGCATAGCCATAAGTCAGGCTCTTGAAGTCGGCGGTGTCGAAGACGATTTTCTGCCCGTCCTTACTCTGTATCTCGCTCTCACTGCGGACGGAAATCCGGAAACTCCCGTCCTCCCTGCCCTGCTCCACCCCAACGACCACGCCTTGCAGGCCATTGATCGTCCCGAGTTCACTGTCGCGGGCCGAGAAACGGACTCGATCGCCATCAGCCAACGTCAGGCGCTGCCACTTTCCGCCGGACTTCGCCTCGAAGGTGGCTTCAACCTCCCCAAGCTGCCCAGCCTCCCGTCTCTTGGCCCGGATGGCCTCGTTCAGCAGGCGCACCTCGTTGTTGGTGCCGCCAATGACAATCTTGTCTTGGTCCTTCCGAGCATTGGCTACCCAGTGCGCAGCCAAGGTGTCGATCGCTTCCTTGCGTGTGTCGTGCGCAGACAACTGCCCTTGATCTTCCAGTCGCTTCATGAACTTCTCGCCCATGCGATCCCGCTCGTCATACAGCATCCGCGCTGAAGCTAGGTCCTCCAATCTTTTCTGGCGCATGATGGCGTCGATTTGAGCCGCGCCCACGCTTTGCGTAAGCGAGACGAATGGATTGCCTGCGACCACTGGGGGGATCTGATTGGAATCGCCTTGAATGATTAGCTTGCCACCAACCCTGTCGATGTGTCCTTGGATCCTGTCTATGGCCTCGGTGCCTGCCATTCCTCCTTCGTCGAATATCAGCACGTCCTTGTTCGTTAGCTTCTTATTTCCGTTGTCCAGGTCGAAAAGGAGCTTCTCAACCGAAAACGACTGGATGCCGGTTGCCGCTTGCAACTTTAAGGCGGCATCCCAGCTTGTGGACACGCCCAAGACATTACGCCCCGACGCCTTGAATGCATCGACAGCGGCATCGATTGAAGTTGTCTTCCCTGCGCCTGCGCGACCCGAGATCACGGCCAAACCGCCCGTCTTGTATGTGGCCCACTCAACCATAGCTCGCTGCTCGTCGCTCATGGCGAAGCCATTCTTTGCATCAATCCTGACGATGGATTGCTTGACCACCTTCGGATCCAGGCGCACGGATTGATCTTCGATCCGGCTTTCGGCGCGGGTCTTAATCCGCTGCTCCATGTCGATCATCCACTGCGCAGCAAAGCGCGGCTCGTCGCTATCTAAGCGAGACCGCTTGGGTGGATCCAGCTGCACAATCTGATTGCGCAGCATGAAGGCGTCGGCTTCCAAGAGGATATTCTTGGCATCCATGCGCCCGACATTCTCCTGAGCGATGCGCTCTACCACATCGGCCATGGTGAACTTGGCTTCGTGCCTGTGTAGGTGTTTCAAGACGTCGTGATCGGAGACCTGATCCAGCTGATCGGGAAGCCCTTTCAGACTCTCCAAGCTGTCAAACATCAGCTTCGGATCCTCCTGGCGTATCTTGTCCAGGCTCTCACCCCAAATCTTGGTGAGTTCTGCGTAGGTCGGCTCGTCCTTGTGTTTCCGGGTGGCCAAGCAAGCTTGTTGGGCTGTTCCTCCATGCTCCCTTTGGTATTCGAGGATTGCAGCGCGTCGCTTTGAGAACACCTCGCATAGCTCGTCGGAAACGCCTGCAATCTTGAAGAACACTTCGCCGGTTTCACGTCCATCGGCATCAAGCTCACGATCTTTGATGATCCCGAACCCCTGCTGCTTCAACTCCCAAGCGTGTTGAGCGCGATACAGCGCACCAGCAGCTCGGACATGATCCTTCATCACCTCGGTATCGAGCGCTCGCCACTTTCCGTCCTCGCCCTGTGCGCAGTTGTAAGTGAGCACGTGCGAGTGGATCTGGGGGTCCAGGTCGCGCGAGCCCCAGTGGGTGTGGCTCGATGCGACTAGGCCTCGAATTGCCTGTCTCTCACCCATCCCTGCCTTGCCAGTCCGCACCTGACCTTTTGTAGCCAGGTAGTCCATCATCACCCCCACCGCATTGTAATGGGTCGTCATCAAGTCATCTTTGCCGGCCTGATCTACGCTCGCCACTATGATCGAGAAGGGCTTCACTGCGGATGCCGTAAAGTCCCAACCCACACGCGATGCGTCACCTGAGTTCTGCCGCAAGGCCTGACCATCTGGCGAGATGCCAGCCGCCAGACATTCAATAGCCCTGATATCCACTTCTCCTTGCAACCCAAGTGCCGCGGCTCCCACACCAAGATATTTGCTGGAAGATTTGGTCTGACCGTCCGCGCCGATGTAATATTCGGTCGCCTTCAAATAGGCTAGAACCGCTGCACCCGTCTTGGTATCCACCCCTTTATCGTTAAGTCGGGTCATGTTGAGCATCAGAGTCTCCTCACCACGGCGGAGCACGAAACGGAAGGAGTCGCCGCCACGAGTTCCTCGTGCTGGAGGAGTGAACGGATTAGCTCGTAGCCGGCACCGTCGTGATGGTGATTAACGAGGATGTCTTCCACTGACTCTCCCAAGCGATTGCGCTCCAGCGGATCGACGCCCAGTGCGATCAGGCGCTCACCGACCTCCATCCGGGCTCTACCTGAGGCCCAGCAATGCAATGCGTTGTTGCCCTGCGCATCGCATGCGAGCGCATCGGCTCCAAGCAAGAGGAGCACAACAGGTGCCTTAGGGAGAGCCTGGGCCTCTGCCAAGACCATCAAAAGAGGCGTGCGTCCATCTCCGTCGCGCTCTTCCAAATTTGCCCCAAGCCGGTAGAAGAGGCGGCCCATCCGTTCCGGATGATCCGCATAGGCCAAGTTATGCATAACTGTTCGGCCAAGCCCGTCTGAGCAATGGACAGAGGCACCATGCTCAATTAAGAGCGCCGCAAGCTCATAGGTCTGGGCTTCTAGCAATGGAGCTGAGCCGGCAGGCAACACCTGGTTGGCGTTAGCACCTACTAGCAGCAGCTCGTAAACCTCGTGCAAGTCGTCGCCATAAAGCGCCATGTGAAGATCTATCGAGTCCGGCGTCATAGCGACTTGCCCTTGCGTAGCTTTACCTCCGTCGATGGCTGACTACGCAACCGCGCAAGAGCCGCCTTTGGATCAAGTAGGTTCACTTGCTTCGCTATACGCTGCACATGCATCGCTTGATCTAGCGCCTCACCCCTCACGCCGTGAGCGAGATCGCGTGGGGTGTCGCCTTTGGAATTACGGGCCGATAGGTCAGCCCCACGCTTGACCAGCGCATCTATGGCACTCCCACGCCCCCAGGTCGCTTCGTGGAGCGGCGTATTCCCTGACAGATCCTTTGCGTTGACATCCAGCCCCCGCCGGTCGATCAGATACTCACACATGGGTGCATCGCCAATTCGTGCAGCGGCGTGCACGAGCGCTTCCTTTGTCTTCGTCGTGACGGATACATCAGCGCCGGCATCAAGCAGAGCTTGCTGGATCGCGCGATCATCTCCCATCGGAACTTTCAAGGCAGTGACAGCAGCATAAAGGACTGACTCGCCGTAGTTGTTCGTTGCGTTAATGTCATGCCCTTGATCGATCAGATCAGCTGCGACTTGGTCATATCCAAGCCTTGCTGCGACATGCAATGCAGTGTTGCCTGCTTTGTCAGCTGCGAGCAGGTAGTCGGACTTGTCGTCTCGGAACTTCTTCCATTGCTCATCTCGCGCGTTCCGGTCCATACCGCTCTCCAATGGGGATCTCTACCCATTGAAAGGCGAAGTGCACGGGCGTCAACGGTCAGAGCGACAATGCAACCTCAGCACCGGAGCGCCTTAACTGCTCTTTAGTCCTTTCACGCTCACTTGAGACTCCTGGAAGCAACACATCTCTTTCATGCTCCTTTTCGTGCTCAATGACCGGGACCTTCTCGTATTCGATCTCGGGCACCTTCATGTAAGCCAGGATTTTCTCCACATCAGCGGCCGCCCGCATGATCTCTTTTGGATCCTTTTCCAATGCCTCGATCCAGTGGTTCACATAGGCCACGTGGTCTCGCGGGTCGAAAGGCACGCCGCAACGTCGGCACGCCTCAAAACTGAACATCTCTGCTCGCAACTCCTCAAGGGCGTAGTTGGCATCGCCAAATCGCTCCCCGAACGTGCGGTTGAGTCTTGATGGATGGCCGGTTGAGTGCGCGCCCTCGTGCAAGAGCACCGACATGTAATCGCCATCAGACCCGAAGGCCAGCCGCTCTGGCATCTGGATCCGGTCGCCGCTCGGTGAATAGTAGGCTCGGTCCCCGCCGTGGCTGATTGGAACAGCTAAGTCATCCATGATCTTCTGTGCTTCGGATAGCCGCTCATCGAGCCGCCGAGGCTCCGTTATTCTGACTGGCGGTAGACCGTCCATTTGAGACGCATGGAACACAGTGAACGGAATGGAGATCAACCGCTTCCGCTCTTCATCCTCACGTTCTCGGCCGTCAGTCTCCGGTCGCTTGTCCTCAATCTCCTTCCAGGCCATAAGCAAGAAGCCCTTTTCGCCCTTCCGAACCTGGGCGCCCACGCTAGTGGCTTGTTTGTAAGTCCCGAACCGCAAGTCTCCATTAGCAATGACGCCCCGCTCTTCCAACTCCTCAACAGCAATTGCCAGCGACCATTGGTTGCCGCCGCGGTAGGCCTTACCGGTGATGAAGTTGTAGCAGTAATCGGGAATCGTGCGGGCGTCCCACTTCTGGCGCAGGTGCCCGGTTCCATCCTTGAGGCCCGCTATGAAGAAGTCGGCCAGACTTTTGACATGTAGGTCGTAGGCCTTAACCTCGCTCATAACGCCACACCATCGGCATCCACGCCCTCGAAGAGGTCGAGAAGATCCTCGATTGTTTCGGCGTCAAGATTGTCTTCGGCAGATACACCTAGATTTCGGATATCGACAGCGTGAATGGGCTCACACTGGTCTAACCAGGCCAGTTTTTCAGAAGTAATGATCAATTGCTTGGACATGTGCGTGTTCTAGTGGGCTCTTCCCATCGATAGAGCCGCGACCTAGTCTCGTCAATATGCTAGCAACTGCTAGCAGTCCGATCGTGACGTTGACGCACGCGGATCTGGAGATATCGGTGAGGTATACCTATCAAGGAAACCTCTACCATGAAATTCATCATCTCTGCGGTAATGCTCGGCTTGCTGTCCCTGTTAGCCTTTCCAGCTATGGCAACCTACCCGCTTGCTAGCGACATTGCCGGCAAAGTCGTAGACGCTGACAAGCAGCCCATCGTTGGTGCCAGGGTGATCATCACGCATCTGGAAACCGGGCGCGTCGTTATCAAGCGCACGAATGAGAAGGGGCGCTACCTGGCCCTGAACCTTCGCTCGGATGGGCTCTACCGCGTCCGCGTGGAGTCGTCGCATGGCTTTGTCGAATTCAAGCCAGAAGCTCTACTACTTGGCCATCGCATGCGCCGCAACGCGGTCATCGCTCCTGTAGGCGCTTCTGATCAATGGGGATGGCAATGGAACATGCGAGGCATGATTGTCGATCATCAGTTCAATGATCCATCCTGCGCTCATGGTGATATGCAGATGAGTGACGGATCTCATGCATTATCAACCGATCTGCCGCAGAACCGATGCTAATAACTGCTAGTAGCTCACTGATCGCTTTCTTTCTTGCGACCCAACAGGCGTTCGGCTACGCGCCCAAGCGGATCCTGTTCACGCGTCGATACTAGCTTCGGCGAGCCTTGGCTGAGGCGCGATGCTGTGGACGCCACGAGATAGATCTCCTCTTTCGGCTTGATCCTCGGAACGCCCTTAGTCCACTGAGCAGGAATGAATTCAGGCCGGAGCTTCGGGAGGGACTTGCCAGGAAAATTCAATAGCATCGGATCGCCGCCCATCGATACAATCGCACGAACAGAGAAGCTTCCATCTGGCCGCTTGACGGCGCCAAGGTCGCCAAGCTGCGAAGCCAGCACCACGGGACGCGTTTCCTCGTGCTGCGAAACGGAAGGTGTCAGGTTTCCTGGTGACAGGCTGTGGCTGGTGACCGCTACCCGTCGCTTTCCGAACAGCGAAGCGACGAAATTCTGGGTCTCACCCATACCTATACGGCACGCGATGGTGGTGCCGACCATAGACATCAGAGCTGAGGCGAAGTTAGGACCGTAGAGATCTTTGATTTGGTCGATTGATTGGAAGCCAAGTATGACCACGCACCCCTTGGACCGGCCTTTGTCGATCAGCGGGGCAATATCGATCTTTCCAATCGACGTGAACTCATCGAGCACAAACGCAAGCGTCCGATTGTCTTCGGCGTCTTTGAGCGCCGGGCTGATCACGTGCGGGATCAATGTATTTATCATCGCCGCGATGTAACGGGCGGTGAGTTCTCTGTCTGGTCCTGCCTGAACGATGATTTGCTTCGGTCCCTTGTAACCGTCCTTGGCCCACGCTCGAAGCGAGAACGATTGACGGGGCGCTTTGTCATCCCATGCCACTGCCAGTTGTTCGATGACCCGGGTGTGGGCACTTACAGTTTGTAAAACGTTCAAGGCCGTGGTGCTGGCGGGATCAGCGAGCAAGCGAAGGCCTGGTGGGTAATAGACAGCCATCAAGTCGTGGAGCTCGTAAGGATCCATCGCAAGCGAGTCCGCGAGCTTGCGCCAGCTCCATTCTTCGCCAGCATGCTCTTTCTGGTGAATGAGCTTGGTCAGAATGCCGACGACGATTGTCCGTGCAGCTGGCCCCCAGAATTCCCCGTCCTTGGACGGAATGAGAGACTGGGCCAAGGTTTCAGCGGCCTGAGGTGTGCGTATGTCGGCTGAAACATCCCAGCAGGCGGACCGGGCGTCCCATGGAGACAAAAGCAACGCGTCTTTCAGTGCCGCGGTGAAATCGCCCTTTACATCGTAGATGATCGTCTTACGTTTCTTCTTGACCGCGATCTGCTCTATCAAAGGCCAAAGGATCTGTGTTTTGCCTGCGCCCACCCCGCCGGTAATCAAGAGGTGACGGGTGCACTGCTGTTTCCTTACGGCAAGCCATGGATGCAAATTGATCCATGGCTTCGGCTCTGACAGGCGTTTGCACGCTTGTTCGACCTCCTTGCCTTCGAGTAACCGATGTCCCTCGATATGTCGGATCCGAGACAATGGCCGAGCCGCTGCTTGGAAAACCACTCCACTGCTAGCAGTTGCTAGCAGGGATGCGACGAGCACGCGCAGACCAATGCAAGGATGAGCTTGCAGTGCGGGCCAAGCCTCGGCGCCTTGCTTGCCGAAGGTAGCCGCATAGAGCACTAGGTCAGATGACAGGTGCAGCGACTGTAGGCGGGTTAGATCGGGATCGCCAATTGCCCACAGGAAGAATGAAGCGAAGCCAGCCACCGCAACGAACACCACACTCCCAAGCACGAAGGCTACATCCCATCGTCTTACAATTTCCGAGGCGCTAGCGCTGGCCGCTTCAGTCGGCCCCACGACATCTCGCACGGGGGCGTTAGCCATCCCGGGCCTCAATGAGCCGTTTCTCCAAAGCAATGGATGATCGTCCGAACCAGTCTTGGGTTTCGATAACGGCACCAGCAAACAACAACGCGCTGGCGATATCCGCCCGTCCAGAGCTTACCGCGAGGTGTAGAGCAGTTCTGCCGCTAGGAAGTCGTGCATGAGGGTCTGCACCTATCGCCAAGAACTGATGAAGGCTTTCGATGTCGCAGGTGCTCGCAACGCGAAGTAGAGAGTTCTTGTCCATCCCCCCAGATTTGCACCTACGCGTCAACTGTCAACGTCTACGCAGTAACGGGACGTTGACGCTCGCGGATCTCGAGGTATCGGTGAAGTGTCCTCACTCACGGAACCTTTGCCATGAAACACATCACGCTTGCTGCCTGTCTGATCGCTGCACTCATTCCATTCGCTTCGCACGCGCAGTGCATTACACAATCTCAAACAAATACAGACGGACCCAATATTGCAGGCCCACTAGCCAGCGCAACTGGCGGATTTGCCACAGCACATGGCCCTTTTGCCAGTGCGAATGGTTATCGCACAACCGCCATCGGCCAGGGCGCAAGAGCATACAGCGACTCGGCGCTAAATCAGTCCGGATCGACCGCAGTAGGCGCTGGCGCTTACGCAAACGGTAGCAGCGCGACTGCGACTGGCGATAGCGCACGGGCAACAAATGACGGGGCAACGGCCACGGGAACGAGCGCCAATGCCTCCGGTTGCCTTTCAACTGCTACCGGCGCGCTCTCAAATGCTACGGGAAGGATGGCGACTGCGAACGGATACCTTTCCAATGCATCAGGCGATGGGTCGGTTGCGAATGGATCAGGCGCAAATGCTTCTGGCAATTTGTCAGCTGCAACAGGAAATCTCGCATCTGCTACAGGCAACAATTCCACCGCCACCGGCTCGCTATCGCTAGCCTCTGCAAACGGCGCGACAGCAAACGGCTCAAATTCACGAGCAACTGCTGTGAACTCATCCGCGCTTGGCAATGGCGCACAGGCTAACCACACCAATTCGGTAGCCATCGGTGCCGGCACCCGCACGGATACTGCCAACCAAGTCGCGATGGGCTATCGCACCGTGGGACAAGTGTCCGACGGTCGCATTTCCCAAAACAGCTTCGATGCGGTAAATGGTCGTCAGCTTTGGGCATTACAACAGGAGATCGACGATCGCTGGGTCGAGATCAACCATCGCGTTAACGGATTGGAAGGTCGCATCGACGCTGTTGGCGCTCAATCGGCTGCTATGGCCCAGATGTCCGCTGCCAACACGAACTTAGCTATTGGCAAGGTCGCGATCAACGCCGGCTATGGCCAGTATGGCAGCGCAAACGCCTTCGCGATTGGCGCCAAAGTGCGCTTCTCAGAACGCACCTCTGGCTCGATCGGAATCTCGTCGAGCAGCGATGGGAAGCTGATGATCGGCGCTGGCTTCTCAATCACCTTTAACTGAGCAAAAAGCCACAGAGCGCAGATACGTTCTGTGGTGCTCTACGGAGAACTAGCATGAGATACGCAGAGATCGTTCGCTGGACTCTGCCACTGACTACGTTCATTGGATTTGTCAATCTCGGCGACGTAGGTGTATCACTCCTCTTCGCCAGCATTGTGTTCGCGGCCGTCTCAGCTGCTATCAGATGGCACAAGCGAGACCCACTATCCTTCCATGTGGGAGTGCGGGCGTGGATCATGGTGCTTCTGATCGCGCCATCCGCATTAGCAGTTGTAGGCACGGCAGTGGGCTTCCCGCCTGCGCTTCTGTTGAGCGTGCCAGCACTCGTGATATCGGTTTGGCTTTTTATGCTCAATGCAGAGGCGGTGAAACATTGCCATATTGTTGCGAAGCATAGACGCAATCAGTCTGCTTAACTACATGATGAAGTCAGGAACCACGATAGTCTCCTGACTTCATCTTGTGAGCGAGCTAGGCAACACAGATCGTTGCTGGCAATCTCTTTTCAGCCCATGAGAAATTGGCTGCCATCGTCATCCTTGGAGCCATACAACGCTCAACCTCAGCCTTCGCGGCGGCCATCGCTCGCTCCCATACTTCATAGCGCTCCTGCCTGACCAAGAGCTCACGAGCCGCAGGGCAAGCCAAGGATGCAGATTGATCAAGACTCTGACCTTCTGCGTCAATCCAGAGCATCGTGTTCTTCATCCCGATGCGATCGAGCTCTTCCATGACCTCGGGCCGAAGCGCCGGACAGCCCCAAGAACGGCCTATATGCCCGGGGCGGACATAGGCTGAGGTATGAACTACGACGGCGCGACTACGCGCATTGGTGTTGAACTGGGGCGTCAGACCGTCCAGCCGGTAACTCGATCCGGGGTTCTTGCCTCGGTATCGCTCGGCAATGCGATACAAGCCAAGAGATGTTGCGTTGGAGTTCGGGGTGTTGCTGAACCTAGTGGCCACGCCATCGCCATCAGGATCAGATCCCGAGCCATGTGCGACCCAATCAGCGAGAACAAGCTTGGGCTTGTCGCGAACATCAAGCACGAAAAGGCGCTTCTGTCCGGCGCTCCTACCGGCGTCGAACACTATGAACTTGTCCACCTGCTGACCATTGGCGCGAGCGCACAAGAGCGCTGCCTCGGCACGAATGGCGGTGGATCGAGAGACTTCTGGAATGGCTTCGATGAAAGCTGCGGGCTGAGGTGGTAGATATGGAAACATGGGAACTCCGATTTGTGGGTGGAAGAACTGCTAGCAGTTGCTAGCTGCCCTACGTCCAGGAAAATCGAAAGTCCGCGTGCGTCAAGGTTACGTTGGCATTTGATTATCCCGCTCACGAAAACAGCCCCGAACGGGGCTGTTTCATAAAGAAGAATTTAAGATTAGCGATTCATCTGACGTTTCTTTATGCTTTGATTGATGTCCAATTGCATAGCCTGCGTCTGACGGTGAGTAGCGACACGATCAAGTGCGTCCTGCTTCACGGACAGATCAATGGGAGCGCGATCCTTCAAGACCGGTGCAGTCACTTCCCTACGCATCGCAGCTTCCCACACCCGATCATCGATCTTAGGTTGAGTCTGGGCAGTATGCTGACGCTGTTTCGCCTGCCACTGATCGAACTCCTTCTCAGAAATAGCATGCCGCCCATGAGCTTCCTTGAATGCGTCAAATCTCTGCTTTTGCTCTTGCTCCTTCCTGATCTGACTACTGCTGATCACCTGACCTAACGCTTCTCGCTGCACCGGCTCGTGGCTTGGCGCCTGCAATTGCGGGGCTACCGGTATATCTCGACGTGCCTCTAAGCGCTGCTTGAAGTTCATTGCACTCTCCTGTAGCGGGGGATAACTTAAAACTAATGTCATGCCGCTAGGCGTCAACCTATGAGCGGCCCCGAAGGGCCACTCAGGATCAGGCTGCGAGTTGTGTTGATTGCTCTTTCTTGAACCAGACCTTGGCTAGGGCGCTATTTACTTGATCACGGTCGGCATCAAGCTCTGCGATCCTATCGGGCGACACACCCGCCAAGGCCGTGAACAGATCCTCCCCTTCAAGCTGATCAACTGCGGGGTTCGTATTCAGAAGTGAAACAAACGCCAACATCATATTGTGAAGCTGTGTTTTGCTCGGAGGCTCGCCCTTCCACTCACCCTTGATCAGTTCCCTTATCTCATTCTTCATGAAATTAGCTACCAAGGCATCCTTGACCCTAGCCGTGCGCTTGGCAATGTCTTCTGGCGTCAGATGTGGATACTCGATGAAGTCCCGACGGGGCACCCCGCCACGCATCAGTTCAACCACTGCAGTTTGCTTTCGTAGATGCGTGCTGACGTCGTTGTAGGTCATCAATGGACGGTTTTCCATCTTGCCGCTGTGAACTAGGAATGTCGCAAGCTTCTCGGCATCCGCTGGGCTATCCATGTCGTGATAACTGTCACCACCGCCCGCCCACATACTCTGACGCTCTGGCACGAGGATCTTACCTGCGCCTCCGCGACGCAAGCGACGCATTTCAGGAGCAAGCTCGTGCTCATCGTCGAAGACCACGTGATTTCCGAGCTTCGCCAGTGTTTGCTCGTATCCAATGACTCGGTTGTTCTTCCCCTCCCAAGTGACATACTTTCCTTCCGGCAAGGACCTCATCATCATCTCGTAGGTGCCACGAGACGAAATCAGAACAGCTTTCGATAGGAAGTTGTCCAGAAACGACTTGGCAGCTTCTTCACCCATGCGCGAGGTGTAAGCTTCGACGTTTTGGGTGGCATACACACACGCTCCGCCGTGCGATCTGGCGACGGCCAGAAACCTACGGTCTTCAATGCCTACCATCTCCTGGGCCTCGTCTATTAGGAACAAGATGGGTCGCTGGCCATCATCCCGCCAGTTCTTCTTTTGCCTACGCCGAACACCTGACATCACGCGATGGCGAATGAAGTTCTGGCAGAGCTTTCCAGCTTCACCATACTGAAACTCGGGCAAGGACATTCCCACATGACCTCCTCTCAGGCAAATTGTGGGGTCATCGCCACGCTCAGTGCATGCCCACACCCGAAGCTCGGGGCTACTCATCAATGGGTCAATCCAAGTTTCAAGGACGCTTACGACAGACCCGCGCGTGTCGCTCGGCATAGTCCAAAGCTTATGTGGGAAATACAGCAGCGCAGAACGAAGCAATGGCTGGCGATCCAAACTGTCACCATGCCCCAGATCAAGTGGAAGCTGACTGATGTTTGCCTCGATGACGTTGAGTATCGCCTCAGCATCATCATTATTATCTTTCAAAAGAGTTTTCATGATATCAATGTGCTCAAGCGTCCATTCCCACTCGCGCGCATTGCCTTCCGTTTCACTCATTTTTCCGATCTCAACCAAAGCTCTCAGCACGAAATTGACGGCAAGTGAAAGTGTCTTCGCAGATGAGTTGAAAAACTTCTCAGCATCTGCACTCTGTTCTTGCTTGGTGGTGCCTGCGCCCGCTAAGTCAGAAATTGCCGTTGTGACCTCTTCCGGCGCGAGCCCTTCTATAAGTGCCAGTTTTGCGCCAGGAACAATCAACAGGACATTTGGCAAGCCAACATAAGCTGCAAGTATCTCTGCCGGTAGTGGACCTTTACCGTCCAGGATCAGCGACCCGCCTGCATCATTGAGTATCCACTCGCACGCTGTCTGCACCATTTCATTGAATGACTTGCCTGAACCCGTCTTCCCGATGATGTGCTTGTGTGTCATTAAATCATCTGGACTCTGGCCAACAACCAAGTCTTTGTCGGGTGAGTAGCCATCACCGTATTTGGTAAACACGCCGATCGCTGTGCCATAGGCGATGAAGCCTGACTTGTCAGCTTCAACAGCTTGCGCCTGCTTAACGCGCTCTTTCTCATCGCTGTTGCCTAGTCGGCCATCGTCGCCACCGAAGCGAGCAGATAGATAGCCCAGCGTATAGGCTCGTTTCCGCCGCTGAACCTTGGCCCATGTGTAGGGATACCAAGCACCGATGAAGGCCCACAACAGCGGCTGAAGGAAATTATGCAGTAGCACCCCGCTGATCAATGCGGAAACCGCCAGCAGTGAGAATCCCTTGACGGCACTGAGTGCCCAAGACTTGGTCAAATCGCGCTTCCCTGTGAACAGCAACACAAGCAGGAAGAAGACAACCGCACAGGCTGCTGCTACTGCGATTGAGATCGCCAGTGATTGAGCGCCCCAAGCTGGCCCCCAACCCATGATTCTCGAACCGACCGCAGTCCCCATCGTTAGTGCAACGCCCAGAAACGGGACGACACCTGCCCAGAATGTAGTTGCCAACACGCCTCCTTTTCCCACACCATGCCAAAGCACTGCAAGGCAAGCCAGAGCTCCCAACAACCCCACCGCCATACCCACCTCACCGATCAGCATGCCAAGGGTGTTGTGACCTCCGGCAGCTAATGAAGTCCCCACCACGAGACTGACAGCGGCTAAGACGGAGAGGACTGTCACCAAGCCCATAAGCACTGGCACGGCTGGACTATGGGATCCCTGAGCCAAGTCTTCGAGCGCAACTTCCCCAGCAAGGCGGCCACCGCCAGGCGCACCCCACCAACGAGAGCGGGTGTCTCGAAGGTCGGGCGCTACGGGAACCTTCTTTCGAACCATTCTTATCGTGCCATCCGCGTCCCTCAGGGGCTGCCCTTGTTCGTCAAGAGCAGGAACATAGATTGGCTTGCCGTCTCGATTGGTCGCTTCAACATGGGTTGGAACGTCGTGCCGCCCAGCCTTCTCGAATGCCTCTCGCTTCGCGATTTCAAGCCACTTCTGGGCAGGTAGCCAATCGCTAATTTTTGTGAAGTTTTTCATGATGCTCCAAGTTAAAGTCTGCGGCGATTGATCTCTTGCAAGATCACGCGGTCGTTTGTGGTGAGGGTGGCCTCTGTCTTCCCATCAGCTCGCATCTTTCTGGCAGCAGAGATCAAGTCCGCGTCTGACATGCTCTCAGCACTGCTCTTAAACCATGCCGAAGAAGTCTTTCCGCTTTCCGTGTCGCCACCCTTGCTAGGTCCAAGCATCGCAGACAGCGCGAAGCCTACAAGGATGATCAGCGTAGATATTGCAATGATTGGAATTTTCAGAAACCTTGTGACTCCGAAAGTGAAAATGCGTCGGAAGTCGTCGGTGGCGCAGTAAAGACGCTGCATCTTCGGGTCGAAGACCTCATTCCCCTTTAACGGCGTCCGGTCATCTTGATCCCAGTAAAACTCGTCGTTGAGACCGAACTGTGCCCGGTTGAGAAGAAATGCATTGCCTAGCCAGTTCATAGCTTTCGATGCGTAGTTGTCTGACGTTCCTATTCCTACCGCCTCCTTTAATCTCTTGATCATTGTTTGCTCCAAATTGATTGCACTTCATTCTTGGTAAGCGAAAGTGCGCGAGCGTCAACCCTCGCGCATGCTTTCAAGCTGCTTCTGGAACATGCGAATCTGCTCGATCTGCTGTTCTTCCTTAGCGGGCGCAACTAGAGCGGGAACCGGCTCGACCTTCTTTGGTCGCGGCTTGGGTGCGCTCATGGGTGCGACAATTTCAGAAGGGGACTGCGCTTTAGATGCATACCTATCGATCGACTCTGGCTTCAGCTCGACCTGCGATGCGAGAACTTCTTCGACGGGAGACAGTGCTGGCGCTTGAACCGGAACAGGCGCTGCAACAAGAGCCTCGGCCACGGGAGCGGGTGCAAGCTCAGTAGGTCTCACTGCCGGAAAAGCTGGAGGTGAGATCGGCTCGCTCGCCGATTGGCTGTTCCACCAGTAGGTACTGCCACCGGCTACGAACAGAACAAGCAAGCTGTCTGCGATCCACACGTATGTATAAGAGCGCTTCTTGGCTGGCGCTTCGATCCGGGCGGGCACCGATCGATCAGCCCGGCGCTCGACAGAACCTCCAACATTCGGTGATGCGATTAGGTGATTTGCCTCGGGTGGGAACTGACCCATTCCGTCGTAGATCAGGACGGGTTTCGGCTCGCGACTAGGCTCTTCTTGAACCGCGAGCGCAGCGCTCACCTCTTCGGGCGTGACGTCTTCCAGCAGAGCACGCCCTTTCTTGAAGGTAGCTTTCGTCTCGGCCTTGGCCTGAGCGCGTCGCTTGTGCTCCTCCCTTATTCGGTCAATGGCAAGGAGCGCGGCCTTGCCGAACTCCTTGCCTTTCTCGGCAGCAGTAGCCGCCGCGACGCCCGCTGCTTCCTTGGCTGCCCGGCTTCGCTCTTCAAGCATTTGCCGGGCTTCATTGTTCAGAAGTGGCTCATCAGTAGCTGCCAAGCGCTTGCCAGACTCGAACGGATCCGCGCTGTGCTCCGAACCGACCTCGTCGAACATGGAGCCTAGATCGCGACGCCGGCTCATCACTTGATCGCCGGCATTGGGCTGACAACAATCACCGGAGCGGATCCGGCACCAACCGAGAATTTCACTTGGTCATTCTTGACCCGAACTCGAAGCTGGTTTTCTATCCAGGCGCGATCCGTGGTCGAACCCGCGACAGAAACTGTAATTGCCATGGTCTGCTTGTTGAGAACCTTTACCAGCTCATCAATGACCGTCTCGATGTCGGGGCTGCGTGCTGCGACCTTCTTGGCATCTAGGTTAAGCGTCAGGTTATCGGCAACCTTGGTTGCTTTGCCATCAACCACGGCGTCCTTTTCCTTGACGGTAGTGACAGCGCCCACTGAGACCTTGCCCTTCAAAGCGCGGAAGTCGGCAAGCTGGTTCTGATATTCCAGTAGGCCGGTGGTGGCTCCGGCCACGACACAACCAGCGAGAACGGTCTTGGCGTTGAAGCCGCCGCCTAGCAGGCCCCCGAGGATCCCCATAGCTGCACCGGTTGCGCAGCCTTTCGCACCGGCCTTAACTGCAGAACGGCGAGCATCTTGCTTCTGCTCGCTCGGCACAGTGGCCTTGTCCGCGGGCCGAGTTCCGCCTGGCAGCATCGTGCCGGTAGTTGCGCATCCAGTTACAGCGACGGAAAGTGCGACAGCGAGGGTGATAGATTTATTCATGATTGATCTCCTGAGTGGGTTAGGTTCGGTGGCCGTGCAGTTGCTTCAACAACCCGGACTGGCCACTGGACTTCCCGGCGATGGCTTCGCGGAAGCCATTGAGGAGTTCAGTCTGGGAGTTGCGTAGGGAGTCGCGAAGTGCGACAACGATTTCGAGAAGCTGTTCTTGGAAACGCTCGTTCTCTGAGCGCATAAAGGCAAGCTCCCGCTCCAACTCCTCACGCACAACTGTCGCGGAGTCGATGCCGTTGAGTTCTCGCAGGACGATCTCCCGAGCTATGCGCTGCGGGCTGATGCCAGCCGCATCAGCACGGGCTTGAAGTCGCGCATCGTCGTATTCGGTGAAGCGTAGAAGTCGCTGTCTCATGACTCCACAACTAAGACTGCTGCTGCCTGTGTCAACGTAGGCCGATATCGTCGTCAAACTAGCTATGCATAAGGCCGCAAGGCTGCTTTTTAGGTCAACAGCGATATCACGCTTGATATCGCCGCCAAGCTCTTGACGTTGTTGGATTTTCGCCTCGCTTTCGCACACCAGCCGATATCACCGAAGGTGCGGTTGGTGTGTAAAAGAAACTCTTTTGTCGGAGATTGGCCAAGGCATCAGAACTTGGACTTGCAGGCAGAAGAGTTTCGTCAGTTCTTGATCTTGCTACCGCGATCAGTGACATAGAAGTTGACGCAGAAAGTTCCCCTGCTTTGATGAGTTGAGACGATCAACATGGATCACAGCATGGACAACAAATTGAACAAGCCGCAGAAATTCAGACCGGATACCACCAGAAGCGAACTCATCTCGCATGCATTCGTGGCAATCAATGACCAAAACGGAATGAATATTTTTTTGCCAGCACTCCCAGCAAGAACCAGTCTATGAACGACATTCTCTTAGCCAGGTTCAATGCCGCTCTTGCCCAAGATCGCAGGTCGCCAACTGGTAAGAAGACCGAGTCTTGGCGTCACAAGGCAATCGTGTTGGAGAACCCTTCGTGTCTGTTCTGCGGCTGTAGTTTGGTGAGCGGTGCGCCCCAAACAGGAGCGGATGACGCGGAACAACTGCGCATCGATCACCTCATTCCGCAACAACTCGGCGGACCACACGAGCATTTGAACTTGGTCGCGTCGTGTCTCGGGTGCAAGAAGCGGAAGAACAATCAGGACTGGCTGGCCTGCGCGCTGGCCTCTGATAATGTGGCCAAAGACATTCTCGCCGCCCACCGCATGAAGGTGATGGAAAGCTGTAGAAACCACCTTCTGCAATCACGCGAAACAGCCCGAACGAAGCCGTATGTCCTAGTCAAGCTACGCGAGCGTTGGGCTCATCCGCGCTTCACCATCCGCGCAGCACTGACCAATGAAATGGGACTGATCGGCTTTGGCCCTAAGGATCACGTCCCATCCGAAATCGTCGTTCAGCTACGCCACTTCAACGCATTCCCTGCTACCCGAGAGGGTGGGATATTCTCCGTTCCAGCATCGAATTTCCACCCTCTCGTATGGCATTTGATCGAACGGAACGCTTGGATCCAACGCATGGACCTTGGACCGGATTACCTTGATCTCACCCCATCCGATGACTCGCTAAGCCGCTGGCATGAGACATTCACGTCTGTCGATGACATTCACCGTCGGCGGGAAAAGCTTACTTGGGTTCACCCCGCCAAACGCCCACCGCGCCATGAGCGCCCGATGGATCCGTGCGAGCGCCGGCATCTGGCTGGTCTGATTGCATTGAAGACAGGCCAACCAATCGACCACGACTGGCTGGCTCGGCACCGGACGGCTGATGATGATTTTCTGGTAGAGAGGAAAAGGAAGGTCAATCGGGACTGGCTCACTCGGCACAGTTGACGGCAAGTTCCGCTGGGTTGAACTTGGTTCCTGCGATTCTGGTGATCCCCTGCGGATTACCACCCCTGCCAGTCTTATTTCCACGCTGTCCTCGACGTGAGATCGCATCACCATTGTGATCGTCTTCGGTGAAGAAGACATTGAACTCGGTCCGGCTCTCCTTCTCCTCGCTCACACCTACAAATTCCTTCTTATAAGCGGTGCGGGCACGCACTCTATCCATTGCATCGACTAGGGATTTTGGCAGCTTTCCCCCGTCGATGCAGGCAGCTGGCAGCCTCGCCATCGAGTCCCACACACCCACTGGCGCTCCTTTTGAAATCAGGAAGTCAACAATCTGCTGCTGGACCAACGAGCATTGAGCCTTGTATTCGTTGCGCTTCTGCGCCATGCCAAGGTCGGCCACCGCAAGGTGCAGCGGCGTGAGCCCATTTACGGTAGCAAGATCGACGTTTTCCTCAGTGGTGCAAGCCACAACAGCAGTAAGATCGCCCCGAATTATGGCATCGTGCAACGGCGTGTGTTGACGGCGGGCGCGGCGAACTGAGAGCGCATGTCTCTTGGCATCGCCATCGATGGTCAGCAAGCGATCAGCCACGACAATGAGAGCGTTGTCATGTGTGAGCGCGCTAGACACCGGCTTGGGCGCACCGTGCCGCCTGATCTCCGCATGCATGCGCAGGGTGAGTAGGCGATTGCGCTCTTGGTTGTAGCGATCGGAAATGGTTTGTGGTTGCATGGTTGGCTCCTGATTTGGGGATGTTCGGCATCACTGCCTACACCCCATCCAAAGGCCAAATGAGATTTCGTCAAGAGTTTGGACGAAACTTTTTTCAGGCTTGCTCGACGATCAATTGTTGACCATCGCGCTCCAATTCATCCAACGCTTGCTCCACGATCGCTGCCACCGCGACCGAGTGACCACCTTTGGCCATGGCCTTCAATCGCTTCGCCGTTTGCCGCGGCATGCGAACAAATACAACCTCTGTAGGACCACGGGTCTTCGCGAACACCTGCACGGCTGCCTCCCCCTTCTGTTTGGTTAGCCGAAAGCATGACTTGCTTGGTTTGCTGGTGGGGAATGCCATCGTGGCTGCGGCATCAGCCGCATCGTCCCGCATCCATTCTTCTGCTTTACTTTTCATGCCACGATCCTCAGTTGTGGTGCTTCAAGTTCCATGTAGCGCGCAAGCACCAGCTCCAGCACTGTCTCTGCTTCGGTTCTGGCCTGCATGGCGTGTGGCATCCCAAGATCCTCGGAGTAAACCGTCTGTCCTCGGCCATACGCTTTCGGATAGCAAGCCCGATCTCGATACACAGGACTGGACTTGAACACCTGTTCAATCAGAACGCGTTGCTCTGCCCGATCGGTGCGAACGCGGGTGGGGATGGCCAGATGAGGCAAGCTCAGGCCTTCAAGCATTGCCCTACCCCGCCGGTAGAGTGGGTAGGTAGTCGCGTCCAGCAGCACTGGCATCACCACTAATCTGCCCGGCAGGCCCGTCTCGGGCGGCACCGGGGCATGGTCGTAAATGATGTCGTCAAAGCCCTTGGAGCGAGCTGCGGCCACTACGAAAGAGGTTTCCAAGCCTCGATCTCCTGCCCGCTTTGCCCACACAAGGCTTCCAGACTGCGGGTCCTGATCCACGACCAATACGCGCCGGCCGCGGTGAGCCAGTCCAGCAGCCAACGTCAGTGCGGTCATGGTTTTGCCCGTGCCACCTTTTGGGATCCAGATTGAAAGTTCCATACTGTCCTCTATCTTCGGCTGTCGATTGCTAGCAACTGCTAGCAGGTTCTATTTCAGGCTAGGCCCGAAGCTTCATGGGTCAACGTCAGTCCTCGCCGACTTCCATGATCGTGGCCACTGGCTCGCCCTCGTCGCCGGGGCCGATGTGCAACACCAAATGAGCTTGGGTGGCGGAATTGCTGGTTTCATACCGATCGACCCGATAAACACCGAACTGAGTTTGATAGGCGGTGGGATTAGCGACCGCTGCGCACCGCGCCATCCACAAGACGTCCCACAACCTGCCATTGATATCTTGCGGAATGTCCTTGCGCTTGGTGTCTTCTTCAAGCCACTCGACGCAATCGGCCCACGCCGCAGCAGTCAGGACAACATGGCAGCGAAAGCCGGCCTCGGCAGCCAGGCTTGCAGGAACTTCCACTAGAACGCCATCAGCAATGGCTTCGCGGCGGGTATAGGAATAAATTACGTCGAACATGGCTTGCTCCGTGTATTGCTAGCTCGTGCTAGCAGTGGTTTTGCGCCCTCCGATGTAGGGCGCGGATAACTTCCGCGTCCGTGCGGAACCCAGAGCCGGAGGTGAGGCGCCGTCAAGGGAAACCGATGCTGCTGCATCGGTAAGGAAGGGCTGGCGCGGGCCGGAGTGCGCCGACTTTTATCGGCGCGCGACTACACGGGTCCTGACTGACGCTTGACGGATGGAGCCGAAACTTCGGCATGCCGTTGCGCTTGCTCTTTGCGCGAGCAAGACGCATGACTTGCGAGCGATCATCAAGACCTTGACGCACGCGGTTTTACTGTTTCCCTGTCAGTAACTGCTAGCAGTTGCTAGCAGCAGGAGACAAAGTGTTCAAGCAGATCCAATCCATCGTTGAGCAATCGAGCGCACCTATAAAGCGCCTGCATGGAATCGCTGGCGTTGCCCATGACCTTGGTCAGTGGATCTGCGACAAGACGGCTGTCTTCCTGACGGGCATCCCCGCGATCTATCTGATCGCCCGATCTGTATTCCCCCACTAGGAGCATCCATGAGACTCAAAACTCTCTTCACTATTGGATTAATCATCACCGGACTGTTCGGACTGAACGAAGTGTCAGAACGAGCCTTCAATCACATCGAAAAATCCGAGAGCGCGATTGCCTCGACACTCGAGCGTGCACAATGAACCTGCCCATCAGCGCGTTATGCATAGCAGCCGCTGCCTCGCTGTTCGCCTACCTCACTAACCAACCGATGTTCTTGGTGTTTGGCCTGCCGCTAGCGATAGCATCCGGTTGGGTTGAGCTACAAGGCTATGCCCGCAGGGAAGCCGAGAAACCCGAGTTTGCCAAGAACTTCAAACTTGTGGATGAGGATGAAGCGATGGCGCAGCGCCTCGCAGCGTTCCGCAAGGCGCTTCACCGCTAAGAGCATTCCCAGTAGCGGCATTCCTTGACATCGGTGAGGTCGTGCTCATTGCCGAAAGCCTGGGCCGCCGCGGCAGGATCTTCCGGGTAGTCCCGTTCCCATGAGTCAAGTTCGATGTCATCCAGCCCCGCGTCATCGATCGAGATGACGAAGCGCGCCAGCAGGGCTGCATTGAAATGGTATCGCCAGTTGAGCATGTCGTTCTCCCAAACCTGCCGGGGCCTCGCGCCCCGGCAGCTTGTCGGTCAGTCGGCCTTGGGCTCGTGTTGGCGGAGAATCACGATGCCATCCAGGGGAACCGCGGTCAGCACTAGGCGGAAGCCCTTGCCATCCTGATGCGGCCACGCAACACCAACCTTGGTCCAGTCGCTCTTCTTGTCACCGTTCACTTCATACTCGCGGACGGTGAAGGCATCGAGGCGAGTCGGCTCGGCGGTCGGAGTGGAGGATTTCTTGCTCATGTGCTTCTCGTTGTCGTTAGCGCAGATTGCGCGGGTTCGACGACAAGCGCAGCCCATAAGACAGGCAGCACCCGTAGCGAGTGCCGTCAGGCCAGCGAGCAGGGGCGAAACTGAGCTAGCTGCAAGACGAGACTAGCGCTCGTGCAAAATTCATTGCACGGTTAGCGGCTCGACATGGAGCGTCAGCGCCGTGGAGCAGTCCATGGGACTTGCGTCGGGCTGGGCGAAGCGAGAGTGTCCCGCATAGCCATCGGTGCCGACACCGAGTTTCAGGGGCCACCCCGAACGCTCACCACCAGATGTCTGGTGCGAGGATGTGTAGCGAACAACTGGACCATAGTCGTTGCTAGCATCAGGGTCAGCCAGTGCCGCCGCTGATTGAGTTCCCGGCATTGGGGCTCCCACAGCCCTGACCGGGTATTCGACGTGCTAAGCCCCGGCAGGTCCAGATTTACGATTGGCACGGAGTTGTTCGACTAGCCCCAGCGCCTCTGCATCGCGGTAGAGGAGATCGCGGCTGCACTTCACCTGAGCGACAATCTCACGCGGGTGACGCCCTGCTGCGATCATGCTCGCTACGGTCCGTCGCCTTTCAGGAACCGTATCGGCTACCGCCAAGCCAAGGTAGTTACGAAGCTGATGCACGCGCTGGCGCGTGATGCCAAGGGCGCGACCGATCTCTCCTCCATCGAGTCCTTGCTCGTGGAGCTCAACAAGCCTCGTGCGGCGTTTGGCGCTGGTCAATCGATCCATGCTCCAGCAATAGCAGGCAGTCTCTGACCGTCAAGGTCGGGCAAACCTCGTATCGTCTAGCAGGCTGCTGAAATACCTAGCCCAGCAGTAAAATGAAGTTCTGATTTCGACAGGCAACCCCGATGCGCGGCGCAGATCACTTCACCGAGTCCCTGTTCATCATGCGCAAGCTTGAGGACTACGTGCCTGCGGATCAC